>CAXBMB010000014.1:0-65660 GCA_963976695.1 uncultured Rhodovibrionaceae bacterium
GGTGATGCGCATTCGCGCCGTGCCGAGGTTGAGCAATGGGTGGCCAAGTTCGCCCGCATCTACACCCCGATCGTGATGGTGCTCGCGATCCTCATCGCGCTGGCGCCGCCGCTGGTTTTCGGTGCGTCCTGGTCATTCTGGATCTACAATGCGCTGGTGCTGCTGGTTATTGCCTGCCCTTGCGCGCTGGTGATCTCCACCCCGGTGTCGATCGTCGCGGCGCTGGCCTCGTCGGCGCGCAACGGCGTCCTGATCAAGGGCGGCGCCTATGTCGAGGCGCCCGTGCGGCTGACCGCACTGGCGATGGACAAGACTGGCACCATCACCATGGGCGAGCCCGAAGTGGCGGGTCTCTACCCACTGAACAATACCGCCGAGCGCGACCTTCTGGCCGCCGCCGCATCGCTTGAAGCGCGGTCGTCGCATCCGCTGGCGCGGGCCATTCTGGCGCGCGCCAAACGCGACGGCATCGCGGACAAGGCGGCCGAGGATACCCGCACCGTGCCGGGTCGCGGGGTCGAGGGGCGGCACGATGGCCGCATGATCTGGCTTGGCTCCGATCGCTTCGCCAGGGAAAAGAAGCTGGATGCCGGTATGCCACGCGACGTGGTGGACCGGATCGAGGGCGCCGGGAGCACGCTGGTGGCGGTTGGCGACGAGAGCGGTCTCCTGGGCCTGATCGAGCTGCGCGACCGGATCCGGCCCGACGCGAAGGGCATTGTCGCGAAACTGCATGCGCAGGGTGTGAAAAAGATCGTGATGCTAACCGGCGACAACGAACGCACCGCCCGCGCGGTAGCGGCCGAGGTCGGCATCGATGAGGTGCGCGCCGAGTTGCTGCCCGAAGACAAGGTCAAGGCGATCGAGGATCTGGTGGTGCAATATGATGTTGTCGCGATGATCGGCGACGGGGTGAACGATGCCCCGGCCATGGCCCGCGCGCACTTCGCCATCGCCATGGGCGCGGTGGGGTCCGATGCGGCGATCGAGACCGCCGACATCGCGCTGATGACCGACGATATCGGCAAGGTGCCGTGGCTGATCGACCATTCGCGCCGCACGATGTGGATCATCCGCCAGAACATCGGTCTGTCGCTGGCGACCAAGGCCGCCTTCGTGGGCTTGACCGCCTTCGGCATGGCCACCATGTGGGGCGCAATCGCCGCCGATGTCGGCGTGTCGCTGATCGTGGTGGCCAATGCGCTGCGTCTGCTCCGCGCCAAGGGGCAGGGACCGACGGCGCCGAAAGGCGGCGAGCGCGTCGGCGAACACATGGCAAAGAGAGCACTGGCTCATGGTCATTGAACTGAAGGAACCGGGCAGGGAGCCCGAACGCAACCGGGCAGACAGAGGCGCGTTGATGCTCTGTCCGGTGTGCAAGGTGGCGCTGACGATGGCAGACCGTCAGGGCGTCGAGATCGACTATTGCCCGCAGTGCCGGGGTGTCTGGCTCGACCGCGGCGAACTTGACAAGATCATCGAGCGCAGCGCGGCCGAAATGGCGCCACCGCCGCCACAATCCGCGCCCGAACCCGATCCGCGCGGCTACGACAATGATGACTACGGGCGGCGCGGTGGCTATGGCAAGCACCGCGGCCAGGGCAAGCACGGTGGTTATCGCCGCAAATCTTGGTTGCACGATCTGTTCGACTAACGCAGTCCCCTTGGCCAAAAAAACGCGAACGGGCAAACGGTGTCTGCCCGAGACAACAGGAGACGCCGGCAATGGGCGCAGGACATGCGGAAACGACCACCAGGGCAGCCGGCTCCGCCGCCGGGCGTCACAGCGGCAGCCTGAAATGGGCGCTGGCGATGACCTCGACCTTTCTGGTGGTCGAGGTCATTGGCGGGTTCTGGACCGGCAGCCTGGCGCTGCTGGCCGATGCAGCACACATGCTGACCGATGTCGGCGGGCTGACGCTGGCGCTGATCGCGATCCGTTTCGCGGCACTACCCGCCACGCCGGAAAAGACCTTCGGCTACGTGCGGATGGAGGTGCTGTCGGCGCTGGTCAACGCGGTCGTGCTGCTGCTGCTGACGCTCTACATCCTGTATGAGGCTTATCAGCGGTTCCTCGCCCCGCCCGAGATCCTCAGCGGGCCGATGCTGGTAGTGGCGGTCGTGGGCCTTGCGGTCAATCTCGTCTCGATGCGGCTGCTGCATGCCGGATCGAAGGAAAGCCTGAACCTGAAGGGCGCCTATTTCGAGGTGCTGGCCGACATGCTCGGCTCGGTCGGGGTGATCCTGGCGGCGCTGGTGATCATGTTCACCGGCTGGACCCTGGCCGATCCGATCATCGGCGCGGGCATTGGCCTTTTCATCGTGCCGCGCACCTGGATCCTGCTGAAAAGCGCCATCAACATCCTGATGGAGGGCACCCCGCCCGAAGTCGATATCGGGATGCTGGAGCGGCAGTTGCTGGACCTGCCGGGAGTGGCTGCGGTGCATGATCTGCACGTCTGGACCCTGACCTCGGGCCTTGATTCGATGAGCTGTCATCTCGTCGTCGATGATATCGAGACCCGGCGCGACACGCTGATTGCCGCGCAGAATACGATGCGCGCGGGCTTTGGCATCACCCATGCCACGATCCAGATCGAGGATGCCGCCCTGCGCGAAGCCGAAGGCGAGACGCATCGCTGAGCGCTGTAGCGGAGTTAGAGGAGGCAAGATGGGACATCACCGAAAGCAGCGTGGCCACGACGAGCAGCGAAATTACGGTTCTCGCGGCGGCGAGAGCCGGTTCGCCTATGACGAAGCGCCACGCCGGAAGCGACTTCCGTTGGGTTTGATCGTGATCGGGCTGATTACCTGGTCGCTTCTGGCCTGGGGCGCTTACCTGCTGGTTGACCCGGTGTTGGGCTGGTTCGCGGGCTCGGTCGGCCCGCTGGCCGATGCCGGTACCGGCGTGGCACGCTGGTTCGGGCTGGGGCAGCAGGCGGCGGCCCTGCGCGATGTCGCCAATGTCGATGGGTTGGCTGGCGGGCTGATCGGGCTGGTTCACTTTGTGGCCAAACCCGCGATCGTCATTCTATGGGTGCTTGGCAGCCTGGCGCTTCTGGCCGCACCGGCGATCCTGCGGCGCAGGTCTCGATGGTGACAACTGTTGGCACATCAGCAGCCTTTCCCGCGCCTGGCCTCATCCGGCGGCCCACCTCGCCGGCATCCCAAAAAAACGTTTGGGTCCGACATGCCGGAAACTCCGCACGATCCGCGCGGACTGTCTGGGTCGGGAACATCGCCCTGGCATGTCGGACCCCGCACACCGAGAAAAGTTCCTTGACCGCCTCCCGTCCGTCCCTGATCGGCCCCATCCTCATCCTTGACGTTATCGGCGACGTCGCGCTGACGCTTTCGGCGCTGTTCATCACCGAGGGGGACGAACGCCCGCCGCCCGTCGAGACACCCGGCGGCGCGCATGGCGCATCGGTTCTGGCGCGGTTCGACCGGGCGACGGTCTGGCGCGCGCGCTTCGACCTGCCCGCCGACCGGTCGTCTGAATATCGCTGGAACGGCGAGACATACCCTGTGGCCTGCAATCTGCGCGGCGATCTGCGGATCGCCTTTGTGTCGTGCAACGGCGAAGAGGTCGGCTACCTCGAGCGAGAGGGGTCGGAGCGCAACGCAATGTGGGCGCGACTGGGCGAGGCGCCGCTTGCGCAGCATCCGATCCGCACCGAGCAACTGCCGGGGCAACGCGCCCGTTATGTTGCGGAACGCAATTATCTTATGCTCGAACGACAATCGGACAGATGGAGCGCCACCTGGGATCTGGAAGAAAGCGGCTTGACCCCCAATCTCGCGCTGTAGCCGCCGCCCGGCTGGCAGCTATCCACGGTCGGCGCGGCCCTTGCGCCGACGCGAATTTCGTGCCTGCCAAAACTCCGACAACAGCAACAGCCCGACGCCACCGACCACCGCAACATCGGCCAGATTGAACGCCGGCCAGTGCCAGGTGCCGACATAGACATCGAGGAAATCCGTCACCGCGCCAAATCGCAACCGGTCCGCCACATTGCCGAGCGCGCCGCCGATGACAAGGCCATAGGCGGCGGCATCCAGACGGCTGGCGGCCCGCACCAGCAGGACGACCGTCAGCCAGACCGTGACCACGAGCGCCAGCCCGGACAATGCCCACCAGGGCGCGCCGCCCAGCATCCCGAAGGTGACGCCATCATTGCGCAAAAAGATCAGGTTGAAGCCGGGCACGACCGGAATGCCGCCCGCCAATGTGTCGCTGTAGGCATTGGCCACGGCCTTGCTGATCTGATCTGCGGCGAGGGCGAACCCGATACAGACAGCGCCGGTCGATCTTGCCGCGAATCTTCGATCCATTGTCGTGCCCTATTGCATTCGATTTCGGGGCGACATGACGCCGCACGCGCGATTGACGGGCCTTCTACAAGCTTCAGCGGCTAGAGGTTCAAGCGAAATCTTCGGGCGGGCGCAAAGTCGCGCGATCTTCGTCAACGTATGGCTTCCGCCCTGTCCACAATCCGCCTATATTGCTCCAGTCACTGTAGAGGTGAGGGCAAGATGCTGACCATCGGAACTTTGTCGCGCAAGACCGGCACCACGGTCCAGACGGTGCGCTATTACGAGCAGATCGGCCTGTTGCGCGAACCGGGCCGCACCGCGGGCGGCCAGCGCCGGTATGAAGAGGCCGATCTGGACCGGCTCGCCTTTATCCGGCACGCGCGGCAGCTTGGCTTTGCGCTCGACGCGATCCGCGAATTGCTGGACCTGTCGGATCATCCGCAGCAGTCCTGCGCCGACGCGGATTCGATTGCGCAGCGCCAGTTGAAACAGGTCGAACAGCGGCTTTTGCGGCTTCAGGCGCTGCAAAAGGAACTGAAACGCATGATTGCCGAATGCAGCGGCGACCGGGTTGCCGACTGCCGCATTCTCGAAGTGCTGCGCGACCATTCCGAATGCCTGACCGCGCACGACGATATCGGGGCGTGAGTGCGACCCGTGGGAACCGATTTGCCGTCAGACTGGTTCGGTCTGCAAGAGATAGGGACGGGACCGAGTGACAGAAGCCTAGATTTACACACTCGCGCCCGCAATTCTGGCGGTGATCGCGTCCTGGATCGCCGTTAGTGTCCGCCCCGGCCCGCTGACGGTCAGCGCGATCCAGCATTTTGCCGCCGGCGTGGTCTTTGCCGCTGCGGCGGGCGAGATTCTACCCGACATCAAGCATCAGGGGTCCGCGATCGCCACCCTTGTCGGCGGGTCGGCGGGGGTCGTCGTGATGCTGCCGGTCAAACAGATCGAGAGCTACATCAAGGGTCCGGCGGGGCTGTTGACGACAATCGGAATCGACATCCTGATCGACGGGCTGGTGTTGGGCATCGCGTTTGCCACAGGCGCGAAAGCGGGGGTGCTGCTGACCGTCGCGCTGTCGCTCGAAGTCGTGTTCCTGGGGCTGGCGCTGACCACGGAACTGACCGCGTCGGGCTGGAACAGACGGCGCACCGTCGCGGTCACGGCGGGGCTGATGGTGCTGATGCCGTTGGGGGCGGTTCTGGCCGCGCCGGTCAATGTCTTGTCGGCGCCGGTTGCCACGGGTTTTCTGGCGTTCGCCCTTGTCGCGCTTCTCTATCTCGTGACCGAGGAACTGCTGGTCGAGGCGCACGAGACGCCCGACCGGCCTTGGGTGGCGGCGATGTTCTTTGCCGGTTTCCTGCTGCTCTTGCTGTTCGAAGAGATGATCGGATGACCGATATGCATGACCGACAACGCAAGACGCTCTGGGCTGTGCTGCTGCTCAATGTCGCCATATCACTTGGGTTCTTCGCGACTGGCGCATTCGGCGATTCCAGCGCGCTGATCGCGAACGGGCTCGACAACACCTCCGACAGCATGGTCTATGCGATCAGTCGGTTCGCCATGAGCCGATCCGACAAATGGAAGCGCATCGCAGCGAATGTGTCGGGAACGGCGCTGCTGCTGTTTGCGGTCGGCATCGTGGCCGACGCCATCCGCCGCTATTATACCGGATCCGAGCCGCTGGGCCCGCTGATGATTTCGATGGCGCTGATCGCGGCGGCGGTTCGGCCGCCAAACAGCGCGGCGATATCGATTTTCGGAATTGCGTCACCGCTGCGGCGGCTGGTGTCGGACATCGCATGGCTCGCTTTCGCGGCAAAGGCGAGCGACTGTTCAGCGCTCGAGCATCCAACCCTACGCCAGCCGATTTGCTTGGTGAACAGTCCCGCGCGGCAAAGGTCTGTGGAGAAGAATTCCAGCCCCGCCTTTGCAAAAGACGACAAAGACAGGTCGCGGAACCGCGCGACAGGGGCGGTCATCACCGCGACAGTAGCGCCCGCAACACCCGCAGCGCCGATCCCCTGACGCAGGCGCGGCCCCTGCCCCCTTGAGCGAGGACCGGCTGATGACCCTGATCGACCCGCGCGCGCCGCGCAGCGATAACCTGCCCGACCGGCTGTCCGGCCTGCGGGACGAAATCCGGCGGCGGCTGCGCGACCACCCCAGCGAAGCGGCGCAGCGCTGCGCCGCCGCCTTGGCCGAACTGGATTTCACACAGCCCAGCCGCCTGGCCGCCAATAGCCCGGCGCTGTGCCGCCATCTGACTCCGGCCCTGGCCGCCAGCCCGCTGCCGATTGCCGCGCTGTTGGCCGATGTCTGGCCGGCGCTGGCCTGGGAAAGTCTGGACAACGACGCCTTTCCCCTGCCGGTTGGCCGCCATCTCGCCATTGTCCGCTTGGTGGGACCCGACAGCATGTTTTTTCACCCCGACCTGCGGATCGGCCTTTACCTGCAGGCGCCCCGGGTCTTCTACCCCAACCATTCCCACGCCGCCGAGGAACTTTACTACGTCATCTCCGGCGCGGCGGACTGGCGTGTCGCCGATCAACCGCCCCGGCGCCTGCCCGCCGGCGGCTATTCCTGGCACCGCGCCTGGGACAGCCACGCCATGGAAACCCACGCCGAGCCGCTGGTGGCCGTCTGGACCTGGACCGGAAATATCGACCTGGAAACCTACCGGATGGACACGCCGCCGGCCGGCCGGCCGCACCCCGCCTGATCCGACCCTTGGCAGCCTGCCGCGGCTTGATATCTAGCTGGTCAACACCTGCTGCAGGGTCGCGGCGTGCGAGGCCAGGTCCTTGGAAACCGCCCCGACTTCGTTGGCGGCGGCGCGCACCTCGTCGATATTGTCGGTCACTCCGGAAATATTGCTGGTGATCTCGGCCACGCCGGCGGCGGCATCCTGGACGTTGGCGGCAATCTGCTGGGTCGCAGCGCCCTGCTGCTGCACCGCCGCCGCGATATCCGCCGAGACATCGCTGATATTGCTGATCGACGCGGAAATCCCGGAAATCGCGCCAGCGGCATTGCTGGAAACTTCCTGAATTTTGGAAATTTGCGCTTGAATATCGTCGGTCGCCTTGGCGGTTTGCATCGCCAGGCTTTTGACTTCGTTGGCGACCACGGCAAAGCCGCGCCCGGCCTCGCCGGCGCGCGCCGCCTCGATGGTGGCGTTGAGCGCCAGCAGGTTGGTTTGCGCGGCAATGGCGTTGATCAGGCTGACCACGTGGTTGATCTCAGAAGAGGCCTCCGACAGTCCGCGCACCAGCACGTCGGCTTGCGCCGCCTCGGTCGCGGCGTCCTTGGCCATGGTGGAGGAGTTGGACACCTGGATATTGATTTCCTGGATCGACGCGTTGAGCTGATCGGCGGCGGCGGCCACGGTTTGGGTATTGGCGCCGGCTTCCTTTGCCACCGTGGCCACGGCGGTGGAGCGGTCCGACGCCGTTGAGGCCGTATGGTTCATGGTCAGCGCGCTGGCGTTCAATTCGGTCGAAACCCCGCTGATGGTGTCGACGATTTCGGAGAACTTTTCCGTCTTCACTTGAATGCCGTCGGCGGCGGCGTTGATCTTGATCACCGCGTCCTTGAAGTTGCCGACCATGCCGTGTTCGGCGATCCGACGGAAATACTGGTTGTTGACCATGAAGCCCAGACAGGCCGTCGACTCGCGGACATAGGCGTCGGTGCGATCAATCATCTCATTGATCCGTAGACAGAGCTCCCGCTCCACGCCGTCGTCGGGCGAAATGTTGTTGATCCTGGCCTCGAAATCGCCTTGGCAGATTGCCTGGCAGACCTGCAATATTTGGTCGACTTTTTCTTGGCTGATCGCCGCCGGCGATGCTTTCCGGTTTTTTTTCCCAAACATCATCAGTCTTTCCTTACCAGCCGCGAAATAAACTCGTCATAGCTTTGATTTTTTGCCGCCGGAACATCCAACAGCGCCCGAAAAGACTGCTCGAGCCCTTCTCTTTGACTGCTGGCGGTGGTTTCGATCAAATTCAAACTGTCATAAAGCGGCTCGATCACCTGCTTTATGGTTTGTGGATTTGGAACGCGGCGGGTCGAGTGGTAGCCGATGATTTTTCCATTGGATAAACTGGGGGTTATATGGGCGATAACCCAATAATAGTCACCGGTTTTGGCCCTATTGACAACATAAGCAAAGATTTCGGCGCCGGCGGCGATGGTTTGCCACAATAGTTTGAAGACCGCCCGGGGCATGTTGCTGTGCCGAATTATCTTGTGCGGCTGGCCGATAATTTCCGTTTCCGTATAGCCCGCGATGTTCAAAAAAATGTCGTTGGCGTACATCAATCGGCCTTTGAGATCGGTCTTGCTGACAATAAGATCGTTGCGGTCGAAAAATCGTTCTTTTCCTTGGTACTTCACTTGTTCTTCCTCTCAATCCGTGGATTTCCACGGCTGCGCAACCCGACGAAAAAGTTATATATTTGATTTAATACCAATAAATGAAATTTTTCCTAAAAGAAATTTACTTGGTGAACAAGCGAATATTCGCGGTCTCTTTTGCCGCACCGCCGACCCGGCTCGGCAACACTTTGATGCCGCGGCGTCAGGTTGCTAGAGTGTGACAGGAGGCGGATCTCCTCCAAACCGATCTGACTTCAAGCAACCGACACCAACGGGAGACACAAACCATGCCCCAGACTCGGCATCGCGCGGTGACAGACGAGGAAATACGGACCTTTCAAGAAGATGGGGTGGTCTGCCTGCGCGGCTTTTTCGACCAGGACTGGGTGACGCGCCTACGCGATCTGATCGCGGAAGACATGGCCGCGCCCTCCGGCATGGTCAAGAACATCGACGCCAAGGACGCCAGCGGATTTTTCTTCGGCGACACCTTCGTCTGCCATCATCTCGCCGGCTTTAGGGAGGCGGTCTTTGAGTCGCCCGCCGCCTCTATCGCCGCCCAACTGATGAAAGCCGACAAGCTCAATCTAATCTTTGACCAGATCCTGGTGAAGGAACCCCAGACCTCGACCCCCACCGCCTGGCATCAGGACTACACCTATTGGCCGGTGGCCGGCGATCAGGTCTCCACCCTTTGGCTGGCCCTGGACCCGGTGACCTTTGACAGCGGGGCGGTGGAATATCTGCGCGGCTCGCATCGCTGGGGCAAGAAATACCTGGCGATCTCCTTCGATCCCGCTCAGACCTATGAAGAAGATCTGCCGCGCCTGCCGGATATTGAGAACAATCGTCAGGACTACGACATCGTGTCCTTTGAGCTGGCGCCGGGCGACTGCACCATCCATCACGGCCTGACCTTGCACGGCGCCCAGCCCAACCGCACCGCCAACCAGCGGCGCCGCGCCTATATTCAGCGTTGGGCCGGTGATGACGTAACCTACAATCCACGCCCCAACCTGCAAAAAATGCTGCGCGATCCGATGATCGCCGCCGGCGCCCCCCTGGACTGCGAGCTTTTTCCGCAGGTTTGGCCGCGATAACTCAAGAGGAAAAGCCGTCGGGCGGCGGCTAGTCCAGCGACACCAGCCGCAAGGCTGCGGCCTTCTGCAGAACCTGGTATTCGCCGGAGTCCCGCATCCGCGTGAGCGCGCCGTCCAGCTTGGATAGCAACGCGGAATTTTCCCGGCGCAGCAGATGAAACAGGGGCGACGCATAGAGAAGAGCGCCAGACTGCCTGATGCCTTGATCGGCGAATTGGCGGGCGATGGTGATCTGGGCATCCAGCTTGATGCCGACGACCACATCGACCCGGTCATTCAGCAGCACCTCAAACAGCTGCACGTAATTGTCGACCAAGGTCGCGTGAAACTGGTCCTTGCGCCGTTCGGCATAGAGTTCACCGCGCACAATGCCGACGCGAAGACCCTTCAGGTCCTCCCAGGTCCGAATAAACTTGCTTGGTTTTCTGGCGAAGGCGACGACCTCGATCGAGGAAATCGGCGTCGGCACCGGGATCAAGTTGGAAAACTCCCGATCCACACCGCTGATCCGGCCAACTTCGCCGTCATAGGACCCGGCGTTGGCCGCGATCAGCGAGCGCCGGGTCGGCAGAAATTCGACCGTCAGCTGGTAGCCGATACGGGCGTAGGCAACCTTCAATATTTCCGTGGCCAAACGGTGAACCGGGCTGTTGCGCGCGCCGGAAATGGTCACCGTTTTCTCAACAACCGCCGCCTCGGCGAGCGCCTCGGCGCTGGGCGGTAGGAGCAGGGCCGAAAGGAATAGAACGAGCGCAAGTCCCCGGGTGAGATTGGGCATGTTGCTCCCTTTACCAACAAACGACCAACAACGAACCACGCCTCCCGATCGGCGATCCGGTTGATCGCCGTCGCCTGGGCCGATGGGCGGGGACCGGAATCGGATCGCTTTAACGCGCCAGGCGCTGCCTTCCAAGTCCATCACCCGCCAAGACGCGAGGATTAACGCGCGGCGACCCATAATATTAGGTTAAGAAGCGTCGACTTTGAGCAGCGCGCCCGGCGGCAAGCAAAATAGCCGCCGAACAAATCAACTCGCCAACTGGGCTATTTGTTTGGATGAAGGTTTTACTCGCCAACAGCAACCAGCGCGTTACTGTAGCCGCGCCACCAGTTCGTGGGCCAGCGCCAGGATTTCCTGCTTGGCCTTGCCCGCGCCGCCATATTCCACCACCCCCTGCCCAACGGCCAAGGCGGCGGCGAAAGCGACCCGGTTGCCCAAATGATTGTCGGCCACCGGCACCGCCGCGTCAGCCAGCGCCCGCTGGGTATCCGCCACCAGCCGCGCGCGCGGCTGCACCCGGTTGAGCACGGCAAGCGTTTTACCGCCTTCGCTGATCGCCAAATCCAAGGTTGAGTGGGTGGCCCAAAGATCCATCGGCGACGGCTGCAGCGGCAGCAGCACCAAGGCCGCCGCCCGCACCGCGATGCGCACCTCGGTTTCCGCATGGGGTGGGGTATCCACCAGCAGGAAATCATGGCTGCGGGCCAGGCCATCCACCATCTTGCGGGTTTGCCAGCCCTTGGCCTGCTGGATCAGGGGCAATTCGAGCCCCCGGCTTGCGCGCAGCGCGCCCCAGGCGGCCAGAGATCCCTGCGGGTCGATATCCAGCAGGGCGACGCGGTGGCCCAGATGCTGCAACGCCACGCCCAGATGCGCCACCAAAGAGGTCTTGCCGGCCCCGCCCTTTTGCTGAGCCACCGTGATTACCTTACCCGCCATGGATTTCTTTCCCTATCACCTTAAGGCACCGCGTGCCGCCTGACTCGATTATGGTATCTCCCCCTGCTATATTGCACCGCAACATAGGCAACGCAAGCGGCTTTCCTGTGGCCCGCAACCGCCGGTTCGACGCCCCGGGGCGCTTGCCGACGGCCGCGCGCCCACAAACCCGGCCTTTGGGCCAGGTCAACCAGCGGCTGTTTAAACCGAATCACCAAGCAAATCCCGGTGAACAGATCCGGCGCGCGTCGGGCCGCCAGCGCGCTGGTTGTTGTTTTCCGCGGCGGCTTTCCTTTGCCGCTTTCCTTTATCCGGCAACTGCAAGATATTCTGTTGGCATGACTGAACTTTCCGCCCCGCCACACCAGACCGAACTGCGCGCCTCCGGCGCCCCTGCCCTGCGCCGCGCCGCCGAGTTGCTGCGGGCCGGCGATCTGGTGGCCTTCGCCACCGAGACGGTTTACGGCCTGGGCGCGGACGCCACCCGCGATTCGGCGGTGGCGAAAATTTTCGCCGCCAAGAACCGACCAACCTTCAATCCGCTGATCAGCCATGTGGCCGATCTGGAAACCGCCGAAGAACTGGTGATTTTCGACGCCCGCAGCCGGGCCATCGCCGAGGCCTTCTGGCCCGGCCCGCTAACCCTGGTGCTGCCGCGCCGGATCAACAGTCCGGTGTCCCTGCTCTGTTCGGCCGGGCTGGATTCGCTGGCTGTGCGGCTGCCCGCCAAGGCGAGCGCCCGGGAGATGCTGCGCGCCTTTGGCGGCCCGGTTGCCGCGCCCAGCGCCAACCGCTCCGGCCGGGTCAGCCCGACCACTGCGGCACATGTGCTGGAGGAATTGACCGGCCGGGTCGCGCTGATTGTGGATGACGGCCCCTGCGCCGTCGGCCTGGAGTCGACGGTGTTGTCGCTGGTCGGAGAGCACCCGGTGCTGCTGCGGCCCGGCGGTCTGGCAAATGAAGTCTTGGAGGAAAAACTGGGCCGCCGCTTGGCGCAGGCGCGCGCCGACGCGCCGCTGGCCTCCCCCGGCATGCTGAGCAGCCACTACGCCCCGCGCCTACCGGTGCGCTTGAACGTCGCGCGCCCACGCGCCGACGACGCCTATCTGGCTTTCGGCCCGGTGAGCGCCGCGCAGCGCCGGGCCCTTGCCGCGCTTCCCGCCGAGGCCCAGTGGAACCTGAGCCCGACCGGCCAGTTGGAAGAGGCCGCCGCCCAGCTCTTTGCCGCCTTGCGCCGGCTCGACCTGCCAAACCGCCACAGCCTGGCGGTCGCCCCAATTCCGGAAGTCGGACTGGGCCAGGCGATCAATGACCGGCTGCGCCGCGCCGCGGCGCCGCGCGGTTAACGCTTGGCGCTTGGCCGGCGTCGTCAAGCGCCCTCTAATAAGTTGATCAGAGGCCGAGCCACGGTTTAAACCGGATCATTCCGTGATTCCATTTGAACCGATCCAACTCTAAGCTGGCGCCCATGACCAAACCAAAGCTCAGCGCGCGCCTCGCCCGGCTGCGCGACAACATCGCCGCCGTGACCGGGCCCGAGGGCCTGATCTGCGATGCTGTCGATATGGCCCCCTATCTGGTTGAACCGCGCCAGCTCTTTCGCGGCGACGCACCCTTTATCGTGCGCCCGGCAAGCACCGGGCAGGTCGCCCGGGTAGTGGCTCTGGCGGCCGAGGCCGGCGTGCCGCTTGTTCCGCAAGGCGGCAACACCGGGCTGGTGGGCGGCGGCATCCCCTTCCGCAACGAAGAGTCGCTGCTGCTCAACCTGGGCCGGATGAACCGGATCCGAAACCTGGATGCGGAAAACTTCACCATGACGGTGGAGGCCGGCTGTATTCTGCAACAGATCCAACAGGCCGCGACGGCCGCCGACCGCCTGTTCCCCTTGAGCCTGGGTGCCGAGGGCTCCTGCCAGATCGGCGGAAATCTCTCGACCAACGCCGGCGGCGTGCAGGTGTTGCGCTACGGCAACGCCCGCGACCTGGTCCTGGGATTGGAGGTGGTGCTGCCCGACGGCCGGGTTTGGGACGGTCTGCGCGCGCTGCGCAAGGACAACACCGGCTACGACCTCAAGCAGCTGTTCATCGGTGGCGAGGGCACCTTGGGGGTGATCACCGCCGCCGTGCTGAAACTCTTTGCCCGGCCGCGTGAAATCGCCACCGCTTTTGTCGGCCTGCCGTCGCCGGCGGCCGCCGTCGCGCTGCTGGCCCGCTTGCGGGCGATTTCGGGAGATGCGGTTGCCACCTTCGAGTTGCTGCCGCGTCTGGGCTTGGACTTCACCCTACGGCACCTGCCGAACTGCCAGGATCCACTGGCCGCACGCCACCCCTGGTACGTTCTGGTGGAGTTTTACGGCGGGCGCGAGACCGGCGAACAGCGGCAAACCTTGGAGGCCGGCCTGATGGAAGGCTATGAAAAGGGCCTGGTCGAAGACGCGGCGCTGGCGGAAAACGAAGGCCAGCGCCAGGCCTTCTGGCGGTTTCGGGAAGGAATTGTTGAAGCGCAGAAGTTCGAGGGCGGATCGATCAAACACGACGTGGCGGTGCCGGTGTCAAAGATCCCCGAACTGCTGGAAGAAGCCGCCAAGGTCATCGAGGCCACCATTCCCAAGGCCCGCCCCCTGCCCTTCGGTCATGTCGGCGACGGCAACATCCACCTCAATGTCAGCCAGCCGGAAGGGGCCGACAAGGCCGCTTTCCTCGCCCACTGGGATCTGCTCAACCGGCGCATTCACGATCTGGTTCATCGCCTGGGTGGATCGATCTCCGCCGAGCATGGACTGGGTCGCCTGAAACGGGAAGAAAATCAGCGCTTTAAATCGCCCCTCGAGCTGGAACTGATGCACCGGATCAAGCAGGCGCTGGACCCGCAGGGGCAAATGAACCCGGGAAAATTTCTTTAACGGGCGACAAGGGTTGGCGGAAAGCCCGGTGAGGGGACCGGGAACCGGCGCCCGGCCGCGCGGGACGGCGCGCTTGGGGTCGCCTTGCCCGCCGGCACGCGTTTCCGCCGCCGCCCGGCGCGCGGACCAGCATTCCGGGGGTCGAACCGTTGGCTTTGAGTAACGCCTTGTAGCTGAACGATTTCTTAAGAACTTTCAGGCAAGGTCGCGCTTTCGCAAAACAACCTCACAAGCGCGATGCTCAGCAAGCTGCCCCTCAGCGAGATCAAGCCCCTGATCGATGCCATCGGTGCGTCGGTCTTTGTGGTTTCGCTGGGCGAGTCGGGAAGCCTGGAGTCACTGGTCTTCAATGCCCACCTCGAGGCCAACTCCGGTCTCAAGTCGGACGGCAAAACCGACAAGCGCGCCGAGGAGCTGTTTTCGGAAACCATCGCGCAGCGCTTTCAAAAGGAAGTGCGCCAATGCATCAAGGCGCGCGCCGAGGTGCTGTTCAGCGGCCGGCTGCTCTTGCCCATCGGGCTGATCTGGGTGCAGGTTTCGCTGCGCCCCCTGTTTGATGAAGACGGAAAAATCGGCCGGGTCATGGGGACGGTCAAGGACTTGACCCCCTGGAAGAAAATCGAGGCGCTGCAGCAGCAACTCAAGCCCGACCACGGCCTGGAGCGCGCCGACGGCGACTTTATCGTCCGCCTGCGCCCCAACACCGCTATGACCCATCTCAATCCGGCCTTCGCCCGTTTTCTCGGCCATTCGGAAGACAGGTTGCTGGGCCAACTGCTGGTCAATTTCCTCGACGACGACAGCCGCCGCTATCTGCTGGAATGCCTGAAAGGCGCATCGCAGCTCAAGCCGACCATCGAACTGGAAAACCGTTTTTTGAAAGGGCGGGTCGACGACCACGCGCTCAGTTGGCGCATCCGCGCGTTCTTCAACCACAAGGGCCAACCGACGGAATTTGTCCTGATGGGCCACGGAAGCCAGCAGGAAAGCGACGTGGAAACCGCGCTGCGGGAAAGCGAGTATCGCTTCCGCGCCCTGGCGGAAGGCTCGCAGCAGGGCATCTGCATTCACCGTGGCTTCAAGCCGCTGTTCGTCAATCAGGCTTTCGCGGAAGTCTTCGGTTACGAAAACCCCGATGAGGTTTTGGAACTGCCCAGCCTACTGAAGCTGCTGCCGGAGAGTCAGCACGACCTGGCCTGGAAGACCTGGGAGCGTTCGCTGAAAGATCCCGAGCAGCGCATCGAGTGGGAAACCCACGGGCTCAATCGAATTGGCGGCAAGGTTTGGCTGGAGATCATGGGGCGCGGCATCGACTGGATGGGGGAACGCTCGCAGCAGTTCTCCGTCCTCGATGTCTCCGCCCGCAAACTCTATGAAGACGAGTTGATGTCCCAGCGCAACGTGCTGGAAGCCCAGGCTTCGGAAATGGCCTCGCTGGCGGAAGACCTGGACCAGGCCCGCCGACAGGCCGAAGAACACGGCAAGGCCGCCGACTCCGCCAACCAGGCCAAATCCATGTTCCTGGCCGCCATGAGCCATGAGCTTCGGACGCCGCTGAACGCCATTCTGGGCTTTTCCGAAATTATCGCCCAACAGTCCTTCGGGCCGTCCAACGTCGCTCAGTATCCCGAATATGCCGCCGACATCCATGCCTCGGGCGAGCATTTGCTCGACCTGATCAACGACATCCTCGACATCGCCAAGATCGAGGCCGGCAAGATGGAAATCCATCCCCAGCCCCTCAACCTGCACGAAATCCTCTCCTCCTGCCTGCATATGGTGCGGGTCCGCGCCCAGGAACGCGGCGCCACCGTCTCGCTGGACGTGGCGCAAACCACCCAGATGATCTTTGTCGATGAACGCGCCATCAAACAGATGCTGTTCAACCTGCTGTCCAACGCCATCAAGTTCAGCAAGGCCGAGGACAAAATCGTGGTGCGCGCCTGGCTGCGCGAAGACGATTGGGTGGTGATCCAGGTGGAAGACACCGGAATTGGCATCCCGGCCGACCAGTTGGAGCGAATCACCAAGCCCTTTGAGCAGGTGAACAACCGCTACAGCCGCGAAGCAGGCGGCACCGGACTGGGGCTGGCCTTGGTTAAGGCGCTGGTCGGGCTGCACAAAGGCCTGATCGACATTACCTCGGTCGAAGGCCAGGGCACGGTCGTCACGCTCTGCCTGCCGCCGCAAGCCGACGGATGCGAAAGCTCGGAGACGAGCTTCCTGCCGCCGCCGACGCTGGACGGCAAGACCCGCGACGCGCTGCAGCGGGGCCCCACATCAGCGACCGTCGCACCGCCGGATGACAGCGCCCGGCCGGCCGAGACCCGCGACACAGCGCAGCAGGACGCCACCCATCGGTCGCACTTGGCGATATAGCGCCGGATCGGTTTAACTGCCATCACGACGCGATCTCCTTTGCGCCGCGGCATCGCTGCTTGTCAACCTGTTGCAGGGTGCGTGACGACAGCGATGCGGTGCCACGCGCTGCTTTCTTCGCCGATCATCACCCGCAGGAAACCGCGCCGGTTCTGGCCGCGCCACCCCAGCGCGGCCGCCAAGTTCCCCCCCGCGCGGCACGGCGCTTTTGGTCCCAAGCAGTTATTTGTTCGCGATTCTCCCTGTTGCCAGGCGCGCATGTTACGGTTAAGTGTCGGACAAAGGGACAAAGCCCGCCGCCCGATTTTCTGGCCCCGCCGACTGAAAGTTGAAAACCCGTCATGAGTGATTACCACGCCCCCCTGGAAGACATCCGCTTCGTCCTGAACGAAATCGCCCGCCTGCCGGAAATCGCCACATTTCCGGGCCACGGAGAGGTCACCGACGACCTGACCAACCATATCCTCGACGAGGCGGACAAGTTGGCCAAGGAGGTCATCGCGCCGCTCAACCAAAAGGGGGACGTCCAGGGCGCGCGCTATGAAAACGGAGTTGTCCATACGGTCGACGGCTGGGCGCAGGCCTATCAGGCCTATGTGCAGGGCGGCTGGAACGGCCTGCCTTTTTCCTCCGACTATGGCGGCATGGGCCTGCCCTGGGCCTTGGCCACCGCGGTGCAGGAAATATGGAACTCCGCCAACTTCGCCTTTGCGCTCTGTCCGCTGCTGAACCAAGGCGCCACCGAGCTGCTGCAGGCCCACGGCAATGACGCGCAAAAGCAGGCCTTTTTGCACAAGATGATCAGCGGTGAATGGACCGGCACCATGAACCTGACCGAGCCGCAGGCCGGATCGGACGTCGGTGCGCTCAAGACCCGGGCGACCAAGGTCGCCGGAAGCGACCACTACCTGATCAAGGGCCAGAAGATCTTCATCACCTACGGCGAACACGACATGACGGACAACATTGTCCACATGGTGCTGGCGCGCACCCCCGGCGCACCGGCGGGCACCAAGGGAATATCGCTCTTCCTGGTGCCCAAGTTCCTGCTGAAGGCCGACGGCACGCCCGGCGCACGCAACGACGTGCGCTGCGTGTCCATCGAACACAAGCTGGGCATCCATGGGTCGCCGACCTGCGTCATGGCCTACGGCGACAACGATCGGGCGATCGGCTACCTGATTGGCGAAGAAAATCGTGGCATGTCCTACATGTTCACCATGATGAATAACGCCCGCCTTTCCGTTGGCCTGCAGGGGGTGGCCATTGCCGAGCGCGCCTACCAGCAGGCCAGCGGCTTTGCCCGAACGCGGGTCCAAAGCCCCGCCATGGGTGGCGCCGACAAGCAGGCGGCCGCGATCATCAAGCACCCGGACGTGCGCCGAAACCTGATGACCATGCGCGCGCTGACCGAGGCGGGCCGCGCCATGGCCTATCTCAACGCCGCCGCCCTGGACATCGCCCAGCATCACCCCGATCCGGCCGAGCGCGACCGGACCAACCGGGATCTGGCTGACCTCTTGATTCCGATCACCAAAGCCTGGTGCACCGACATGGGCTGCGAGGTGGCTTCCCTCGGCGTGCAGATCCACGGCGGCATGGGCTTTATCGAGGAAACCGGCGCCGCCCAGCATTACCGCGACGCCCGCATCGCCCCGATCTACGAAGGCACCAATGGCATCCAGGCCCTGGATCTGATCGGGCGCAAGATCATGCGCTACCAAGGCGAACCGGCCCGCGCCCTGGCCGACAGCCTGCGGACCACCGTTGGCGCGTTGGAAGAAGCCGGCGGACCAGAGCTGGAGGCCTTGGCCGACGCGCTCAGCGAATCCCTGGTCGCGGTCGAGCAGGCCACCGACTGGCTGATCGAAAGCTTCACCGCCAACCCGGTGGAAGCGGCGGCGGGGGCCACGCCCTATCTCAAGGCCATGGGCACGCTGGTCGGGGGCTGGTTGCTGGCCAAGGGGGCCCTGGCGGCCCAGCAACAGCTGGCCGCCGGGCAAGGCAACCCGGCCTTCCTCAAGGCAAAGATCATCACTGCGCGCTTTTACGCCGACAACATCCTGCCCCAGACGCAGGCCGCCGCCGCCGCCGCCATCCGTGGCTCCGGTGACGTTTTGGCGCTGGACGACGCACTGTTCTAACCGGCAATCCGAGGCCGGGTAACGACAGAGAATCAAAAAAAGCCCCCCAAGCGAAGGGCGCTTCGCTTGGGGGGCTTTAAAGTCGGGTCGCGGCGTGACCGGACCGCCGTTACGGCCCGCCTTTGCGAAAAAACCGGGCGGAGCCGGGTGCTTAAACCACCGCGGCGCAGCGCCCGGTCAGGAAGATTTGATAGGCCTCGATCAGGTTGGCGCGCCAGTCCTGCGGACTTTGCCGCTGGCGCAGTTCCAGCAACGGCAGCAGCTGGCGATAGTCCCGACAACGGGCCGCCAACTCCGTGCCGGTGACGTCGTCGATTTGGCGGCTGATCTGGGCGCAGGCGGCCAGCAGTCCCAGCACCAGCAAGACTGAAAGCCGCAGCGGTCGTGCCGCCCGGGCCGCGCTATTCATTGGCCTTCCTTCCCGTCAGTCGCGCCAGCAGGTTCTTTGCTCGACCAAGGATCTTGTCGTCCTGCTGGGTCGGGGTGAGCGCGGCCAACAAAGCCAGGCCGGTGGCGATCCACCAGCCTGCTTCCAACACGGAGTCCAGCGAAATCAGTGCTTGCATGACAAACCTTTCCCTAAGGTGAATTGTTGATATCAACTCTGGTGAGCAGGTGTGGCGGGCGCGGCAGAGACCGATCACC
The DNA here is from genome assembly GCA_963976695.1 of uncultured Rhodovibrionaceae bacterium. Lineage (GTDB taxonomy): Bacteria > Pseudomonadota > Alphaproteobacteria > Kiloniellales > DSM-21159 > CAXBMB01. The sequence continues at coordinate 19,603 of CAXBMB010000014.1, forward strand.
CGCGGCCCGGCGCGGGCGACAAGGCAACTTGATCCAATTTCTTTTCAATGCGCAGCAGGTGGTCGGTCAGGCGGATCTCCAGATCCTTCATGGCGCTGAGCGAGGCATAGGACTGCGCCACCTCGAGCTTGAAGGCCGCCAGGTCGGCGCGGCGGCGTTCATCGGCCTGATAGCCGTGTCGCCGGTCGCGCTCCACCTGCCGTTCCCAGTCGTTGCGCAGGCGCCAGATCAGCCAGAACAGTCCGGCCAGCGTTGGCAGCTCGACCACGGTAATCCACCAGATCAAGGTCATTTCTTCCACCTGCGGCATGGTTCATCTCCCTTGTGACCGCTCGGTTGCCCGGCGCGATGAACCGGGTCGATGCGGCGCGCAACCGCGTGCCGGGGTTCGATCCGGCCCTGGCCTGTGATCGACTGAGAAAGCAGCGCTTGGCGTTTCGTTTCCGTCGTGACTCCGCCGCTAGAGGTTCTCCAGATTTGATCCGTAGCCGGCCAGCCAGCCGGCCGGCGGCGCGTAGAAGAAAGGCGACGCGCCAAAATTAAAGGTGACCCTTGTGCCGAGCTTGAACAGCGACGCGGCGGCGCGGATCTCGCTGTCCGGATCGGCGGCCCAGCTAAAGGTCGGGTTGAGCCCGGCGGGCGGGTCGCCGCTGGCCAGCCACACGCCGTTCACCCCGATCCAGGCCTGGCGGGCCGCCGGGTCCAGCGCCACCATCACCACGTCGCCGACCGCCAGCGCGGCGGTCAGCGGCGATAGAACCCCGTCGACATAGCTTTTACCGGCGTCGGTGAAGCCCCAGTCCAGGTTGTTCTGGTAACCCAGGGCGTAGAGCGTGAGCTTGGAGCTACGGGCCGCGCGGGCAAAACCCACCTGCAAGCGCTGCCCGGCCGTGCCCGCGCCCAGCGCTTCGACCAGCAGCTCGAAATAGCTTTTCGCCGTGGCGATGGTCAGATCGGGCGCGGCGGTATAGGCGCGGGGCCAGGCGTGGCCCGACAGGATCAAGTCGCAGCGCGCCCCAAGATTGCCGCTCCCGCCAACAAAATTCAGCGGCCCCGTCGCCGTGTAGTCTTTATGCAGCCTGGCGAAGACCGGCGGGGCGAGGGCGGCGCCACTTAGGGCGATGCTCAGCGGCGAAACTGTTCCGCTGGCGCTGTGCGTCACGGTCAGGCTGCCCGCCTGATCGCTGGCCTGGATTGTCGGGGTGAAGCGGACGGCAAAGGCCTGGCTTTGGCCCGGCGCCAGGGTAAAGCCGCCGTCGCCAACCAGGCCAAAGGCCCCGCCGGCCACGGCGACCGACCCGCTTTCGCTTTTCAGGTTCTCCGCGGCGGCGCGCAAGCTGACCGACAGATCGGCGGTCTGGCCGATCAGCAGCGGTTCCGCCGGGGTAAAGTCCACGGCGCCGGTTCTGTCCAAGGCCAGCGTGCTGGCGACCAGTTCGCCTTCGCCGCTGCCGGGCCGGGCCGGCAGTTCGAGGATCTGCAGCGACCCGCTCCAGTGCTCCTTGAACAGGTTCCTTACCACCACCCCCTGGCTCAGCAGGCCATAGATCCAATCGCCGCTGTAAAGCCCGCCGGCCAGGGGACTGCTTTCCAAGCAAAGCACCGGCAGGGACAGCCCGTTGCCGCCGCCCAGGTCGGCAAAGATCTGATCGATGTCGGCCTGGTCGATCACCGCAAAGGGCACGGTCCATTGCCGGCGGGGCACGCGCCGCGCCACCGCAACGCCGAGCTCCTGCGCGGGGGTCACCTGCGACGCATCCTGCCAGCCGCGCTGGCCGCCGCTGGCCGCGTCATAGCGCGGCCGCGCCAGCTCCCCGGCGATGGCCAAGCCCAGTTCCAGATAATCGCGGGTCGGGTCGCACAGGCCGACCCTGAGATAACGCGCGCTGATGCCGTCCGGCAGGGCCATGATCAGGCTGGCGCGGCGCGAGTCCGGCGTTGCCCCGGCCTGCCACAGCGTGGCGGCGAACGTCGGGTCATTGCTCACCGCCAGCTCGACCCAGCCGGCCGGGGTCAGATTGAGCCCCAGCAGCGCCACCAAATCCACTGGCTTGGCCGCGCCGAAGTCGAAGACCAATATCTGAAGCAGGCCGAGGTTTTCCCCCCGATAACGCCGGGTCGGCCGAAAGTCGGTCACCGGGCCAAGCTCGCCGTCCGGGTCGCCCTGGGCGTAGAGGTTGCGCGCGAAGTCGACAAAGCAGCTTGCCCCGCCCTCCAGCGTCGCCTCGGCCGCCAAGCAGTGGTTCTGGTACAGAAAGCCAAGGGTCATCGCGTCACCGCCTCCACGCCGGTCTGCCAGACTTGCGCCGGGGTTAGCGGCGCGCGCAGCTCAACCCCCAAATGCGCCACCTGCGCCGCCAGCGCCGCCACATCCCATAGACCGGCGCGCAGGCGCAGATTGGCGAACCAGCCGTCTTCCAGCCGCGCCGGGGTCAGTTGATTGCCGGCGGCGTCATAGCTGGCCGGACTGGTCACCACCACCACGCCCGGGCTCAGCGCATGATCCGGGCCATCCCTGTTCCAGGCGCCGTCACTGTCCAGCAAGGCGACGTCGGCGGCGTCCGCCAGCAAGGTCGCGGCCTCCTTCGCCCGGGCCTCATCCTCGGCCAGGCTGGCCCCGTCGGTATGGGATTTTATGTAGAGCGAGATCGTGGCGCTGTGGGTCATGCGGTCAAGGCCTGTAACATTTCATTTGAGACGCCAAAGGGGATGTAGACAAGTCGCGAGATGAAGCCGTCCAGCGGCCAGGATGGCCCGCGTCGCCCGACAGAAAGCGTGGTGATATTTGTCGCGGTTACCGGGCCCGGATTGGCGCCGGTCAGGACCGCGCCGCCATCGATGCAAGCGGCGAAATCACCCGCCTTGACCCGGAGCGCGACGCTGAACGGCCGCCCGGCGACGAAAGGCAATGAAAAAATCGCCAGCGGCGCGCCATTGCTCCATGACTCGGCGACAAGCGTGGCGCCCTTGGCGTAAATCTCCAGGTAGCGATTTTGAAAAGCAGCCGTCCCGTCGTTGACGCAAACCAACACGCGATAAGCAGTGGACTGAACGTCGAGCCGGCCGGTGACGACCAGCGTTCCCTCCACCGGGTTAAAATCGAAAGCGCTGAGCGGCAGGGAGGTCACGTCGGCGGCCCGGGCCGCCGCCGCGCCGGCAGTCGGGATGTAGGGGCTGGGATAGTCGCCCGCTTCGCACTGCCCGCCCCACAGATAAAGCCCGCTGACCCCGTCGCCGGCATAGTCGAGCACGCCGGCCGACCATAGCCGAAACCGGACCTCGGCAAAGGCCGTGGCCGTGGCGTCGGCGGTCAACCGGATTCGGTAAACCCCGGCAATTGGCGTCGCCTCGATCGACCCGACGTCGTTGGTCCCGGCGGTGACCTGGCTGGCCGTGACGGCGGTTAGGTCAAAGCGCCAGGCAACGTCGGCGCCAAAGGCGCTGGCGGCCAGCATAATGTCGATCTGATCGCGCTCGCCGGCGGCGACGTAACGGCTCACCGTGTAGGTCACGCCGCCGGTAAAGGCGACGTTCTGATGGATCCGATGCGTTTCCGCCACGGCGGACTCGACCAGCTTTTGCATCGTCGCGCCGTCGGGCGCGGCTTGGCTTGCGGCGGCGACGGTCGCGCCGAGCGCGATCCAATCGGCTTGGCTGATGTCTTGCGACCAGGTGAACAGGTTGGTGGCGGCCGACCAAAAGCTGCCGCCCAACTGCTCGAACAGGCCAAACCAGCTGACGTCGCCGATCGGCCGCAGCCGCAGCGGCTGGCCGTCGCGGGTGAAAATCCGCAAGGGCTGCGCCGCCGTGGCCACGCCGACGAAGGCGCCGGTGACCTTGACTCGACCCGCGCCGGTCATCCGCAAGGTTAAGGCCCGCAAGCGGCCCGGCGTGATCTCCTGCGCCGCCGGCTGGTTTTCATCGGCCAGCAGGTTTTCCGGGCTCCAACTGCGCGCCAGCGCATCGTCGGCGGCAAAGCGCAGCAGGCCGTCGGCGGCCCAATAGGCCTTGCCGGACAAGCGGCCAAAGCTGATCATTTCTGACAGGGTCTTGCTGTCCATCGCCGCGTCGTCCTATCCATAAAGCCGCAGGGTGGCCCGGCCCGCGCCGCTGTCGGCATCGATCCGCAGAACCAGGAAGGCCCGGCCGCGTGGGAAAAACCGTTCATGGCTCAGCCAAACCTGCTGACCCGGCTCCAGCGCCGCCGGGTCCAGTTCAACCTCCAGGGTGAGATCCAGGCGCGGCGCGCCGAACAGCGCGGCCAACTCCAACGCCAAGGCGGCGGCGGCGGCCTGGCCGATCAACCCGGTTTCCAGGCTCAGCGTGTCGGCCCCCGGCCAGGCGACGCGGTTGCCGGTGATCACCGTTTGATAGCGGTGGCGCGAGGCCAGAAAATCCAACCGCGCCGGGTCCGCGCCGGCCGCCAGGCTGTCGGTCTGGATCAGGTTGTTGCGGTCGTGGGACACCTTGAGGGTCTGGGCCGGCACCAGCAGTTGGTCCCATTGGAAAGACCCCTCCAGAATGTCGGTTTCCGTCAACGCCAGCGCGCAATCGGCCGGCGATTGGGCCGTCGGCGCGCGCAGCCGGGCGACGGTCAACCGGCCCGCCCCGGTCACCAGGCGGTACAGCCCGCCCGCCGCCAAGATCTGGTCCAGCGCCGCAAGCGCCGCGCCGCCGTTGGGCAGAAAAAGTCCGGTTTCCATCCCATCGCTGGCCGCTTCCAGCGCGGCAAAAGCAGCACCGTCCAAACTGGCGTCCAGCCCGGCCAGCGCCGCCAGGATCCGCGCCAAGGCCACCGGGTTGCTGGATCCGCCGACCGCCGCCTCAGCCCGGATGTCGGCGGTCACCTCCGCCTCGCCGTTCCCGTCGCCGGCGGGTCCGGCCAGCTTTACCAGCCCGCGGCTGCTGTCGTAGAGCGCCTGGCCGTTGGGCGGATCGTCGTTTTCCAGGTCCTGACTGTCGCCGGCCAGGACGATGGGCACACCGCCGGTCCAAAGTTTTTCCACCGTCACCGTCAGGCCCAGCGGGGAAAAGGCCGGATCGGCCAACTGGTACAGGCCGCGCGACCGGTCCACCGCCACGGCCGGGACATTGAAACAGCGGCCGAGCGCCAAGGGCTTGAGTTGTCCCATTAAGTCACTCGAGCCTTCGTACGGGCCGCCGTCGCCGCGATAGCTTTCGCTCTGGATTTCCCGCATCAAGCGGCCCAGCCGGTCGGTGGCCGACAGGGTGATGGTGGTTTGACTGCTTTCGTGGCGGGTGACCACGCCGGAAAAAACCAGCCGGCGCGTCTGCAACGGCTGGTCGGCCGCGCCGGTGAAGATCTCCAGCGGCCAGCCCTCGAAGGCGCAGTCCCGCAGCGCCCGGTCAAAGGTTCCGTCGTTGTGCCAACTCACCTGCACCGTGCCGGGCGCCGGGGTCGCCAGCGGCGTGCCCCACAGGCCGATCTCGCGGACCAGCGCTGGCGCGGCGGCCATCACCCCCAGATAGACCTCCGCCGGATCCCAGGGATCGGCGAAATCGGCGGTGCCCACCCGCAGAAACTTCAAGGCCGCGGCGGGGCGGTCAAAACACTGGATGCGCACCAAAACATGATCCGGCACTATCCCGCCCTCCGTTGGTCGCTCTTGCGCAGGTCCTGCCGCAAGGCGCGGTTTTCCTCGCGCAGGCCCTTGATTTCCTTTCGCAGTTCCCGCAATGCCACGCCCAGGTCCTGAAAGCCGTCGGCGGCCACCTCCGATCCGCGATTGACGGCGCCCAGCAGCGCGCCGCCTTGGCGCGCCGACTGCGGGTCGCTGGCGGCGGCGCGCAGGGCGGGCAGATCGTCAAGGAAGCCCAGCCGGTTGAGTTGGCCGGCATCGCTCAGCACCCCTTGCGCAAGAACCTGGACCCGCCGGTCCTGCTGCCGGATCCAGGCCGCGAAGCCGCCGCCGCCGAAGGACCCCTGATAGCCGGTCTTGGCGGCCAACAGCCGGTTGGTGGCGGCGTTGGCGCCCCAATCGCGAGCGTTGTCGTTGGCGCTGCGCAGCGCCTGCCTGATATCTTCCAGCACCGATAGCTGCGCTTGATCCACGCCCAGCAGCCGCTCCAGTTCGCCGACCTGCCGGGTGGCGTCGCTCTGGGCGGTTTCCAGCGCGGCGGTGACATCCTGGAAAATATCAAAATAGGGCTGGCTGGCGGTGGTGTAGTACGCCGCCGCCAGGGCCAGATAGTCCTGGCTGGCGCTGTTGAGGGTCGAAAGGTCCGCACCGGAGCCGCTGCGGTTGTAGTCGGCCAGCGCCTGGTTGTAGAACCCCTCGGCGGTGGTCAGTTGCGCGGCGTCGGACAGCGGCGACAGATCGCCCAACAGCAAGGCGTTCAGGCTGCCGCGCAGCGCCGTGCCGGTGATCTGTTCGATGTAGCCGGCCGCCTGGTCCAGCACGCCGATTTCGGCGGCGGCGTCGCGCAGCGCGGCGCGCTGTTCCAGGATCGCCGCCAGCGAGCCGTCCAGACCGCCGGCCGACAGCTGCAGATCGGCCAGGAAATTTTCCCGCAGCGTCGCCTTCGCCCCAACAGCCGCCTGCTCCAGATCAGCCAGCGCGATGCCGGTTTCCGCCAGCAGCGGCCCGGCTTCCTCCAAAGTGGCGTTGATCCGGCGCCAGGCGGTTTGCACCGGCAGCAGGCTGTCCGGATCGGCCGCCAGGTCGATACCCAGCAGCTTGCGGGCGAATTGCGCCGTCGCGTCGGTCGCCGCCTGCAGGTCCAGGCCCAGCTCGGCGGTCTTGACCTTGAAGGCCTGAATATCGGCCAACGCCTGATCCAGACCCGCCGTCACCTGCCCGCGGATCGTCGCGTCCAGCGAGACCGCGCCCGCTTCCAGCGCCGCCAGCGCGGCGGTGAAAGTCTCGGCGAAGTCCAGATCGGCCAGCGCCCCGGCCAGGCTGTCGCCGGCCTCGATGACAATGTTTTCCAACGCCGTCGCCACCTCGGCCGAGGCTTGGCTCTCGCCGCTGGCCAGCCCGGCGCGCAGGTTGCGGATGAAGAAGTCGGCGACCGCCGCCTCGCTGTCGTCACCGAACTTGCGCACCGTCGCCGGATCGGCGTCGAAACCGCCCGGGCCGCCGACCACCGAGTAGAAGCCGCTGCCCAGCGCGCCGTCGCGCCCGGACGCCCGGCCGAAACTGGACTGGATCCCCGACAGGTCGATGTTCAGCGCCGCGCCGGCCGAGGCCAGACTGTCGGAAACCTGCTGCGCCGCCGTCACCAGTTGGCTGGTGTCGGCGCCGTCCAGGCTGTCCACCTCGCTGTCCTGAAAGGCCCCGCCGCGAAAGCCGACCTGGCCGAAGGGGTAGTTCTTGTCGCCGCCGAACAGCATCGGCGCGAGGATCGTCGCCGCCGCCCCCGCCAGGCCCACATAGGGAATGGCGGCCAAAAGACCGCCCATCCCGCCGGCCGCCCCGGCAGCCAGGCCGGAGCCGGCCAGCGCCGCCTCGGAGGTGAAGGCCCCGAGCGAGCCGGCCGCGGTGATCGAGCCGACCGACGCGCCAGCGCCGGCGCCAACCAGCCCCGACAGGCCGGACAGCCCGTCCACACCGAAGGCCGAGGCGCCTTGATTCGCCAGGCCCAGCGCGTCCATCGCCGACAGCGACCCGGCCTGTTGGCCTGGCGCCGCCGGCAGGCCCATCTGCTGGGCGCTTAGTCCCAGCGCGCCGCCCAGGCCGGCCATCGCCGGCAGGATAACCTGTTGACTGGCGATGTCGGCCAGAAAGCGGGTCAGGATGTTGCGGCCGGCGTCGGCCCAGTCGGTCCAGTCCTTCAGGTTGCCGCGCAGCGCCGCCTGGAAGTTGTCGGTCAGGGTGGTCTGCAGGTCCGCCAGCCCATTGCGCAGCGGCTCGAGCCGCAGTTGATCGAGCTGCGCCTGATAGCGTTGCCAGGCCTGACGGCTGGCCGCCAACTGCCGCGCGCCCTTGGCTTGACTTTCGGAAAGGGCTGCCTGGCTTTGGGCGAGTTGGCGCTGGCCCCGTTGGCTTTGCTGGACCTGGGCCGCTTGTCGCGCCAGCCCCAAGCCGTAGTCGGCAAGCTGGCGCTCGGCGGTCGCGGCGGCCTGTCCGCCGGCGGCAAGCGACGACTGCAAGGCCGCCAGCGACTCCTGGCCGGTCTGGCTGGCCCGGGCCAGGCGCAGCAGTTGCTGTTCCACCCGCGCCGTCGCGTCGGCCAGACCACGGGCGGTATCGCCAACCGCCGCCGCTGGCGAAACAGCCGCGGGCAAGCGCCCGGCAACCCACTCAACCTTCACCGTCATGACAGGAGCCTCTCACGGAACAACGAAAAGAAGGAACGGAACGCAGCGAACGGGCCGCGCCCGGCAGGACGACAGCACCGGATCAGCACCGACCGCCAGGGTTCGACGCCAACCCCCGTAGGCAGTGGCCGATCTTGGCGCTGCGCCGGCGACCGTCGGCGACCGTCGGCGTTGCCCCGTCCGACGCGTCGGACGCCGCGCCGCCGCCAAAGGGGGAGGACAGGCGCGCCCAGGCAACCCGCCCTTGCAAGGCCAGATGAAGTTGCGTTAGGGGGCAATCCAGCACCGCCTCGGGCGACCAGCCCAACCAGCCGCATCCCCGTTCGAACAGCTGGTCAAAATAAGCCGCATGGCTCATCCGGCCGCCCGACGACCCTTTCCCGGCTTTTCCGCCTGCGCCGTCGCGTCGTCTTCATCCATGTCCGGCGCAGCGGCGGACTCCTCCAGGGAGCGCCCGCCATTGGCCAGGATCAGCAGATAATCGCTGAGCGGCCCGGCCAGCTTCAGGGCGCCAATCTTGAACGCCAGTTCCCGCGCCTCCTTGAGCGCCTCGCTGCCTTTCCAGTTGAGGCCGGCGGCCAGCACCAGCGCCAAGGCTTCCAAATCCAGCAGTTTTAGCCGCTCCAGCGCGGCGCCAAAGCCGCCAAACTGCCGATTGAGGTTGGTCGCCGCGCGCAGGCTGGCCTGCAACTCGTAGCGACGGGCGTCATGCTCCAGGGTGATGCGGCCCTGCGTGATCTGACTCATGGTTCCGGTTAACCTCCCGATAACGAAAATGCCGATGATGAAAATCCAAGATGACGAAAGCCCAAGATGGCGAAAATCCACGTCGCGCGACGCCCGGAGCCCCCCGGCGCGGGCCGGGAAATAACCGCTGGGCGCGCGACGCGCCGCTTTCTTGGTCGATCACACGCTAGTCGCCGGTGGCGGCGGCGACCTCGGTAACCGGGCCGGAAATCTCCAGCATGGCGGTGGCGCCCACCAGCGAGTCCGCCGAGCCGATCACCGTGGTAAAGGAGGTCACCAGCGCCTTGAAATAGAAGCTGGTGGGTGTCGGGCTGAGGCCGCTGGCCGGGGTGTCGGCCAGGGTAATTTGAATGTTGTAGGCCGCGTCGCTGTCCAGGGCGCTTTGCAAGGCGGTCTGCCCGCTGTCGCTCAGATCCCGGCCCAACTTCAAGGTAACGCCGCCGGCGTCGAAGGAACCTTTGATTTTCCGGGTTTCCCGGCTGTCGATGGCGATATGCTTGATGGTTTGAAAGGATTTGCCGAACTCGGAAATGTCCACCACCTCCGCCAGCGCTTGATAGCTATCGGTGATGGCGTCACCGGCGGTGGTGCCGATGAAGATTTGAGAACCAGCAGAGGTTTGCAGGGCCATGAGAAAAGCCTCCTTGAGCTAAAGCGTGATCGAGGGGAAAAGAAGCGCTTGACGCTTCGGCTTGAACCGATCCGACTGTTGTCGGGTTGTTGGCGCGTTGTTGGCGGGCGCTTTACGACGGCGTCGATCACCCGCTAGGCGCGGTCGTAAAAGATGAACGGCACCGTGACCTGGCGCTGCCACCAGCCGCGCCGCTGATCAACCGGCTCCGGACCGGCCGCCAGCTGCGCGGCTTGACAGTAGAGCTCGCCGAAGGTCTTGCCGCTAAGAAGCGCGGACAGCTCTTCGGCGAGCCCCAGACTGTCGCCGCTGCCGGGGCGGTTGAGCAGGTAGCACTGCAATCGGCCCTCAAGGCGGCGCAGCCGTCCGCCCAGCGGCCCCAGCGTCACGAAACGGCAGGCGTCGCTTTTCACATCCCATTGCAGGAAAGGCCCGCCGGGCGCAAAGGCCGCGCCGGGCAAGGCCGGATCGAAGGGCAGGTTCGGCCAGGCGATGGGGGTTGCCGTCCAGCGCTCGGCCAGTTGGCTGCGAAAGGCCGCCAGGGCGGTTTCAAAAGGGCCATGCATTACCTGTGTTTCCTACCTGTGTCTGCGCTCACCGGATTGGCTTCACGGCCAGCGCCGGGGTCGGCCAGGGTGGCTCTGAGCCGGATCGGCCGGGCAGGAGGCACTGGACGTTTCGGCGCTGTGGCCATGCCGCCACTAGCCCCGCACCTGCAGAAGATGCAGCAGCGCCACCTCCCCCAAATGCCGGGTTTCCACCGCCATGATGCGATGGCGGCGCGCGCCGATGCGCAGATAATCACGCCCGACCCGCGGGGCTTGCGGCAACGGCGCGGCGGCGAGACGAACCTCTTGATCGCCCTCCTCAATCGCCCCTTGGATTTCCGAGGGCTGGTAGCCGCGCACCAGGGCCAGCAGAACCACCTCTTCAACCGCCGCCACGGCGCTCCAGGGCTGGCTGGGATCCTGCGCGGCCCCCAAAATCAAGGTGACTTGGCGGCCTTGTCGCGCCAACAGCGCTTCCAGGCGATGGGCCAGTGCCGTGCTCATCAACTTCCGTTCCCACTCAAATTTGACGGGTGCGATAGGGCGCCAAAAGACTGATCACCTGCGCCGGCAGGGCGCTGCGCCCGTACACCGCCTTGTAAACGCCGGGCAGGTCCTCACTGTCCAACTGCGGATCTCGCAGACGGGCGAACCAGAGAGACTTGGCCAGCTCCAGGGTGGCCCGCTCCACCTCTTGCGGCAGATCGCGCGGGCCGCTTTCATCTCCCGGCAGCCGCCAACCGGCTTGATAGCGCAGCACCACCTCGCCGGACCACCGGCCGGCGTAGCGGCCATCCAGGCAGTGCAGCAACCCCAGGCCGGCTTCCAGCTGATAGGCGGTGGCGTCGAGAACTTGGCCGTCCAGCGCCACGCTATCCAGCGCCGCCACCGGATAGCGGCTTAGCAGCAAGGGGCTGCGGCCCGACGTCAGCAACAGCCGTTCAAGCAGCCCCTCGCGGGCGAAAATCCGCCGGCAGTGCCCGGCCACCATGGCGCTGGCCTCGGAAACCAGCCGCGCCAACAGCGCGTCGCTGCCGCTGTCCGACAGGCCCAATTCCTGCTTGAAGGTGATGAGTTCGGTCAGGTCTTGGCTGGCGGCGGGCGCGGTGACCGTCAGATCGGTTAACGGCAAGACGGAAGCCGACATGGGGCGAAACCTCCCGGATGTAACGTTGAAAAAAACTGAAGGGGCTTCCGCCACCGGAAAAAGCCCCTTCACACCAGCAACGCTTGGCGCGCCTTATCTGTCGCAAGTCCGCTTTTAGGCGCCCCAGGTCACCCCGGTCTTCACCGCCACCGATTGATCGTGGCGCAACGCGAAGTCGTGGCGGGCGATGGCGCGGACCACGGTTTGGTCTTGGCTGAAGGCCGCCACCACGCTGCTGCCGTCGTGGTAGGCAGCGGTGTCGGACAGCGAGATTTCAATCTGCCCGTCCTCGCCGATCAGCACATCGGCCATGTCGGCGAGCATGACTTCCGACTCGTCGCCCCCCACGCCGCCATCGGTCGGCAGGTTGTTGGAGGGGAAGACCGGATAGCCCCACAGCCGGCCAAAGGGCGCCTGCGGGTCGGTAATTCGCAGTTCCGGGAACAGCAGATTTCCCACCGCGTCGCGGAGGATGAAAAGGTGATTGCGCGAGCGCGGCGCCATGAACCAGGCGGGCCGCAGCATCCGCACCGAAGCCTCCTCCAGGGTGGTCACCAGCGCCTTGAGGTCGGCTTCGATCTCGACGGCCCCGGTGCCGCTGGAAAGCGTCACCTGGGTCGGATCGGCCCAATAGCGCAGGCCCTTGGGCGCATTGCCGGTGCCGTCATTCCGCAAGAAGGCGGCGTCCTCGGTCACCGACATGCCGGCGATCAGATCATCCAGCACCACTTGATCGGCTTGCGGCGAGGCGGTGCGCAGCAGATCATTGGACAGCGGAACCATGGCCGCCAGCTTACGGCTGGTCAGCCGCAACTGACCAAAGCCGGGCGAGGTTTTGCTGATGGTCTGGTTTTCCCCGATATAGGAAGCTGCGGCCCCCGACGCCAATTTAGGCATCAACAGGGATCCGTTCATCGGCACCACCAGCGCGCCGGCGCGCCGCACCACCGTGCGCTGCCTGAGCAAATCGATAATCTCGGCGCTGTAGTTCTCCGGCACCAGGAAACCGCCGGACGATCCCGACCCGGCCGCCAGGGTCTTGGCGATGACCTCTCCCTCGGCGCCCCAGGTCTTGGCCGCGAAGTCCGCCGCCAGCTGCGGAATGCCTTTGGCCGCGCCCAGCGCCCTGACAATTCGAGCAAAGCCCTGGCCCTTGGCCGGCGGCGCGGCGACCTGCCCGGCAGGCGTCGCTGGGCCGCGGCCGGAAAGCAGCAGGCTTTCGCCCAGGCCGGAGCGTTGACTGAGCGGCTGCAAGGCCTTGTCCACCGCCTGAGCGACGGCGTGATCAATCAGACCGGAAAGGGTTTCCCCCCGTTGTCCCACGGGAAGCGATACAGTGTGATCCATGGCTGTCTTTACTCCTTGTTTTGCACAGCAGGCGCGGTTTTGCACAGCAGACGCGGTGTTGAACGGTAGGCGCGCGCCGACGGCTCCCCCGTCGAGAGTGGTTCGGACGGCTCCGCTATCAGGGGTGACGGGTCAGGTAAGCGTCGCCGGGCCCTTGTCGCCGCCGGATAGCTGGCCGATCCGCCGGGCGACCGCCTGGCCGATCAGCGCGGCCAGGGCTCTTTCCGCGTCGCTGACCCCGGCGCGCGCTTGGGTCGGCACCGTCAAGGGCGCGCCGAATAGATCCGACCCGCGTGAACCTGCGTCGGTGACGTCAGCGCCGGACAGGTCCGAATCGGGGAATTGGCTGCCGCTCAGGGCCCCGACCACCGCCTCCAAACGCTTGATCCGCGCGTCCAGCAGGGCAAGCGACGACCAGCCGGTCTGTCGGCTCAAGCCCGCCGCCAGGACCTTAAGTTGCGGCCGGCTCAACAGGCCCGGCTGCGCGTCGGCCAGCGCCCGCTCGGTCCACCTCAGCAGCGGGTCGACATCGATGCCTTGGCGGCGGGCCGTCACCAGCGCCTTCGGATTGGCGGGCAGCGGCACGCAGGACACCTCCAGCAATTCCTGGCGGAGATAGTGAATGCCGGCAGGCTGACCCTCGACTGCGTCGGCGGCCAGATCCTCTTCCCGGCGCGGCTGCCAGCGGCGCGGCAGAAAGCCCACCGACACCGCATTCAAGAAGCCCTGCGCATAGAGCTGATAGGTCATGTAGCCAAAGGGGTTGACCTCCTTGGGCGTGAAGCGAAGCCTGGCCTTCAGAGCGCCGTCTTGGCGATAAAGCTCGACCACCTTGGCCACCGGCGGCAGGGTCGTGTCATGGGCCCAGAGCACCACCGGGTTGTTGAGAAAATTCTCGAACTCCCAGCCCGCCGTGGCGACCCGGTCGCCGTCGCGGTCGGGGCTTTCGGTAGACAGCGTCACCTCGAGCGTTAGGTCTTCGTTTTGCACCCGTGGCGCGCCCTGTTCCGGTCCGGCCAACTTCTGGACCCGAGGTAGGGGCCCCGCCCCGGGCCGCCGGCTGGTGGTTTTCCCCATCATCAACGCGATCCCTCCTTTTGCGGCGGGAGACCCGCCAATTCACGGATTTCCGCTTGGCTGAAATGCTGTGGCGCGGCGGCCATCACCTGACGGCGGAACTCGGCGTCCTCGGCGACCGGATTGTCGAAGTCGAGCCGCAAGTGCGGCCCAAACTGCGGCGCCAGACGCTGCTGCAAGACCTCGCGAAACAGCGTCAAACGGGGTCGCAGCACCTCCTTGGCGAAGAAATAGTCCGCCGCCTCGATGGTGGCGCGGTTGGAATTCTGCAGGATGCCGAGCTTTTCCGGCGGCAACCCGTAAACCGAAACGATCGTATCCCGTTCGAACTCGCGCAGTTCGCGCATCTGGCTGTCGCGAAACGACTGACCAATTTCCGTGACCGCCAGAGGCCCGCTGGAAAAGAACGGCCGCCCGGCGTTGTCCGGCCCTTCGAAACGCTGACTCCAGGCCGCTTCCAATCGGGCGGCTTCTTCCGGCGTCAGGGGCTGTTCCTGGCTGCCGGTAACCACCAGGTCGGGCCGGGCGCGATTGGCCAAAAAAGCGCCAATATACTTGGCGGCGTATTCATCGGCGTCCAGCTCGTCGGCCAGCGCCGCGCCCAGGCCCGAGCCGCGCTCATAGGGCCGCGCCGGATCGACGTCGCGAAACGGGATGATGTCGCGGGCCGGAATCTCGCCTTGAAAGGCGCCGGGCACCGACAGCCGGTAGCTGGGCCGCTGCGCGGTCGGCAGATCGCTGACCCAGTGCGGCGGCAGCGGCCAGGTGGCCACCGGGACACCGGCGCCGTTGCGCTCCAACAGCCAGAAGGCCTCGCCCACCAGATCCAGGTGCAAAAAGGTCACCTTGCGCACCTCCAGACCGGTCAGTCCGGGCAAGCCTTCCTGATTGGGCAAGGTGCCGGCCGAGAGCAGAACCTCCAGCGGATGGCCGGGCAGCGCGCCGCCCGCCGCCGACCGCAAGACCCGCCACGGCACGGTGGCCAGCGAGCCGGCCACCTTTCCGGCGGCGGCCCGCAGCCAGGGCATTTCGCTGTAGGCCGTCAAGAAGGCGGCGGTTCCACGGCGCGGCGGCAACCAGCGGATGCCGGGAAAAAGGTGGGCCGACGGGCCGGCGGCGGCGGGATTTGCGCCGGCGCCCCGGCCCACCGCCGCGCCTTTATCGCGGCCAAAAATTCGACCCCACAGGCGGCCCGCTGTCGCTCGGCGCGGTGGTCGGCTCATCGGAACCACCTCAGCGGCTTGGCGGCCAGCACGGCCAAGGCCCCGGACAGCGCGTCGATCTGATCCTTATGGGCAGAGTTGGGGAACATGGCGGCCTCCTCCAAAAAAGCGTCATTCCACGGCGCCTTCAGCAACTTGATGTTTCCGGCTTCAGCTTGCGCGGCGGCCGGCTCGGCGCGGGTGACCTTGTCGCCGGTCTCGCGTTCGATGGTTAACCGCCAGCCGGCCAGCAGGCGGGCAAAATCCTGGGCCTGCACCTTACCGGCCTGGCCGGGATCCTGGGGCAAGGAGATCTGCACCGCCTGGCCGTCGCTCTGGGCGGTTGTCGCGATGGCGCGGCGCACGTCCGGCCCGTCGGCGCGCAGCCGTTGGATATCCTCAAGAAAAAAGCTTCCTTGGGCGTCGCGGGCCAACAGCAGGCCGACGGTCCAGTCCGGGTCGCGCCCGACCCGCGCTGCCGAAGCCGCCAGATCCCAGTGGCGCACCCGCTGAACGGCGGCGGGGATCGCCTTGACGACAGAGAACCAGCGCCGCTGAAACAGCCCGCCTTGACGCGGCACCGGTCGCTGCTGCAACTGGCCCGCCGAGGCATAGTCCCCCAGGCTGGTCTTGAGTTGGGCCACTTGAGCGCGCGAAAAACGGGCCGGCCAAAGCAACTCGCCGGCGTGGCGGCGGGGGTCGCGAAATCCCAGCGCGGTGACGCAGGCGCGCGCCGGTTCGAACTCCATCGGCAGCACAAGCTGTTCGTAGCCCAACTCCCGGGCCAGGATGTGACCGCTGATGTCGCGCTCGTGGACCCGCTGCATCACCACCACAATGGCGCTGCGCGCCGGGTCGTTCAGCCGGGTGGGCACGGTTTCGTCAAACCAGCGCAGGGTGGCTTCGCGCACCGCCGCGGAGTCGGCCTGCTGGACGTTGTGCGGGTCGTCAATGATGAAACGGTCGCCGCGCTCGCCGGTTCCCAGCCCGCCGACCGAGGTCGCCAGGCGAAAGCCGGTGCGGTCGTTGTCGAAGCGCTCCTTGCTGTTCTGATCCCGGCTCAAGGCGAAGTTTTGACCCCACCGGGCCTGATACCAGGGGGAGCGGATCAGCCGCCGGCACTTGATGTTGTCGCGCAGCGACAGGCGCTGTGAATAAGAGGCCGAGATGAAGCGGCTGCCCGGTTGCGCCAACGGTCCCCATTCCCAGGCCGGCCAACCGACCGCCACGGCCAAGGACTTCATCGATCCCGGCGGCACGTTGATCAGCAGTCGGGTGATCTCGGCGCGCGACACCGCCATCAGATGATCGCTCAGCGCGGTGATATGCCAGTTGCCTTGAAAGACCCGGCTGGGCGGTTCAAGCACCGACCAGCCGAAACGAATAAAGGTTTCCAGCGACGGCCGGGCCGCCACCCTATCCAGCGCCAGCAGGCCCCTTTGCGGATCGGCCAAGGCGGCCTTCAAGGATACGGCGCAGCGCGTCACAGTCAGCCTCGCTCAAGTCACTGAAATCCATGCTGTCCTCCGCCGCCCGCCGTCCGCTGCTCGCCGTGGCTTCCTCGGCCTTGGCCAAGGCGGCCTGGTCGGCGGTCAGCCGCGCCAGCAGCCACTTGCGCACCTCAACCCGGAGTTTGGCCCGCTGAAGTTCGTCGCGCGGATTGGATTCACGGGTTCTGGACTCACGGGTTTGCGGATCACCGGCTTGGGCCAGCGGCGCGGCGGGCAGATCGTCGGCGATTTCCAAAATTTCCTCGGCCCAGAGCTCGGCCTGCAGGCACCGCGCGGCTTCATAGCGCTGAAAGAACTCCGGGTTGTTGCACAGCTGTTTAAGTACCGTCGCGCGGCTTGGCTGGTCCGGGCTCGCGCAGATCCGTCGTAAGGTTTCACCGGCGGCGATGCGCCGGCATATTTCCTGCTGGCACAGCCGCGAAACTTGCGAGGGACGCCGTTTGGCTCGGCTGCGGCGGCCCTTTCTGGGTTTTGCGCCGGCGTCGGGCGGCGCGGGCGGGGCTTGTTCGGTTGGGTCGGTGGTGGCGATGGCGGCAGCCCTTTCTGACTCACCCGCGACGATACGGATCAGGACGGAACGGATCAGGACGGATCACCCGTCAAGCGCGCGGCCCGATGGGCGTCGCAAACTGTGCGGCCCGGAACCGCCGCCAAAGAAAAACCCGCCGCGCCCTGGGGCGCAACGGGTTCTCTTTGGGATCCGGCCCACCTTCTTGGGGGAAAAGGTGGGCCGGGGAGGAAGGGTTTAGTTCTTGATAATGACCTTATATGTTCATGTTTTAACCCCGATGTCAATCCCCTTTTTCCCGCCGCGCGAATCATCCTTGTCCTTACGGCGCTATCCCGGGTGCCAACCCTTGAGCCGACAATAGAGCACAAGCCCCTCGGCCAACTGGTCGCGGGTATAGCCCTTGCGGCGGCGGCGCAGCCGGTCCACCTCGCCGCAGGACCGTCCTTCGCCAAGCACCGCCATGATCGCCGGCTGATCAATCGCCGCCCGCCGACAGCGTCGTCCCCAGGTAAGGTAGTCGCGGACCTGGGCCTGCAGGAAATCGGGATCGGGGCGGCACCCCCCGTCGATCCGCTCCAGGGCCAAGCTGCAGCCGCTCACCCCCAGTCCCCGCGCCAATTGGCAAAAGGCGCCATAGATCCGCTCGGCGGCCGCCTGCTCCGCCGGGGCCAAGTTGCCCCAAAGCTTGGCGTCGACAACCCGCTGCTGGCGTCGGCTGGCCCGCCAAGCGGTGGTCTGGCCGGCCTGACCGGCAAAGCCATCCCGCCGCCGGGACCGGGCCCCCTCCTCGGTCGAGGCCAGGGGCTCCCACAGCGTCACCGTCTGGGTGGGGCTGTGAGACTGCTGCCATTCCAGTGGGCTGCGGTCCTCGCCGGGGCGGCCATGACCGCCGCGCCGGGCGCTTTGGGCCTGCAAACGACCCCGGGCGGTTCGTTTCGCCGGCCCGGCCTTGTCGACCTGCGACCGGCGCGCCGCTTGGGTCGCGGTCCGGTCACACCGTCGCGCGGCGGGAATCTCGGGTTTCGTCCCCGCCTCGGGGATATCGGGTTTCGCCCCCGAGGCGGAAATATCGCTGTGCGCGTCCAAGGTCGCGGCCGCCAGGGCCCGGCGACGACAAGATCGATCCGTCATGCAGCGCCTCCCGTGCCGCCGGACGCCACGCCGCTGTCGGCCGGGGCGCGCCCGGGTTGAACCCTTGGCGGAGAAACAGCGCGGCAGGAAACCACCGAAGATGGAATCGCGGACCGAACCGACGGCGCCAGGCGAAGGCCGAGCCGGAACGACAGGGGTTGGTTGTCCTCGGCATCCCGGTCTTGCCGCAGCTGCAGGCTCGCGACGCGGCCCGTGCGGCGGTTCGCTTTACCGCCGCCGGCGGTCCGCAAGGCGGCCCGCTGGCCGGCTTCAAACTCCCGCTTTTCCAGACAATGGGCCGGACCGTAGCCGAGCAGCCGCTGCAAGGCGGTGGGGCTCAAGCGCCGCCAGTCCACCCGCTTGTCCCACCGCAGGATGGCCGGCAAGGCGCGGTCGGGGCTGTCATCCGGCGACGCCGGGCCTGGCCGGGCCCGGCGGCCGCGTTGCGCCTGTCGGCCCCGGGCCGAGCAGCTGTGCGACGCCGGTTCCCGGTCCCGGCGGCCCGGTCGAGCTGGCCGGCGTCGCCGCCCCAGCGCGCCGTCGCGCCGCGGGTCCCGGTGGCGCCCGCCTCCATTCCACTCAGCCCCGTCCCGATCAACGCCGCCCTGATCAATGCCGCCCCGATCAACACCCTCCCAATCATCACCGCCGCCGGCCGCGCGCCCCGGCCCGCTGTGGAGCGGCTCCCTGGCCACCGGGCTCTCGGCCAGGGTTTCCGCGACGCCCAGGGATTGCTTTTTGTGCTCTGCCATCTGTTTTGGATCCTTTGTTTTGATCAGAACATAACGAGAACATTAAACGCAATCTGAGGCTGAAAAACAAGAAAACTTGTTGCCATTTACAAATTTTCGGCTTAGCTTGTTTTCCTGGCTTTCCAGCCAAGGAGTGCGGCCGCTGTCCAGCCCCCTTTCCGATCGCCCAACCGATGGCGCTTCCGGCGCAGTGTCAGGCCCGGATTCCGGCCCGGCGTCGCGCCGCCGACGGGACGGGGAAACCGACCAATCGGCGGACCGGCCCGCCCGAGCAAAATCCCCGACCGACGCGAAAAAAGCGGCCAACCTTGGCGGCCTGGTGCGGGCGTGGCGACAGCAACAACGGCTGTCGCAACCTGGATTGGCCGCGCAGCTCGGCGTCACCCAGCAGGCCTTGCAGCAGTTAGAAAGCGGCCGCACCCGCAGCCCCCGCTATCTTGTGAAGCTGGCCCGCCTGATGGGCGTGGCGGCGGAACCGCTGTCCGAAGGTCGCTGGCAAGCCCCGCCGGTTGGCCTAGCGGAGATCACCCCGCCCGATCCGGCCCTAGCTGATGCCGCCCCACCTGATGCCGCGCCGCCCGATGTTACCGGGGCCGTGGCCGCGCCCTTCGGGGCCCGGGACTTGCCGGTCTACGCCAGCGCCCAGGCCGGACCCGACGGCATGACCGTCAGCTACGAGCCGATTGAATGGCTGGAGCGCCCGGCCCCGCTGGCCGCCGTGCCCAACGCCTTTGCCATGTATGTGGTCAACGACTCCATGGAGCCGCGCTTTCGCCAAGGCGATCTGCTGCTGATCCACCCGCAGCGGCCGATTCGGCGCGGCCAAACCGTGCTGATCATTCAACGCGACGCCGCGGGTGAAGAGCGCGCCTACGTCAAGGAACTGCTGCAACTCGGCGCCGATCGGGTGACGCTGCGCCAACTCAATCCCGAAACCACCCTGACCCTGCCCCGCGCCAGCATTTCAGGCCTGCACCTGGTGGTCGGCGTTCATTTCACCGGGTAAGGTCGCGCCGGACCGGCAAGCCAATCATCGCACCACCAACCGGCCCGGTTCGCGGCCGATCAACTGACCGGATGATTTCTTTGCTTGGATCAAGCTACTCTGTCATCGACAGACAAAAGCAAAACCGTGATCGGCAAACAAAGCAGGGGGAAAAATAATGGTCCAGCGCTACGAAACCCTAACCTTAGACGTGCGCGACAAAGTCGCCACCCTGTGCCTCAACCGGCCCGACCAGGCCAACGCCCTCACCCCGCAAATGAGCCACGACCTGTTCCAAGCGGCCCTGGTTTGCCAAGCCGACCCGGCGATACGGGCGGTGATCCTGACGGCGCGCGGGACGCTCTTTTGCGGCGGCGGCGACCTGAAGGCCTTTCAGAGCTGCGGCGCCGAGCTTCCAAAAGTCTTGCTGGAAACCGCCACCCTGCTGCACAACGCCGTTTCGGTTCTCAACCGCATGGATGCCCCGGTGGTGGTCGCCGTGAACGGAACCGCCGGCGGGGCCGGTCTCTCGCTGGTTTGCGCCGGCGACTTGGCCTTGGCCTGCGAGAGCGCCAAATTCACCCTGGCCTACACCGCCGCCGGCCTCACCCCCGATGGCAGTTCGACCTATTTCCTGGCCAAACACATCGGCCTGCGACGGGCCAAGGAAATGGCCCTGACCAATCGGGTGCTAAGCGCAGCCGAAGCCCTGGACTGGGGACTGATCAACCAGGTCACCAGCGCCGCCGATCTGCTGCCCGAGGCGCAGCGGCTCGCCGCCCGCCTGGCGGCCGGCCCGACCCAGGCCTTCGGCGTCGCCAAACGGCTGCTGCTGGACGGCGCCAGCGCCGCGCTGGAAAGCCAGATGGAGGCCGAGGCGCGCGGCATTTCGGCGATCGCAACGACCCAGGACGCGCGCCAGGGCATCCAAGCCTTCCTGAACAAGGAAAAACCCACCTTCACCGGAACCTGATCCGGTCGCCCGCCGACCGACCCAGGCAATCGAGGAAACCAGCCATGACCCGCGATGTGACCCGCAATGTGAGCCGCGATGTGAGCCGCGACGAGAAGAAAATCTTCCCGGTCTTCGGACGACAAATGGCCTGCATCGACCAAGGCCAGGGCGACCCGCTGGTCTTCCTGCACGGCAACCCGACCTCGTCCTACCTCTGGCGCAACATCCTGCCCCACCTGGCCGGCAAGGGCCGTCTCATCGCGCCCGATCTGATCGGCATGGGCGACAGCGAAAAGCTGCCCGATTCCGGGCCGGCGCGCTATAGCTTTGTCGAGCACCGTGAGTTCCTCGAAGGGCTGTTTCGACAGCTAGAGTTGACCGACAACATCACTTTGGTGGTGCACGACTGGGGCTCGGCCCTGGGCTTCGACTTCGCCCGCCGGCATCACCCCCGCATCAAGGCCATCGCCTACATGGAAGCCATTGTCCAGCCGATGACCTGGGCGGCCTGGCCGGAGCGGGCGCGCGATATCTTTCAAGCCTTTCGTTCACCGGCCGGCGAGGATCTGGTGTTGGAAAAGAACTTCTTTGTCGAGCGGCTCTTGCCGGCGTCGGTTCTGCGGGACCTGAGCGAGGCGGAAATGGCCGCCTACCGCCGCCCCTTCGCGCAGCGCGGCGAAGACCGCCGTCCGACCCTGACCTGGCCGCGCCAAATCCCCATCGACGGCGCGCCGCAAGAGGTCGTCCGGATCGTCGAGGACTACGCCGCATGGATGGCGGAGAACGACCTGCCCAAACTCTTCATCAACGCCGATCCCGGCTCAATCCTGGTGGGCCCCCAGCGCGAATTCTGCCGCCGCTGGAAGAATCAGCGGGAGGTGACGGTCAAGGGCCTGCACTTCCTCCAGGAAGATTCTCCCGATGAGATCGGAACGGCTCTCGCCCAGTGGTACGACAGCCTCTAGAGCGTGATGCGCTCAATTTGATCCATTTGGGGGTTAAAATGAGCGCTGAATCACCCTCTAATCATCTGTGGATAGAGCGTGTGACGCCTCAGCGTCGTTCGTCGCCCGGCGACGGCGCGTAGCCAAAGGTCTCGATGTGCGGCGCGAGGATCCGGCGGGCCGGCTCCATCTGCGCCGCATAGCGCAGCCAGCGATAGCGGGCCGAGCTGTAGAGCGGCTGCACCACGGCATGGAAGCTGGGGGTATTGATCGCGCCCTTGGCGCGGGCATGGTCGGCGTAGCGCGTCACCGCCGCGTCCCAGTCCAAACCCAAGGCCGTTAGGATCGGCGCCACCACCCCTTCCAGATCTTCGATCAGATCCTCATAGCGATGGGTCACCACCTTCAAGCCCAACCGCTGCTGGTACTGGGCCCAGAGGGTCATCATCTGATCGTAGAAATGGGCCGACTGCTCGGCGGAGAAAAAATTGCTCATGGCGTCGTTCATGGCGAAGCAAACCATGAAGGTGGACAGCACGCAGTCGCAGGGGTGACGCAGGGCGAAAATGAACTGGGCGTCGGGAAAGAGCCGATGGATCAATCCCGCCTGGACGGCGTTGAGCGGCAACTTGTCGATCAGCTTGGTGCCGGGTATGCGGGCGATCCGCTTTTCCACCTCGGCGAAATAAAAGTCGCGGCTATCCTGGATCTGCCGTGCGGTCATGGTCGCCAGCGCCTCTGGATAGGCGCCCTTCAACTCCCGCGTCAGCTTCAACTCCAACTGCGGGATCAAGGAAAATTCGTCCATCACCTGAATCTTTGGATGGGCGTCAAGGATCTGATCCAACAGGGTGGTGCCGGAACGCGGAAAACCCACCAGAAAGGCCGGGCTTTCCTGCCCGTCGCGCAGCGGCGGCGGGGCGGTCCAGCGCTGCACCCAATCGGCGGTGAAGACGGCCTTGAGCCGGGCGATCTTGTCGAGATAGCGCTGCCGGCTAAAGCGCTGGGCCTCGGAGCCTTGGGCCTGCAGGGCATTGGCTTCTTCCAAGCAGTTGAACCCCTCGCGGGGATCGCCCGCCCGGTCATGCAGCCGGCCCAGATGGAACAGGATTTGCTGGCGCACGTGGGGCGTGCTGCTGGCGAAGCTCACATCCTTCAGGCGGGCCAGGCCCTGGCCCGCCTCACCCGCCAGATCATCGCACTTGGACAGGACCAGGTGCAGCAGGGCAAGCCCGGGAAACCGCGCCAGCCCGGCTTGGGCCACCGCGCGGCATTCCGCCAGCCGGTTCTGCCGATAGAGCGTGAAGGCGAGGTTGATCGCGGCCGCGCTGTTGTCGGCGTCCAGCGCGATGGCCTGGCGGTAGCTGGCGATGGCTTCATCGAAGCGGCGGGCGGCGCGCAGTAGATTGGCAAGCTTCAAGGCGGTTTGCGAACTGGCGGTGTCCAGCAAGCTGGCTTGCAACGCGGCAATCGCCAGGTCATCGCGGCCAACCTCCTGGTAAAGCGGAACCAAGCGGTCCAACACCTGGGCTTTGCCCGCCCCGGTCGGTAGGGCCTGACGAAAGGCCAGAATGGCATCCATCGGCCGCGCCGCGGCGCGGTACGTCTCGCCGAGATGAAAATAGAGCGTTGGGTTTTCTGGATCGGACAGCAGCAGCGTCTGAAAACAGCCAATCGCCTCATCCAGGCTGCCCTGAGCGCTCAACAGAACACCCTTGAGAAGCTGGATCGACGGCGCCTCGGGCGCCTGCTTGGCCAGCGCGCGATAGAGCTTGCGCGCATCGGCAAGTTTGCCCCGGCGCGTCAGACGAAAAACCTGGTTAACCCGCTGCGATAATTCCATGGACCATCGCTTGCCTCAATCGCCGCCGCGCCGTCAAGCAGAACCTCGCCAAGCCGCCCATCGACGGCGCTTCAGCGTGTGATCGACGGGAAGAAAAGCGCGTCACGCTTCGGCTCTATGGTGAGGTGGACTGTCGATGAACGGTCGCTTGATTTCGGAGGAAACTCAACAAAATCAAGGAGGAAAGATGGTGCCCAGAGGTGGATTTGAACCACCGACACCACAATTTTCAGTCGTGTGCTCTACCAACTGAGCTATCTGGGCACTGTCTTTCTCGCCGCCCCCGCGCAACGCGCCGGAGCGGTGCTGTGTATAGGAACTGTGGCCGCGTCTGTCCAGCCCCATTTCGTTCCTCTTTCGCTTTTTTCTGCCGGGCTCTCCATAAGCCTGCGGACAAGCCGGGGTCGCGCCGCCCTACTGTTCCGCGGGGGCCTTTTGCGTCGGCGCCACTTCCTCGGCCAGGCTGTTGTCCTTCGATACGGTGTCGTCAAGGAAATCGCGCGCATCTTCCGCCCGGTCTTGATAGTACTCCACCAGCAACGAATAGGCGGCTTCCGCCAGGTCCGGGTTGCCGCCCCATTTGCCGGCCTGAATCGACAAAAGCAAAATCTCGAAGTTCCAGGGGATCACCCCCAACAGCCACTCCAGGTGGGGCATCTCATTCTGGAATTGGCCGGCTTCGTGATAGGCTTTCGCCAGACCGATGCGTGGCTCGACGGCTTGGCTGTCCTGGGCCACGGCGGCCTTCAGCAGCGCCACCGCCTGCTCATAGTCACCGATCTCCACCATGATCGCGCCGACCCGCTCCAGGTAGTCGCGATTGTTGGTTATCTTGCAGGCCGAAAGCATCGTCTCGCTCTGCTCATAGGACATCAGATGAAGGTCGGCTTCGAAGCGCTCCAGCAAGGTGCCGCAGATTCGGTAAGCGGCGCCGATCTCGGCATCGACTTTGGCGAAGTCGTTGCCGCTTTTCCGATAGAGTCGGCCGACGGCCTGGACCGGGATGGCGTCGGTCCCTCCATTCCCCCCTTTGACCACAATCCCCAGCAGTTTGCCGCTTTCATCCACCAGGGCGCCCCCCTCGTTGGCCTTTCGACTGTCGGCCGAGGTTTGATAGCGGGCCAGCGGTTCGCCGTCGGCCAGCGGCACCAAAAGCTCGCCGGCTTGGTAGGACCGCACGGTTCGGCCGGTCTCATCATAGCCAATGGTGTAGAGCGGCCCCTCGTAGGTGCCGGGCCGTCGATAGGACAGAATCGGTCCCTTGGGCAGGCCCTGTACGAAAATCAGCGCCAGATCGCCCTTGTAGGCCGAGGCCACCGGTTGGCCCTGCAGGACACGGCCATCGGGACCGGCGACCACCACAAGGCTCTCGTCGGCAATGTTGTGCCGGTTGGTCACCAGAACGTCCGTACCGATTCGCACCGCCGAGAAAACCTTTTCGACGGCCGTAACCTGAAAGACAGCGCGGCGGGCATTGCAAACCGACTGCGGCTGCCGGCAGGGCTCCAAGCGCTGGGCGGCGGCATCGGACGGCAGCGCGGCAAGGAACAAAAGACCGACAAGCAGCAAGCAAAGGCTCAAACCCGGAACGGAACAGCGCGTGCGCCGCCGCTGCGCCGCCTTTGGCAACCCGTCTACTGGCCCCGGTCGCATAATCTTTCTCCTCGTGGCTCATCTTGGCGAGACGGAACGACCTGCGCGAATCGCCCGCTATCCTACCGATCCGACCCTAGAGCGTGATCGCCTGAGAAAGAAGCGTTTCACGCTTGGACTCTAGCGGAACGGCGCGTCGTCGGCGTCCGACTGGATCTGGCTCGGCGCCTCCTCGGTTTCGACGCGGTAGCTGCCGTTGAACCAGCGCCCCAGATCGACCTGCCAGCAGTGCGTCGAACAGAAGGGCCGATATTTGTCCTGGCTGGCCTTCCGGCAAACCGGGCAGCGCCCGGCCTTGCCAGCGGCGCGGCCGCGGTTCGGCGCGCCCGGCTTGCTGGGCTGCGCCGGATCCATCGGGGCCGCCGACCTCGACTCCTGGCTGGCGACGGGGTTCTTGGGAAAGGGGAGGATCTCAGCCATAACAATCTTTCCTTTCGGCTCCGGCAACGGGGTGACGGGGAAGGCTAGTGGTCCCAAAAGACGCCGCAAAAGTAAAGCGCCTGTGCGCAAAACTTGCAAAGCCTGCGTGCGGCCCCAACCGAACGACAACCAGTCCGCTCGAGACCCGCCCCGGTTCTGATTACAGCAGGCGCAGGTTCGAGTCGCTATCGGCCAGCCCGACAATTCGCGCCAGACTGACGCCGCCGCCGCGCGCCTTTTGCGCCTGCTTGAAAGCCGCCCGGGCTTCGCCCTTGAACGCCAGTTCGACCGCGCCCGACACCTCCAGCACGGCGCGGGCGCTGGGCCCGGCGGCCCGAAGCTGACGCAGCAGTGAAAAGGCCACGGCCACCGGACTGTCACGCCAGCCACTGCCGCCGATCCCGGCCCGCTCGCACAGCAACTCGTGCAACGGCGGACGCCGGCGTTGCCGGGTGATTTCCGCCAGACCCGACGACCCGATCCGCGCCAAATGACAGGGCACGGCGTCTTCGGCCAGGGCGGCGGCCAACCGCTCGCCGAGGTCCTGCCGATCCTTGCGGCTGTCCGGTTGCAGGAAATCCACCAAAATCTGACCGGAAAGATCGCGCAGCCGGATCTGCTCAACCAACGGAACCAGCGCGGCGTGGTTCACCAGACGGCTGAGCGGCTGGCCGGCGTCCGACCGTTGCTGGCCGGCGTTGACGTCGATGGCCGTCAGGGTGCGCACCGGTTCGATCAAGAGGTACCCGCCTCCCGGCAGCGCCACCTCCGGCGTCAGCAGCGCGGCGATCCGCGCGTCCAGCCCCGCGTCGAACAGCGGCGCCGGTCCACTGTGCAGGGCCAGGCGGGCGCGCACCGCCGGCTGCGCCGCAAAGCGCTGATGCAACTGCTGCAAAAACTCCCGATCGTCACAGACAATCCGGTCCGGCAACCGCTGCGTGACACAGCCCGGCCGATCCGCACCCCGGCCAGGATCGGTCGCATTGGGCGGGGTGTCCGGCCAGCAAAAAAGATCGTCGCCCTCAATCAACCGCAGGGGTAAAGCGGTGGCGGCGGGCGGCGCGGCCCACGCCGGGCGGGCGGCGTCAAGTTCGCGCTCGCTCACCAGGGTCAGCTTCGGGCCCTTGTCTTCCGCCGGGGCCCGGCCAACCCGCGCCAGCACGTCCTGGCCTTCGCGCAAGCGGTGCTGCTTGTCGAACGGCAGGAAGCCGATGACGTCATTGCCCAGGTTGACAAAGGCGGCCTTCAGCGCCGGGTCGAGGAACTGGATGCGGGCGCGATAGAAATCTCCGGCGACCGGGCCGCGCCGATCTCTTTGCAGGCGAAAGGCCCGCAGGCGATCGCTGTCATCCAGCCAAGCCGCGCGGCTTTCACCAGGCAAGCGCGCGAGCAGCAGCCGAATCGCCATGGATCAGCCATTCCCCGGGCTCGGAAAATACCCCGCGCCCTCCAACAGCGATTTGGTTTCGGCCAGCGCCAGGCCAACCACATTGCTGTAGGAGCCGGAAATCCACGGCACCAAAGCCGCCGCCAGCCCCTGAATGGCGTAGCCCCCCGCCTTGCCGTCCCATTCTCCGCTGTCCAGGTAGCTGTCCAGATCCTGATCGGACAGCCGCTTGAACTTGACCGCCGTGGCCACCAGCCGCGCGGTGCAGCGGCCATCGGGCGTCAACAGGCAAATTCCCCCCAGCACCCGGTGGCGGCGGCCCGACAGCAGTTGCAGGCAGGCCTTGGCCTGCGCACGACTTTCCGCCTTTGGCAAGATTCGCCGGCCCACGCCGACCACCGTATCGGCGGCCAGCACGAAACAACCGGGGGCCTGCTTGGCCACCGCTTCCGCCTTCTCCCGCGCCAGGCGGCGGGCATGAACACTGGGCGACTCGCCACGCCGCGGCTGCTCATCCAGATCAGCCGGGAGAACGCGGTCAGGCTCTATCTGGATTTGACGCAGCAGATCCAAACGCCGAGGCGAGGCAGAGGCCAGAACAAGCTCTGCGGTCACGGGCCGGCTCCTGCCTATTTAAACCGGAAGGTGATCCGGCCTTTGGTAAGATCGTAAGGGGTCATTTCCACGTTCACGCGGTCGCCGGCCAGCACACGGATCCGATGCTTGCGCATCTTGCCGGCGGTATGGGCCAACACTTCGTGGCCATTGTCCAGTTCCACGCGGAACATAGCATTGGGCAGCAGTTCTTTGACCGTGCCCTGGAATTCCATCAAGTCTTCTTTGGCCATGCCTTCACTTCAATTAGTTCAATCGGTGGACAAACGTCCTTGCTATCTGCCGCCTGACAGCCAGAGGCGATACCGATGCCAGAAAATCTGCGCGGATGATACATAAAAGCACCCGAAACAACAATCACACGCGCGCGGTGGTTATAGGGTGCTCGGCTTGGCGGGGCAAAGCCAATTCAGCGCCAGGTGGATCTGCGTGCCCGCGCCGGATCACGCCGCCAACATCGCACGGGGGGCCTTGCTGTTCGTCCGCGACCTCCAGCCGGGCAACAAGATCAACAAGAACCGCTGGGATGCGCGCGCTTTGGCTGAACGCGCTCTATAGATTGGGCACCAGGTCCTGCGGGAATTTCTGTTTGATCCGCTGCATCAACTGGTCGCGAACCTGACGAAAAGCTTGAAGTTTGGTTTCCCGGCTGCCCTCGATGATCGAGGGGTCGAAGGTATTCCAGAAGATGACGTCGCAGGCCCAGGTGCGGGTCATGTCGACCGCGGTGTGCTGGGCTTCCGGGGACAGGGAAATAATCAGGTCAAAGGAGCTGTCCTCCAATTCGTCGAAGGCCCGGCTGATGTGCTGGGAGATGTCGATACCGATTTCTTCCATCACCGCCACGGCAAAGCCGTTGACCTCGGTCGGACGCACGCCGGCCGACTGCACATAGATGCGGTGCCCCAACAAGTGCTTGAGGAGGGCTTCGGCCATGGGAGAGCGGATGGCGTTCTCGCTACAGGCGAAGAGGACGGCGCTGGGCAGCGCGTTCATCTCTGCTTAGCCCTTGACGTGCAGGACACAAACCAGGGTGAAGAGCCGCCGCGCGGTGTTCTCGTCCATCCTGACCTTGCCTTCCAGCCGGGCGCGCAACAGCTCCGCGCCTTCGTTGTGCAGCCCGCGACGGCCCATGTCCACCGCTTCAATCTGCGAGGGACTGGCTGTCTTGATGGCTTCGAAATAGCTTTCGCAGATGTGAAAATAATCTTTTACGATCCGCCGGAACGGCGTCATCGACAGCTTCACCACGCCCAGGCGAGTCTGATCGTCTTCCGCCCGCAGTTCGAATTTCAGCCGGTTTTCCTCAACACCGAGATAGAGATGATAGGGCCCGCCGGGCGATCCCAGCGGCTCAAACTGGTTGTCTTCCAACAGGTCGTAGATCGCCACCGCGCGCTCATGCTCGATCTCTGGCGTCCGCCGGACCATCGAGCGTTCGTCCAGCGTAATGTTGATCAGATGGTGATTGGCCATCGCTTCCCCTCTTGCCCGGACGCGGCACGACCACGGCTGGCTGCCCGGAAACGATTGTCGCAAGACCGCCAACGATCCCGCCCCTGCGCCCGCCGCCCCCGGCAACGCGAACACAGCCGCTCGAGTCGGATCGGGTCAAACCACAGCGCGGCGCACGTCTTTCCAAGCCGATCAGACTCTAGATGTGCAATAAGATGAGCCTATTCAACGGCAAAAAGGAACCGCGAATTCAGACCGCCTGGATCGGGGATTGATGTTTTCCGGCCGCGCCCGCTGACTGGCGAGCTTAAGGCGCCGCCGCCGTGGCGGGCAGTGGAAAAATCGCCGCGCCCGGCGCCGCCTGTAAAACAGCCCGCTTCTAATCGGGCCAGCTTCTAATCGGAATCGGGCGCCGACGCCTCGCCGGTCTCTTGCCCGCCGTCTTCCAGGCGAAGGGCCACCGACAGGGCGTGCGCCGTCAGACCCTCGGCCTTGGCCAGCTTGATCGCCGCCGGACCGATGGCGCGAAGGCTGGCGGCATCACAGCCAAGAAAGGACGTGCGTTTCATGAAATCGAGCACATTGAGGCCCGAGGAAAAGCGCGCCGAACGCTCCGTCGGCAGGACATGGTTGGGGCCGGCCACATAGTCACCGATCGCTTCAGGGGTGTTGCGGCCCAGAAAGATCGAGCCGGCGTGGCTGATTTTCGCCATCAAGGCGTCGGGATCGTCAACCGCCAGTTCCAGATGCTCCGGGGCGATGGCGTCAACCAGCGCCGGGGCCTCGGCCAGGTCCTGGACCTGGATGATCGCCCCATGGCTCTGCCAACTGGCGCGGGCGATCTCAGCGCGCGACAAGCTTTGCAGGTGAACCTCGACGGCGCGGGCCACCGCCGTGCCGAAAGCCCCGTCGTCGGTGATCAGAATCGATTGAGAGGAGGCGTCGTGCTCGGCCTGGCTGAGCAGGTCGGCGGCCACCCAGACCGGGTTGTTCCGCTTGTCAGCCACCACCAGGATTTCCGAGGGTCCGGCGATCATGTCGATGCCCACCCGGCCAAAGACCTGGCGCTTGGCCATGGCGACGAAGGCGTTGCCGGGGCCGGTAATCTTGTCCACCGGCGCGATGCTGGCGGTGCCATAGGCCAAGGCCGCCACCGCCTGGGCTCCGCCGATTCGATAAACCTCGCTCACCCCGCAAATCGACAGCGCCGCCAGCACCAGCGGATTGGTCTTGCCCTCGGGGGTCGGCGTGGTGACGGCCAGCCGCTTCACCCCGGCCACCTGGGCCGGGATAACGTTCATCAGCACCGAGGAGGGATAGGACGCCGTGCCGCCGGGAACATAAAGTCCGACCGCGCTCAGCGGCGTCCAGCGCGCGCCCAGGCGCACCCCGGCGGCGTCGCGATAGTCCTGATTTTCCGGCATCTGCTTTTCGTGGTAGGCCCGGATCCGATCGCTGGCCAGCCGCAGGGCGGCCAGGGTTTCCGGATCGCAGGCTGATTCCGCAGCGGCCAATTCCTCGGCGGAAACCCGCAGGGTCGCACTGCTCAGTTCAAGCCGGTCGAAGCGGGCGGTATAGTCCAGCAGGGCGGCGTCGCCCTGTTTGCGCACCGCCTGAATGATTTCAGCGACCACGCTTTCCACATCCGCCACATCGTCGCGCTTGCCGTCCAGGAAGTTGGCAAAACGGCGCGCGAAATCGACGTCCTGGCTGTTGAGGTTAAGTGGCATCTGCGACCTCCTGGAAACTTTCGATCCAACCGTTAACGTCTTCGGGACGGGTTTTCAGCGCCGCCCGGTTCACAATCAAGCGGGAGGTAATGTGGGCGATATGCTCGATCTCCACCAGATCGTTGGCCTGCAGGGTGGCGCCGGAAGACACCAAATCCACGATCCGCCGACACAGCCCCAGCAGCGGCGCCAACTCCATCGCGCCGTTCAGCTTGATGCATTCGGCCTGCACGCCCCGCGCGGCAAAGTGCTTTTGCGTGACGTTGGGATATTTGGTCGCCACCCGGACGTGGCTCCAGCGCGACGGGTCGTCTTGCTCCACCAGGGCCCGTGGCTCGGCCACCGCGATCCGGCAGTAGCCGATCTTCAGATCGACCGGCGCATAGATCTCCGGGTAGTCGAACTCCATCAGCACATCGTTGCCGGCAACCCCGATATGAGCGGCGCCGAAGGCCACGAAGGTCGCCACGTCGAAGGAGCGCACGCGCACAATCTCCAACCCCGCATGATTGGTCTTGAAGCGCAACTGACGGGCGGCCGGATCATGAAAGGAGGCCTCGGGCTCGATACCGGCTTGCTTCAACAGGGGCAGCAGTTCTTTTAGGATACGGCCCTTCGGCAGAGCCAGAACCAAGGGCTGCGTCTGGACGGGGGTTGTCTGGGGCACGAGAAGTGTTCTCCGGGCGGCAAAAGCAGCGACAAAAAGCTGGTGCGGCAGGGTTTAGCCTGCCTGTGGCCCGGGGTCCAGAGCGCGGGTGCGATCGCCCGAACCACCGCCAAGGCCGATCCGCCGGCCAGCCCCATCGCCCAACGCCTTGCAAAGCGGCGTATTTCCGCAGGTTTTCCTCGGTCAAAGGAAGGTTTCAGTCCCGAAAAGACCTCCGGGGAAAGAAGGCAGCCTTGCGAATTTTGAGGGGGTTGGCCCCCGCGGTCCGCCGATCCGGCGGCCAGCGGTCCGGCCGGTGCGGGAAATTATCCGCCGGATTACTGTCGGTCGGCGCTGGCGTCGCCGGGCAGGTCGTCCCCAGCCGGAACGTCCTGGGGGTGCTGGGGGCGCGACCAGGTTGGCCAAGGCTCGCCCAGGTCTTCCAAGCGACAGCGCAGGCCGGAGATTTCCAGACGCAGGGCGCAGTTGTTGGAAAAATAGAAGGTGATGCGGTCACGCTCGGTGGCGACGGTCAGTAGATTCAGCATCAACGGCGCGCCGCCGGGCGCGAACCCCTTGCGGGAGACGCTTTTTACCTTGTCGATGCTGACGCCGCAGTTGACGCGAAAATAGACTTCCTTGGCCTCCACATCCTCAAAACTGGCATCGCCCGGCCGAGCATCGCCACAGTCGCCGTCATGGTCTTGATCGTGGTCGCCGTCGCCGTGATGGTCGTGGTCAGGGTCGCCGTCATGGTCAGGGTCATGGTCGCCAAGGCCCTCCATCTTTTCCGGGGCCCGTTCCCACATAAAGCGGTTGGCCACCAGGACGAAGCGCTTATCCGCCTCCAGGAAAATCATTTCATTGCTGGGAATAATGGCATCCTGCAAGCAGGACGCGACAACATCCATGTCCCCCAGATCTTTTGCCCGCAACTTCAGCGGCCGCTGTTCGGCCATCCCATTCATCCTCTTAACGTCCCCGTCGCGGAAATCTCTTGTCAACGAACCGGCTCTGCGCCCCGTCCCCGGTCGGGCGGCGACGCAAATTCACCAGACTGGAAGCGCCCGACGCCGCTTTCTCCGTCAAACCCGACTCTCGAGTCGGATCGACGGCGTCCAACCAAAACAATTAGAGCAATCGCCGGTGAATTGGTACCCCAAACCGGACAATCCGCCCCCATCGACAAATCGCAAAGGCCGGGTCCGGCGGGGAGAATTGCCGCTATTCGCCGCCGCCCGACACGCGCTTGACGTCGGCGCCGCAGGCCGCCAGCTTATCCTCGATACGCTCGTATCCCCGGTCCAGGTGATAGACCCGGTTGAGCACGGTTTCGCCTTCGGCGGCCAAGCCCGCCAGCACCAGACTAACCGATGCGCGCAGGTCGGTGGCCATCACCGGCGCGCCGGTCAGGCCGTCGCGCCCCCGCACCAGGGCGGACGCGCCATGAACCGTAATATCGGCCCCCATGCGGGTCAGTTCGGGCACGTGCATGAAGCGGTTCTCAAAAATCGTCTCGGTAATCATCGAGGCGCCCTCGGCCTGGGTCATCAGCGCCATATACTGGGCCTGCAGGTCGGTGGGAAAGCCCGGGTAGGCCTCGGTCATGACATCGACCCCGCGCAGCCGGCCATTGGCCCGCCGCACCCGCATGCCCCGGTTGGTTTCGGTAATCTCCACGCCGGCCTTTGTCAGCACCTTGCTAACCGCCTCCAGGCAGTCGGCGCGCGCGCCGACCAACTGCAGGTCGCCATCGGTGATGGCGGCGGCCATGGCAAAGGTGCCCGCTTCAATGCGATCGGCCACCACCTTGTGGTGAGCGCCGTGCAGGCGGCTTTTGCCCCGGACGGTGATGGTGCTGGTGCCGGCGCCGTCAATCTGCGCGCCCATCGCCTTGAGACAGTTGGCCAGGTCGATGATTTCCGGCTCCCGCGCCACATTGACCAGACGGCTCTCGCCTTCGGCCAGGCAGGCCGCCATCAGGATGTTTTCCGTTGCCCCGACCGACACCTTGGGAAACAGCACCTCGTTGCCCTTGAGCCCGTGCGGGGCGGCGGCGTGGACATAGCCGTCGTTCAACGAGATGGTCGCGCCCAGCGCCTCCAGACCGTTCAGATGCAGATCCACCGGACGCGACCCGATGGCGCAGCCGCCGGGCAGCGACACCTCGGCATGGCCCTCGCGCGCCACCAAGGGTCCCAGCACCAAAATAGAAGCCCGCATTTTGCGCACCAGGTCATAGGGCGCCAGGGTCGAGGTAATGGTTTTCGAGGTCAGTTCCAGCACCCGGCCATTATGGCCATCGGGCCCGCAGGACCCGTTGAGGTGCAGCTCGCTGCCATGCTGCACCAACAGTTTGGCCATGGTAGCGATGTCGGCGAGATGCGGCAGGTTGGACAGTTGCAACGTCTCATCGGTCAGCAGCGACGCGGCCATCAACGGCAAGGCGGCGTTCTTTGCCCCGCCCACCACAATGTCGCCCTTGAGGGGGTGGCCCCCGCGAATGATGATCTGATCCATCTCTTTACCCTGCGACCTGTCGTGCAGGCCTGTTGCTTTGCATGTTGATCCCGGCTCCCTTCCGCGATGGAAAGTCCACGGTGGAAAGTCCACGGTGGAAACGCCGCGACGGAGAATCCGCGATGGAAACTCCGCGATGAAAAAGTCCATGACGGAGAATCCGCGATGGATGGTGCCCTCTGCCGTTCCCGGCCAATCCCGACTCCGCCCGGCGCGCCGGAGACGGCGTTACCGTCGGCCACGTTACCTTCGTCCGCGTTACCGTCCTCCGCGCCACCACCTTTGGCGACCCGGCCGAATTTCGGCGCCTGCGGTCTTTGGGGCGCGCTTCAGGGCTCGCCCCTTTCGCGCGCTTGCGACTTGCGCCGCCGCAGATTGGCGCGCAGGGCGTCCGCCAATCGGGCGTCGCGATCGCGCGGCTTGTCCGCTTGCCGATCCCGGGTTTGCTCCCGGGTCCGCTCCTCTTTCTTCGCGGCCCCTGCGGCAGCGGCCGTCGAGGTGGGCTGGGACTCTGTCATGGGCGATCTCGGAGATGAAACGGCGGCGCGCACTGAAGGCCGGCGGGAAAAGGCGAAGGCCGAAGGTGACGGATGATTGTGGCGAGCAGAAGACAGCAGAAAAGCGGCAGAACGGCGTTCTTGCAAGGGCGAATTTCCCACCGCTTCGGCCCGCCCGGGAAATGATCTTGTTAAAGAAGGTCTTAGCCAACCAGATTCTCTTCCAGCCCGGCGCGATCAGATGCGAAGCGGCCGGAAAGCAGCCGGAAAAATTGCCAGGGCGGCGCTTTTGACCGATCTTAGCCTCGGTCTTCGCCCCGCCGGTTTGTTGGGTGGTTTTCTTGACCATCTTACAGCGCGGCGACAAGGCGGCGACGGTCGCAAATCACCGGTCGCTGGGCGGGGCGGGGGCGGATTCAGCGGTCAAACGAAATCACCCTCCGATTCTGTTGACGCCGATCCGACAGCGGGTCGTCATTTTTCTTTCAAATGGTCCTTGCCAAGCGCTTTCCTTGGTGGCATCTTCCGCCCCGCCCAAGAGGGGGCCTTACGGGCCTGTCACGAAGCTGCGGAATTGACCGGCTTCAAGGGCCGGCGGAAAGATGAGCAGGCTGTCGTAGCTCAGGGGTAGAGCACCCCCTTGGTAAGGGGGAGGCCCGGGGTTCAATTCCCCGCGACAGCACCATCTTTCGCAAACATTTTTCAAACAGTTACCGATTTCGTCTTTCCGGCCCGATTCCGCCGGCGCCGATAAAGTAAGGCCGTTGCGGACAGCCGTCCCAAATCAAACTCCCGCGACTATGATCGGCGGAGAAAAAGGCGCCCGGTTCAGGACAAGTGCGCGCGGTTGTAGTCGATGGCGACCAGCAATTTCTGGCAGCTTCCCTCGTCGTTCAGAAAGGGAAGAATAAGCCGACGGGCGCGCAAATAGGTCTTTTCAAAATTGTAGGCCGGGCCGTCATAGTATTGCGGACGGCACTGCTCGACGGCGTCCTTGAACTGGCTCAAGGACGGGTTGTCGCCCAGCCGCGCTTCGAACTGGGAAAGACGCGCGCCCTTTAGATTGGCGCCGCGCGCGGCGATTATTTCCTCGCCGACGATCCGAAACTCAACATCCCCATCGGGCAGCACCTCAGCCAGGATGATATTGCTGGAAAAGGGCAGGAAATCTAGCGCATCCAGCGCCGAGACCAAAGGCAACTCCGCCCCCTGGCACAGCCGCAGCCAACGCTCATAAACCTGCTGCAACAGCGCAACCTCAAGATGGGGGATATTCCACCCTACCGCGCCGCGCGCCCTGCGCCGTTGCTCGCCGTGCCGTTCAATCACCAACAGAACTCCAAAAGCCAATAGCAATTACTTGGGGTGGCGATCGCAAAACAACAAGGGCTGCTTTCGCCCCTGCCGCCCGACTGAAAAGCTGCGTTGCCCCCCCGAGCCCGCCACTGATCCACCGGGGCTAATTCAAGGCATCAATCAGAGCCTTTTCTTGCCGCGCCATTGCCGCCACAGATAGGCTGGCAACGCCGAAACCGACAGGTAAGATCCCATGCGCCCTGCTCCCCCCTCGCCGCCGCCGCGCCCGCCGAAGCTTCTTCTGCGCTACGCCTTAATGATGGCGGTGGTCTATGGCCTGACCTATCTGGCACTGGACCTCTACTTTGCCACCGAGACACAATACCGCAGCTTGAGAGCGGATCTGCCCTGGATTATTTTGGCGGTCTACGCGGTATCGGTGGCGCGGCGCTATTTCTTTGGCCGCAAACAAACCGGGGAAAACAACGAGTGATCGGCCGCGCCCGACCGACGCGCCCGCCGCTGGCAGCATGGCCGAACAATCCCCGGATCACTCACGAAGCCAAGTAAATCTGGTAGGAAAAGCTGCCGGGCCGACAGGCCGCCGTCGGCGAACGCGCGCCGGTCGATTGGGTCGCCGGCTGGTCAAGCGACCAGGTCTGCCCGTTCAAGGTTTGGCAGCGCGCCCGGAAACGATAGGCCTGCAACCAGGGATAAAGCTCTTCGATCAACCCGCTGGTGCGGTAGTTCAGGGCGACCACCTGCGCCTTGTAGTTTTCCGTTAACGTCAACTGGCCGATAAGCTGGTCGTCAACGACCACGTCTTGCGTTCGGCTTTCCGGCTTTGGCGCGGAAACACACCCGCCGAGCGCCAACAGCGTCAGCAGCGCGGCGAACAGATAGACCGGTCGCCTCAACGGCTTGCGGCGCCAGCTCCCCGCCGTCGCCGGCCAACCCGAACGTCCCGAGGCTCCAGTGACCGGCCTGCGCGGAAGCGGTCGGTGGCGATTGATGATCGACGTCATTTCCATCTGTCCCAAGATAGCCGTCAGGCGTGGCGCCACCCCGCCCGCTCGCGGCGGAGCCGGTCCAAAGCAACCGATGACGGGATTCCGTCTAGCCGGTAAAGCCGTCGCTTCTCAACCTCTTCGAGGCGACGTCGTGACCGGGTCGACGCGCGGCGCGCTGCTTTCCAGCTGGCTCACCCGCGCCGATGCTGATCCAGCTTATCCAATCTTTAGAACCAACCTGTTATCAGGTTGTTAAGCTTGGGTTTTGTGTTGATTTTGTCTCAAAGTGGATTCCACGTGAGAGTCGAATCGGTCTTCGAAGCGCCGACTGATTTCAGCCAGACAGGCAAAGGGTGAATCATCGCCACGGAGGGTCGGCACGGTAATTTTCCCCGCCCCCCAGCTGCCAAACCGACCCAGCAGGGCCTCTTCCAGCCAGTGCTGCGCCTGCGCCAAACGACGCGCGGCCAAGCGATGGCCAATCAGGGGTTGACCAGCCAGCGAGTGACCTGCCACGGGTGGATCTGCTAGGGGCCGGTTCGCACGCCCAGGGTCTGGATGGTCCGCCGCCGCCCGGGCGCTGCTGACCGCCGCCCGGTTTTCCTTTAGCCAGGCAAAATGGCCTTCCAACCGCTGGATCAAATCGGCCAACCCCGCACGGCTTTCAGCGGAAACCGCCAGCGCCGGCACCTTCCAGTCGTCCGGCTGCCGCGCCAGTGACAGCGCGCCCTTGAGATCGTTCAGCGCCCGTCGCGCCACCTCACCCATGTCGGCTTTGGTAACCACCGCCAGGTCCGGAATTTCCACAATGCCCGCCTTCATGAACTGAAGCGCGTCGCCGCTGCCGGGCTGAACGCAGAAAACCACCGTGTCGGCGACTTGCGCCACATCGGTTTCCGACTGTCCGACCCCCACCGTCTCGATCAGCACCACATCGTAAAGCGCGCGCATCAGAACCATTGCGCCGACCGTAATATCCGCCAAACCGCCCAAGCGGTCGCGCGCCGCCATGGAGCGAATAAAAAGCTGCCCGTCCTCCGGGTCGCTGAGCAGCCGAACCCGGTCGCCGAGCAGGGCGCCGCCCGACCGCTTCGAGGATGGGTCGACGGTAATCACCGCAACCGAACGTCCCGCCTGCCGCAAGGCCGAAATCAACGCGCCGGTTAAGGTCGATTTGCCCACCCCGGGCGGTCCGGTGATGCCGATCACCTGGCCCCGCGGCGCCCGATAGGCCGCAGCCAGAAGCGCCAAGCTGTCGGGGGCTTCCGGGGCCATTTCCAGGCAAGCCAAGGCGCGGGCCAGCGCGGCCTTGCCGCCCGCCTTGAGGCGGTCAAAGGAGATGTCGGACATGGCGGCGGGTTCCACTGAACAAGGGGGCGAAAAGCAAGCAACCGAGGAGTCGGAAAGCCGAAGAGTGGCAGAGCCGCCGCGCCCCTGCAAGTAAGCTGACGTTCCTCAACCACGCCGCCCGCACGCCGCACGCCGCGCGCAGATCCGCCCCCGCACGCAACGGGCCCCCGCAGGCAACAGGATCGCATCTTCGGGCCCCGGAACGCGCCGGAGCATCAATAGATTCCCGAAGTATCTAACTTTGAATCATTTAACATTAAGCAACCATACATAGTAAATCATGAGTTCACACAAAACGAATCCAGAGAATATATATAATTCAATCTATTTAATATTTGATAAAATCCAATCATTACCCGTAACATTTTGTAAAAATTTTGGGTAGGATATAATTTGCACCGGCCAGGACCGCACCGACCGATCACACGGACTCTCTATCACGCCAGATCGCTGTTGATCGCGCTGCTGTTATTGCTGTTCGCCGCCATCCCTGCTGCGGCCGCGGCCGAAAACACCGTCTACAAACTCTATATCAATGAATATCCCCCCTACCAATACAGCCACGGTCGAGTAGCGAAGGGATTTCATATCGACCTGATCAAAGAAGTCTTTCGCCGGATCGGCGCGCGGTTGGAAATCCGTTTTCTGCCCTGGGCCCGGGCCATGGCCATGCTCCAGACCGGCCAATCGGATATGGCGTTCGCCTTTTATTTCCCTGAACGGGCGCGGTTTCTCGACTATGGCCAGGAAAGCATTACCGATCAGGTCACCGCGCTCTACACCCGCAAGGAAACGCCGCTGGTCTACGACGGCGACCTCGCGGCGCTGAAGACCTATAACTTTGCCGTGGTCCGTGCGGTCAGCTACGGCAAAAACCTCGACAAGGCGATCAAGGACGGCCTCTTGCAACACATCACCGTGGTGCCGAACTTGGACATCGCCGCGACCATGCTGTTGAACCGACGGGTGGATATCATTGCCTCCCACCGCGATGGCGCCGCGCATATCTTTCGCCGCTTGAAGGCCTGGGACCAGGTTCGCGAACTCGCCCCGCCGCTGCAGGCGATCAAAGCCTATCTGGTCTATTCCAAGGCGCGCAAGCTGACGGCGCTGCGCCAGCGCGTCGACCAGGTCCTGCGGGAAATGAAGCAAGACGGCAGCTATGCGGCGCTGCGCGCGCGTTCCTTTGACGCCCTGGATGAAGAGTTTGATTCCTATCGCCAGCCGGATCGGACCCCGGCGCCCAGCCCGCCGGACCCGGCCTCACGTGCTGACCAGACGGTGGTCCACCGTCACCCGGTGGTGGCGGGCAGCGGGCCCACGGTGGAAAGGCGGAACGGGCGTGTTGTCGACTAAGAAGGCCGCGCGCGGCGCGTCATCTCCGCCGTCAAGCCGCCGCTCATGAAGCGATCCGACTGGCGGCCGCCCACGGCTGAAACGGCAAAGCGGGCGACCAACAGGCCGCCCTCTTTCAACGCCGAGCGCCGGCGTCGCCGGACAAGCTCATTGGTCGCGCGTGCGTTCCTCCAGCGTGGCCTGGGCCGCCGCCAGCCGCGCGATCGGCACCCGGTAGGGCGAACAGCTGACGTAATCCAGGCCGACGGTTTCGCAGAAGCGAATCGACGCCGGATCGCCGCCATGTTCGCCGCAGATCCCCAGCTTGATATCCGGACGGGTCTGACGACCGCGCGCCACGGCGATCGACACCAACTCGCCCACCCCTTCCTGATCCAATGAAATAAAGGGGTCCTGCGCAACAATGCCCTGGTCCTCATAGGCCGGCAGAAAGTTGCTGGCGTCATCGCGCGACAGGCCAAAGGTGGTCTGGGTCAGATCGTTGGTGCCAAAGGAGAAGAACTCCGCCTCCTCGGCAATGTCGGCGGCGCGAAGCGCGGCGCGCGGCAACTCGATCATCGTGCCGATCAAGTAATCCAGCGTGACGCCGTTGCGTTCGGACACCTCCTTGGCCACGGTGTCGATCACCGCCTTGAGGATCTCCAGCTCCTTTTTGATCGACACCAGTGGAATCATCACCTCGGGTCGCACTTTGCGGCCGGTTTCGGCCTGGACCTCAACCGCCGCTTCGAAAATAGCGCGCGCCTGCATTTCATAAATTTCCGGATAGGTCACGCCCAACCGACAGCCGCGATGGCCCAGCATCGGGTTGCTTTCCTCAAGCTTCAAGATTCGGGCGCGGACGAAATCCAGCGATACGTCGGAAGCCGCCGCCACCTCCTGCATCTCCGCCTCGCCGTGCGGCAGAAATTCATGCAGCGGCGGATCCAGCAGGCGAATGGTCACCGGACGATCTTCCATGATGCGGAAGATCTCGGCGAAATCGCCCTTTTGCATCGGCTGGATCTTGGCCAGCGCCTTGCGGCGTCCGGTTTCATCCTCGGCCAAAATCATCTCACGGACCGCGACGATCCGCTCGGCGTCGAAGAACATGTGTTCGGTGCGGCACAGGCCGATGCCTTCACAGCCAAACTTCACCGCCGTGTGGCAATCCAACGGGGTTTCCGCGTTGGTGCGGATTTTCATCCGCCGGATCTCGTCGGCCCAGGCCATCAGCTTGCCGAAGTCACCGGAAAGTTTCGGCTCGATGGTTGCCACCTCGCCCAGCATGACCTCGCCGGTGGATCCGTCGATTGTGATGATGTCCCCGGCCTTGATCTCCTGCCCCAGGGCGCGCATGACGCCAAGCTTGTAGTCAATGCGCAGTTCGCCGGCGCCCGACACGCAGGGGCGTCCCATGCCACGGGCCACCACGGCGGCGTGGCTGGTCATCCCGCCACGCGACGTCACGATCCCCTTGGCGGCGTGCATGCCGTGAATGTCTTCCGGGCTGGTCTCCACCCGGCACAGCATGACCGGCTTGCCTTCGTTAGCCAGTTTTTCCGCCTCATCGGCGGAAAAGACCACAAGCCCGGATGCCGCGCCGGGCGAGGCCGGCAGGCCACGCCCGACGACCCGCCGCACGGCCTTCGGATCAAGTGTCGGATGAAGCAGTTGGTCCAGCGAGGCCGGATCGATGCGCTTGACCGCTTCGGCCTTGTCAATCAGGCCTTCGGCCACCATGTCGCAGGCAATTTTCAGCGCCGCCTTGGCGGTCCGCTTTCCGGCGCGGGTCTGCAGCATGAAGAGCTTGCCGGACTGCACGGTAAACTCAATGTCCTGCATATCCTGGTAGTGCGTCTCCAGGGTCAATCGGATCTGGTTGAGCTGCTGAAAGACCTCGGGCATCACCTCTTCCATGGCCGGCAGGTCGGAGTTTTGCTCCTGCTTGCCGGCGATGGTGATGTTTTGCGGGGTGCGAATGCCCGCCACCACGTCCTCGCCCTGGGCGTTGATCAGATATTCGCCGTAAAAGCGGTTGTCCCCGGTCGAGGGATTGCGGGTGAAGGCCACGCCGGTGGCGCAGTTGTCGCCCATGTTGCCGAACACCATGGCCTGAATGTTGACCGCCGTGCCCCAACTGGAGGGAATGTTGTGAAGCTTGCGATAGGTGTTTGCGCGTGGGTTGGTCCAGGAACCGAAGACCGCGCCGATCGCCGCCCAGAGCTGCGCCTTCGGCGATTGCGGGAAGGGCTGGCCGTTGATCTCCACCACCTTGGCCTTATAGTCCTCGATCACCGTCAGCCAGTCCTCGGCGCGCAATTCCGTGTCCAGGTTATAGCCCCGATCTTCCTTGGCCAGTTCGAGGATTTCTTCAAAATAGTGATGATCGACGCCCAGCACCACATCCCCGAACATCTGGATGAAGCGGCGGTAGCTGTCGTAAGCGAAGCGCACATCGCCGGCGCGCCGGGCCAAGCCCTGCACGGTCTCGTCGTTGAGGCCCAGGTTGAGGACCGTGTCCATCATCCCGGGCATGGAAGCCCGCGCGCCGGAACGAACGGAAACCAGCAGCGGGTTGTCCACATCGCCAAAGCCGGCGTCCATGACCTTTTCGATATGGGCCAAGCCGGCGTCGACCTGCGCCGCCAAGGTTTCCGGGTAGCCGTCCTGCTCGGTAAAATGGGCGCAGACCTCGGTGGTCACGGTAAAGCCCGGCGGCACCGGCAGGTTGATGTTGGCCATCTCGGCAAGGTTTGCGCCCTTGCCCCCCAGCAGATTGCGCATATCGGCCGCGCCCTCGGAAGAGCCGCCGCCAAAGGTGTAGACCCATTTGCTCATGGTCTGACTATCCGTCCTTTTCACCCGGTAAGTGCGGGGCGGAGGCTCCACCCCGTCACATCTCACGCCATCCCGCGACAACCCGCCAAAAGGTCAGCCGGGATCGGTTCTTTGGCGGGCGCGGAGGGCGCCAAATCCGGCGTCGCCTCCTGTCGCGCCAATCGCATCAAGCGCCACGCGCTTCGCGCCAAGTCGATCACACTCTAGCCTTCAATCACCGTAAAGTCGGCGATCCGTCCCATGGTGCGGGTGATGCGCGTCAGCAACTGCAAGCGGTTGAGCCGCAGCGCGGCGTCATCGGCATTGACCGTGACCTTGGCGAAAAAGGCATCCACCGGTTGGCGCAGACCGGCCAGGGTGGTGATGGCTTGTTGGTAATCTTCCGCCGTCAAGCAGCGCTCCAACGCCGCGGCCGCCTGATTCAAGGCGGCGAACAGCGCTTGTTCCTCGGCCTCGACCAACAGCTCGGCCTTGACCGCGCCGTCATAGTCGATCTGATCCCTTTTACTTTCGATCCGCGCGATGTTCGCCGCGCGCTTGTAGGCGATCAGCAGGTTGGCCCCGTCGTCGCTGTCCAGGAAGACGCGCAAGACCTCCACCCGCGCCAGCATCCGCACCAGGTCGTTTTCACCGGGCAGATTGAAGACCGCCTGGATGTGATCGTGGCGAATGCCCTGATCGCGCAGAGCCACCTTCATCCGCTCGGCCAAAAAATTCAGCACCGGGAATTTCACCGCCTTGGCATCCAGCTCGCGGTAGTTTTTCGCCGCCGCCTTGATCACCGCCTTCAGGTCGAAGCGCAGCTTGTTTTCCACGATTAGGCGGATAATGCCCAGCGCCGCCCGGCGCAGGGCAAAGGGATCCTTCGAGCCGGTCGGCTTTTCGTCAATCGCCCAGAACCCCACCAGGGTATCCAGCTTGTCGGCCAAGGCGACGCAAACCGAAGTCGGAGCCGACGGGCAGCGATCACTGGGCCCCAGCGGTCCATAGTGATCGGCAATCGCGTCGGCGACGGCCTGGGGATGGTGATCATGAAGCGCGTAATAGCGGCCCATGACGCCCTGCAGCTCGGGAAACTCGCCGACCATGCCGGTCACCAGATCGGCCTTGGCCAACTGGGCGGCCGTCGCCACCAAAACCGGATCGGCGCCGTCGTTCATGTCGGCAAGGTGGCGGGCAAGCGCCGCCACCCGCGCCACCTTGTCCTGCACCGTGCCCAGCTTGGCGTGAAAGACAATATCGCCGAGCGCCGGCAGACGGCTGCGCAGGTCGGTTTGCCGGTCCAGGTCCCAAAAGAACTTGGCGTCGGACAGGCGCGCCGAAAGAACCCGTTCGTTGCCGGCGATGATATTGTTCCGGCGTCTGTCCTGCCCGGCCACCGGCATGTTGGACACCACAATGAAGCGATCGGCCAAACCGCCTTCCGGGGTCAACAGCGAAAAGTACTTTTGGTGGCTGCGCATGGAGGTGATCAAAACCTCCTTGGGCACTTCCATGAATTGATCGTCAATCCGCCCGATCAGCGCTTGCGGCCATTCGACCAGCCCACTGACTTCCTCCAGCAACCCCGGATCGTCCTTCAGGCGCAAGCCGGCTTGCGCGGCCAAGGCCTGCGCTTGCGAAAGAATGATGGCGCGCCGTTCGTCCTGATCGATGATGACACAGGCGTCACGCAGTTTGCGGCGATAGTCGGCCAGTCCCGTGACCTCGATGGTCTGGGGAGCGATGAAGCGATGGCCC
Organism: uncultured Rhodovibrionaceae bacterium; assembly: GCA_963976695.1. Classification (GTDB taxonomy): domain Bacteria; phylum Pseudomonadota; class Alphaproteobacteria; order Kiloniellales; family DSM-21159; genus CAXBMB01. The sequence continues at coordinate 63,710 of CAXBMB010000014.1, forward strand.
ACGGTGGTGTTGCCAAAGGCGATGTGGGCGCCGCCGTCGGCCTCGCCCAAATCAACCTGACCGGCCAGCGGCTGCCCATCGAACAGCGCGACGATCGATTCGATCGGACGCACCCAGCGAACCCGATGGTGCCCCCAACGCATGGATTTCGGCCAGGCAAGATCGCGCACCGCGGCCTGCAACACGTCCACCAGCACATCGGCGGTCGCCCGGCCGGCGATTTCCTTCACCGCGAAATAAAAATCGCCCTTTGGCGTTTCGCGGATCTGGGCCGCCGCGATCGACGCCAAGCCGTTGGCTTTCATGAAGCCCGCCAGCGCCTGTTCGGCCGCGCCCACCTTGGGGCCTTTTTTCTCCTCGGTGACATCCGGCTGCTTGTCGGGCAACTCCGCCACCGACAACACCAGGCGGCGCGGCGTGACAAAGGCTTCGGTTTGACCAAAGGTCAGCCCGGCTTGCCGCAGCCCGGTGGTCACCAAGCGCTTCAACTCGGCGCAGGCACGGGCCTGCATTCGCGCGGGAATTTCCTCGCTCAGCAGTTCGAAGAACAACTCAGACATCGGCGTTCTCCAGAACCGCTTGGTCATCCACCGGCTTGCCGTTGCCCGGGAAGGAGGCCACCCAGGCCTCGCACGCCCCTTTGGCCAGCGCGCGCACCCGGCTGATGTAGGCTTGCCGCTCGGTGACCGAAATGACCCCCCGCGCGTCCAGCAGATTGAAGATGTGCGAGGCTTTCATACAGTAGTCATAGGCCGGCAGCGCAAGCCCGCGGCGCAGAATTTTGTGACATTCCGACTCGGCGTCCTTGAAGTGCTGGAACAGGATATCGGTGTCGGCCAGTTCAAAGTTGTAGGCGGAAAATTCCTGCTCGGACTGCAGGAAAACATCGCCGTAAGACTTGCCGCCCTGTGAACTTGGCACCCCGTCCCAATCCAGATCATAGACGTTTTCCACGTCCTGCACGTACATGATCAACCGTTCCAACCCATAGGTCAGTTCCACGGGAACCGGATCACAGTCCATGCCGCCCATCTGCTGAAAGTAGGTAAACTGGGTTACTTCCATGCCGTCGCACCAGACCTCCCAGCCCAAGCCCCAGGCCCCCAGGGTCGGACTCTCCCAGTCATCCTCGACAAATCGAATGTCATGATCCTTGGGGTCGATGCCGATCGCTTCCAGGCTACCCAGATAGAGCGCCTGCACGTCGGCCGGCGACGGCTTCATCAGCACCTGGAACTGATAATAGTGCTGCAAGCGGTTGGGGTTCTTGCCATAGCGTCCGTCGGTGGGGCGACGCGACGGCTGGACATAGGCGCAGTTCCAGTGGCGATCCGGACCCAGCGAGCGCAGCGTGGTCGCCGGATGAAACGTGCCGGCGCCGACTTCCATGTCATACGGCTGAAGAATAACGCAACCGCGACTCGCCCAGTAGCTTTGCAGCTTCAAAATAAGGCTTTGGAAACAAGTTTCGGGATTGGCGTTTATTTTGGGCATGACATCCAGCTTTTTGCGCGGCGAAATTCGCGCGCGAAACCTAGCCAGCATGGCCGGTTAAATCAACCACCTGGCGGCCTTCTGCTACCAAGATTCCAGCAAATGTTATTTTTTTGATCTGCTTCGACAGGGAAAACCCCGAGTCTTCCGCCGCTACTGCCGTCGTCGCACGTCTGGCTTCGCGCCCCTATTTTCATCCCCGCTATTTTCATGCCGGTGCCGGCGCGGCCGCTGGGTTCGGTTTAACCGCCCCGATAGAGCAAAAAAAAAGGGGTGGCCGGGGCCACCCCTTAATCTGGGAATTCTCTTCTCACAAGGAGAAGTTAGCAACCACGGCCGCTCGGAGGGGACCCTTGCGGCCGTGCGTCTTTCCGAAAGGTCTAGAACAGAACCAGATCAGTGGCGCTGTCCAGGTTCGACCCGGTAATGGTGTTGAACGATGCGCCCACAACCGCAC
>CAXBMB010000015.1:0-65476 GCA_963976695.1 uncultured Rhodovibrionaceae bacterium
AACCGCCGACGGACAGCTTGATTTTGCCGTCTTCAGCAGCGCTAGCAGCACCAGCAGCCAGACCAGCAACCGCAAGGGCGGTGGTCCCCATAAGAATCTTTTTCATTATACTTCCTCCATGAAGCTCAGACGCTTTGCGATCTCTACGGGGACAGGGTGCTCCGGATTTCGCAATCGAAAACCAAGCGATCCAGTTGCCCCCGTGGACCGCGTGTATCAGGGATCAGATACTGCGGTCACTCTAGTTCCTCGACCTACACAGTCAATTGGGAATGAAGGCGGTTGTGACATTTCTGCCGAGCTGTGTTTTTTATGCAACAGCGATTGTCTTGCGCTCCAAATCAATAGGTTAGGGCAGGATGCTCTGATCTTAATGAACCTTATGGCTGGAAGGCGCCGAAGTTGCGGCTCGATGTTGAAGCTGATGGCGCCGCCAGAACCGTCGCCAAGCGCTACGTCGGCTTCAGTTCCGTGACTCGGAGGTTGAAGGCGATGGAAATCCGTTCACCCTGGCCACGAAACGGCAGAACGCCGTGCTTTAACCAGGAGGGAAACATGATCAGATTTCCGGGCTGGGGCTGGATGGTCCAGGTTGATACCGACAGCAGGCCGGGAAGATCGTAGACCCCCACCGCCCCGCGTGGATCGGTGAATTCCAGCGCGCCGTTGGGTGAAACCTTTGCATCGGGCGCGCCCAGGTCGACATAATACACTGCCGACCAGTGGTTGTTGGCGTGGGAATGTTGGCGATTGTAGTCGCCGTCCTGGTTGACATTGGCCCAGGCGGTCACCGCCAGGCGGCAGTCGAAATTGCGGTGCCCGACCTGTTTTTCCATGACGACGCCGAAGGCCTCGTTCAGCCACTGGCCCAGCTGTTGCACCTGGGGGCCGCCCCAGGTCATGAAGTCCGGCGTCGATTGCCAACCGCCGATGTTCGACTTGCTGGTGGAGGGCTGTCGATCCCGCCGCGTCAGAATGGTCTGTTTCAGCGCGGCGTTGAATCCGTCTGGAAGCGGACAGGCCTTGCGATAGATCGGGGTGGCGAAGGCGAGAACGACGGGCTCTTCCGTGTCGTCGGGCTGCATGTCTTTTTCTGTCCTTTTCAACGCGCGGGGAACAAGCCAGCTTTGCAAGGGTTTTACCCGAGGCCCGCGCGCAAAGGCCAGCGGGAAAGCGTTTTTCTTGCCGGCCGGGATGGGGAGTGGGATCGCGGCGTTTTGTCGGCTCGGGTATGGATCACCCCCTGCCGGTTTGATCAGCGGCGGACGGCTCGACGGGCCCGCTCCGGCCTGGTTGCGCCGCCGCGCCGTCGACCTCATAGCCGTTTCCGTCCCCATAGTCGTCGCCGTCCTCGGGTATCTCGGCGCGCGGGTCAAGCGGTGACACCGTTTGTGCGCCGAGGATGGTTTCGTTGAAGTTTACCCGGTGGTCTTCGGACGCACGCTCGCGGATATTCATCCGCGCCATGGCGAAAACGGCAAGCAAGACGTGGACCAGCGCGGTGAAGGCAAAGAGGCCGGCCGGGCCGATAAACGTCATGGCCGCCGAGGCGATAAGCGGCCCGATGATGGCGCCGACGGCGTAGATCAACAGCAGGCCGCTGGCCACCTCGACAAAGTCGTCTTGGGCGGCAAAATCGTTGGTGTGCGCCACCGACAGGCCGTAGAGCGGCAGGGCGAAGAGACCATAGGCGAACCCCGCCGCCATGAGGGTGACGATGGAGGCCTGGGACAGCAACACCAGCCCCAGTCCGGCCAGGCTGGCGGCCAGACCCGCCCCCAGAATCACCTTGCGTCGATCGACGAAGTCGGACAGGTAGCCCAGCGGCCATTGCCCCACCGCGCCGGCGATCGCGGTGACGCTCATGAAGATCGCCAGATCCCGGACCTGCATCCCGCTTTTCTGCGCGAAGATCGGCCCCAGGGACCAAAAGGAGCCGTTGGCCATGCCCACCACCAGACAGCCAACGAAGCCGACCGGCGACAGCCGGAAGATTCGCCAGGGCCGGACCTTGACCTGCTTAACCGGCGCCGGGGCCTGCGCGGCGGTCAGCGCCACCGGGACCGCGGCCATCGACACCAAGATCGAGGCCAGGGCGAACAGCGAAAAGGTTGTCGGATCGTAGAGTATGATCATCATCTGCCCCAGGGTCAGAACCGACAGGTTGATGATGGTATAGATGGAAAAGATCGCCCCCCGGGTCTCATTGGTGGCGCGCTCGTTCAGCCAGCTTTCGATGATCATATAGAGCGTGGCGAAGCAGAAGCCGGTAACCGCGCGCAGCAGCCACCACACCACCACTTCCGGCAGCATGGCGTGGGCCAAGACAATGGTTGACGCCAGCGACACCATGGCGGTGAAGCTGCGGATGTGCCCCGCGCGCTTGATCAACCAGGGGCCGAGAAGACAGCCCGCGGCGAAGCCGGCAAAATAGAAGGACCCCAATACGCCAATGTCGGTCGTCGAGAAGGTTTCCAGATTGGCACGGACCGGCAGCAGGGTGTTTTGCAGCCCATTTCCCATTAACAGCAGGGCAACGCTGAACAAGAGGGCGGCGATTGACGCGAGGGGGGTACGCATAAACGAGGCCTTTCGCCTTGGTGGAAGTCTTCATCGCGGCAGGTCAGGGTCGGTGCAGGGTCGGTGCAGGGTTGGCGGAGAGTCGGCTGAGAGTCGCGGCAGGGCCGGGGGCAACGCGCGCGATGATCTCCGGTCAAAAGAAACCAGCCCGGCAACGCTAATGCAAAGAAGGCGGCGGAGGGAAGCTTCGCCAAGCGTCGTGCGGGTAATTTATTTTCGGGGCGATGAAGATCCCGGCGCAGGCGCCGATGGCTTTCTTTGAACCGGCGCAATATGGCGCATGTGCAGGGGTGGGACAGGTGTGGTAGGTGACACTGCCGCTGTTTTCTTTCGGCATTTGTCAGCCGCTTTGGGTATGACTATCGAAGAAAATACTGCCAAGCTACCGCAAGTAAGAAACTTTTTAAGGAAATCGACAGGTGCTGGACCAAAGAGATCATGACGTGGCCAAACAGGCGCTGTTGTTCAAAAGCCTTCCCGAGGCACAGGTCACGCGCCTGCTGGACATGGCGCAGCCGCGCGATTGCGTGCGTGGGGAAACGCTGTTCCTGCAGGACGAACCCGCGCGGCACGTTTATGTGGTACTTGACGGCTGGGTCAAGCTCTATCGTCTGACGCCCACCGGGGCCGAGGCTATTGTCGGTGTTTTTACGCAAAAAGGCACCTTTGCCGAGGCCGCGGCCTTGAGCGAAGAGCCCTTGCCGGTGGCCGCCGAGGCGGTGACCGACTGCCGTCTTTTGCAGATCCCCGCGTCAACCTTGCTGCGGGAAATGCGAGAGCACCCGGAGATGGCCATCGCCATGCTGGTTTCCTCGTTCAAGCATCTGCATGGTCTGGTTAGTCAGATCGAGCAGCTCAAGGCTCACACCGGCGCCCAGCGGGTGGCCGAGTTCCTGGCCGAGCTGTGCCCGGTCAGCGAAGGCGCCTGCACCATCACCCTACCCTACGACAAATCGCTGATCGCCGGCCGACTTGGCATGAAACCGGAAAGTCTTTCGCGGACCTTTGCCCGGCTGCGGGCGCTGGGGGTTACGGTCTCGCAAAACCACGCCGCCATCGCCGACGTCGAGTCGCTGCGCAACTACGTCGACGAAGACCGCAGCGGGACCCTGGGCAAGGGCGTCGCCTAGCCTGTGAGCCTGTGAGCGAAACAGCGCTTGGCGCGGCACTGCAGGCGGGAATCGGCGGCTAGGAAGCGCTGACCAGATGACGCCGCCCGCCGCCGTTGGGAAACAGCAGAACCTCGACGTTCCGCAGCGCCGCCAGCCGCGCCTGAATCTGCGCCGGCGGCAAGGCGGAAAATCCGGTGGAAAGCGCGTCGGCCGTGGTGGCGTCGTCGGCCAGAACGGAAAGGCTGCGATAGCGATTCGGCGCCCGGCCCCGACGTGGATCGAGCAGATTGGGCAACCGGTCCGGATCCGGTGACCCGGCAAGCGCCGCCGGCCGCGCCGAGGTGGCAAGAGCCCGATTGTTCAGCGCCAGCACCTCCAGCAGTTTTTCCGGTTTGTCCGGGTCCTGCAAACCGACCCGCCAGGCCGGTTTGTGCGGCGGTCCGGCCAGGGCCCGCGCTTCGCCCAGGTTGACCAGGACCGAGCGTAATCCGGCCGCTTTCAGCAGCGTCGTGACCCGGTCGGTGATGTAGCCCTGGGCAATGCCGTTCAGGGTAACCGCCATGCCGGCCTTCGCGAAGGCCACCCGCGCGGGCGACAGGGCGATGGCGCGGCTGTCGATCAAGTCCAGCGCCTGCTTGAGGGCGGCGCGATCAGGCCGTTGCTCGCTTTGCGCCAGCAGCCGCCACAGCGGCTGCACCGTCACGTCGAAGGCGCCGCCGGTCAGGTCGGCAAAGCGCTGGCTGCGCGCCAGCAGGGTGACCAGATCTTGCGGTGGTTCCGCCAGCCAGCCCTGGCGGTTGAGGCGCGACAGGTCGCTGTCGTTGCGGTAGAGCGAAAAAATCTGCTCCAGACGTTCAACTTCCTGCAGCAGCCGCGCCATCAGCTGCTCGCCGGCGGCCCGGTCGGCCAGGTAGAAGGTAAGGTCGGCTTTTGCGCCCAGCACCACGCCGCGCCACTGGATTTTGGCGGTATCCGGGGAGCCGGCGGCTGTCGGGTTGGCGAGCGACGATCCGAGCGCCAGGGTAAGACTGCTGGCCGCCAGGATCTGCAGGCTGCGGCGTCGGCTCATGGTCTTGCGGTGAGATTGGAGCATGTCAACTCTCTCCGTCACGGTTGGCTGTGGGGGTGCTGTGCAGGGCGTCAACCAGCGGAAAGGCCAGCACCGTGAAACTCAGAAAAGCCTGTCGCATGATCAAAGCTCGCGCCGTCGGAACAGCCAAAGCGCGAGGCCCAGCGGCAGCAGGATCCAGCCGGCCAGCACCGCCAGTTGGGCCGGCAGGGCATAGGCGCCGCCCGCACCGGTCAGACCGCCCAGCAGGCCGCTGGCTTGACCGGGCGACAGGGTGAACAGCCGATAGGCATCCGTCGGGTTTAGGGTCAGCAGCAGGGAAAACTGGGCTTCGCTCAACAGTTGCCCGTCCCGCGCCAGCAACAGCGCCAGCAATCCCAGATCATAGAGCACCACCAGGCTAAGCCAGAGGCCGATGGCCACCCCGGCGGCGGTGGCCCGCTCCCTAACCCAGCAACTGACAAGATAGCCCAGCGCCAGGAAGACCGCGCCCAGCAAAAGCGAGCCGGCCATCATCCGCGCGAAGGCCAGGGCGCTGTCCAGGTCGACACCGTTGGTCAGGCCGATCAGCAGGGCGGTGGCGCCGTAGCCCACCAGCAGCGCCAGGGCGAGAATCGACAGGTGTCCTAGGAATTTGCCAAGCAGCACCTGCCAGCGGGCCAGCGGATAGGACAGCAGCAGCAGCATGGAACCGCGCTCGAATTCGCCGACGATCGCGTCGTAGGACAGCATCAGCGCCAGCAGCGGCATGAGATAGACCGTCAGGCTGGCGAGGCTGACCAGGGTCGCGGCAAGCGGCGTGGCTTGCACGGTGCCCACCGGCGCGGTGCCGACCAGCGCCAGCACCAGGGACAGCGTGCCGAGCAAAAAGATTGCCGCCGCCACCCATCGATTGCGCAGACCGTCGCGGATTTCCTTTCCCGCCAAAATCAGCACCTTATCCATGATGCGGCTCCGTTTCCTGTGGGGCTTGGGCCATGAAGTAAGCGTAAATTTCCTCCAGCCCGGGCAGGGAAATCTGCAGATCGGTGACCTCTGGCAAGTGCTGGGTAATTTCGCGCAACAGCGCCATTTTGCCACTATCCAGGCAGGCCAGATCCAGGCGTCGGTCGTTGACGTAAAGCGGCTTGGCCAAGGGACGGAGCCGCTGCGCCAACTCGGCCGCCTGGCCGGCCGGAACCGAAACCTCGATGCGGGTGGCCAGACCGGCCTGGCGGCGCAGTTCCTCCAGCGAGCCGAAAGCCACCAGACGGCCCTGGTTCATGATCGCCAGCCGGTCGACCCGGGTTTCGATTTCGGTCAGGGCGTGGGAGGAAATGAGCGCCGCGACCCCCTGGGCCTTCAGACTGTCCAGCAGGGTGAAGAAGGTTTGCCGCAGCGCCGGATCCAGCCCGGTCATCGGTTCGTCCAGCAGCAGCAGCTTGGGGCTGCCCAGCAGGGCCTGGGCCAGGCCCAGGCGTTGGCGCATACCCTTGGAATAGGTGCTGACCCGCCGATTGGCGGCGAAATCCAGCCCCACCTGCGCCAGCAGATGATTAATCGTTCGCCGGTCGGCATTCTTCAGCAGGGCGTAGAAGGTCAAGAGTTCCCGGCCGGTCATCGAGTCTTGAAACTGCAGCTGCTCGGGCAGGTAGCCGATGGTTTGGCGAACCTTGGGAAATTGCGCGGCGCGCGGCGAGACGCCGTCCAGCAGCAGTTCACCCTCGCTTGGCGCAATCAGTCCCAGCATCAGCTTGATCAAGGTGGTCTTGCCGGCGCCGTTGTGACCCAGCAGCGCCAGGCGCTCTCCCCTGGCCAGGCTAAAGCTGACGGCGCGCACCGCGTCAGTCTGGCCATAGCGTTTGACCACCCGATGCAGCTGCAACAGCGCCGGGACGTTTTCGGAAGTCTGCGGCATGGTCATTTCTCGACCTCCTGGTTTGTCGAGGCTTGTGCGGCGTCGCCCCGGTGATAGGGCGGCGTCAGCGCGTGGGTCGCGGCGCCGGCCCCGGCGGGTCCGGAAAGCAAGGGGGCGCCGGTCATCGGCGGCGCCATCAGCGGCGCCGAATCGGTGACGCCGCCGGGATAGAGGCCGGGAAACTCCGATTGCGCCCAGCGGAGAAGCTGCAGCGCCGGGCTGGACAGCAGCAGCTTGGCCTGGGGGACGCGCCACAGCAGCCGATCCACCATATCGTTGGGCCGGTAGGGCCGATCCGCCAGACCGTCGCTGTTGAGGTCAATGGCGAGATTGTCGCTCCAATAGTTTCCGCGGCCGGCGTGGGACCATTCGATCTGCTGGGTCCCGACATATTTCACCTGGGTGCGGCTGGCGACAAAGGCGTTGCCGCTGATGACGTTTTTCTCCGAACCGGCGGTGAACTGAATGCCGATCGCACAGTTCTGAAAGCGGTTGCCGTGGAAATTATTCCGGTTCGAGTTGTAGATAAAGACGCACTTTTCCGCCGCGTTGACCTGGTTGTCGGTGATGTCGGACCTGTTGGCGTAGTTGAACAGCAGGCCGCCATCCCGGTCGCCCAGCGACAGGTTTCCACGGATTTCCAGATCGTTGGAAAACATGATCGCATAGCCGACGTGGTTGCCGTGGGAGACGTTGCCGCTGATTTCGCTGCGGTGGGTGTACATGTAGTGGACCGCAAAGCGCAGGTCCTGAAAATGGTTGTCGCGAAAGGCGTTGCGCTTGCTGGTGGTGACGAAGATCCCGTCCCGGCCGTAGCGGATGTCGTTGGCCTCGACCACCGAACCTGGGGTGTTCCACAGTTGAACGCCGTTTCCCCGCTCGTTGACTCGAAGATCGCGCCGGCCTTCGATGCGGTTGGCGCGCACCAGCGCGTCGGCGGGCCCCTTCAGGAAGACGCCGATCAGATTGTTTCGCAGATAGTTGCCGATAAGCCGGGCATTGCCTCCCTTTTGGGTGACGAAAACACCGCTGTCCTCGCTTTCCAGCGAGAGGCCCGAACCGGTGATCTCCACGCCCTGCACCGTGACGTCGGGCGCGTCGATCACGATCACGTGGCCTTTGCCCGCGCCGACAATTCGCGCCCCGGGCTCGCCGCTCAGGGTCACCGGCCTCTCAAGCACCAGCGGGCCTTGATGGCGGCCGGCCTGCAGCAGCAGGCGATCGCCCGGCGCGGCGGTTTTCAGCATCTGGCGAAGCTGATCCTGTCCGGCCGGCACCCGCAGTTCGGCGGCAAGGGCGGGATGGACCCACACCAGCAGCGCCAGCAGCGCCGGAACCATCAGGCGACCGAGGATCGCGGGCCGCAAGGCGGTGATGGGGGGGAAGACCGGGAAGCGGTGGCGCGAGGCGGGCGCGGGGCCCGCCTCTTGCTCTGTCCACCGAGCCAGTTTGTCGCTGGCCATGGTTCTATGCGGACTTGGGTTCCACCATCATCCGGCCGCGCATCTCCATGTGGAGGGCGTGGCAGAACCACTGGCAATAGTACCAGTGAACCCCTGGGCGATCTGCGGTGAAGGTCACCGAGGCGGTCGCCTGCGGTGCGATTTCCATGCAGATGCCGTAGTTGGCCAAGGTGAAGCCGTGGGTCAGATCGGAGACATCATCCATGTTGGTGATGTAGACCGTCACTTCGTCGCCTTCGCGCACGGTGAAGTCGGTCAGCGAGAATTCCGGCGCGACGGAGTGCATGTAGACTCGCACTTTGTTGCCGTCGCGGATGACGTTCTCGCCCCAATCCAGGTCGACGCCGTCCTTTTCCGCCTGGGCGCGCGCATCGGCCCAGGTGATGTCATTGCGGTCCCACACGTCCACCGGGTTGACCATATCGGCGCGTACGATGATGCAGTCATGCGGTTCGGCAAAGGTCGGGCCGTCATGGACGATTTCCATTTTCTCGCCGGAAATGTCGATCAACTGCTCGTTCTCGGGCTTGAGCGGACCCACGTTGATGAAGCGGTCCTTGGAGAACTTGTTGAGCGAGATGAGCCACTTCCCGTCGGCTTCCTTGGTTTCGCCCATCGAGGTGTGGTTGTGGCCCGGCTGATAGGCGACGTCGATCTTTTCAATGATCGGATCAACCTTTTCACCGGCATAGGCGCGGATCGCCTTGTCGATGTTCCACTTCACCGCCTGGCTGTCCAGGAAGAGCGTGGTGAAGGCGTTGCCTTTGCCATCAAAGGCGGTGTGCAGCGGCCCGAGACCGACTTCCGGCTCGGCGACAATGGCGTCGCGGGGCTGGATTTTGTCGTTGAAAAGATCAGGCATCTTGGTCACGTCAATGACCGAAACCGTCGGCGACAGCTTGCCGTTGATCATCACGTGACGACCGTCGGGCGCGGTGTTGCAGCCGTGCGGGCTGTTGGAAACCGGAATATAGCGGGTGTAGGGCGAGCCATGACGCCCGTCGAGCACCTTGGCGCCATTGATCTCTTGATAGTCGCCCTTTGCAATGGCGGCTTCAATGCGCTTGATATCGAAAACCACCGCCCAATCTTGCTCGCTGGCGGTCATTTCAGCCAGGGTCACGCCGCCTTCGGAATTGTAGCAGGTGGCGAAGGCATAGAGCCCCTGGTAGTCGGCGTCGCAGTTGTCCAGGTTGCCGTCGACGATGACCTGCCAGGACACTTCCATCTCGTCGCCGTCAATGGCGGTGAAGATGGCGCGGTACTTGTCGGGCTCGTCCAGGATGGTGCCGTCGTTGGGGATCGGCACGCGGTGCTCGCCATTGGCGAAGATGTAGCCGGTGCGCGGATACTTTTGCGGCCGCAGGCCGTGAATGTCGGCCGCATTGGGGATTTCGATGATCTTGTCGCACTTCATGACATCACAGCGCACCCGCGCCACGCGGGTGTTGGCCTTGTCGTTCATGAAGAGATAGCGGCCGTCATAGGTCCCGTCGGTGAAGGACATATGCGGGTGATGCAGGTCGCCGTTGTCCCAGGTGCCGCCGCGGCTTTCCAGGAACTTGGCGGTTTCCGGCAGCAGACCTTCGGTCAGGATCTTGCGGCTTTCGTTGGTTTGGCCCCAGCCGGTGGCGCTGCAGCGGTTGAAGACCGGCACGCGCATCAATTCGCGCATCGACGGCAGTCCCAGAATGCGCATTTCGCCAGCCTGACCGGAAGACCAGAAGCCATAGTAGTCATCCAGCTGGCCCGGGGCGACGACGCCCTTTTCCTTGCCCGCGTCGGCCTTCGCGTCCGTTGCCGTCAGCGCCGCGCCCGCTAGGCTGCCGGCGCCGGTGGCGCCGGCCAGACCGGCCAGACCGGCCAATTTGGCCGAACCGGTGAGCAAGGAGCGGCGGCTGACCCCGCTCTCAATGCGCGCCTCGAGGGGTTTTTCTTTCAATTCTTTTAAGATCGCCATGAAATTTTCTCCTCATGGAACGCCCTACTGCAACTGCAGAAAAGGCTTTGGGGTGGCTGCCGTCGCCAAGAGCGACCAGCTTGGTCAGCGACCGGCAGCCGGGTGAAGTTTTTTCCTGACCACATCGGGGCTTGATGACAGCGCGAGGCGCTTTTCCCACTTGATGCGCTTTTGAATCAGCACCGGACATTTGTGGTCATGTTGATAGAGCATCTGACAGTGCAGGCACTGCAGGCACTCGTTGGGATTGATGTGTCCTTCGGGATGGATTGCCTGAACCATGCATTCCTTGGCGCAGCGCTGGCAGGGCGAACCACATTCCTTGTAGCGCTTGAGCCAATCGAACATCCGCAGCCGCGCCGGGATCGCCAAAGCCGCGCCGAGCGGGCAGAGATAGCGGCAGTAGAAACGCTCGATAAACAGCCCGGCGCCCAACAGCAGCGCGGCGTAGAGGACGAAGGGCCAGTTGCGGGCGAATTTCAGGATGATCGCCGTCTTGAAGGGCTCGACCTCGGCCAGCTGTTCGGCCCAGGCAAGGGAGTAGAGCGAGGCGCCGAAAAGCACCAGGAAGATGACGTACTTCAGCGCCCAGATCCGCTCGTGCAGCCACCAGGGCACCTTGATTTGTGGAATCCGCACCAGCTTGGCCAGGCGGTTCATCAGCTCCTGCATCGCGCCGAACGGGCACAGCCACCCGCAGAACACCCCGCGTCCCCAAAACAGCAGCGAGGCGGCGACCGAGAACCAGAGCAGGAAGATCAGCGGATCCATCAAGAAATAGTCCCAGCTGAAGTCGGTCAGCAGGGCGTTGAAGAAGGCCATCACGTTGACGATCGACAGCTGGGCGTTGGCGTAGAAGCCGATGCCAAACAGCGTGAAGGTCAAGAACGCCAGCCGCAGGCCGTCCAGCAGTCTGGGGCGTTTCACCAGCCAGCTTTGGAAGAAGAAGATCAGGGTCAGAAAGACAATCGCCACCAGCAGGATGATGATTTCGACGGTTTTGCCCTGCCACATACGCTGCCAAAGCGGGGTTCCCGGCTTGCCGAAGCTGGAAAGGAACTCGCTGATCGAGGGGATGTCCGGTTCGGTCGCATTGCGCCGCGCCGGGTCGGACGCTCGGTCGGCGCTGCCGGCCGACTCGGTTGCCGGGCTGGCGGTGGCGTCGATTTTCATGAAGCGGTCGGGCAGTTGGTAGCCCAGATCAAAGGTCTCGAAGGCCTTGCTGGTCGCGCCGGTGCGCCGTCCAACCAGCAACTCCACGCGCCATGGCTGGGTGGGGTCGAACTGACCGTTGGCGGGCAGATAGAACAGATCCGTCTCGGCGAAGTCCGGCGCCCCCTCGGCCTTGACCGCCGCCAGCCGCTTTTGGTTCTTGTCCCGGAATCGATAGGCATTGTCGCCCTGAATAATCTGAAAGCGATCGAAAATCCCGCCGCGCACGTAGCCGGACCCCTTGAAGGAATAGCGACCCTTGGCCGCCAGCAGCACCGCCTGCTGGCCGTCCTGCAGTTTTTTCGTCAGGTTCCGGTATTCGTTCTCGCCCAGTAGGCTGCGGCCGATGCCGGGAACCGAGGCTAGCCCGACATAAAGGTCGATAAAGGTTTCGTCGGGCGCCCCGAGTTCCGGATTCTGAACCGCCAGCGGATCGCTGGAGCGGGCGAAAGCGGCGTTCACGTCGGCCAAGGTCAGGTTGAGGCGGCGGACCGCCCCGTCACCGTTGAGCGTTTGCCAGCTCTCCACCTTGGATAGGCTCAGGTCGATCGACCTTTGCGGTCCCTGCGCCGCTGCGCTGTTGTCGGTGAGGCCGCCCAAGCCCAGTTTCCGCGCCACCTTGATGGCCGAGCGCAACACCGAGTCATCGATGATCATGACGGTGACGGTGGCGCCGCTGACAATGTCGACGTCATGGGCGTTGCCACCGCCCTCGGCCATCGCCACCACATCCAGGCCGGTATAGGCGCCCATCATGGCGACGATCTTTTTTTCCGGGATGCCGATCAGGACGATCGGTTCTTTGTGGTCGACCAATTGGGCGCCCAGCAGCGTGCCGTCCAGATCCATGGCGACCAGCACCTGGATCGGCTTGCCGGAGTAGCCGGTGGCGTTGACATAGTCGGTGTTGAGAAAGACCACGCCGACCTGCGCGCCATCTTTCAGCAGCGGCGCCAGCGGCGGATCGGCCTGGATTGCGCCGGCGCTGTCGATGCCGGGGGCCAAAACAGTGAAGTCGGCCTTGGGAAGATATCGCGGCAGCAACGAGTTCGGCGCGGCCAGTGTCGCGTTGCTATAAACGGCGAAAAACCAAAACAACAGCATTGCCGCCACCAAAGCTTTGGCAAACATCAGCAGAAGATGACTACGCGACAGCAGGGCTGCAATCATGACGAACAGGCCAGTTGGAAATAAATATGTGTCGTAAATGAAGGAATAGGCCGGTCGGCTCATTGATCGAAGTCAAAGACGGCGAAATTAAATAATCTATTGATGTAGGTGTCTCTGTTGGAGCCTTGTTCATGGTTGATGATTTTTCCGTTCCGGTTTCTTCGCTGTCTCATCTTCTGGCCGTGGCGGCGCACTTCGAACGGCAGGCCGCCGACGGCTATGCGTTGGTGGCGCGAAATTTGGCGGCAATTGACGAACAGGCTGGCGCGGCCTTGTTTCGACAATTGTCGGAAGAAGAGCATCACCACGCGGCGCAGGTCGCGGCGGCGATGGGTGGCGCTGGCGCGCCGCCGCTCACCGCCGCCCAACTGGCTGGCTTGCCGCAAGATCTTCTCAACGGCTTTGGCCGCGAAGAATTCGAGCTGCTGATCTCGCCCTATCGGGCCCTGGCGGCGGCGGTCCGGCGCGAGGAGCGGGCGTTTAGTTTCTACAGCCAAGTTTCCGCCTTTTCCGCAACGCCGGATGTGAGCGAGATGGCGGAAAAACTGGCGGCGGAAGAGCTGGAGCACGCGGCGCTGTTCCGCCAAGCCCGCCGCCGGGCCTACCATGTCGCCCGGCGCGAAGCCGAAACCCTCGGCTGTCCGGATCCGCGCGAGGTGAACGACCTTCACACCCTGGAACTGGCCGCCCGGTCGCATGAAACCCGTCTGCGCCGCTTGCTTGACGACCTGGCGCTGAGCAATGAAGACAGTCTGGAGATCAGGTTGGCCCTGGCGCAAACCGACTCGATTTTGGCGCTGTTGGGGACAGCAAGCCCCGACCCGACGACCCGGTCGGCGGAAGAGGGGCGGGCGGAAGACGCAGGCGGAAAACGCCAGGCCAGCCAAAGGCCGGAGTCCGAGGGGCGAAACCGGTCGGAAATGCTGCGCCAGACGGCCCGGGCGTTTGATTTCTACGACCAAGTTTTTTCCTGTACCCAAGACGAGCCGGTGATGACCTTGACCCAAGCGCTGTCCCGGCTGTCCATGACCCGGGCCCAGACCTTGCGGGGCTGGATGAACGTGGCTGCCCCGGCCCGGGCGGAAACCGCCTCCGCTGCGGAGAAATCCGACCCCTAACCGCTACAGGGTTTGTCCCCAGACGGCGTTTTCCTTGGCCTGATGCCTTAAACTGGCCGCCAATAGCGCCGGCAGCGCCGGATCTTCGCCCAGCGGCCCCACGCAGGGACCCTGGTAGCCCTGGGCGGCGAAAATGTCCGGCAGGTCCTTGCAAACATGGGCCGCCGCGCCGGCGAAGAAGATCAAGGTCAGGCTGCGGGCGGCGCGAAAGTTTTTGCGGCGCAGCAAGGGGGCCTGATCGAGGAAGCCATAGTCGACCTCCTTGAAGCGGCCCTTCATCATCAACTGCCTGGCAAGCCGCTCGATCTGGACGCGGGGCCGACGGTCGCGGGTTGAGCCGTGGGCGGCGATAATCAGGCGGCAGTCCTCGACCCGCCAGCCCTGGGCGCGGGCGGCCTGCTCGCCACGGCGCAGACAAAGCGCCGGCAGGGCCGGCTCCAGTCCCAAGGGCTGAAGCAGGGTCAGTCGCGGGCCTCGGAACCGCGTCGCCTCTTGCCAGTCCCGCAGTTGCCTGGGCAGTTCGTGGGAGACAAACCAGCCGTCGGAAATGAACAGCGGATAGACAAAGACATCGGCGGTGCGGGGAAAGCGCGCCAGGGCGGTTGCCAGGGCGGCCGGCGTCGCCAGGGTGGCCGCTTCCAGTTGCCAGTCCTCCAGGCGGCTTTCCACGGTCTGCGCCAGCGCCTGAAGCTGGCTTTCCGGCGTCCGGGGAAAAGAGGGTGAGCCATGCGCCACCAACAGCGCGTAGCGCCGCTTGCGCGCCGCCGGCTGTCGGTTTAGCCAGATCACCTTGTCCCGGTCTTGCGCGCGCGCGCGCCGGGGTGGCGTTGCGCCAGGTTGGGTCGTGGGTTTAATGGCTGGTGCCCTCTGAAAACTTGATTTTGTTCCAGATATTGTACTTCCCCGAGGGTTTGCGCATTGGCAGGCGCTTGATTTCTTCCAGGCTTTGCGCGTCGTAAACAATGATCTCTCCCTCGTCCTCCCAGACCGAAACCAGGGCGTAGCGGCCGTAGCGGTCGAACTCCACGTGGGCGACGGTTTTGCCGGGGGCCGGACGCAGGGTTTTGACGATTTTGAGACTCTGCTTGTCGATGACATGCATGACGTCTTTCTGCGGTCCGACGAACACATCGGTCCAGGCATAGGGTGAATTCTCGTGGCTGCGGAGGAAGAAACCCGGCCCGTCGGTCTTGATGCTGGCGATCACCTTCCAGTCCTCGATGTCGATGACCGAAAGTTTGGCGCCGCGCAGGTGCGGCGTCGCCATCACCCGTCTGCCGTTGCGAACCCAGGAGATGCCGGACCCCAGGTGGGGCATGCCGCCCAGGGGCAGCTCGGCGATTTCCCGTCCGACGTTCAGGTTGACCACCACCCCGGCGTCATCGGCGCGCGACGCGCCCACCAGGTTGCGGTAGTCCGGGGTGAAGAAAAAGTCGTCGAGCGGACGGGACGTGGCGATGCGCCGCAGGGCGAAGAGCCCCTGCGAGGACGCGATCGCCTCGATCCGGCCCTTTTCATAGTTGTGGACAAATCCCTCATAGACCGGATCGCCTTCCGGGCTGGTGGCGATTTCCCAAATCTCCGACACGTCCTTCAGCGCGGCGATGAAGCTTTTGCGACTGGGGGCCTGATAGACTGCCGAAACCCGCGAGGGTGTGCCCGCCTTGTCGGTCA
The DNA here is from genome assembly GCA_963976695.1 of uncultured Rhodovibrionaceae bacterium. GTDB lineage: Bacteria > Pseudomonadota > Alphaproteobacteria > Kiloniellales > DSM-21159 > CAXBMB01. Next base: position 15,256 of record CAXBMB010000015.1, read on the forward strand.
CGTCGAAAATTTTCTCGACGGAAAAATCGTCGGTCGAAAGGATCACCAGGCTGGTCGGCAGGTAGTTGGCAACGGCCAGATGCTTGCCGTCGCTGGAAATGGCGATGTTGCGGGAATTGACGCCGGCGCGCACCTCGGCCACCGGCTGCAGGCTCCAGATGTCATATTTCATCACCCATCCGTCGCGCGACATGATGAAGACATAGCGGCCGTCGGGGGTGAACTTCGGTCCGCCATGCACCGCATAGCGCGTCGGGAAGCGGGCAATCGGCTCCATGACGTCGCCATCCAGCACGGTGACGTGGTGATCGCCGGTTTCCACCACCAGGGTGATGTTCAGGGGATCGCCGGAAAAGACCGGCGCCTCGGCCGGTCGATAGTCGCGGTTAAAGCTACGGCTGGCGGTGATTTCCGTCTGCCGCCAAATCGGGATCACCGCCGGTGGCTGGCGCAGGAACGCGGTGAGTTCGCTGATTTGCGCCGCGCTCAGGCGCGCGGCGTACCCCGGCATTTGGGTGAGCGGTCGGCCCGCGGTGATCACCTGAGTGAGTTTTTCACCGCGCAGCCGCGACAGCGACTGGGGAAGCAGGGCCGGGCCGGTGTTGCCCAGGCGCGTGTCGCCGTGACAGCTTGCGCAGTTGTTCTGGTACAGCTGGGCGGCCGCCGGACTTGGGCTTTCCGCTGCCGGCTTGGCGGGCTGGGGCGTGGCGGCGCCGCCGTCGCCGCTGCCGTCGGCCCGAGCGAAGGGCGCAAGCAGCAGCGCGCCGCCCAGCAGAATGCCGATCAGCAGGCCAAGCCGCGCGGCGGCGCGGCGTCGGTCAAGAATAGCGGTGCGTGGCTTCATGGGCCCGTCCTCTAAAGGGGCGCAGGGTCAGGCGATCTTCGGTCTCGTTGCGCCCGATCTCGCGATCATCCAGGTAGCAGGCGGGATCTTCCGCCCAGGGGTCGCCGGTCAGCTGCAGGGCGCGCACCCGGGTGTTGCCGCCGCAGATCGACAGGAACGCGCAGTCGGCGCAGCGTCCCTTGATTTGGCGGGGCCGCTGGCGCAGGCCGTTCAACAGCGGATCGTCCTCCCGGCTCCAGATCTTTGAAAAGGGCTGCTGCGTGACGTCGCCCAGGGTGTGGCCCGGCCAGTAGGTGTCGGGGTGAACCTTGCCCAGGTTGTCGATGTTGGCCACGCCCAGGCCCGAGGCATTGCCGCCCCAGGCTTCCAGGTGACGCCGCAGGTGCGCCACGGCCGAGGGAGCAAAGCGCTGCGCCGCCCAGGTCAGCAGGAAGACCCCATCGGCGTCGTTGTTGCCGGTGACATAGTCCCGCTCCTCGCCGTCTTCGATGGCTTTCCAGGCGCGCTCAAACAGCGTTTCCATCGCCCCGCGGGTCCGCGACCAGTCGGCGTCCTCGCCCCGGTTCTTATTGCCCCGGCCCGAATAAACCAGGTGGGAAAGATAGAACTTGTCGATCTTTTCCTCTTCCACCAGATCGAGCAGCGGCGCGAACTGGTCGGCATTGTCCTCGGTCAGGGTAAAGCGCACCCCGACCTTGACTCCGCGGTCGCGGCAGTTGCGCAGCCCACCAAGCGCGGCGTCATAGGCGCCCTCTTGCCCGCGAAACCAGTCGTTGACCCCACCAATGCCGTCCAGGCTGACGCCAACGTAGTCATAGCCCACCGCCGCCACCTGGTCGGCGACCGCCGCCTCAATGGGCGTGCCGTTGGTCGACAGCGCGGTATAGAGGCCCAACTGCTTGGCGCGGTGTGAGATGTCGAAAATATCGGGGCGCATCAGGGGCTCGCCGCCGGACAGGATCAGGGCTGGGATTTGAAAGTCCGCCAGGTCCTCCAGCACTTCCAGCGCTTGGGCCGAGGTCAATTCGCCGGGAAAGTCCACATCGCCGGCCACCGCGTAGCAGTGACGGCATTTCAAATTGCAGCGCCGGATCAGGTTCCAGATCACCACCGGGCGGAGCGGGGTCTTGCGCGCCCGCACCGGGGTGGGGGTGGCCAACTGGCGCAAAAAATGGGTGAGCCGAAACATCGATCAACCTTTCCGAGTGGCGAGCCGCAGGCCCGTTTTCTTGAGAATGCGCTTGGAATAGAGCACGTCATGCGCGCGACAGGCCCGACCCAGCAGCCGCGCGACCGCCTGGCGTTTGTCTTCCACTTCCTGGCGGTCCTGGCCGTGCAGCATGGCAAAGAGGTTGTAGGGCCAGTGCGGCAGGGATCTCGGTCGGCGATAACAGTGGCTGACAAAGGCCAGCGCGCCGACGCGCGGCCCCAGGTCGGCGATTCGATCGTCGGCCACATCCCAGACGGTCATGCCGTTGGCGCCGGTGCCCAGCGCATAGTGGTTGGGCACCACGCCAATCCGCCGAACCACGCCGAGCTCCAGCAGCCGCGTCAGCCGGGCGATCACTTCGGCCTCGTCGCAGCCCACCGTTTGCGCCACCGCGGCGTAGGGGCGCGGCACCAGGGGCAGGCCGGACTGGGTGGCCGCGACGAGGCGCCGGTCGAGCTGGTCCAGCGGCCGGGGGCGCTCTACAGCCGTCGCACGCGGGGGGGCGGGGGGTGTCATGCCGTCACCTTCAAGCCGATGAAAAACTCTTCTTCCTTGGGAAAGAGATGCACCTCAATGCCGCATTCCTGTTCAATGATCCGGGCGGTTTGTTCGATCTGCGCCGGCCGTTCGACGGCCAAGACGAACCACATGTTGAGGTGATGGGCGCGTTCATAGTTATGGGCCACCTCCCGGTGCGCATTGACTTTGGTCAGGACCGTGGAAAATTGCGCCGGCGGGACGCTCATGGCGCAGAGGCAAAAGGCGCCGCCCAATTTCTCCGCGTCGAACAGCGGACCGAAGCGGGTCAGGACGCCGCGCGCCAGCAAGGCGCCGATGCGCTCGATCACTTGGCTTTCGCTGAGCCCCAGGCTTTCCCCCACCGCCCGATAGGGGGTGACGGTAAGCGGAAAGCCGCCTTGCAGGCTGTTGATCAGCAGCTTGTCCAGGGGATCGAGGGGCTGGGGCTTCTGGCGTGGCGGTCGACCGGGTTTGGCTGGGAAGGTCATGCCGTCCTCCTCGTTTTTCCCAACAGCGCGCCGGTTTGCTTGAAGCAGCGCAGGCTGTAGAGGATGTCCGAGCGCGCGCCGGTCAGTTCGGGCAGCGCCGTGGTTTTGGCGATGACCTGCTGCGCCTGCTCGCGGGTTTTGGCGTGCACCATGGCGTAGAGATTGAACGGCCAATGCAGCTTGTCGCGGCGGCGCTGATAGCACAGCGTCACGCCGGGCAGCGCGGCCAGGCGTTGGCCCGCCGCCGCCATCTGATGGTCGGGCAGATCCCAGACCAGCATGGCGTTGGCGCGCCACCCCAGGGCCCGATGGCGGACCACCACGCCGAAGCGCGAGATCACGCCGGTTCGGCAAAGCGCGTCGAGCTGGCGCAGGACAGCCGCTTCCTCCGTTCCCAGTTCGACCGCCAGCTGTTGGTAGGGCCGTGGGGTCAGCGGCAGGCCTTGCGCGACCAGATCCAGCAGTTGGCGCGCGCCGGCGTCGAGCGGTCGGCGAACGGCGGCCGTGCGGGCCCTTGGCTTGCCCGCCTGGCCGCGCAGGGAAAACCCCAGGTCGAGATGGAAAGCCCGCTCCATCGGCAGGTCCAGAAGCGGCAAGCCGCTGCGCTGCGTGATGCGCGCCAGCGTGGCGGACAGATGATCGCGGTCCGGGCCGGTGGCGACGAACCAAAGGTTCCAGCGGTTTTCGCGGTGATAGTTGTGGTTGACGCCGGCCTCGGCATTGACCAGGCGGGCGACCCGCGCCAGCTGCGCTTCGGGAACGGCCAACGCGGCCAGGGTGGAGACCCCGACGCTGTTGGGGCGCACCACCGCGCCGATGCGCGAGATGGCGGCCCGGCGGGAAAGGTGTGTCAAGCGCGTCAGGACGTCCGCTTCATCCAGGTCGAGCCGTTGCGCAAGATTGGCGAAGGGGCGCGACGTCAGAGGAAAATTGCGCTGCCACTCATCCAACAATCTCATGTCCAGGGCATCAAGGGGGGCGCAAGCCTGAGCGGAGAGCATGGCTTAAAGCCCGATGCGGTGCGCGCGCGCGGTGAAGAAAATGCCGCTGGGGCTTTGCGCCGGCAGGTCGCCCAGCTTTTCAAAGCTTCGCGCGTCGTAGATGTCGACGCGGTTTTCGTCGCGCACGGAAATCCAGACTTCGCGCCCGCGCGGGGTGAATTCCATGTGCAGCGTCGCCTTGCCGGGCTTGAACTGGTGAATGACCTTTGCGCTGGGCACGTCGATCACCTGGATGGTGTCGTTCAAGGGGTGGGCGAAGTTGACCCAAACTTGACGGCCGTCGGGGCGGGCGACGGCAAAGACCGGCTGGCCATGGGTGGGCACCCGCGCGACTTCCTTTAAGCTGCGCGAATCGACGATCAGCACCTCGTGGTGGCCGACGGCGGGCAGGACAAAGCGGTCGCCCGCCTGGGCCCAGCCTTCCAGATGGGGCATTTTGTAGACCGGCAGCTTGGGATCCTTTTTGCCATAGGACGGCAGGATTCGCTGGGGTTGGGGACTGCTCTGCCAGAGGTCGAGCGCGCTCAGCCCGTCCTCGCCGAACAGCCCGGCGATATAGCGGCGGCCATCGCCGGTGATCAGGCCGTCATAGGGAAAGGCCCCGATGCCGGTGATTTTCTGGATGGTCGGCCGGTCGGCGCGGGAAAAATCGGCGATCCAGGTTTCGCCAGCGTCCCAGAGGGTGAAAACGAAGCGCCGACCCGGCGCGTCCACCAAGCCGATCACTTTCGAGCGCTTGCCCTGGTCGCCAAAATTAGCGGGAAGGTCGGCGACCGGGGACAAGTCCTTCGCATTGAAGACGCGCACTCCGCCGGGCACGTAGTTCGATACGGCGATCAGAGCGCCGTCATCGGAAATCGCGCCGCCGATGGCGTTGCCGGCCTGGAGGATCCGAATGTCGATGCGGGCGGTCAGAAGATCGACTTTGGTCAAGCCGCCGTCGCGGCCGAAAACATAGGCGTAGCGCTCGTCCCTGGAAAACACCACCGAGGCGTGGGAGAGATCTCCCAGCCCCTCCACCCGGTTCAGCACCTCGCGTTGCGTGCTGTTGACGATCAACAGGGATCCGGTGGCCCGTTCAATCACCACGCCCAGGTCGCCCGTGCCGCGCAGCGGAAGCTCGGCCGCCTTGGAGTCGGCGATGTTGAAAACCATCGCGATGGTCACGGCGGTTAGAATCAGGAAAAGCAGCAGGCCATGCAAAAGCAGGTTCCGGTTGGCTTTTCGGCCTTTTGGCTTCACGGTTTTTCTCCTTTCAACAGGTAGTGGGCGATCCACAGGGCGTCGGCCTCGCTGAGCAGGGGACGCCAGGGCGGCATGGCCCGGTCGGGCACGCCGTCAAGGATAATCTGGGCCAGGGTTTCGGGATCGCTGCCGGCCAACGTCAGCGGCCGCAGATCCGGGCCAAGTCCCCCCTTGAGGGTCATGCCATGGCAGGAGCCACAGTCCTGCCGCACCAGGTTTTCCAGTTCGGCGGCCCGCTGTGGCGAGGGCCGGGGCGCGGCGAGCGCACCGGTCTGGGCCAGGGTGTGGGCCAGGGTGTCGCCGGCAAGCAGGTTCTCGGTCGCCACGGGCGCAGGTGGCGGATTTCCGGTCGCCAGGCGCAGCGAGACCCAGGCGGCCAAACCCACCAGGCCAAGCGCCACAGCCAGTTGGCGGCGGGGCCGGGGCGCGTCGCCGCTAGACACGCAGCGGCTCGCGCGCCGGCCCCGGATCCGGATCGCGGTGGCGCGCCTTGGCGCGGCCCGACGGGTCGGCGTCCGCGTCCGGCCGCGCCTCCAGCTTGGGTCGGGAAAGGCTGTCGTAAAGCCCGGCCACGGCGCCGATGATAAAAAGCACCGGCCCGGCGAACGCGGCTTCCTTGGCGTCGCGGGGCAGTTGGTTCAGGCTGGTTCTGAGACGCCGCTCCTGCGGCGTGGTGCCGTTGTTGACGGCCAGCACCGGGGTTTGGACCGGCAGGCCGTGCGCGATCAGTTCGTCGCTGATTTGGGCGATGTTGGCGGCCCCCATGTAGATCACCAAGGTGGTCTCGCTGTCGGCCAGCCCGGCCCAATCCAGGTCCAGCGGCGCGTCTTCGCGGCAGTGGCCGGTGACATAGCGGACCCCGGTGGCCAGTCCACGGTGGGTCAGGGGCACCCCCAGGCTGGCGGCGCAGCCCTGGGCTGCGGTGATCCCCGGGGCAACCTGGTAGGCGATGCCCGCCTTGTTCAGCGCCGCCGATTCTTCCGAACCGCGTCCGAAGATGAAGGGGTCGCCGCCTTTCAGCCGCACCACCGTCAGGCCCTTGTTGGCCTGCTCCACCAGAATGGCGTTGATCTGTTGTTGCGGCACCGCGTGGCGTTGAGGCTGCTTGCCGACGAAAATGCGCTGCGCGTGCGGCGGGGCCAAAGCGAGCACCTCCGACGACACCAGGCGGTCATAAACCAGCACGTCGGCCTGACCGATCATCCGTGCGGCCTTGAGGGTAAGAAGTTCGGGATCGCCCGGACCCGCGCCCACAAGAAAAACCGTACCTGTCTTTATCATGACCACCTCAATTGCTGGGTGTGGGGCGTGGGACGGCGGCTTGGTCGCGAGGCGGCAAAGCAGCCGATTGGCGTTGCTGGCGGGGGAAAAGCGGCGCCGCCTTTCAAGGTGTCGAGCCGCGCCGCTTTTCTTTTGCAATCAAGCGTCAGTACACATCGTTGCGCGTGTTGAAGACGTTGAACTTGCCGGTTGGCGTAACGATGCGCTCATCCTTGATGAGAGCCTTCATTTTCAAGGTCTTGTCGTCGACCACGACAATCGCCGATTCCTTGTCTTTGGCGTTCCAGATGGAGAACCAGACCTCGTTGCCCTCCTGGTTGTATTCACCCTGGACAACGCGCGGTTGACCGTCGGTGATGCCCGCCCATTCGATCAGCGGAAGCTGAACGTATTCCGGGCTTTCCTGATCCATTTCCGAGATGTTGAAGACCGCGACGGAGCCGGAGGTTTCGGCGTCCGGGTTCAACGGCGCATCGACATAGAGATGGTTGGACTTGGGGTGGGTTTTTACAAACAGCGACCCGCCGCCCAGGGCTTCCAGCTGCTGCACCACTTTCCAGGCCGAGTCAGGATGTTCTTTCGGGTCGGTGCCGATCAAGGCGACCGTTTCGTCACCCAGGTGGGACGTCGCCCAGACCGGACCGTATTTGGGGTGATCGAAGTTGGCGCCCCGACCGGGATGGGGGGTGACCCCCTGGGTGTCGATCAAGGTCACCAGCTTGCTCTCCTTGGTGTCGACCACGGCGACCTTGTTTCGCGCGTTGGCGGCGACGAGGAAGTAGCGTCCGGTGCTGTCGAACCCACCGTCATGCAGGAAGCGTTCGGCTTCGATCGAGGTCACCGTCAGGTTGTCGATGTCCTGGTAGTTGACCAGCTGAATGAAGCCGGTTTCCTTAACATTGACGACAAATTCCGGCTTGTAGTGAGACGCGGCGATGGAGGCCACCCGCGGCTCGGGATGGAATTCCTGGGTGTCGTAGGTCATGCCGCGGGTGGAGATCACCTTGAGCGGCTCCAGGGTTGACCCGTCCATCAGCACGTATTGGGGCGGCCAGTAAGCGCCGGCGATGGCGTACTTGTCTTCCCAGCCCTTGAACTTTGAGGTTTCCACCGAGCGGGCTTCCATGCCGATCTTCATCTCCGCCACCGTGGCGGGCGGATCCATGAAGAGGTCGACCATGGTCAGCTTGGCATCGCGGCCGATGGTGTAGAGGTAGCGGCCGGACGCCGACATGCGCGAGATATGGACCGCATAGCCGGTATCCAGGATGCGGACGATTTTTTTGCTCTTGCCGTCGATTAGCGCCACCTTGCCAGCGTCCCGCAAGGTCACGGAGAAGAGATTGTCGATGTCGAGATCGTTCTGCTTGGTGGTCGGGCGGTCCTTGACCCGCACCAGCACCTTCCAGGTCTTCTTGATTTCGGCCAGTCCGAATTCCGGCGGCTGCGGCGGCTCGGTCAGCAGATACCGCGCCATCATATCGACCTGCGCTTCACTCAGATCCCCGGAGGTGCCCCAGTTGGGCATGCCGGCGGGGGAGCCGTAGGTGATAAAGTCGCGCAGATATTCGTAACCGTAGTCCTTGGTGATGTCGGTGGTCAGCGGCTTTCCGGTTGCGCCTTTGCGCAACACGCCGTGACAGCCGGCGCAACGCTCAAAATAGAGCTGCTTGGCCTGCTCGAACTCCTCAGCCGAGATGATGGGATCTTCGGGCTTGCGGCCCGGGATCTCCATCTTCAAGGCCCCCAGGGTATTGAGACTGGGGTTGTATTGGGCGGAGGGCGAATTGGTGTGGTCCTCGGCGGCAAAACCGAAACCGCCGACCAAGGAAAGAGGGGCGATGACGCTGGTGATCAGCGCCGCCGTTTTTAATTTTGAAAGATAGGTCATTACAGGTTGACTCCGAACAGTCGTGAGGCCTGCGGATAAAACCCTACTTTCGCTAGGGGCTCCTTGATAAATGTCAAGTTTCTCAACTGGTTAATGCGACAATATCGCACAGTTCAAAAAACTAACTCACTGAAAAGACAGACAGAAATTTACTTTAATTATTTTTAATCTTGCCGAGATTGGGCTCGGACGCCGTCATTGAGCGCCTTGGCGGCGGGTAAACTTGACTTTTGTTAAGGTGATTTCCGGGCCCGTTCGCTCTGTTAGGACGCTGGGGAACGAGATTCCATCACGGCCAAAATCCTATAGGGGGAGATTTCCATGAGCGAAGTCATGACGAAATCCATGGCCCGCAACATTTTCTACGGCGGGTCGCTTTTTTTTCTCGTCATCTTCGTCGGCCTCACGATCGACAGCCACTTCTACATCGTGAACGAATCGACGGACAAAGAAGGACTGACCAAAAGCGTCGTCCTGGGGAAAAGCGTTTGGGAAGATAACGCGTGCATCGACTGCCACACCATTTTGGGTGAAGGGGCCTATTTCGCGCCGGAACTGGGCAACGTATGGGTCCGCTTCGGCGGCAAGGACGACCCGGAAAGCGCGCGCGTGGCGCTGAAGGACTGGATGAAAAGTCAGCCGTCGGGGATCGAGGGGCGCCGACAGATGCCTCAGTTCAACCTGACTGAAGAAGAGCTTGAGGGGCTGGTCGATTTCCTCGAGTGGACCAGTCGCATCAATACCCAGGGGTGGCCGCCAAACGAGGCGGGTTGAACAGGAAGGAAACAGACCTATGAAATATAAAACGCAGAAGATCGCGTACTACTACTTCCTGGCAGCCATCATCCTCTTTGCCCTGCAGGTTACCGTGGGGCTGGTTGCCGGTTATGTTTACGTCGATCCGAATTTTCTCAGCGAACTGGTGCCGTTTAACATCCTTCGCATGATCCACACCAATGCGCTTATCGTCTGGTTGATTCTGGGCTTCTTCGGCGCCGCCTATTTCCTCATACCCGAGGAAGCCGATCGCGAGATTCACTCGCCGATGTTGGCTTACCTGCAACTCGGCATCATGATTGTCGGGGCCTTGGGCGCGGTCATTGGCTATCTTTTCGGCATCCACGAAGGCCGGGAGTTCCTTGAGCAGCCGCTCTGGGTCAAGCTGGGCATTATCGTGGCGGCGCTGATCTTCCTCTTCAACGTTTCGATGACCGTGTTGAAGGGGCGCAAGACCGCCATCACCAACATCTTGCTGCTGGGCCTGTGGGGTCTGGCGATTTTCTTCCTCTTTTCCCTCTACAATCCCTCAAACCTCAGTCTCGACAAGATGTACTGGTGGTATGTGGTCCATCTCTGGGTCGAGGGCGTGTGGGAACTGATTATGGCCTCCATTCTGGCCTATCTCATGCTCAAGTTGACCGGCGTCGACCGTGAGGTGGTGGAAAAATGGCTCTATGTCATCGTCGCGACGGCGCTGTTTTCCGGCCTGTTGGGCACGGGTCACCACTACTTCTGGATCGGCACGCCCGGGTACTGGAAGTGGGTCGGTTCGATCTTCTCGGTCTTTGAAGTGGTGCCCTTCTTCGCCATGATGGCCTTTGCCTTCACCATGGTCTGGAAGGGAAGCCGCGAGCACCCCAACAAGGCCGCGCTGCTGTGGTCGCTGGGCTGCGCCACCCTGGCGTTCTTCGGCGCGGGCGTCTGGGGCTTCATGCACACCCTGCACGGCATCAACTTCTACACCCACGGCACGCAGATCACCGCGGCCCACGGGCACCTGGCGTTCTTCGGCGCCTACGTGGCCTTGAACCTGGCGATCTTTACCTACGCCTTCCCGCTGTTGCGGGGTAGGGATCCCTACAACCAGGTCATCAACATGGGCAGTTTCTGGCTGATGTCCGGCGGCATGGTCTTCATGACCTTCACCTTGACCTTCGCCGGAACCATCCAAGTTCAGCTCCAGCGGGTTAATGGCGAGTATTTCATGGATGTCCAGGAGCAGTTGGCGCTGTTCTATTGGATGCGCCTGGGCTCGGGTGTGGCGGTGGTGTTGGGCGCTTTGCTCTTCATCTACGCCGTGCTGGGTCCGGTACGGAAGGAACTGATCTCCCGCGGCGTAGCCGCAGCGGCAGAGTGAGGCAGCTATGTCTGCGAAAACGCTACGCCTCGAGAGTGAAGGGGGCCTTCGTGCCCCCTTCTACCTTCCTGTCGGCGATGAATGCGATATTTTCACCGCCGCCCACAAGAACCACTTGCCGCTGCTGCTGAAAGGACCCACCGGCTGCGGCAAAACCCGATTTGTAACCCACATGGCCGCCCAGTTGGGCCGGCCGCTCTATACCGTGGCCTGCCATGACGATCTATCCGCCGCCGACCTGATCGGCCGCTACCTGCTCAAGGGCGGCGATACCGAGTGGATCGACGGACCGTTGGCGCGGGCGGTGCGTGAAGGCGCGATCTGTTATCTTGACGAGGTGGTCGAGGCCCGCAAGGACGTGACCGTTGTGTTGCATCCGCTGACCGATGACCGGCGCATCCTGCCGATCGAGCGCACCGGCGAAACGCTGGAAGCCCCGCCAGGGTTCATGCTGGTGGTGTCCTACAACCCGGGCTATCAGAACATCCTCAAAACCCTGAAACCCTCCACCCGGCAGCGCTTCCTGGCGCTGGAATTCGATTTCCCGGCGCCCGCGCGCGAAGTCGAGATCGTGGTCAGGGAAAGTGGTTTGGACAGCGACAAGGTAGAGTCGCTCGTGCGTCTCGCCAACAAGCTGCGGGACTTGAAGGGGCAGGACCTGGAAGAGGGGATCTCGACCCGCCTGCTGGTGTACTGCGCCACGCTGGTGCAGGCCGGCATGTCGCTGGAACGGGCCATCCAGGTCGCCATGATCGAGCCGCTCAGCGACGATCCCGACGTCAAGCAGGGATTGCAGGACCTGGTGGTCGCGGTTTTTGGCTAATGACCGCCCCGGGCCGGCGCCGGTCGCCGCCTGGGAGCAGCGGCCAAGGCCGGGCCGGTCCGGGCGCCGGAGAGGCGCACGCCGGCCAGGCCAAGCGTTTCGGCCCGGACTGTCATTTTCTTTCATGAGGGCCAACAGATGGGCCACTTAAGCTTAAAGCCTTGGGAACTGGAAGAAACTGCCGGGCACCTCTGGCACAGCTACGTCAGTCAGACCACGGCGCCGCCGGCGTATGAGGAGGCCGCCGCCAAGCTGACCGATGTGGAGGGCCGTCTGGCGGTCTTTTTTCGTGGCCTGGGCGGACTGAAAGCCGTGGAAATCAAGGCCAGCCCTCCGCAAACCTCCGCCCATCGTCTCTCGCTGCTCGGGCGTCTGGGGCGTGGCCGGGAAAAGGTTGCCCGCGCCTCCTTTGACGGCGAGGCGCTGCGCCTGCCGGAGCGGGTGGCGCTGTTTTCCCAACGTCGACTGAACGAAGGGCTGTATTTCTGGCTGGTCGCCTGCGCGGCGCACAGCGATCAGCCGGACGACCTGTCCAAGGACCCGCTGCGCGCCGACCTGCAACGCTTGCGGGCCTGGCCGCGCTTGGAGCAGAAGACCCTGCTGGCCTGTCCGGGCTTGAGCCGCCTGCGCCTTGAGTTGGCCCGCGCCAGCCGCGCGACGCGGCCGATCACCAAGCTGCCGCCCCAGGAAGCCGCCCTGGAGGAGGCGATCCTGCAGCTGCTGGGCGGCGCGCCGCCGCAAAGCGCGCAGGGCCAGGCGTTTCTGTCCTGGATCCGCGCCGCCGACGGCGACCGGGATCCGGCCGCGGCGCTGAAGACCTTTCGGGCCCCGCCCGGCTATCACACCTTCCGTCCGGTGCCGCTTTGGCTGGACTTGCTGCCGCTGAGCCCGCGCGCCCTGGTGCTGCGCGAAAACGACGGCGAGGAGGCGGGGGCCAGCAAGGATCCCCAGGACGAAAAGCAACAGCAAAAGACCTTCCGCGCCAAGCGCGAAAACGCCGATGAAGCCGACCGCAAGGACAGCTTGGTGCTCTATCGGTTTGAAGCAATTTTCTCCTGGACCGAGTTCTTGAATCTCAACCGTCGCATTGACGACGAGGACGACGACAACGCCAAGCAGGCCGCCGACGATTTGGAAGAGGTGAGCCTGGCGGAGAATTCCAAGGTCGCCGCCACCAAGCTGAAGCTGCACCTGGACCTGTCGCCGGAGGACGCCGAGTGCGAGCGGCTGTCGGGCAAGCACCTCTATCCGGAGTGGGACCATCGCACGCAATCCTATCTGCCGGACCACTGCCGGGTGTTGGCCAGCCAGGCTGAAACCGGCGACGCGCCGTCGGAACTGCTGAAGGACCCGGCGGCGCGGCGGCGCATTCAAAGCGTGCGCAAGCGGTTTGAGGCGCTGCGGCCCAAGCGCGTGCTGCTGCCCCGGCAGGTTGAGGGCAACGATCTGGATATGGAGGCGGTGATCCGCGCCCGGGTGGAACTGGCGGCGACGGGCGAGAGCTCGGACCGGGTTTACTGCGCCACCCGCACGGCCGAGCGGGATCTGGCGGTCTCGATCCTGCTGGATGTCTCGCGCTCCACCGAGTCCAGTCTGGGGACACGCTCGGTGCTGGAGGTGGAGCGGGAAGCTTTGATCGCCATGGCCTGGGGGTTGGAGGCCTGTGGCGACGAGGCGGAAATCCACGCCTTTTCCTCGCTGCGGCGTCACCGCGTCTACCTTCGGTCCTGCAAGGCATTCGATGAAAAAATGGGGCCGGAGGTCGAGGCCCGGATCGCCGGATTGACGCCGGGCTTCTATACCCGGCTGGGGGCGGCGGTGCGCCATGTTTCAAAAGGCCTGCAGGCGCGCGCCCGCCAGCGGCGTCTGCTGCTGGTGATCACCGACGGCAAACCCAATGACCTGGACCACTATGAAGGCCGTCACGGCGTGGAAGACAGCCGAAAGGCCATCGAGGAAGCCCGGCGTCAGGGGCAGAGCGTCTTTGGCATCACCGTCGATGCCAAGGCCCAGGCCTCCTTCGCGCGCATTTTTGGCAAGAACGGCTTTGCGGTGGTGCCCCACCCCGAGAAGATGAGCGAAGCCCTGCCGTTGCTCTACCGCCATTTGGTGACCGGTTAGTGGTGGAAGGCGTCGCGGTCGCATCACCAGGCCGAACATATGAAGCCGATTGATCCGAGCCGCAGAAAAACCTGCTGCCGACAGGGGCGTCCAGATATCAGCCACGACTTGCGCCGCGATGAAATCTCGCGGCCAGGAACAACCGAGAAGCGGACTAAGCTGTCATCGGCGCTGCGGAAACGTCTTCACGAAGAAGGTCTGCCTTTTGTTCGATAGAAGCGTCAATTTTTCGAACCCGGCTTTTTCCAGAACTCTTGCCGAGGCCTTGTTGGCGTTTTCGACCCCACCCACAATCCGCGCCGCAGTCCCTTGAGACGTCACCTGTTCGACCAAGCCTGAGACCAGCTCTGTTGCATAGCCCCGTCCCCAGGCGGCCTGGCCGAACAGATAGCCGAGATGCAGGGACCGACTTCCGTCGTTGTCGGGGATCTCGGCCAGAATCAGCAGTCCGAGCAGTGTCGAAAGCGTCCGATCACGCAGGGTCAGAACCTCCGTCTCCGCGTTCCGGTCGGCGATCCACTGCGCGATGGCGTCGCGGGTCTGTTCTACATGCAGCACGGCGGGAAGATGCCGCATCACAGTGCACGTCAGGACCGACGTTAGTTCATCTATCAGCAGTTCCCGCGACGACCGGCGGGCCACCGAAGGCCGCCAGCCTTCAACCCTCAGCCGAGTCGTTTCGAAATTTTCCATATCGGACTTTCCATGTCTTTGCGGCCCCTGGTCGCCTTTTCCGCCGCCCGCTTCGGTAAAAATGCGCGCCGTCTTGACAGTCGGCTTCCAAATTGTTAGTTAGACATCCTAACTTATGAGGCCCAGCAATGCAACTGGCAGAGTTTATCGAACTGGTCCACCGGCATGCGCATCGGAAATGGACGGCGCTTGGCGCAACGGTCGGGGTGTCCTACAGCGAATTCGAATATCTGAGCGCCATCAAGGACCAAGAGGCCGGAAAAACCGACAGGGATGACCATGGCCAGCATTTACAAGACGTGGTCGAGGACATGGGTATCCGCAAAGCTTCTGCCAGCGCGATGGTGGTCAAGCTGGAAGCGCGCGGATGGGTCCGCCGGGTGCCCTGCCAATACGACGCCCGGGCGCAACATATCCTGTTGACCGAGGAGGGCGAAGATCATTTGGCAAGGGGAAAAACCCTCTATGGCGCCGCGGCCCGGTGTTTGTTGGCAGAGCTTGACGAGGCCGAAAGAGCCGCCATCGCCAAGGTTTGGAAAATCCCTCATCCGTGATGATCAGGGGCGTTGCTTTGCCCGAATAAGTCCACCCAACCAACGATAGAGTGACAGGGAACAACATGACATTCGAATTGGTCCTGATGGCGACCGCGATCCACATTCTGGTCTGGGAGAAACTCCCGGAATGGGGGACAGGGTTCAACACGATGCTGGGCCACCTGCCCCGGCCAGTCCGAACGCTCTATGAGCAGTGGCGCTGTCCCTATTGCGCCGGGTTCTGGATCGCCCTTGTCCTGCATGGTGTGACCGGGTTCTGGACCATACCGGCGCTGTCCAATCTGCCGTCCTACCTCGGCGTGCTGCGTGTTCCCGTCGGCTGGACGCTTGATGGGTTGGCGACCGCCACACTGATCTACGCGGCGATCCTGTCCCTCAAGGCCATCGGTCTTCCGGCGATGAAAGCGCACAAGATGAAGGCGGAGTTCATGCAATCGGCGTTTCCACAAGAAACAGCCGCGCAACGGGAGTGAGCCGGGAAGGCTGGCGCCGGAGGCCGCCAAGCTTTCTGGGGACAGCAAACGCCTTGGCCGACCCGGCAGCACCAAATCCAACGGGTTCTGAGCCTAGCTGGCCAGGCGCATTCTTTCGCCCTTGGGATCAAAGGCGGGGTGGCGCTGGGCGCGGGCGGTAAAGCGGCGGCCGGCGATGTCCAGTTCGACGGCGATTGCGGCCGGGTGGGCCTGCTTCGGCGGCAAGGCCGCGCTGGCCAGATAGGCCAGGGCGACCGGCTTGCCGATCCGATAGCCGAAGGCCGCCGAGGTGGTTTTGCCGATAATTTGGTCGCCCAGATAAACCGGCTCGTTGCCCAGTGGCATCGCCGTGGGGTCGTCCAGGATCACGCTCATCATCTGCTCGGCCACCCCCTGTTCGCGCAGTTTGAGCAGCGCCTGCTTGCCGACGAAGTCGCTGCGCCAGTCGATGGCGAATTCCAGTCCGGCCATCAGCGGATTGATGTCGCTGTCCAGGTCGTGACCATAGGCCAGGTACCCCTTTTCAATGCGCAGCGAGGCCTGCGCGAACAGACCGGCGGGATGGGCGCCCGCCGCGCAAAGCGCGGTAAAAAGTTCGCCGATCTGGGAGCGCGCACAGGTGATCTCCCACCCGGCTTCGCCGACATAGGACAGCCGGGCGGCCCGGGCGGCGATGTCGCCCAGCTGAACCGGACCGTGGCGAAAATATCCCAGGCCGTCCAGGCCCGTCAGCCCGGCTTGCCGCGCCACCTGGGCGGCCTGGGGGCCCATCAGTCCCAGTACCCCATAGGCCTCTGTTTCATCCACCAGGGTCACAGCTTCATCGGCGCGGCGCTGGCGCTGCAGCCAGGCCAGATCGCGCTTGATGGCCGCCGTGCCGACATAAAGGCGATAACTGTCCGGGCTCAGTCGCAGCGCGGTCAGGTCGCTTTCGATCCCGCCGCGAGGGTTGAGCAGGGCGGTATAGATCACCCGGCCTTGCGGCTTGGTCATGTCGTTGGCGCAGACCCGGTTGAGAAAGCTTTCGGCGTCGGGGCCGCTGACCTGGATCTTGCCGAAGCTGGACTGATCGAACAGGGCGGCGCCGTGATGCGCTTGGGCCACTTCTTGCGCGACCTGCCGGTGCCAATCCGGTTGGCCGAAGGTCAGGGTCGGCTCGGCCGTCTTGTTGAAATAAAGCGGGCGCTCCCAGCCATAGAACTGGCCGAAATGGGGGGCGTGCTTGCGCCACTGATCGGCCAGCGCCGAGGGGCGCAGGTTTCGACCCCGGGCCCACTGGCGGCCCGGGTGGGTGATTTCATAGTGCTTGCCCAGCACCTCCGGAACCCGGTCGGCCAGCGCCGCGATTGAGTTAAAGGCGGCGGGAAAGCGCTTTGGGTCCACCTCCAGCAGATCCATCGGGTTGTGGCCCTGGTGGATGCAGTGCGCCAGCGCCATACCGGCGCCGCCGCCGGTGGCCACCCCCACCGAGTTCATGCCGCAGCCCAGAAACAGGCCGGGCGTTTCCGCGGTTTCTCCCAGCAGGAAGGCGCCGTCCGGGGTGAAGCTTTCCGGACCGTTGAGCAGGGTCTTCACCTCGGCGGTTTCCAGGGCCGGCAGGCGGTGCAGGGCGTTGATCATCATCGGTTCGAAGTGATCCCAGTCCTCCGGCAGAAGCTGAAAGGCAAAGTCGTCGCCCAGCCGCGCCGGGTCGATGGCCTTGCCCAGGGGTTCGAAGCAACCCACCAAAAGCCCGCCGGAATCGTCGCGGATGTAGAGGTGCGAATCATGGTCGGACAGGGTCGGCATGTTGCCGGTGATGCCGTCAATCGGCTTGGTCAGCAGATAAAAGTGCTCGCAGGGGTAAAGCGGCACCTCGGCCCCGGCCAGGGCGGCGACCTCCCGGCTCCACAGGCCCGCGCAGAGCGCCACCGCGTCACAGCGGATGACGCCTTGGGTGCTTTCCACGCCGACCACCCGTCCGCCGTCGGTTAAGATGCCGGTCACGCCGGTGCGTTCAAAAATCTTCGCGCCTCGGGCCTTGGCGCCCTTGGCCAGGGCGGCGCAGAGATCGGAGGGGCTGACCCGGCCGTCGTCCGGCGACCAGACCGCGCCCAAAACGTCCTCGCCATTCATCATCGGCCAGATTTCCAAGGCCTCTTGCTGGCCGATCGAGCGGGCCTGAAGGCCGAAAAGATGGGCCAGAGACTCCTGGCGCTTGATGTGGGTCAGGCGCTCCGGCGTGGTGGCGATGGACAGCGAACCCTTGTTGATCCAACCGGTCGATTGCCCGGTTTCGGCCTCCAACTGGCCGTAGAGATCAATCGAGTAGCGGATCAGGTCGGTCATGTTGCGGCTGGAGCGCAGGGCGCGGACCTGGGCCGCCGAGTGCCAGGTGGTGCCGGAGGTGAGCTGATTGCGCTCCAGCAAAACCGCATCGCCCAGGCCCAGCTTGGCCAGATGGTAAAGCGTCGAGCAGCCCATGACGCCGCCGCCGATGACGACGACGGAGGCGTGGGCGGGAAGTGAGTTTGTCGCGGTCATGGGCGGGGATTCCAAGGGTCGGCGGCAGCCTGGGCTGCACGCGGGGAGAAGGAGACAGGGCAAAGCGCGGGCGATGGTGGTGGTCTGGGGTGGTGAATCTTATTGCCGTACAATGGAACATGTGGTTCAATAAAATCAATAGGTGAAATAAACGTTTCACCTTTGGAACGGCAACACTCAACCCAGGGGACGGTTTTTTTGGCCTTGCGGCAGCGCGTTAGTGAGCATTTTGAGCGGTTGAGTCCGCAATTGCAGCAGGCCGCCGAATATCTGGTGGCGCATTCCGATGCCGTCGCGACCCGGTCGCTTCGGCAGATCGCCGGTACGGCCGGGCTGTCGCCCTCGACCTTTTCGCGTTTGGCCCGGGCCTTGGCGTTCGAAAGTTTCGAGGAGGTGCGCGATCTCTGTCGCGCCGACCTGCAGCGCGAAAGACTGGTCTTTTCAAAAAAGGCCAAGGCGCTTCAGGACTTCCAGGAAGGCCAGATGACACCGGGCAAGGGCGCGTTTGTCGTCGCCCAGGCCTCGGCGGCGATCGGCAATATTCAGGACTTGCTCACCACGCTCGATCTTGAGGATGTGGCCGCCGCCGCCGATCTGCTGGCCAGGGCGCCGAAGGTGCATGTGCTGGGGGTGTTCGGTTCGACCGGGTTGGCGACCTATCTGCTTTACATGGCGCGCATGGCCTTCACCCACTGGCACGGCCTGGGGGCCTCCAACCTCTCGACGGCGGTGATGTTGGAATCGGTGGCGCCCGGGGACGTGGTGCTGGTGATGTCAATGTACCCCTACGCCCACCGGGCGATCACTATTGCCCAACTGGCGCAAAAAAAGGGGGCGGAACTGATCCTGATCACCAACAGCTTTGATGCCCCCTTGCGCAAGCAGGCGCGGCATATCATTGAAGTTTCGACGGAAAGTCCGCAATTTTATGCATCCTATGTTTCGACTATTGTCGTATTGGAGTCGCTCATGGGTATGGTTTTGCGTCGAAGTGGGTCGGAAGCTCAACAACGGATCGAAAGAATTGAGCAGGCCAATATGGAAAGCGGGGAAATTTGCTAGCGTGGGATCGATGGAAAAAGAAGCGTTCGGCGCTTCGCTTCCGTCGCGTTTCATCCGCTACCCGGTTGATTGGAGGCGGTGTTACGGTTCTAAGCGGGCTCGCGTCGCGAGTCCTTTCGGAACGCTCCAACTCTCGTCTTGCGGTTTCTTCGTTTCACGAAAGTTCTCATTAACAGGGAGATAAAAAGATGAAGAAAAAACTACTCGGCGGCGCTTTGTTATTTGTTGTTTCCACCGGGATGTCTTCGGCGATTGCCGCGCCCTGCACCAACGAAGGTTGGAACAAGGTGATGTCGCGCGGCAAGCTGGTGGTCGGCGTGAAGGCGGACTACAAGCCCTGGGGGTTCCGCAACGAAAGCGGCGAACTGGTCGGCATGGAAATCGACATGGCGAAGGACGTGGCCGCCACCATGGGCGTGGAGTTGGAGTTGGTGCCGGTGCAGTCGTCCAACCGCATGCAGTTCCTGGACCAGGGCAAGATCGACCTGATGATCGCCACCATGTCGGACCGCGCTGATCGCCGTAAGATTGTCGGCATTCCCCAGCCCAACTACTACACCTCCGGCACCAACATCCTGTCGCCGAAGGCCTTGGGACTGAAGGATTGGGAAGAGTTGCGCGGCAAGCCGGTCTGCGGCAAGCAGGGCGCGTTCTACAACAAGATCGTTGAAGAGCGCTATGGCGCGGAGGTTATCGCCTTCACCGGCAACGCCGAGGCCAAGCAAGCCCTGCGGGACAAGAAGTGCATCGGCTTTGTTTATGACGACAGTTCCCTCGGCGCCGATCTGGCTTCCGGCAATTGGAATGACTATGAGATGCCGCTGAAGACCGAAGACGACAACCCTTGGGGCTTGGCTGTCCCCTTGGAGGAGAAGAACTGTGTTTTCGGTCAGTTCATGTCCGGCATAACCTACAACTGGCTGCAGTCCGGTCAGTTGATCGCGTGGGAAGCCAAGTGGGGCATCAAGCCGACCGCCTATCTGGCCGCTCAGAAAGAGCGCATGGCCGATTGGATCCAATAGGACCCCGAGACGGCGTAAGGCTGGCGGCCTGTGCCGGAACCCGCGCGGGTTCTGGCACAGGCGGCGGCCCGGCGGTGGACGAAGATCCCCACCGGCTGGCGGCGGTTGACCTCTGAAAGGGGCGCAGATGTTGGATGTGATCCGGGAGTTCTTTCGCCAGTTGGCGATAGACGTCCCAACGTGGAATTTCATTTTCTTTTACGAAAAATCCGAGTGGGATAAAGTCATTGGCGGCTTGGCCATGACCATTCAACTCTCGGTGTTTTGCGTGATCTTTTCGGTGGTCATCGGCGTGGTTGGCGCCTGGATGCAGGGGTCGCCCAGCCGCGTGTTGCGGGCGATCATCAACGGGTACATCCAATTCTTCCGCAACACGCCGCCTTTTGTGCAACTGCTGTTCTTCTATTTCGCCCTTGGGCGCTTCACCCCCACCTATAGCCCGGATGGCTGGCTGGAGGTGCCGATCATCTCCAACGTCGGCTGGGCGATTATTTCGCTAAGCTTCTTTGCCGGGGCTTTCAACGTGGAGATTTTCCGCGCCGGGGCGGAAGCCGTGCCTGACTCGACCAAGGAAGCCGCCTCGGCGCTGGGCTATACCCGGGCGCAGACCTTTCGCTACATTGTCATGCCCCTGGCGTTGCGGGTTTCGCTGCCCGCGCTCAACAACAATCTGGTCAATCTGGTCAAGACCACCACGCAGGCCTTTGTCATCGCCGTGCCGGAGTTGCTCTATGAGGCGATCACCATTTGGAACGACTATCCCTCGGCTCAGAACCCGATGATGGTGGTGTTGTTTTTCTCTTACGTCCTGTTGGTCGGCATTCTGGTCATGGGGATGAACAAGTGGGAACGAAACATGCGTATCCCCGGTTATGGAGGATAGGGTCATGACTGGTTTTTCACGGCGCGCGATTCCCGGTGTGGACGGTCGATCACGCACCGACCTTGCGGTGCTGCATTCCTTCAAGGCGCGCTACCGCGCGCCCGAAGAACTGGGGTTCAGCCACTGGATCGCCGGCTTGCCGGCCTGGACGCCGTTGGTCCTTTTGATCCTGGCCGGCTTCTGGCCGATGGTCGCGCTGGCCCAGAGCGTGGAAGGGTCAACGATCCAGGCTTTCCAGACGCTGGTTCGTTGGATCCCCTTCATCGTGATCAATGGCTTCCTGTTCACCATTCTTATCTCGGTCTTGACCATGCTGATCGGAACCTTGGCCGGTGTGATGGTGGGCCTGGGACAAATCTCCCCCAACCGGGGTCTTCGCAGCTTTTGCTGGATGATCACGCAACTGTTCCGCAACTCCCCCTGGCTGGTGTTGCTGTTCATTGTCATGCTCTCCTTTCCCTTTGAGATCGTGATCGGCACTCTGATCATTCCGATCCCCGATTGGATGAAGGCGGTGTTCGGCCTGTCGCTGCCGGTGATGGCGAACATTTCCGAAATCGTGCGCGGGGCGGTCAATTCCGTCCCCACGGCCCAGTGGGAGGCGTCGGAAAGCCTCGCCTTCAGTCGCCGACAAACGCTGTTTCGGATCATTCTGCCGCAGTGCTTCAAGCGGATGATTCCGCCCTGGATGAACTGGTATGCGATCCTCACCATGGCGACGCCGATCGTTTCCATCCTGGGAGTCGAGGAGGTGCTCAACCTGTCGCGGCAGGCCATCGAGGCCGAGGACAATCAACCGGAGTTGTTGATGCCGTTCTACGGCTTCGTGCTGTTGATATTTTTCGCCTATTGCTATCCCATCGCGCGCTGGACGGTTCGTCTTGAAAAGCGCTTTTCGGTAAAAACCTAGGGAAGTGCTCATCATGGAAAAGACCAGCTGGACAGCTGATCAGCCGATTATCTCCCTCAAGAACGTCCACAAGTCCTTCGGTCAGATGGAGGTTATTCGAGGGATCAGCCTGGAGATTATGAAAGGCGAGGTGATCTGCATCATCGGTCCTTCCGGGTCGGGCAAATCCACCTTGATCCGCTGCATCAACGGCCTCAACGACATTCAACAGGGGTCGATTCAGGTGGAGGGTCAGGAGGTGCATGACCCGAACCTGGACAAGCTGGAACTGCGCAAGAAAGTCGGCATGGTCTTCCAGCAGTACAACCTCTTTCCCCACAAGACGGCGTTGGAAAACGTCATGATGGCCCCGGTCCTGGTGCTGAAGCAGGACAAGCAGGAGGTGGAGCAGCGGGCGCGCAAATTGATCGCCAAGGTCCGTCTGGAAGGCAAGGAGGACAGCTATCCCGGCGAGCTGTCCGGCGGGCAGCAGCAGCGGGTGGCCATCGCGCGCTCGCTGGCGATGAACCCCGATGTCATGCTGTTCGACGAGGTGACCGCCGCGCTTGATCCCGAGACGGTCAAGGAGGTGCTGGTGACGATCAAGGAACTGGCGGCCGAGGGGATGACCTGCGTGCTGGTCACCCACGAGATGGGCTTCGCCCGAGAAATCGCCGACCACATCTACTTCACCGACCGGGGGGTGATCGTCGAGCATGGTCCGCCCACCACCTTCTTCGACAACGCGAAAGACCCGCGCACCAAAGAGTTTCTGTCACAGATTCTATAGCCTTTTGCCAGGAAAAGTGGTCCCCGGTTTTCCGTCCGGCAAAAGGCCTTTCAAGGGATCTTTTGTTAGGAAAAGGGTCATTCGGCTGTCACGGGAGTGACTTTCGCCGCGGCTAGCCTGTGGGCGACTTGGACAGCAGCGCTGGGCGCTTCGACCCGGTCGTGAGATACCCGCAAATCGGTTGGAGGCCGGAACGGGAGGGCAAAGCCGAAGGCGGCCGCGCGCGGTTCTGGTCAGGAAGGTACGAGAGATGAAAGAATTTGAAGCGCGCGAGGAGCAGGGGCGATCCTGCGATGCCGCCGGGGCGGCGCGCCGTTCGGGCTCCCCGGGGAGCGAATTTGACGGCATCGTCGACCGGGTGATGGATCGGCGCAGCTTTCTCGGTAAGGGCGTCGCCGTTGGTGCGAGCGCTTTCGTCATCGGCGGCACCGGGCTGATCCCGGCGCGCGCCTTGGCCGCCGATGGCCGGTTGGGCTTCAAGGCGGTGGCCGCCAACAGCGAAGATACCGTTACCGTGCCGGAGGGCTATCAGTGGCAGGTGGTGGCCAAGTGGGGCGACCCGTTGTGGTCCGGCGTTGCCGAATTTGACCCGCAAACCCGTGGCACCGGTCACAGTCAGGAGCGGGCTTTCGGCGACAACAACGACGGGATGGCCTTCTTCACCTCGGGCGGCCGCAACATCCTGGTGGTGAACAACGAATACACCAACTTGCCGATCATCTATGGCAACCGCCGATCCGGCCGGCCTGAAAACGCCGATGACCTGCGTAAGGGCAAGGCCGCCCATGGCGTATCGGTGATGGAGATCGCGCAGCAGCAGGGTCGCTGGTCGGTTGTGCGGGACTCGCCCTTCAATCGCCGGATTACCGCCGACAGCCCGATGGATTTGACCGGCCCGGCGCGCGGCCACGACTTGATGAAGACGGCCGCCGACCCTGCGGGAACCACATCACGCGGCACCTGGAACAACTGCGCCAACGGCCGCACCCCCTGGGGCACCTATCTGACCTGCGAGGAAAACTTCAACGGCTATTTTTCCAGCAGTGACGCGCGGTTTATCCCCACCGCCGCGATGAACCGCTATGACGTCGGGGTGACAGACCGGGGCTACGGCTGGGCCGGCGGCGACGAACGCTTCGACATCGCCAAGCACCCCAATGAATGCAACCGCGTCGGCTATGTGGTGGAGATCGATCCCCGAGACCCGATGTCCACGCCGAAGAAGCGGACCGGCCTGGGCCGCTTCAAGCATGAAAACGCCGAGGTCGTGGTTGCCGCCAACGGTCAGGTGGTGGTCTATATGGGCGACGATGAACGGGGCGAGTTCTTGTATCGCTTCATCTCCGACGGGCGCTACGACCCTGCGGGCGATAACCGCGACCTGCTGGCCCAGGGTAAGCTTTTTGCGGCCAAATTCCATGACAACCTGCGCGGCGAGTGGTTGGAACTGTCCCCCCAGACCACCGGCATGGCCAGCCAGGGCGAGGTTTGCATCCATGCCCGCTTGGCCGCGTCCAAAGTTGGGGCGACGACCTTGGATCGGCCGGAGTGGATTTCGGTCAATCCGAAGAAGGCCGAGGCCTATTGCTGCCTCACCAACAACAAGAGCCGGGGCCGCAAGCCGAACAAGGGCGGCGACCCCATGCCGGTGGGCGGGCCCAATCCGCGCGAAAACAACAACTACGGTCAGATTGTCCGCTGGGCGCCCGACGGCGGCGATCACACCGGCAACGCCTTCGACTGGAGCTTGTTCGTCGTCGCGGGCAACCCCACGGTCTATCAAGATGAGCGGGCGGGGTCCGACAACATCAGCGCGCAGAACATGTTCAACTCGCCCGACGGTCTGGCCTTCGACAACTATGGCCTGCTGTGGATCCAAACCGATGGAAGCGATTCCAACACCGGCGACTTTGCCGGGCAAGGCAACAACCAGATGTTGGTTGGGGATCCTGAAACCGGCAAGATCAAGCGGTTTCTGGTCGGCCCGCGCGGGTGTGAGATGACCGGCATCACCTGGAGCGCCGACCGCCGCACCCTGTTCGTCGGCGTGCAGCACCCCGGTGAAAAGGGCGACAGCCATTTCCCCGACGGCGGCGGGTCGGTTCCGCGTTCGGCGGTGATCGCGATCACCCGCAAGGACGGCGGCTTGATGGGGTAGGCTGCACGTCGATCCGACCCTAGGTGTTTGATCCCAGGATTTGATGGTGCAATCTATTCGTTGGAATGGAAAGAAGCGCTATGGAACAGGGTCGTCAAAAGAGGGCCGCCACAGGAGGGTCGCTGAAAATGGACGGCGGCAAGTTGCAGCGGTGGTGAAGATTTTCTATTCCGACAGCGCCGCCCTGCCGGTGCCGGCGGGTCATCGCTTTCCGGCTGAAAAGTACCGGCTGTTGCGGGACAGGCTGCTGGCGGACGGAATTTTGTCGGCCGCCTGCCTGGCGCGGTCACCGCTGTGCAGCCGCGCCGACCTGACCCGCGTGCACGCCGTCGACTACGTCGACAGCTTTCTCAACGGCACCCTGGACGCCAGGGCGCAGCGCCGAATTGGTCTGCCCTGGAGTCCGGCCTATGCGATCCGTGCTCGCGCCAGCGTGGGCGGCACGATCGCGGCGACGCAAGCGGCGTTGCGCGATGGATTTTCCGGCCATTTGGCCGGTGGGACGCACCATGCCCACCATGACTTCGGCGCGGGGTTTTGCGTCTTCAACGACTTTGCGGTGGCGGCGGCCAAGGCGCTGGCCAAAGGCTGGGTGACGCGCATTGCGATCATCGATCTGGACGTTCACCAAGGCGACGGCAACGCCGCCCTGCTGGCCGGCCGCCAAGAGGTGTTTGTGTTCAGCCTGCACGGCGAGAAGAACTTTCCCTTTCAAAAGGTGCCCTCGGATCTGGACGTGGCCCTGCCCGATGGCACCGAGGACCGGGCCTATCTTTCGGCCTTGCGCCAGGCGCTGCCGCGGGTCTTCGCCTTTCAGCCGGAGTTGGTGCTCTATCAGGCGGGGGTCGATCCCCTGGCGCAGGATAAGCTGGGTCGCTTTGCGCTGACCTTCGCCGGGCTGATGGCGCGCGACGATTTGGTGCTGCGCGCCTGTCGGGACCGGGAAATTCCGGTGGCCCTGGTTCTGGGCGGCGGTTACAGCGACCCGATCGCCCACTCGGTCCTGGCCGCGGCGAACAGCTACCGGGTGGCCACGGCGCTGTTCGGCTGGTGACGCCGCGCCGGTGCGCGACGGCTTGTTTTATTTCGTCGCCGGAAACGATGGCGTGATTGTTTCGTCCGGCTACAATGTCGCCGGTCCGAAAGTCGATTCGGCTCTGCTGTGCGATCCGGCGGTGCTGGAACGCGCCGTGGCTGGCTGGCCGGACGGTGATCGCGGACGGCGGTGGCGGCCTTTGTGGCGCTGGTGCGGCGCCGGCGCGGGACCGTCAGGAAGACGCGGGCATGGTAAAAGCACCGCAAGACCATGTAAAAGCGGCTATTGCCCCTTATAAGTATCCCCGCAGGGTGACGTCCCGCGGGGCGCTTCCCAAGACAGCGATCGGAAAAGTACAGCGGTACAAAGTCAAAGAGACCGCACAAAGCAACTGAAACAGGCAAGAGAAACTGGAGGCTTTCACCATGAAGAAGATACTGGGCTTAGGCCTGAGCGCGATGCTGCTGGCGTCCCCCGCCCTGGCGGCCACCAAGATCGGCATGATCACCACCTTGTCCGGTGGCGGCTCCCATCTGGGCATCGACGTGCGCGACGGCTTTATGCTGGCGATCGAACAGTCGGGCCGCAAGGACATTGAGGTTCTGGTCGAGGACGATGGCCGCAAGCCCGACGTGGCCAAGGCAATCGCCGACAAATTTATCCAGCGCGACAAGGTCGACATTATGACCGGCATTATCTGGTCGAACCTTGCCATGGCCGTGGTGCCCTCCACGGTGCGCCAGGGGGTCTTCTATCTCTCGCCCAACGCCGGACCGTCCAAGCTGGCGGGCAAGGGCTGCAACGCCAACTACTTCAACGTCGCCTGGCAGAACAACAACCTGCATGAAGCCATGGGTAACTATATGAAAGAAGCGGGCTTGAAGGCCCCCTTCATTCTGGCTCCCAACTATCCGGCGGGCACCGATGCGCTGGCCGGCTTCACCAGCCGATTCGGGCCGCCCAAGGGTCAACTCTTCACTAAGTTGGGGCAAAAGGACTATGCCGCCGAGATTGCCCGAATTCGCGCCAGCGGCGCGGATTCGGTGTTTTTCTTCCTGCCCGGGGGCATGGGCATCGCTTTCATGAAGCAGTACGCGGCCTCTGGCATCGACCTGCCGGTCTATGGTCCGGCCTTCTCCTTCGACGAGATCATTCTGGGCGCGGTGGGCGACTCGGCCATCGGCGTGAAGAACACCTCGCAGTGGGCCTATGATCTGGACAACCCGACCAACAAGGCCTTCGTCGAGAGCTTCCGCAAAAGCTATGGCCGCACCCCGACGCTGTACGCCTCGCAAGGTTTTGACACCGCCAACCTGATCCTCTCGGCGCTGAAAGTGGCCGCGCCTTCCGACGCCGACGCTTTCCGCCAGGCTCTGGAGGCGGCGAATTTTGATTCCGTGCGCGGGGCGTTCAAGTTCGGTCCCAACCATCACCCGATTCAGAACATCTATGTTCGTGAAGTGGTGGCCGGCGACGGCAAGCCGACCAACAAGCTGATCGGCATCGCCATGGAGAACCTGCAGGACGCCTTCGCGGCGGACTGCAAGCTGTAACCGCGTGCTTGCTTGACCGGTTAACAACCCGAGACGGCGCGCCGCGACAGGTCGGGGCCGCGCGGCCTTGCCGCGCGGTCGCCTCGGGCCCAACCGACCGCTGATCGTCCGCGCCTTGACGATCCAAAAACAATCTTGCGTTCTAAGGTATTTTCATGGCCGTGACCCTGGTGATAGAGCAACTCCTCAACGGGCTGCAGTTCGGCGTCATGCTTTTCCTCATGGCCGCCGGCCTGACCCTGGTGTTCGGCGTCATGGGACTGATCAACCTGGCCCATGGCTCGCTTTACATGGTCGGCGCCTTTGTCTGCGCGGTGGTGGCGGCGCAGACCGGCAGCTTTTGGCTTGGTCTGCTGGCCGGGGCCTTGGCGGCGGCGGCGACCGGGGCGCTGGTCGAAGTTCTGGTGATCCGACGGCTGTATGACCGGGATCATTTGGATCAGGTTTTGGCGACCTTTGCCCTGATTCTGATTTTCACCGAGGGCACCCGCTGGCTTTTCGGCTCGCAACCGCTGTGGCTCGACGTGCCCGAATCGCTAAGCGGCGCGGTTACCCTGCCCGGCGGCGCGCCCTATCCGCTCTATCGCCTGGCCCTGCTTTTCTTTGGCCTGGCGCTGGCGGCGGGGCTTTATCTGCTGATCGCGCGAACCCGCCTGGGGATGCGCATCCGGGCCGGGGAGAGCGACCGGGAAATGATCGGCGCGCTGGGCGTGGACATCCGTGCGCTCTACACCCTGGTGTTTGCCCTGGGCGCCGGGTTGGCGGGGCTGGCTGGATCGCTGGTGGGGGCGTTGCAGTCGGTGCAGGTGGGGATGGGAGAGCCGGTGCTGATCCTGGCCTTCGTGGTTATCGTGATCGGCGGCATCGGCTCGATCAAGGGCGCCTTGATCGGTAGTTTGCTGGTCGGCGTGGTGGACACGCTGGGGCGGATTTTGCTGCCCGGATTTTTCGCGCTTTTCATGCCGCCTTCCAGCGCGGCGAGCACCGGCGGGGCGCTGGCCTCCATGCTGATCTATCTGCTGATGGCGGTCATTCTCGCGCTCAAGCCGAAAGGACTGTTCCCCGCCAATGCTTGAGTTGCGACGCGAAAATCTGGTCAACCTGGCGCTGTTGGCGGCGTTGTTGGCCGCCCCGCTGATCGCCGCGGCGCAGGGCGAGGTCTACTACATCAATCTTGCCTCGCGGGTGGTGATCATCGCCCTGGCGGCCACCGGCCTCAACCTGGCGCTGGGCTTCGGCGGGATGATTTCCTTTGGTCATGCCGCCTTCTTTGGTCTGGGGGGCTATGTGGCGGGAATTTCAGCCTTTCACGCCTTCGAGGAAACCGCCTTTCTGGGAATCTTTCCCGGCAGCGATCAAATGCTGCCGATCTGGCTTCTGGCCATGGCGGTGACGGCGTTGGCGGCGCTGTTCATCGGCGCCATTTCGCTGCGCACCTCCGGCGTTTACTTCATCATGATCACCTTGGCTTTCGCGCAGATGATCTACTATTTCGCCATTTCCTGGCCGACCTACGGCGGCGAGGACGGCCTGTCGCTCTATCTGCGCAACGGCCTGCCGCTGCTGGACAGCGCCAACCCGCTGGTTTTCTTTGCGCTGGTCTTCGCCGCGCTCTGTCTTTGTCTGTTTCTGAGCGCCCGCTTGATGGCGTCGCGTTTCGGCGCGGCGCTGACCATGGTCCGGTTGAACGAGACGCGGCTGGCGACGGCCGGCATCGAACCCTTTCCGGTGAAGCTGACGGCCTTCGTGCTGTCGGCGATGATGACCGGCTGGGCCGGCGCGCTCTATGCCGACCTGAACGGCTTCATCGGTCCTTCCATGCTGTCCTGGGCCCGCTCCGGCGAGATCATGGTGATCGTTATCCTGGGCGGCGTCGGGCGGCTTTTCGGACCGGTGGCGGGGGCCATTCTGTTCATTTTGATGGAAACCTTTATCGGCGGCGTGACCGAGCGCTGGCAGCTCTTTCTCGGCTTGATCCTGCTGGCGGTGGTGCTGTTCGCCAGAGGGGGGCTGCTGGGCCTGTTGGCCGGAAAGGCCCAGCATGACTGACGCGGCAACGGCGCGCCCGCTCCTGCGGATTGTCGGGCTCAGCAAATCCTTCGGCGCGCTGGTCGCGACCGACGATGTCTCGCTGTCGCTCCATGGCGGTGAAATCCACGCCTTGATCGGCCCCAACGGCGCGGGCAAGTCGACGCTGATCGGCCAGATCGCCGGAAGCCTGGCCCCGGACGCCGGCCGGGTCGAACTGGCCGGGGTGGATGTGACCACGCTGTCGGTGGCCGCCCGGGCCCGTCTGGGGTTGGGGCGCACCTTCCAGGTGTCGTCGCTGGCCGCGCCGCTGTCGGCGCGGCGCAACGTGATGATCGCCGCCCAGGCGGCCGACGGCTCGTCGTTCCGCTTTTGGAAGGCGGTGCGCCGCGACGGCGCGCTGGTGGCGGCGGCGGAATCGGCGCTTGATCGGGTCGGTTTGCTGGATCGGGCCGATCGGCCGGTGGCCGAGTTGAGCCATGGCGAGCGCCGCCAGGTGGAAGTGGCCTGCGCCTTGGCCTTGCGGCCCAAATTTCTGTTGCTGGATGAGCCGATGGCCGGTCTGGGGCCGGAAGGGTCGGCGCGCCTGACCGATTTTCTCGAGCGGTTGAAACAGGAGGTGCCGATCCTGCTGGTGGAGCACGACATGGACGCGGTCTTTCGTCTGGCCGATCGGATTTCGGTGCTGGTCTATGGACAGGTGATCGCGCAGGGCACGGCCGCGCAGATCCGCGGCAACGCCACCGTGCAGGAAGCCTATTTGGGCGAGGAAACGTGATGCTGCTGGTGCGCGACATCGAAACCTTTTACGGCCCCTCCCAGGCGCTTTTCGGGGTGACGCTGGCGGTGGCGGCCGGTGAAGCGGTGGCGCTGATGGGGCGCAATGGCATGGGTAAAACCACCACCATCCGCTCGATCTGCGGCCTGACCCCGGCCCGGCGCGGGACGGTGCGCTTCGACGGTCGGGAGACCCGACAGTTGCCCGCCTTCAAGATTGCCCGCCTGGGCCTCGGCCTGGTGCCCGAAGGCCGCCGCTGTTTTCCCAATCTATCGGTGGCGGAGAACCTGATCGCCACCGCCCGGCCCGGGCCCTGGGACTATGGCAAGACGGTGACGTTGTTTCCACGTTTGGCCGAGCGCGCCGGTCAGTTGGCGCAAACGCTTTCCGGCGGCGAACAGCAGATGCTGGCGGTCGGCCGGGCGCTGATGACCAATCCGAAATTGCTGGTGCTGGATGAAGCAACCGAAGGGTTGGCGCCGGTGATCCGGCGGGAAATTTGGACGGCGCTGCGCCGGCTAAAAGCCCAGGGGCAGGCGCTGTTGATCGTCGACAAATCGCTCAAGGAGCTGTTGCCCCTGGTCGACCGCTGCACCCTGCTGGAAAAGGGCGCGACGGTGTGGAGCGGCGCGCCGGGCGCGCTGACACTGGCGCTGCGCGACCGCTATCTGGGGGTGTAGCGCCGGGTCTTTACCCGCCGCGACAAGCTGCCCGTCCGGTACGGCCAACCAGCGAGGATCCTGTTCGATCCCCGCTGGTCAAAAGGGTCCGCGCATTTAAGTCGCCAGGCTGGCCTTCAGTTCGCGGCGGCGGGCGTGGAGAATTGGTTCGGTGTAGCCACTGGGCTGGTGCCGGCCCTTGAACACCAGATCGCAGGCCGCCTGGAAGGCGATGGAGCCGTCAAAGTCCGGCGCCATGTTGCGGTAGTCGGGATCCCCGACGTTCTGTCGATCAACGACCGCGGCCATGCGCTGCATGGTTTCCATCACCTGCGCTGCGCTGCACATGCCGTGGTGCAGCCAGTTGGCGATGTGCTGGCTGGAAATTCGCAAGGTGGCGCGGTCTTCCATCAGGCCGACGTTGTTGATGTCGGGCACCTTGGAGCAGCCCACGCCCTGGTTCACCCAGCGCACCACATAGCCCAGGATGCCCTGGGCGTTGTTGTCCAGTTCCGCCTGCACCTGCGCGGTCGACAGGTTCTCGCCGCGGGACAGCGGAAGGGTCAGAATATCGTCCAGGCTGGCGCGCCCCCGGCCGATCAATGCGTTCTGCCGGGCCGCCACGTCGACCTGGTGGTAGTGCAGGGCGTGCAGGGTCGCGCCGGTGGGCGACGGCACCCAGGCGCAGTTTGCGCCGGCCTGGGGATGGCCGAGCTTGGCGGTCATCATCTCGGCCATTTCATCGGGCTTGGGCCACATGCCCTTGCCGATCTGGGCCTTGCCCTTCATGCCGACTTCCAGACCGATGTCGACGTTCCAGTCTTCGTAGGCGGCGATCCAGGGTTGACCCTTGATGGCCTCTTTGCGCAGGAAGGCGCCGGCCTCCATCGAGGTGTGAATCTCGTCGCCGGTGCGGTCAAGGAAGCCGGTGTTGATGAAGACCAGGCGGCCGCTGACCTGACGGATACATTCCTTCAGGTTGACCGTGGTGCGGCGTTCCTCGTCCATCACCCCGACCTTCATGGTGTTGCGCGCCAGACCCAGAGCGTCCTCAATCCGGTTGAACAGCCTGTTGGTGAAGGCGACTTCTTCCGGCCCGTGCATCTTCGGCTTGACGATGTAGATCGCGCCCTGGCGGCTGTTGCGGGGTTGATCGGCGGCCTTCTTGAAGTCGTGCAGGGCGCAGAAGGTGGTGAACAGGCCGTCCAAAATTCCTTCCGGAACCTCGCGGCCCTCGGCGTCCAGCACCGCATCGCTGGTCATCAGGTGGCCGACGTTGCGGACCAGCAGCAGGCTGCGGCCCTGCAGCGAGAGTTCGCCGCCCGCCGGAGTGCTGTAGCGGCGGTCCGGGTTGAGCTGGCGGGTGATGGTTTTGCCGTTCTTTTCCAGGCGCTCCGTCAGGTCGCCCTTCATCAGGCCGAGCCAGTTGCGGTAGACCGCCACCTTGTCGGCGGCGTCGACAGCGGCGATCGAATCCTCGCAGTCCTGGATCGCCGTCATGGCGGATTCAAGGATCACATCCTTGACGCCGGCCGGGTGGTCCTTGCCAACCATGTCGGCCCGGTCGATCTGAATGTCCAGATGCAGGCCGTTGTGCTTCAGCAGGACGGCGCTGGGACTGTCGCCGCCCCGGTAACCGATGAATTGCGCCGGGTCGGCCAACCCGACAATGTCGCCGGAGGCGAGGGTGACGCGAAGCTGCTTGGGCGCGCCCTCCAGGCGGTAGGCCGTGGCGTCCAGGTGGCTGCCGCTGGCCAGCGGCGCCATGGCGTCGAGCTGCTTGCCGGCGTAGGCCATGACCTTCTTGCCGCGCGCCGGGTTGTAGCTCTGGCGTTTTTCCGCCCCCGCCGTCTCGGCGATCACATCGGTGCCGTAGAGCGCGTCGTAGAGGCTGCCCCAACGGGCGTTGGCGGCATTGAGGGCAAAGCGGGCGTTCATCACCGGCACCACCAGTTGGGGCCCAGCCACCTGTGAAATCTCCGGGTCGGTGCCGCTGGTGGTGATCTGAAAATCCGGGCCTTCGGGCACCAGATAACCGATTTCCAGAAGAAAGGCTTGGTAGGCCGCCGCGTCGTGCGGCTGTCCCTTGCGCGCCACATGCCAGTCGTCGATCTGCCGCTGCAGGGCCTCCCGCTTTTCCAGCAGGGCGCGATTGTCGGGCGCCAGGTCGGTTACGATGTCAGCAAGGCTGGCCCAGAAAGCCGCCGGATCAATGCCCGTGCCCGGCGCGATCTCATCGGCCACCAGCGCGTGAAGTTCGGCGGCGATGGACAGGCCGCTTTGTTGGACTCTCTGGCTCATAGTGTTTTTGCCCTCATTCAAGCTCTTGATCGTCACCGGCGCTATCCCCTGTCACCGCCGGCGATCTTGGTCCCGGTGGTCGGCGCTGGCCTGGCCCGCCTGGGGGCCGGGGTGCGCGCCCTGGCGGCCTCCGGGGGGCGCCGGTCATCTGAGTTTTAGCTAACTGGTAATACCACTTGCCGATCATAGCCGGGCTGATTACGGAATAAAAGCAAAGGTTCCTTGGGCCTGGACCGAAGAATTTTGTCCCTGCAGGCGGCAATTCGCCGAAATTTCGGCGAAAAGACCCGTGGCTGGTCTGCGGAACAAACCAATGACGAAAGATCCTTGCGTGGCGCGCCAACCGCCGGAATCGAGCAAGGCCCCGGTCAGGCTGTTTTTCCGCTGGTGGCGCGCTGGGCCACCCAAATTCCGCCCAGCACCAGCAGCAGCGCCGCGGCGTGATACCATTGGAAGGCCTGCCCAAGGAAGACCACCGCCATCAGCGCCGCGAAGATCGGCACCAGGTTGACAAAGACCCCGGCCCGGCCCGGCCCAATCAAATCGACCCCGCGCATGAAAAACAACTGGGCGAGGCAGGAGGGAAAGAGCGCCACCGCCAAGGTGACCACCCAGCCCAGGGTTGACGGCGGGTAAAAGCCCGGTTGCACGGCCTCGTAGAGCACCAAGGGAAGGGCGGTGAGCGCCGCGATCAAGGTCAGCAGGGTAAAGAAGGCCCGTCCCGGCATCAGCGGCCGATTCTTCAGGGCCAGGGTGTAGAAGGCATAGAGGGCGCAGGCGATCAACATCAGAACATCGCCCCGGTTCAGCGCCAAGTTGAGCAGAGTCTGCAGGTCGCCGCCGGAGGTCACCAGCACCACGCCGCCCAGGGTGAGCGCGACCCCGAAAATCTGCAACAGGGTGATCCGGGTGGCTTGAAACAGCAGCGCGCCCAGCAGCACGAACACCGGTATGGAGCCCTGCAGAATGCCGATGTTGATGGCGCTGGTTTCATGCGAGGCCAGGTAAAATAACGCGTTGAACGCGGTAAAGCCCAAGGTGGCCATCAGCACAATGGAGCCAAAGCGCGGTTTGATCTGCGGCCAGTACGACAGGACTTCGCGCCCGAACAGCGCCCACATCACCACCGCCACAATCGCCCACCGCAGGAACACCAGAAGAAAAGGCGTGATCTGGCCGACCGCCAACTGCCCAAAAATAGCATTGGCCGCCCACATCAACGCGGTCAAGGTGAGCAATAAAAAGGGCGTGCCGTACAGGCGGGAAGTCAGCGAGGAAATCATTTAGCCGGAGACCTGGATAAGCGACGGGTCTATAGATCGGAGACCCTCGGTAAGGCGACGGTACAGCAAGCGCTTATCAGATGGCCCGGCCCGGGGGAAGCGCGAGAAATGGAATGGATCAAGTGAAGGACCGTTTTCGCCTGGCCGCCCGGATCCCGCTTGTCCGCCATTCCGTCATATCGGCGCGCACAAGCGCTCTCGCGCCACGTCGTCTTGATCCCCGTCTTGACCCTGGGGTGCGGTTAAGGTCTTGTTGGGGACAATGTAGCTGTGCGGGAAAGTAATATAATGACCGAAGAACCCCGGCCTCTGGTGGCCGCGAAAGTGCCGGCGAAAGTAGAGCTGGTTGAGGGAAAAGCCTATTATTGGTGTCGCTGCGGCCGCTCCGCCCGGCAGCCTTTCTGCGATGGCTCCCATAAGGGCAGCGCCTTTCAACCGCTGGCTTTTACCGCCAAACGCAGCGGCCCGGCCTTTCTTTGCCAGTGTAAAACCACGGCGAAATCACCCTACTGCGACGGCAGCCACAACAAGTTGTAACCGCAGAATGCTGTTGCCTGTTCTGCTATTGCGCTATTGCGCCGTCGCAACGCGACTCCCATGTCTGACAGCAGATAGCTGACCGCACGCGCCCCGAAACGTTCCCGGATCCCGAAAGGTTCCCCCGGCCCATGTCCCTTCCTCGTTCCGCGCCCGACGATTTCATCGCCGGCCTGCCAAAAGCCGAACTGCATCTGCATATTGAAGGCACTTTGGAGCCGGAGATGATGATGGCCTTGGCTGAGCGCAACGCGGTCACCTTGCCCTACGCCAGCGTGGCGGAGATCCGCCAGGCCTATTCCTTTGGCTGCCTGCAGGATTTTCTCGATCTGTACTACGCGGGCATGTCGGTGCTGCGCCGGGAGCAGGATTTCTTTGACCTGACCTGGGCCTACCTGGAAAAAGTCAACGCCCAGTCGGTCACCCATGTGGAAATTTTCTTCGACCCGCAGGGCCACACCCAGCGCGGCATCGCCTTTGAAACCGTCCTGGCCGGCATCACCGGCGCGCTGGAAAAGGGCGCCCGGGACCTGGGGATTTCCTTCAAGCTTATTCTTTGCTTCCTCCGTCACCTCAGCGAGGCCGACGCCTTCGAGACGTTGCAGCAGGCCCTGCCGCACAAGCAGAAGATTTTCGGCGTCGGGTTGGACTCGTCCGAATTGGGGCATCCGCCGGCGAAATTTCAGCGGGTGTTCGCCGCGGCGCGCGCGGCGGGATTTGTTCCGGTGGCCCATTGCGGCGAGGAGGGGCCGTCGGACTATGTGCGTCAGGGTCTCAATCTTCTGCAACTTAAGCGGATCGATCACGGCAATCGCCTGATGGAGGATCCGGTCTTGATCGCCCGGGTGGCCCGCGAACAGCTGGCCTTGACGCTTTGCCCGCTGTCGAACCTGCGGCTTCAGGTGGTCCAGGATCTCAAGGACTATCCGCTCCGGGCGATGATGGCGGCGGGACTGTTGGTGACCATCAACTCGGATGATCCCTCCTATTTTGGCGGCTACGTGAACGAAAACTTCCAGGCGTTGCGGCAGGCGTTGCAACTGACCGAGGAGGAACTGACCCAACTGGCGCGGAACTCCTATCTCGGCTCTTTCCTGGACGACGGGCAAAAGCAGGCCGCGTTGGCGAAGATCGACCACTATGTGAAGGCGGCGGTTTAGCGCCCGACCGCCGGGTGCGCGTCTTATGTACGTGATGGCGCGTACATAAGACGCGTACAGCGGAAAGATCGATTGCAGGCCAGAACAGGCGCGGGATTGTTTGTCGAGATCTTCACAAAGGAGCCCGATCAATAATGGATGTTCTTCGGATTTTGCTGGCCGTGCTGCTGCCGCCGGTCGGGGTTTTCCTGCAGGTCGGATTTGGCCTGCATTTCTGGCTTAACATTTTGCTCACCCTGCTGGGCTATCTTCCCGGCATTATCCACGCGGTCTGGGTGATCGCGAAAAAATAGCCCGGCGCGCGCCATCCCCTGTTCCGCTATTCCCCCGCGCCCCCGTCTTCCCGAGCTTTCCATCCTTGCGGCCGCCGGGCGGTTTGTCGGCTCAGGCGTCGGCCTGCAGGCCAACCGCTTCGATCCCGGCGACGGCGCAGATTTCGTCGTTGTCGGAGCTGTCGCCGGTGATCCCGACCGCGCCCATTACGCGTCCGGCCGGGTCACGCACCAGCACGCCGCCGGGCACCGGGACCAGATTGCCGTCGGCCAGGCCGTTGAGGGACTGCACGAAGTAGGGCTGTTGTTCGGCCCGCTCAAACAGCTTGCGCGAGCTCATGCCCAGCGCGACGGCGCCGTTGGCCTTGCCCTGGGCGACCTTTGGCCGAAGCGGGCTGGCGCCGTCCTGGCGGGCCAGGGCGATCAGATGCCCGCCCGCGTCCAGCACGGCGACGGTGAGCGGGTTGAGGCCCAGATCCGCCGCCTTGGCGAGCGCGCTTTCGATGATTTTGTTGGCTTGGGAAAGGGTCAGGGCGTCAGCCATGGTGGAACTCCTTCAAGGTGTGATCGGTCGGTTTCGCATCGGTTTGCTGGCCGGGTTTGGCGAATCGGGCGGCACTATAGGCGGATCGGTAAGAAAAGGCTCTACCGGATTTTCGGCGGCGGGTTTGTGCGACCAGGCCGGATCGGCATGCTGTCAGGTCTGACATGGCTCGGCCGCTAGTCCCGGGGCGCCCGGCCTTGGCGGCGAAGGATGTAGAGGCCGCTGCTGACGATGATCGCCGCGCCCAGCAAGGTGCCCAGGCTGGGCAGACTTGCCCAGACGAAGAAGCCGGTCAAGAGCGCCCAGATCACCGAGACGTACTTGAAGGGCACCACCAGCGCGGCTTCGCCCAGGCGCAGGGCCTCGATCATAAGAAAATGGGCCGTTCCGACCAGTAGGCCGCTGATCGCCATCAGCAGAAGATCCTCCCCGGACAGCGCCACCCACCCGCCGACAAAGGTGGCGCCACCGGCCAGGGTTACCGCCAGGGTCGTGGTGAACAGCACCGCCACGGAGCTTTCGCCGTAGGTCATTCGCCGGGTGAGAATGTCGCGCAGCGCCCCGGTCAAGCTGGCCGCCAGCGGCAGCAGCGCCGCCCACTGGACCACGTTGCCGGTGGGCTGCAGGATAATCAGCACGCCGACAAAACCGACCGCCACCGCCAGCCAGCGCCGCCAGCCGATGATCTCGCCCAGCAGGGGGCCGGCCAAGGCGGTCAGGAACAGCGGCCCGGCGAAGGTGATGGCGATGGCGTCGGCCAGCGGCAGAAAGCGCAGACCGGTGATGAACAAGAAGGTGCCGGCCACCACCAGGCCGGCGCGCAGCAGGTGGGCAAGCGGGGAGACCATCCGCAGGCTGGGCAAGCCGCCCGCCCGCCAGGTCAGGAAGATCACCGGCAAAAACACAAACAGGCCGCGGTAGAACATGATCTGGCCGACCGGATAGTCGCCGGCGAGCCACTTCAAGGCCCCGTCGTTGAGGGTCAGGGCCAGGCCGGCCACGATCATACAGGCGATCCCCTTCATCGGGGCGAGCGACCCGCTGCTGGCGCGACGCGCGGCGATCTGTTGGCTCATGACACCTCGAGAATGGAAAAAAGGCCGAGCGGGCGCTTGACGACAGGGGCTGGCGCGACTGCTGAATTTGCCTATCAATCACACTTCAAGATTGTCTCTAGCAGGTCGATGCGTCGGCGAGTAGCCTGCTTTCCAGCATAGCACTGTCGCGCAGATGTGACTGAAAGTTGATTGGGGTCGGGTCTGCTTATGCCGCAAGTCTAGCCCCGGAAGACCGGCCGCCAGACCGTGCCGCCAGACCGTACTGTTGTGCTTGGCGGCCGGTCTTCCGGTCCGGCGGTTAATTTTTTTTCAGGGAATGGGTGATGTCGACTTTGATGCCGTGGCGACAGGGATGGCGCCGCTTTGTGCTGGCGGGAATTGCGGTTGTTTTTCTATCGGGATTTGGCTCCGGCGAGCGCCTGTTCGCCCCGTCCGCCGAGCTGTGGCCGCGCTGGCAGGCCAACGATCCAACCGCCACGACCCGCATCGACCACCGTGTCTGGAGCGAATTTTTGCAGCGCTATCTGTCGCGCGCGCCGCGCGGCTTCAACCAACTGGCCTATGGCGCGGTGACGGCTGGCGACCGTCAAGCGCTGGACGGCTACATCGCGGCGCTGGCCGCTCAGCCGATCAGCCGTTTCAATCGCGCCGAGCAGGAGGCCTATTGGATCAACCTCTACAACGCGCTGACCGTTCGGGTGGTGTTGGACTACTACCCGGTGACAACCATTCGCGAGATCAATATTTCCCCAGGGTTCTTTGCCACGGGCCCCTGGGGCAAGGCCCTGGTGAGGGTGGAGGGGATCGACCTCAGCCTGGACGATATCGAGCACCGGATTTTGCGGCCGATCTGGCGCGATCCCCGGCTGCACTATGCGTTGAACTGCGCCGCCATCAGCTGTCCCGACCTGCAAGGCGCGGCTTTCCTGGCGCCGGATCTCGAACGGCAGTTGGAGCAGGCGGCGCGGCAGTACGTCAACGACCCGCGCGGCGTGGCGGTGATCCAGGGCAAGGTGATCGTCTCGAAAGTCTATGACTGGTTCATCGAAGACTTCGGCGGCAGCGAGCAAACGGTGTTGGCGCACCTGAAACGCTATGCCGCGCCGGCGTTGAAGGCCCAGCTAAAGGCGATTAATCGGCTCGACGACGTGCGGTACGACTGGTCCCTAAACGGCGCGCCGAGTTCGGCTGTGATCGACTGACAAAGCCGCGCCGGTCGGGTGGCGCGATTTTTTAACCGATCTTGATCGTACGGCTTTTTCGGAGGACAAAGGAACAGCGCGGCGCGGCGCCGCACGGTTGCAATCGAGGTAATGAGCTTTTGACGGCAGGAAAGGCGAGCAAGACGCGGGACCGGAGCGTCAAACCGCGACAGGTCCGGTTGGCGCCGGAGGAACGCCGCCGCCTGCTGATCGAAACCACCATCACCTGCTTGGGCAAATACGGCGCCCAGGGAACCGGTGTGCGGCAGATCTGTCGGGAATTGGGGGTGGCCCCCAGCCTGGTGAACTACTTTTTTGATGGCCTGGACGACCTGCTGCTGTGCGCCTACAACAGCCTGAGCCTGCGCTTTACCGCGGAGTTGGAGGGGATCGCGGCCCGCCGCTACGACAGCGCCGAGGCGCGGTTTCGCGAATTGATCGGGCTTTATCTCTCCGCCGAATGGCACAATGACCGGATTGTCGGCGCGTACAACGGCTTCTGGTCGGTGTCGCGCAGCAACGGCGCCATGCGCGCGGCGATGAGCCAGCTTTATGATCGTCAAACAGTTATCCTGAAACCGGCCTTGGAAGCCCTGGTGGCGGAGCGCGCGCTGGCCCGGCCCCACGACAAGTTGGTTCTCTTGCTGATTCTGTTCCTCAACGGCCTTTGGATGGAGATGGGCTCCAACCCGGCGCAATTTGCGCCGGCCGAAGCCGAGGAACTCTGCTGGCTGTGGCTGGAAACAGCCTTGGCGACCGGCATGCCGGCGTCAATAAGCTGACGGCTCCCCCCGTCATGCTCCCCGGCCGTCCTCCCGTCGTTCTTCCGTCGTTCTTCCGTCGCGCCAGCGGCGTCAGCCGGGCGGTAACAGCCGGGCCTCGGTGACCGCCTGCACCGCCGCCAGGCTGTTGCCCGGGGCGAGTTCCTCGACCCGCAAGCCCGCCGGGGTAACCGCCAGGATCGCCAGATCGGTATAGATCCGGGTTACCACCCCGGCGCCGGTCAGCGGATAGCTGCAGGTCTGGCGGATCTTCGCGGCCCCGTCTTTGTCGGTGTGCTTCATGATGACGAAGACGTTGGGCACGCCCACCGCCAGGTCCATCGCCCCGCCCACCGCCGGCGGAAAGGTTTCCGCCAGCGTCGCCCAGTTGGCCAGGTCGCCGCGTTCCGAGACCTGAAAAGCGCCCAGCACGGCGATGTCGAGATGGCCGCCGCGCATCATGGCGAAGGAGGTCGCCTGGTCAAAAAATGACGCGCCGGGCAAGGCGGTGATGAAATCCTTGCTGGCGTTGATGAGCTCGTGATCCTCCGCGCCCGGTGGTGGGGTGGGGCCTGCTCCCAGGATGCCATTCTCGCTGTGGAAGATGATCTCGCGATCGGCGGGCGTGAAGTTGCTGACCAGATTGGGCATGCCAATGCCCAGGTTCACATAGGCGCCGTCGGGAATGTCCTGAGCCAGGCGCTGGGCCACCTGCCGGGTCGACAGCCGGTGAAGGGCGGTGGCGTGCGCTGGCCGGTCCGCGCCGGCCTGGTTCGGGTCAATCTGGTTCGGGTCAATCTGGTTCGGGTCGGTCGGGGCCGAATCGCGGGGCGGGAAAACGGCGGTCATGGGCGCACCTCATAGGCAACAAGCGCGGTGACGAAGATCCCAGGGGTCACCACGTCATGGGGGAGCAGCGGCTGGTCTTGCAGTTCACGAACTTCCACCAGGGTGGTTTTCGCGGCCATGGCCATCAGCGGATTAAAGTTTCGCGCGGTGGCGTGGTAGGACAGGTTGCCCCAGCGATCGCCCCGGTCGGCGCGGATCAGGGCGAAGTCGGCCTTCAGCGGCGTTTCGAAGACCTGCCCCTTGCCGTCGATTATCCGGGTTTCTTTCCCCTCGGCCAACAGGGTTCCGTAGGCCGTTGGGGTGAAAAACCCGCCCAGGCCCGCCCCGGCGGCGCGAATTCGCTCGGCCAGGGTGCCCTGGGGAACCACTTCCAGTTCCACCTCGTTGGCCTGATAGCGGCGTTCGAACCACACCGATCCGGGGGTGCGCGGGTAGGAGCAGATCACCCGCCGCACCCGGCCCTCGCGCAGCAAGGCGGCGGTGCCTTCATCGGCCGATCCGGCGTTGTTGGAGATAATGGTCAATTCCTTGGCCCCTTGATGCAAAAGCGCGCCCAGCAGGCCAAAGGGAATCCCGGCGTTGCCAAAGCCGCCAATCATCACGGTCGCGCCATCGGGAATGGGGGCCACGGCTTCCGCCAAGGTCGCAACGGTCTTGTCAATCATGAAATCCTGCGCTCGTTCTTGTTGTTTGGCCTGCGGCGTCTGATGTGAATTCCGTTGGCGGCGGCACAGAAGCAGCGCGCCGGTCCACCCCGTGAACCTACCGGCGCGGGCGCATTGGCGTCGGTTAGCGCCAGCCGGCGTCAACCGACGACAGCTTTAGCAGCTCGACCGAGGTTCTTCACATAACCTCGTCAACAAAAGAGCAAGCGCGACCGGCTGTCATCCGTTTGCCGAGCAAAGAACTTGTGCCCAAGAGGCCAGCCTCCCGCTCGCCCCCCCCACCAGCCAGCCCCCCGCCCGGCCGCCGTCGGTTCCCCGCAGCTGGGGCCGCGGCGTCCGGCGCGCGCCGGGCCTTGATCGCGGCAGGGGGCGACATGCTATGCTGTTATGGAATAGTCATTGGGGTCGAAATAACGGAGCGGCATTGTGGATTTACGACAGCTACGCACCTTCGTGCATGTGGCCGAGTTGCAGAGCATTTCCGCCGCCGCCGAGCGCCTGCATATCGCCCAACCAGCCCTGAGCCGCCAAATCCAGGCCTTGGAGCAGGAACTGCAAGCCCGGCTGCTGCATCGGCATGGCCGGGGCGTGACGCTGACCGACGCCGGGGCGCTGGTGCGCGACCGGGCTGAACTTATCCTGCGGGAGGTAGCGCGCCTGCAGGGCGACATTCGCTCCCAGGATGGTCAATTGCGCGGCGCGCTGTCGCTTGGCTTGCCGCCGACCGTCGCCGCGGTGTTGGCCACCCCCTTGATCGAGCGCACCCACCTGCATCACCCCGACGTCAAGCTGAAGGTGGTGTCTGGCTTTTCCGGCCATGTGCAGGATTGGATCCAGCGCGGCGTGG
The DNA here is from genome assembly GCA_963976695.1 of uncultured Rhodovibrionaceae bacterium. Classification (GTDB taxonomy): domain Bacteria; phylum Pseudomonadota; class Alphaproteobacteria; order Kiloniellales; family DSM-21159; genus CAXBMB01. The sequence goes on from CAXBMB010000015.1 coordinate 57,399, forward strand.
TGGATCTTGGCGTGACCTACGAAGGGCGCGAACCCGCCGCCATCAAGTCGCGCCCGCTGCTGCAGGAAGAGCTGTTCCTGATTGAACGCCCGGCCCGCGATGCGCCGCGTCGCCCGGGAACCGGTCCGGCGCTGTCCCGCCAAGCGGCGTTCGCGCGCGATCTGATCCTGCCGTCGGGGTCGCATGGCCTGCGCAACATTGTGGAAAAGGCGGCGCGGGAGTCCGGGCTGGCGCTGAAGATTGTCTTGGAAAACGATAGCCTGCCGACCTTGGTGCAGTTGGTCAAAAGAGGCCTGGGCGCGACGATCTTGCCGCTGGTCTCGGTCTTTGACGAGGTGCGGGACGGCAGCTTGCAGGCCTTTGCGATGGTAGAACCGCCGCTGACCCGGCGGCTGTTGCTGTCGCGTCCGATCGATCGCCCCACCACGCCGCTGGCCCGGCAATTCGCCGATATGCTGGTCGAGGAAATAGGCGCGTTGGTCCGCCAGGGGCGCTGGCCCGGCACGGTGTTGTAGGCGTGCTGTAGGCGGTGTTGTACACGGCGGCGCCGGTCGGCCGCTGGTCTTCCGGCTGCGCCGCCTGGCGACCTTCCCCGCCCGTTGTCCCCGGTCATGCGCATTGGGTATCTTGCCTGATAAACTATGCCTATGCGGCATTGTTGAAATGAGCAAAGGGCTTTTCACAATCCCGGCCCGGCGGCCTAGAGTCGGATCGTTTCAACGGCGTCACCAAGGTCGCTTGAGCCGCAATGCCGGTTTTTTGTCACCCGCTTGGCGGATGATCAGCGCCGGCGTGGAAGCGTCCGGCGCTTCTTCCCAAGTCGCGCCCGCCATGCCGGGCGCAGGATGGTTAGCAAAGGCAGGATAATGAAGGGCCTTTTGACGGAAAGCGAAGAGATCGGTCAGATCCGCGCGGCGGTGCGAAAGCTCTGCGCGGCGTTCCCGGGCGCCTATTGGCGTAAACTGGATCGGGAGAGCGCCTACCCGACGGACTTCGTTCAGGCGCTGACCGACGCCGGCTACCTGGCCGCCTTGATTCCCGAAACCTATGGCGGCGCGGGCCTGTCTTTCGTCGCCGCCGCGGCGATCCTGGAGGAAATCCAGTTGGCGGGCTGCAACAGCGCCGCCTGCCACGCCCAGATGTATATCATGGGAGCGATCTTGCGCCACGGCAGCGCGGCGCAGAAACGGAAATACCTGCCGGACATCGCCAGCGGAAAACAGCGTTTGCAGGCTTTCGGCGTGACCGAGCCGACCAGCGGCACCGACACAGCCGCGCTGCAGACCACCGCTCGGCGCGACGGCGATCATTACGTCGTCAACGGCCAGAAAATCTGGACCTCGCGGGCCGAACAGTCCGATCTCATGCTGCTGCTGGCCCGCACCGCGCCGCCGGCCGAAGGCGGCAAGCCGACCGACGGTCTGTCGATTTTTCTGCTCGACATGAATGAGGCGCGCGGCAAGGGGCTGACCATCAAGCCGATCCGGACGATGATGAACCATGCCACCACCGAGGTGTTCTTCGACGCCGTGCGGGTGCCGGCTGAAAACCTCATCGGTGAGGAGGGCAAGGGCTTCGGCTATGTGCTGTCCGGCATGAATGCCGAACGGATCCTGATCGCCGCCGAATGTATCGGCGACGCCAAGTGGTTCACCGCCAAGGCCACGGCCTATGCCAAGGAACGCCGCGTCTTTGGCCGGCCGATTGGTCAAAATCAAGGCGTCCAATTCCCGATTGCCAAGGCCTATGCGCAACTGCGCGCCGCCGAGCTGATGGTGCGCCAGGCCGCCATTCTCTATGATCAGGGCGAAAACTGCGGCGAGGAGGCCAATTGCTGCAAAATGCTGGCTGCCGATGCGTCCTGGGCAGCCGGCGAGGCCTGTCTGCAAACCCACGGCGGCTTTGGCTTCGCCGAGGAATATGACATCGAGCGCAAGTTCCGCGAGACCCGGCTTTATCAGGTGGCGCCGATCTCCACCAACCTGATTCTGAGCTATTTGGCCGAGCATGTGTTGGGCCTGCCCCGGTCCTATCGCTAGCGCACCCGTCGGCGATGTTCCGTCCGGCTCCCGCAGGGGCCAAACAGCAAGTTTTGGCAAAGGAAGAGCGATGACATCAGATTGCGCCAAGCCCCTGGACGGCCTGCTGGTGGTCGCCATTGAACAGGCCGTGGCGGCGCCCTATTGCACCAGCCGCTTGGCGGACGCGGGCGCGCGGGTGATCAAGATCGAGCGGCCGGAGGGTGACTTCGCCCGTGGCTACGATCACGCCGCCAAGGGCTTGAGCAGCTATTTCGTCTGGTTGAACCGGGGCAAGGAGTCGCTGGTCCTGGACCTTCGCGCGCCGGCGGACAAGGCGGCGTTGCGAAAGCTTCTTGGACAGGCCGACGTGCTGATGCAGAATTTGAAACCCGGCGCCCTGACGCGTCTCGGGCTGGAGATTGACGATCTCCGGCAGGCCTATCCCCGGCTGATTACCTGTTCGATCGCCGGCTATGGCGACGCGGGGCCCTACGCGCAGCGCAAGGCCTATGATCTGTTGATTCAGGCCGAATCGGGCCTGTCCAGCATCACCGGCGGGCCCGAGGGGCCGGCGCGGGTGGGGATTTCCCTGGTGGACATCGCGTCCGGCGCCCAGGCCCACGCGGCGATCCTGGAAGCCTTGATAAAGCGCAGCCTGACCGGCAAGGGCGAGGACATTCGGCTGTCGATGTTCGACGTGATGGCCGATTGGATGAGCGTGCCGTTTTTACATGCCCAGGCTGGATCAGCCCCGCCGCGCATCGGCCTGGCCCATCCGTCGATCTGTCCCTATGGCGCCTTCGCCACCGGCGATGGCCGCGAAATTCTTTTTTCAATCCAAAACGAACGGGAGTGGGCGCTGCTTTGTCGGTTGGTCCTGCAACAGCCCGAGCTGACCGGTAATCCGCGCTTCGACAGCAACAACAAGCGGGTGGCGCGCCGCGCGGCGGTCGACGGCCTGGTGGCCGACGCTTTCGCCCGGAAAAGCCAGACCGCGCTGGTGGCCGCGCTGGATCAAGCCGGGATCGCCTATGCGCTGGTCAATCGGGTGGAGGATTTGCTGCAGCATCCGCAGCTCAGCGCCATGACCGTGGCGACGGCGGCGGGACCGGTCAGCTACCCGGCGCCCCCGGCGCGCCACGACGGCCGGCGCCGCAGCAACAGCTCATCGCCCGCCGCGGTTCCCGAACTGGGGGCGCACAGCCAGGCCTTGCGGGAAGAATTCGACCTGTGATCGGCCGCCGCTCGCCCGATTGGCGGGCGCAGGACGATTGCGCCGCCGCGTCAAGCGCCGCTCGCTCAGTCGATCACGCCCGAGACGGCGGCGACGTACCGCCCCACCAGTAGGATGAACAGCAGGACAGTTGGATAGAAGGTGAGCGCGAAACCCAAGGCTCTGGCCGCCGCGCCGCGCCGGTAGCCGAAACAAAACAGCGCCCGGCCCAGGGTGAAGAAAATCGCGGCGATCGGCAGCACCGCCAAGTCGTCGCGCGGCAGCAAGATCGCCGAGGCCAGGTGCACCACCACGGCCAACACCACCTGCTCCAGGGTGTTTTGAAGCAGCGCCTGCTGGGTCTTTGCCGCCGCCGTGCCGGTCGTCAGCCCGGCGCCGTCGATGTCCTGCGGGCTGAAGAACCGAAGGCGCGCCAATAAACCGATGGTTGTGATCAGCCAAAAGATCACCAGAAGGTCCCACCCCAGCGCAAAGGCCAGTCGCGCCGGCAAGTCGTCCCCGGGGGTGAGCGCGTCTGGCGCCGCCCAAAGTCCGACCAGCAGTCCAAGCAGGCTCAGCAGCCCACCCAGGGACATTCCGGCCAGCACGCCGCGTTGTGTCGTGGAAAGCGCCATGACTGCCTCTCCTGGCGTGGCGCGCTCTGCCTGGCCCTTTTGCGGCCGGTCGAGCGCTGGCCCAACCACCTTTTAAGCGTTTGATAAAAGGCGAACTTGCGGTTTAACCCAGACCCCGACGCGGTTCCCGTTGCGCCGCTTGGGCGTCGGATCCGCTTTCACGCCAGGGCGAATAGCTGACTATACGCGCAGGAGGTGAAAAAGGCGCGCGCAATTAGGGGAAAAAGTTATCGGCGGATGGTTTTTCGTTGCCGCCGTCGAGACAAGATGTCGCGGCCCCGCCGCTGGCGTCAGCGCGGCTCTCGGCAAGCGGGTGGTCATCGGCGATTTTTCTAAATTACCCCTTGTTTCAAACAGCTTGCCGGTCAGAACGCCGGAAAATGGGCGCCATGCGCGGCGTCGGGAAAGGCGGGACAGGGCGCGAAGATTATTGAAGGTATACAAAAGAAGGGCCAAAGTTACCATATCAATGCACATAATTTTCTTTACCTTTTGTTAAGTTCTTTGACCTCCTTTGGAGTGATATCGCTCCGATTTTTCCGCGCAGGACGGTGGTTGCATTGCTTGCTGCGCGAACAGGGATTCAGATGAAGACGCAATCCCAAATTGTTAGGGATCGAGACGGCCAGATGATCGCGCACCCGCTGCTGCGGGCGCTGTTGTCCTATTGGCAGGGGCTTTGTCCCGATCAGGGACTGCCGTCCCGCAAACAGCTCGATCCGCTGCTGATGCCCAAGGGGCTGTTGAAGAACTTCTTCATCTATGAAGTGCATCGACTGGCAGAGGACCGGCTGGACTATCTGATGGCGCTGGCCGGGGGGGGTCTTTGCGCGCTTTTCGGGCGTGAGATGCGGGGCCTGCGGTTTGATGAAATTCACCCCAAGGATGTCGTCGTGGCGGTGCGGGAAGAGTTCAATTTGACGGTCCGCGAGGGCTGTCCCCACTACGCCCAACGCTGGGGTCATTGGAGCGCCGACGGGCCCTTGCCTTACGAGTGCCTGTTGCTGCCTTTTTCCACCGATGGCCGGACAGTCACCGAACTGGCGGGGGCGGCGTTCTTCGATCCGGACTTTCCGCTGCGCAACAGCTATCGGCTGTACAGCGCCGCCAACAGGCTGGCCGACCGCATGAAAGCCGATGAAGACTAGCGCCGGTTCGCTGTTGACGGCCTGACCTGGTGATCGACTATCCGCCCCGGAGTGCCCGCCATGCGGCGCGCTTGTTGGGCGCGATCCCCAGCGGTCTTGCCGTTGACCCGGGGACCTGGCCGTCGGTCGGGCCGCGCCGCGCCGCGCCGTGCCGTACTGTGCCGCGCCGTTGCGTGTGGCAGGCTAGACTTCCAGCCACTCCTTGCGCACATCCGGTCTTGCCTCCAGGTCGGCGGGGCTGCCTTCGAAGACGATTTTCCCGTGCCCCATCACATAGCAGCGCTGTGAGATGGCCAGGGCGATGGTCAGCTTCTGCTCGACCAGCAAAATCGAAACGCCCCGGCGGGCGATTTCCTCCAGCAAGGCGGCCACCTGGGCGACGATTTTCGGCGCCAAGCCCTCGGTCGGCTCATCGATGATAATCAGATCGGGGTCGCCCATCAGGGTTCGGCACATGGTGAGCATTTGCTGCTCGCCGCCGCTGAGCGCCCCGGCGGCGACATCGGCGCGCTCGCGCAGGTTGGGAAAGATCTGGAACATGTCGTCGATCGACCAACGCTCGCTTGCCTTGGCGCTTTTCATGCCCATAATGAGGTTCTGGCGCGCCGTTAAGGTCGGAAAGATATCCCGGTTCTCGGGCACGATCCCCAGGCCTTTGTGGGCAATCTTGTGCGACGCCAGGCCGACCAGTTCCTCGCCCATGAAGCGCACCGATCCGTGGCAGCTGACCGCCCCCATGATGGCCGCGGCGGTGGTGGAGCGGCCGACGCCGTTGCGGCCCAGAAGGCAGACGATCTCACCCTCGCCAACCGTCAGGTTGACGCCCTGCAGGATATGACTCTTGCCGTAATAGGCGTGAAGGTCGGTAACCTCAAGCATCTTCCATCGTCTCCCGATCGGGCTGGTTTTCCGGGCCGGCCTCGACGTCCGTGCCCAGGTAGGCTTCCTGGACAGCTTTGTTTTGGCGGATCGCGTTCGGGCTGTCGGTGGCGATGATTTGGCCATAGACCAGCACGGAAATCCGGTCGGCGAGGTTGAAGATGACGCCCATGTCGTGTTCGACCATGATCAGCGTCTTACCTTCGGAGATGTTGCGGATCAGCTCTATTGCCTGCTCGGTCTCGCTGTGGCTCATCCCGGCGGTGGGTTCATCCAGCAAGATCACCTCACTGTCCCCGCCGATGGTGATGCCGATTTCCAGGGCGCGCTGTTCGGCGTAGGTCAGCAGGCCGGCCGGCACCTGATAGCGCTCGGTAAGGCCGATTTTCTCCAGAATTTCGATGGTCCGCCGGTTGACCTCCTTCAGCTTGTCGGCGTCGTGCCAAAAGGAATAGCCGCAGTTTTGGGCCCACATCACGCCACAGCGCACGTTCTCGTAGACGCTCATTCGGGGAAAGATATTGGTCACCTGGAACGAGCGGGCCAGACCGCGGCGATAGATCTCATAGGCGGGCAGCCCGCCGATTTCCTCGCCCTTGAAGCGGATCTCGCCGGCGCTGGGTTGGTAGCGCCCGGAGATCAGGTGGAAGAGGGTCGATTTGCCCGCCCCATTGGGGCCGATGATGGCATGGCGCTCGCCGTCACGAATCTCCAGATTGACGCCGCGAATGATCTCGGTCCGTCCAAAGGACTTGCCCAGGTCTCGTATGTCGATGATCGACGGCATGGTCAGGTCCTCGCCTTGGAAAGCTGTCTTCCCGGGTCACCCTCCGGCCCCGGCGTCGGCGCCGCGCGGGACGTGCTCGCCGCGGGCGGGTTGGCGACCGAGGGCGATGCCGGCGGCAGCGGCGCGTTGGCCAGATCCCAAGCGTCGCGGAGGCTTGGGAACAGCCGCCGCGCGCCATAGCCCCCCAGTCCAACCATCGCCAGCAGGGTGATCCAGGGCAGCAGGGAATCGGCGTTGAGCGGTAGGAAAAAGAACGAGAACAGATATTCGCCGGCAGCCCGCGACTTGATGAAGTGCCCGAGCTCCAGCAGGCCGACGATACCGGTCAGACAGACCAGTAACGGCAGCGACATAAGCAGATAGGGCTTGACCAGATGTCTCAGCCGACGGGTGTGGTACGCCGGGCCGTGCATCATGATCAGACCGGTGAGACCCTGCGGGGCGAAGACCACGGTGCCGACGAAGATGAAACCCACGTACAGCAGCCAGATTTCGGTAAAATTGCTGAGCAGGGTGCGCAGCAGGGTCAGGAAGATCGCGCCGACGATCGGCCCGATATAAAAGCCAACCCCGCCAATGAAGGTCATCAACAAAACCTCGCCGGAGGTGTTCACGTTGAGGGTTTCTTCCGTCAGGATCTCGTAGGCGATGGCGAAGATGCCGCCGGCCACGCCGGCGAAAAATCCCGACATGGCAAAGGAAACGTAGCGCACCCGCTGTTGGCTGTAGCCGATGAATTCGGCGCGTTCGGGATTGTCGCGCACCGCGTTGGCCAGGCGCCCCACCGGGGTGCGGGAGAACTTGTACATCGCGAAGGCCGCGACCAGGGTCCAGAAGGCGGCGACGTAGTAGACCTCGATATCGCGCAGCAGCTCAAAGCCGAAGATCGGCGGCCCTAGGGTGCGGTCCCCGATAATGCCTTCCTCGCCGCCGAAGAAGCGAACAAAGATCAAGCCGGAGGCGGCGACCAATTCGGCGATGCCAAGCGAGATCATCGCGAAGACCGTGCCGGCGCGGCGCACGGAAAAGGCGCCGAAAATCAGACCGAAGGCCAAGCCGATCAGGCCGCCGAAGATCGGCAGCAAGGCCACCGGCACCGGCAGTTCGCCATCGGCGATGATGTTCATGCCGTGCATCGCCAAGAAGCCCCCCATGCCGAAGTACACCGCATGGCCAAAGGACAACATGCCGCCCTGTCCCAACAGCATGTTGTAGGACAGGGCGAAGATGATCGAAATTGTCATCTGCGTCATGATGGTGATGGCATAGGAGGAACTGAAGACCAGCGGCAACAGCAGCAGGACCACGGTGACAACCGCCCAGAGCGGGCGTTGGAAACGGCGTTGCGCGCGCAACGCTTCTTGTCGGATTGCGTGCAATGGGCTCATACTTCGC
>CAXBMB010000016.1:0-64595 GCA_963976695.1 uncultured Rhodovibrionaceae bacterium
CCCCTGGTGTTTGTTCTCTGGGGGTTTGTCCTCTGGGGTTTATTCCCTGGGGCTTTTTCCCTGGGGCTTGTTCCCTGGGGCTTGTTCCCTGGGGCTTGTTCCCTGGGGCTTGTTCCCTGGGGGCTTGTTCCCTGAGGCTTGCCAAACGGCTCAGGCCGGGACTCCAGACCGGGACGCCACGCCTGGGGGCCGCGTTAGAACTTGGCCGTCTCGTAGTACTTCTTCACATGCTCGGTTTCCCGATAGCCCGCGCCCGCCGTCTTGCCGGACAGCTGCTTGGCCTGGCCCTTGTCGGTGCCGACCAGCGCCACCGCTCCGAGTGCGCCCGCGCCCAGACCGGCTTTCCTGAAAAAGTTCCGACGGGCTTCGGAAACCACATCTGTTTTGCTCATCGCCATGCCTTCCCTTCGTGTTTCCCAGTTTTGCCTGTCATTGCCCGTGCTTGGGTGGTTGAAAGGCGTCAAGAGCCGCACCGTCCCGGTCGATTTTGCGTCCAGCTTTGGGCCGACCTGGCCCGGTCACACGCGGCGCCCCGCCACCCGGGGTCCGCCAGGCCGGCCGAGCGATGGGACGCTAGGCAGCCATTTGGAAGGCCTGCCCTTCGATGGTCAGAAACAGGCGTCCCAAGGTTCCCACAGGCTGATAGACATGGGCCGCCTCGGCCGCTTCCAAATCCTCGAAGAAGCGAAGCGCCCAGCAGCCGACATGATTTTCGTAAAATTCCTTCTGCTGCGCCAGATTGGGCGGACCGCCAAAGGTTCCGGTCACCAGCCCGGCCATAACCTCGAATAGCGACGCGATATGATCTTCGGGCTCGGACACGCCCTCTTGCCTGGAAATTCCGAGCCGCCCCATATCCTGCCGCAGCTTGGCCAAGGGTTTTTCGTGCAAAAAACCGGTCAGGTAGTAGGAACCGTAGGGCACCAATTCGCCGTGTCCCACACCAATGAAGAGGTCGAAATATTCCCGCTTCACGGTGGCCGCGTCGGTGCGCCGCGCCGCCTCGGCCAACGCCGAGAGGGCCTGTCCCATCTCACTGCCATCACCCTCGGTCGGGGCAATTTGCAGCAGCAATTCATCTGACAGCGGGGCCGTCAAAAACTGGGCAAGCAGGCCGTACCAGCCGGCGCGCAGTTGATCTTCCTCGGCGATGGAAAAACGCGCGCCCCGAAAGTCCGCCTGTCGGTTTTTCTCCTGGTCTCCCAATCGACCTCTCCGCTCTCCCAAGCTCGCTGTTGGAGCACTTCTTTTTTTGATCAAGCCCCTTCTTCAAGCGGGAGCTCTCTTGTGATTCGGGCCTCAAGGCTCTTCGTCTGGCCGTCGCGCGACAGCCGACCTACAGCCAACTGCGGCATAGCGACACAGCCCCGGCCTTTTGGTGCGTCACCCGCCGTTCTGTTGTTCGCGCAACCGCAAACATCACCAAATCGGCGTGAAAACAACACCACACCCGCACTCAAAAAAGCGCTTATCTGGCCCGCCTGTCAACAAAAACCCATGCCGCACATGCGAAGAGCCGGACCATGAAGCCATTGAAACAACAATATTATCCGGTAAAATTTTGCCCATAACCCTGCGCCAGCCAATTATGGCGCGACGAACCCGCGCCGTCGCAATCCGGAAAGCGCGCAATTCTCGAAGTTTAGCGGCCGCTGCTACGATTTGCCGCAACGACCACCCCGGCTTTGCCGGTCGACACGGGCGAAGCCGCTCTGGCCTTTTAGCCTTGACGGAAACAGTCTAGTTCCTGAATGCCAGGTTGGAAATTTGTGCGGCGGGCGCGCGCCCACGGCAAAACCCTCTTAAGGGGGGCGCGACGCAAAAAGCAGCGCGCCGCGCTTCGATTCTGTCGCAACCCCGCCGGTAGCCGGCGAAGACGGCGCTTAGGAAAAAGCGCCCCAGCGACGCTTGATAGCCTGGCCGGCGCTCTTTGGATTGTCCCGCCGTTGTTCCGGCTCGGCGGCGACCGCGACCGAAGGCGGCCGGTCGTCTTGGGAAAGGGGCGCATCGCCAGGAGCGGGCAGCGACGGAGCAACGCGCTTGGCCGGGCTGGCCTGCCGTTGATCCCCCGGTTCTTCGAGCGCGTCGCTCGCCGGCGCCAAGTCGGGCTCAAGCCCCGCTCCCGGCCCGCCGTTCCCCGCGTCCTCGCCGCCAGGATCACCAGCACCACCGGACTCACCGGCATCACCGGGCTCACCGGGCTCGCCGTCGGCGATCTTCGGGTCCCGGGCGGGCGCGCCGGCCGCCGGGGCCGGATCGACGATCAAACCGGGATCGGCGGGAGGATCCCGGTCTTCCGCCACCACCATGCCCTTGCCGACCTGGTACAGCGTTTGAATCCGTTCCACCACCATCGCCGCGTCGGTGTAATCCAGGTCATAGTCCAGCAGGCCGTCGACGTGACCGATCAGCGGATTGATCCGCCAGAGACGCCGCAGCGCCAAGCGTCGCAGGCTTTCCGGTACGCCGTGGCGCAGGAAGGGGGTAAAATCACTGCTCTCGCTAAGCTGCGCCGGATCCGGCAGCGCCGCCACCTCCGCCTCGCTGATCGGCGATTGCCGACCGCCAGCTTGGGCCGGGTCCCGGGCGGCTTCGGTCAGTGGGTCGTCCGGCTGTTCCAGCGGCCCGCTGTCGTCCGGTCGGCTTGCCGAGGCTGGTTCCGCGTCGGCGTCGCCGCGACTTTGCTTGCGCGCCGACCAACGGGTGAGGAAGCCCTGCTCCAAGGCCGCCTTGTCGTCGCCTTTTGTCGCCTTGCTCATGCTCGCCTCCGTCCCGGAATATCGGCGCCGGCCACCGCCGTCAGCCTTTCCGGTCGCGCGGACCACGCGGCGGTGACACATCCGCCGTCGCCGCCGGCCCTTTTGCCTGCGCAAACCGCTCCTTGCGCGGATCATAGGATTTACGTTTGCGCTTATAGAAAGGTTCGTCGACATGATGGGTGTCGACATAGGACTGCAGGTAGGCCACCAACCCGGCGGGCATGGGCACCGGCTCGACAAGGTCGTCGCCGCTATCGAGATAGTCTTGCGCTTCATAGGGGCTGACGGTCACCTTCACCGGCAGGTAGTCGTGGTCGCAGTGCGGGTCATCGCCCAGATCGCCGTCCAGGTCGCTGTCCAGGTCGTCACCGGCGCGCAGCACCACAAAAACCCGTGGAGGATCCTGGGTCAGGTTGACTTTATAAGCCTCGGTATCCTTGCGATAGAGGCTGAGCTCCAGGGTCCCGGCGTGATAATCCGCCCGGTCTTCGTCTTCTTCCAGCGTCACCCAGGCGGTTCGCGGGTTCAGCGGCGCGGCGCCGACCAGCACGCCCAGCGCCCGCCAACTGTCATCAGCCCAGGGGTGGTTCGAGCGCTGCCGGCGCAGAATCACCCCGATGGCCAGGCTTTCGCTGCGGCTGGCCTGATCGTGCAACAGCTCGCCCGAACCCGCCGGATCACCCTCGGTGCTGTCGGCTGTCTCACGCTTGCGCATGGCCTTTCCTCTCCGCAGTTGTCCGGGCGAACCGCCGCCGATCACACTCTAGCGCAAGCCGGGAGCTTGACGGAAGCGGCATGCCGAGACGCGAAAGAAAAATCGCCCCCCAGCCGGCAATCCTGACAAAAAAAGATTTGTAATTGATCCGCATCAAGGTGGACGACGAAATGTTCAGCCAAACATTGGCCAGCGAGTAAAAAAAGGCCTGCGATGCTTGGCGAAAATCATGACCTGCTTCACGAGCTTCCGGAGCATCGGGCAACGATTCATCGTCTGAAAACCAGCAGCACGCATTTCGCGCGTCTTTTTGACAGCTACCACCAACTGGATCGCAAGGTCCGCCGGGCCGAAGGTCGGATCGCGGCGACCACCGAAGAAGAGGAAGAAAATTTGAAGCGCCGGCGGTTGGCGCTGAAGGATGAGCTTTTCACCATGATTCAACAGGCCGAAGCGGTGGCGACAACCGGCGCCTAGGCGGCGACAGTCGGCGCAGCCGATCTACGGCCCGCGTCCATCAACAGTCGCGCCCATCACAGTCGCAAGACGGGCCGACAACGCAGGTTATTTGATCTCCAGTTACCCTCCCAGGCTCGGTGTTGCCTGGATCCTCGGCGGTTCGACCTTGGTCGATCCGCCTTTTTTTTTGCCTTGAACTGTTCCGCCTGGGACTTCTCCCTGGTTGTCGGCGGCGGGTGGCGACGCCCCGGCCTAGCGCAAGAACAACCCCGCCGAATCGCTCAACTCGGTCACGCTGCGGCGCAGTTCACGAATCAGCGCCCGAAGCTCCAATTCCGGCTCCTGCCCTTGCCCGCCGACAACCGACAGGCGATCCTGCGCCAGTTCGGCAAAAGACAGGAACCCATCGCCGTCGTAGTCCATCGCCGCCAGCACCGCCGGTCCGGCCAGGGGTCCCGCCATCAACGCCAAGGCAAGCGCGCCGTTCAACTCCTCCCGAGTCACCAGCTTTTCTTCGAAAACCTCAAGAAACAGCAACCCGCGAAGGCCCCGGGCCAGTTCGGCAACCGCCAGACGCTGGTCGCCGCTCACATCCAGCCAGTCGAACACCGCCGCCGCGCAGTTGGAGGCCGGCTGGGCGTCGCAGGCGCGCTGCAACGGCTCCAGGACATCATACAGCGCATAGCCCTCGCCATAGAACATCCGCAGTTCCGCTTCGTTGCCCGGGCAGTCGCGGAAGGTCAGCACCTCCGTCTCATCGCTGCTGTCCTGGCCGGCAACATCCAGGCCGGGCTCGCCCGGCCGGGTGATCCAGACCCGTTCCTCGTTCCAGGTCAGATACCATGGGATTTGACTATTTTCGAACAGCATCGAAAGGGCGTCGCGGCCTTGGCCTTGGGGCTGCGCCGGGGTCAATTCGGCAAAGGCGAAAAACCGCAGCTCCTCGGCCGTTACCCACAGCATCCCCTTGTCGAAAAACCGCACCACCGCTTGGGTGTCCAGGCAGCTGTCATTGCTTCCCCAGGCGGTCTTCAACCGCGCCGGCAGCGGCACGCCCTTGACCGTGATCCCAAGCACCGGTTCCCCGGCCCGCGCCCCGCCGCCAAGCCCAAGAACCAGTAACCCCACGGTCAACAGGACGGCAAAACCGAAGAACCTCATCTGCGCCAACTCCCTCCGCAAACAGCGTTGCCTTGATTAATAGGGTCGCCTTGATTGATAGCGTCGCCGGGTGCGCTACCGGTTCGGTTCAAGCCGCGCCACAACCTATAGGGCAGAGGGTGATTGCGCGTTCAAGGCCGGTTATCCTAGCCTCAACACAGCCACCACGTGACCCAAAACGGCGTGACCCAAAAACTAACGTGATCCAAAACAACACGACCCAAAAGGAAAGATGCCGCCATGACACGCGTCGCCGCCTTGACCTTGGTCGCCCTGTTGACCGCAACCTTGGCGCTCGCCGCCCAAGCCAAGGGCATTGTATCGGAAATCCAATACTACAAAGACATCACGGTTGTCTTTTCCGAAAATGCCCGCGGCTGCGGCTTGAAAGACCCGGCGCCGATTGAGCAAGCCGTCGCAAAGCGGCTTTCCGGCCTGGATATCCGGCAAAATTCTGATGCGGAAGCCTCGGTCTTCATCGGCGTGACGGCGGCGGCCAGCGGCTTTTTGGCGCAACGCTGCATCGCCTATCTGGACCTGCAGTTGCGGGCCGACCTGCAAGCCGACTTCATCGACAGGGCCGCCACCCAGAATGGCGGCCAGATCTTTACGGTGATGAATCAGCGCGGCTACGTCTTCCCGGTGATTTTCTTTCAGGCCGGCTCGATCTTCGCCAACCTTCAACCGGCAATGGCCGGCAAGACCCTGGAAGCCGTCGACCTGCTGATGCAACAGCTGGCCGACGCCCGGCGGGCCAAATAGCCCCCCACCAACCCGGACCGACCCAGACCGGACCGGCCCGGACTGACGCGCCGTCAGTACCCGCGGGCCGGATCGACGACGTTTTTCAACGGCTTTCCCGCCAACCAGCGGGCCAGGTTGTCGGCAAAGAAATCGGCCATTTCAACCTGCCAATTGGTCACCGAATCGGCGCAGTGCGGGGTCAGGATAACCGTTTCCATCGCCCACAGGGGGCTGTCTTGCGGAAGCGGCTCGACCTCGAAAACATCCAGGTAGGCGCCGGCGATGGTCTTGCGGCGCAACCTGTCGATCAGCGCCGCTTCATCGACGATCGCGCCACGGGCGGTGTTGAGCAAAAAGGCCGTCGGCTTCATCGCGTCAAGCAGCTCGGCGGATATCAAATGACGGGTCTGGGGGGTGGAGACGGTGTGAAGGGAAAGAAAGTCGGCCTGGGCCACCACCTCGCCCAGCCGGCTTACCGGATAGACCTGCGCCACCTCCGGCACCGCCCGGCCCGAGCGATTGACCCCGATCACCCGCAGCCCCAGCGCCTGCGCCCGGGCGGCAACCGCCCGGCCCACGCCGCCGAGCCCGATCAGCGCCAGGGTCTTGCCGGCCAGTCCGGTAAAGGGACGGGCTTCCCAGGTTCTGGCCTGCTGCTGGCGGGCATAGGCGGGAAGGCCTAAATTGAGCGCCAGCAAAGCGCCGATAACCGTTTCGGCGAGATGGCCGCTCAACACCCCGACCGCATTGGTCAGCAGCAACTCCTTGTGGGCGCAAGCCAGCAGCGGCTCGACCCCCACGCCGGCGTTTTGAAACCAGCGCAGCCCGGGATGGGCCGCCACGTCGCGCCGCAAGGACAGCGGCTGACTGGGGCAGCGCACGGCAAAGGCCACCGTGGGACGCACCCGGTCCAGCAGCGTTGCCGCCGCCTCTCCCGGCCGGGCCAAGGCAAAGGAGGTTTCAGGAAAGCGCGCGCGGAGCTGATCGAAATAAGCGGAAGGATCGTCGTGCAGGATGAGCACGCGAGTCTCGGCGCGCTCTTTTTTGGTTTGGTCAACAATCGAGGACAAGCAATGCTACCTTTCGTTCGAGTAAACGGCTGACGGGATCACGGCGACGAAGACCGCACCCCGGACGGCGCATCGGGGTGCGGTCGGAAAACGCCCCGCGCTGTCCGACCGCAACAGCGCCGCAAATCCCTGGCATTGTTCATGCCTGGCGTTGCTCATCCCTGGCGCGTGACGCCTGGGGCATTGCGCAGGACCTGTTCGGCTTGTTTCAGGTCCTCGGGTCGATTGGCATTGAAAAAGGGATCGAACGGCAGGGTCGGCCAGGCCACAACCGCCTGGCTATAGCGGGCGGTAAAGACATCGACCTTGCGCACCCCCTCTTCAAGCAACGCCTTGCGCAGGTCGGCGCGCAGCGCCAGCGGCCAGAGCGCAAAGACCGGATGATTGCGCCCGTTGGACGCCGCGCAGGCCAAGGTGGCGCATTGGGCTTCCTGCTCGGCCTTGAGGCAGACCACCAGGTCAACCGGCACGAAGGGCGCATCGGTGGCGAAGGTGACGATCGTCTGGCAATTCGGCAGATGGTCCGCCGCCCAGTTCATTCCCGCCAGGACCCCGGCCAGCGGCCCGGCGAACCCCTCGATCGGGTCGGGGGCGATGGGTAGGTCATAGGCGGCGAAGCGCGACGCGTCGCCATTGACGTTGAGCACCAGCTTGTCGACCTGCGGCGCGGCGCGGCTGATCACCCGATCCAGGATCGGCTTGCCGTCGATGATCTGTAGGCTCTTGTCGCCGCCGCCCATGCGACGGGATAACCCGCCGGCCAGAAGAACCCCACAGATTGTCTCGTTGGCGCTGCCCTGCTTATCACTCATCCCCGCCCTTTCCCTGATTGGCGTTGCGTGCCTGTGTGTCACTGTCACGCCGCGCGTCTTCGGCGTCCTTCCGGCTGTCAAACACCAGGCGCTCATAGCCGGACAGGGCCAGGAAGCGCCGCCCCTTGGCCCGGCCGATCAAAGTCAAGCCCGCCTGCCGGGCAAGATCAACCCCCCAGGCGGTGAAGCCGGAGCGCGAGACCAGAATCGGCACCTGCATCTGCACCGTCTTGATAACCATTTCTGAGGTCAAGCGACCGGTGGTGTAAAAGATTTTGTCCTGAGGCGAAATCCCTTCCAGGAACATGTAGCCGGCAATCTTGTCGACCGCATTGTGACGCCCGACATCCTCGACATAGATCAACGGTCTGTCCTGCAAGCACAGAGCACAGCCGTGAATCGCCCCCGCCGATAGATAGAGACTTGGTACGCCGTTGATCTTGCGGGTCAATTCATAAAGCCAGGAGGTGTGCAGCCGCGTATTCCGGTCCAGCTCGATCTCCGCGAACTTGTCCATCAGATCGCCAAAAACCGTCCCTTGGGCGCAGCCCGACGTGCGAACCTTCTTTTTCAGCTTTTCTTCATAGTTGGTTTCCCGCTCGGTGCGCACCACCACCACCTCCAGATCTTCCTCATAGTCGATGGCGGTGATCACATCGTCGGGGCGCAGCATGTTCTGGTTCAACAGGAAGCCGACCGCCAGATATTCGGGATGATCCCCGATGGTCATCATGGTGACGATTTCCTGGCGGTTGAGATAGAGGGTCAGCGGGCGCTCCACCACCACCAGCGTTTCGGTCTCCTGGCCATCCTGGTCCAGCCCGCGCAGCCGTTCGGTCAGGTCGGGGCGCGCCGGATCGGGGCGCAGCAGAAATTCCGCCAGCACCTCGGGGTCGCTGATCTTGGCTTTACCTTTAGGGCTTGGCGGGCCGTCGCCCGCCGCTGCGGCCGGACCCTTCCGACGCGCCGTCTGCCCATCGTCCGGCCCCGCGCGTTGCTTGTCGCCTGCCTGTTCCACCTTTTTGCGTCACCTTTCCGATCAAAGTCTGTCCGATCCCGAACCTGGCGCGATGCAAGCCGCGCGGCGCGCCAGCGCGCCCACATCAATCTGGACCCAACAATCTGGACCCGCTCTGGAAAGAGTACAAGCGGCCTTGTTTTCCCGGCGATCATTTTACCTTCTCACAAATCGGGTAGTTACACCTGCAAGAATTCGGTTCTGATTCTTGATTGGGAAAATTACGCATGATAATGCATATAAACGCAGAATGAATTGGATAACCAATGTTTGGCGAGTCTCTCCGTTCCGCCGCGGCGCTGCTGTGGTCTTTTGATCCCCGCCTGTGGGAGATTGTCGGCCTCTCGCTGCAAGTCAGCATCAGCGCCGTGGTTTTGGCCTCGTTGATCGCCCTGCCGCTCGGCGCGGCGACGGCGTTGCTGCGATTCCCGGGACGGCGTCTGCTGTCGGTGTGCCTCACCGCCTTCATGGGATTGCCGCCGGTGGTCGTCGGACTGGTGGTCTATCTGCTGCTGTCGCGAAGCGGGCCGCTTGGCACCCTGGGACTTCTGTTCACCCCGACGGCGATGATCCTTGCCCAAACCCTGTTGATCATCCCCATCGTCGCGGCCTTGACCCGGCAGGTGATCGCCGATCTTTGGAGCGAATATTCCGAGCAGTTGCTTTCCTTGGGGTCGTCGCGGATGCGGGCCATACCGACCCTGCTTTGGGATGGACGCTTTTCGCTGCTGACCGCCATCCTGGCCGGGTTTGGCCGGGCCAGCGCTGAGGTAGGCGCCGTGATGATCGTCGGCGGAAACATTGACCACCTGACCCGGGTGATGACCACCGCCATCGCCCTGGAAACTAGCAAGGGCGACCTGCCCCTGGCCTTGGGGCTGGGGCTGCTACTGATTATCCTGTCGCTGACCGTCAACGCCGGCGCCCACCTGCTGGGAGAATGGGCAAAGCAGCACAGCGAAGCGCCGCCGCTGCGCGCCGGTTTGCGCGACGAGCCATGAAGAACCACAAGCCATGAACGACGAAAGTCCGCCAAACGACAAGCGCCCACCGGCGCCGGACGGCAGGCCACAGAACCGGCGCGCGCTGCTGCCGGGCCGGCTGATCGACCTTGGCTACCAGGTCGGGGGGCGACAGTTGCTTGACCGCGTCAACCTGACCTTCACGCCAAACAGCCGCAGCATCATTCTGGGGCCCAACGGGGCCGGAAAATCCCTGCTGTTGCGGTTGTCCCACGGGTTGCTTTCACCCAGCAGCGGACGGATTGACTGGCAGGTTCCAACTGACGCGGCAACCGCCCAGCAGGCCCTGGTGTTCCAGAAACCGGTGCTGCTGCGCCGCTCGGTGGCCGCCAATCTCGACCATGCGCTGGCGTTGAAGGGAATCGGGGGCGAAGAACGGCGGCGGCGGCGCGATGCGGCCCTGGCCCATTGCGGGCTGGCGCGACAAGCCGGACAGCCCGCCCGCCTGCTGTCGGGTGGTGAGCAGCAACGCCTGGCGCTGGCGCGGGTCTGGGCGCTGCAGCCGCAGGTGCTGTTTCTCGATGAACCCACCGCCAGCCTTGACCCGAGCGCCACCCGCGCGGTGGAAGAGCTGATCCAGGATCTTCATCACCAGGGCTGCAAGATCATCATGACCACCCACGACCTGGGCCAAGCCCACCGGCTGGCCGACGAGATCATCTTTCTCCACCAGGGTCGGGTGCGCGAATGCAGCGCGGCCAAAGACTTCTTCTCCCAACCCAGCAGCCCGGAAGGCCGCGCCTTTTTGGCCGGAGAGCTGCTTTGGTCGACTTAATTTCAACAGGCAGATCCGACATGAACAAACAGAACCGAGCCTTCAACCACTTCGGCCGCAGCGCGCTGCTGCTTGCACTTGTGCTGGCCGGGTCGCAGGGCCTGAGCGCCGCCGGTCGGGCGCAGACGCCTCACATCGTCGTGGCTTCCACCACCTCAACCCAGAATTCCGGGCTGTTCGATCAGTTGCTGCCGAAATTTACCGAAAAAAGCGGCATCGCGGTGCGGGTGGTGGCTGTCGGCACGGGCCAGGCCCTGCGTCTGGCCGGCAACTGTGACGCCGATGTCCTGCTGGTGCATCACCGCCCCTCGGAAGAGGCTTTTGTCGCCGCCGGCAAGGGCGTCAAACGCTACAGCTTGATGTACAACGATTTCGTGCTGGTCGGTCCGACAGAAGACCCGGCAGGTGTGGCCGGCGACAAGGACGTTACCGACGCGCTGCGCAAGCTGGCCCGGACGGCCGCCCCCTTTGCCTCACGCGGCGACGACAGCGGCACCAACAAGAAAGAGCGGGGACTTTGGGCGGCCGCCGCGATCGATCCGCAAGCCGCCAGCGGCCAGTGGTACCGGGAAACCGGCTCGGGCATGGGCGCGACCCTCAACACCGCCGCCGCCATGGGCGCCTACACCCTGAGCGACCGGGCCACCTGGCTGGCCTTTCGCAACAAGGCGGGTTTGAAAATCGTCAGTGAGGGCGACGCCCGGCTGTTTAATCCCTACGGTGTGATCCTGGTGAACCCCCAGGCCTGCCCGCAAACCAAGGTCAAGGAAGGCCAGGCCTTTATCAATTGGCTGGTGTCGAACGACGGACAGCAAGCCATTGCCGCCTATAAGCGCAATGGGGCCCAGCTCTTCTTTCCCAGCGCCAACTAACCGGCCGACAAACCGGGCCGGCCCGCCCGCCGCAGCCCCGGTTCCGGTTCCGGTCCCGGTCCCGGCCCGGCGACTGAGATTAAGGCGACTGAAATTAAAAGGTGCTGTGCGTTTCGGGCAGGAAATTTTCTATTGATAAGTCAGTAATGCTGACCTATATTTGTTGCAACGCAGCAAAGACTGCGGCCGGCACTTTTCAAAATTATTGGCGGGCGAGTCACGACAGAACCGAAGCGCCAAGCGCTTCTTCCGCTATCGGGCGCGCTCCAGGGATCGAAACGCCTTCCATCTTTTTTTCTGGAGGTTTCCCCATGGCATCTCACACCACCCCGTCTGACCAACCCGAATCTGCCAAGCCCGCGTCTGCCAAGCAGCGTGCGGCCTCGCCACAGCACGCCGCTTCGGTCGATTTCATGGCACCTTTTGAGCGCTATGAAGCCATCTCCCATCAGAAATTGATGCGCTACATCGCCGAAGGGCGTCTTCAGCAATCCAAGGCGCTGCACAGGTACGGGCGGGCATTCTTCCAATTCCTGGGGCGCGTCTTGCGGAAAAAGAAGCGGCCAACCTCGGCCCCGCTTACCCGGCGGGCCGCCTGACAACGGGGGTCTGGCCTATCGGTCAGGGCCCGTTGAACTGCACCCGACCCATGGCTGAAATATCATAGCCCCCCATGCTGGCGGCGCGGTCGCGAAAGGCCGCGCTGCCCGTAAAAGTCATGAGCTGCTGAAAAGGCGCCTCGAAATAGTCCCGCCGCCGGATCAGCAGGTCATAGCGTTCTTCAAACAGCGGGACAAAGCCCAGCTTGAGCGCGCGGGCCACCGCCTCGATGGCCAGCCCGGCGTCAGCCCGGCCTTCCAACACCGCCAGTCCCAGATCTATTTCACTGCGCGCCGGTGTCGCCAGGGTTGCCAGATCGCCGATCTCCAGTGACGCCTGTCCCAGCAGATGAGCCAGCAGCAGTTGGCTGCCTGCGGTGCGCTGCCGCTGGATCAAGCGAACCCCGTCACCGGCCAGGTCGGCGATGCCCTGCAGCTTCAACGGGTTGTCCTTGGCGACCACCAGGCCCTGGCGACGTTTGGCCCATTCCAACAGCACCAACGGCTGGCCCGCGAAGGTAACCGCCACGGTGGCCTTGTTGAAGGTGTTGGCGCCGGCCGGATCGGTTGATTTGCCCTCCGAATCGTCGCCGGGCTCATAAAGATGCAGGCCAGCCACCAGCGCCTGGCCCGCCGAAAAATGCTGCAGCCCCTCCAGGGAACCGCCGGGAAGCAGCGCCAAACCGCAGCCGCTTTCGCGCACCGCCCAGTCCAGCAAGGGATCCTGGCTGCCCGCGATCACCGGCGGCGGCGGCGGCGCTTCTGGGCCCTGTCCCGCCAGATTGCGGGTCAACCAAAGGTCGATCAGCGCGCGCGGAAACAGCCACTTGCCGGTAACCCGGCTGGCCGGAATCTCCTTTTGCCGCAGCAACTCGTACACACGGCGCTCCTTGATCCGCAGATAGACCGCCACTTCCTTGGTGGTCATCAGATCAGCGGCGGGGAGTAAATCGCGCGCCGCGCCAGGGGTCAGCGGCCACTCTTCCCGTTCATTCATTCACCGATCCCCCTTGGCGCGGCCCCCAGGCCGGACGCGCCGCGCTGCTGTCGTCCAATTTTGGGACAATGGTATAGTTTCACCGGTTCATCAAGACTGCTCGCCCCGGTCGGGGAGGCCCGGTCGGGAAGGCCAGGTCCGGCAGGCTCGGTCCGGGAGGCTCAGTCCTGGGTGGCGCCGCGGCCGCCGGGCTTTTGACCTCGACCGCACGCTCCCGGCCACTTGTTCCACAGCAATCAAAGACTTTTCACATGCGTTCGGCGGCCGCTGCGCCTAGACTCGCCGGAATGGAAAAAGATTCGCTTGGGAAAGAGGTAAAAAAAACCCGCCCCGGTCAAGAAGCCAATCCGGTCACCAGCGGCAAACCTTTGGCAAAGGCATCCCGCAGAAGCGGTAGGGCTCTATCGAATCGACAAAAAAACACACGCAGGCGATGGTCGCGCGGTTTTGCCCTGACCCCAGGTTCTGGCTGGCGCGGCTCGGGAGTGAACGGCATGAAGTTAGGCGGAAAGCGGGTCCTGGCCTGCAACTGCGAGGGCACTATTGCGCTGGATGGCGACAAGCTGGCGCAGGCCTGTCACAAACTCGGCGGCGACGGCGACCTGGAGATCAACAGCCAGCTCTGCCGGGCGCAACTGGGGAATTTTCAAACCGCCTTGCGATCCGGCGATCCCCTGCTGGTGGCCTGCACCCAAGAGGCCCCGCTGTTTGCCGAAATCGCCGCGGAAGAAGCCCCGGATCACGCGCTGTCCTTTTTCAACTGGCGAGAAATGGCCGGCTGGTCGGCCCAGGGCGAGGACAGCCTGCCCAAGCTGGCGGCCCTGGCCGCCGCCGCCAGCGTCGAGCCGACCCCGACCCCCACCGTCGCCTTCGATTCCAAGGGAGTCTGCCTGGTCTACGGGCGCGACGCGCAGGCTCTGGAGGTCGCCAAGCAACTCAGCGACCGGTTGGAAGTGACCGTCCTTCTCACCCAGGCGGCGGATATTCTCCCCCCCGACGTGATCGAGGTGCCGCTGTTCCTCGGCCGGATTGTCCAGGCAAGCGGATATCTGGGTCAGTTCGGCGTTACGGTCAACGGCCACGCCGCGGCCCTGCCGTCATCGCGCCGGGCGCTCGCCTTTGGACCGGCGCAAGACGGCGCGGCCAGCCGGTGCGACCTGATTTTGGATCTGTCCGGCGACCCGCCGCTGTTTGTCGGCCACGAAAAGCGCGACGGCTATTTCCGGCCCGACCCGAAAAACCCCCTCGCCGTTCAAGCCGCGGTGCTGGAACTGCGCGATCTGGTGGGCGAATTTTCCAAGCCCCGCTACATCAACTTCAAGACCGAACTCTGCACCCACAGCCGGAACAAACAGACCGGCTGCACCCGCTGCCTTGATGTCTGCCCGGCCGGCGCCGTTCAGCCGAACGGCGATGTGGTGGCCATTGATCCACATCTTTGCGGCGGCTGCGGCCACTGCGCAGCGGTCTGCCCGACCGGCGCGGCCCACTACGACCTGCCGGGCGGCGTCTCACTGATCGAGCGCGGCAAGCTGCTGGTGACAGCTTATGGCAAGGCCGGGGGCCAGCGGCCGCGGCTGCTGCTGCATGATACCGACCATGGCAACCAGATGATCTCCCTGATCGCCCGCCTGGGCCGGGGGCTGCCGGCCGCCGTCCTGCCGCTGGCGGTCAATCAAGTGACGCAAGTCGGGTTGGACTTCCTGCTGGCCATGCTGGGCTATGGCGCCGAGCAGATCCTGTTCCTGGCCAACCCGCGCCAGCCGGAAGACCTGGGGGCGTTGGCCAGCCAAATGGCGCTGAGCGAGGCGGTGCTGGAAGGCTTGGGCCACGGCGGCGGCCGCCTTCATCTGTTGGACCAACAGGACCCGGAAGCGGTGGAGGCCGCGCTCTACGATCTGCCGGCGCAACCCGCCATCACGCCGGGGCAATTCCTGCCGTTGGGTGAAAAACGCGCCCGCACGCTGCTGGCTCTGCGCCACCTCCACGCCGTCGCGCCCCGGTCGATTGATCTTTTGCCCCTGCCCAAGGGCGCGCCCTTCGGCGCGGTCGAGGTCGCGACCAACGGCTGCACCCTCTGCCTGGCTTGTGTCGCCACCTGCCCGACCGGGGCGCTGCAGGACAACCCCGACAAGCCCTGGCTGGGGTTCCAGGAAGAAGCCTGTGTTCAATGCGGCCTGTGCAAAAGCGCCTGCCCGGAAAAGGTAATCACCCTGATCCCCCGCTTCAATTTCACCAGTCAGGCGCGCAGCGCGGTGACGCTCAACGAGGCCGAGCCTTTTGAATGCATCACCTGCGGCACCCCCTTCGGGGTCAAGCAGTCAATCGACCGGATCGTCGAGAAACTGGGCGGCAAGCATTCGATGTTCATGGATCCCGAGCGGGTCAAGCGCATTCAGATGTGTGAAAACTGCCGCATAGAGGCCGAGTTCAATGATCCCAACAACCCCTTCGCCCTGGGCCAGCGGCCGCGAACCCGCACCACCGAGGATGACCTGCGGGAACGCGCCGAACAAAGCGCCGATGAGGAACTGCGGCTGGCGGCGCTGGCGGAAAAGGATCGCGACCCCCAAGGCTAGCCCTGTGATCGGCGGATTAAGAGGCGAATCCAGGCCGATCAACGCGGATCAACTTGGGCAAACAACGTTGGGCGTTTCGACGCTATAGCGCCCCCGCCTCAGCCGCCGGCGCTATAGCGGCGGGACACGTCGTTTTGCCGCTGTTGCACCTCTTCCGGCCACCGCGACTTGATGTAGGCCAGCACCGCCTCGATCTCCGCATCGTTCAAGATGCCGCCAAAACCGGGCATGGAACTTTTGTAGTCGCCGCCAGCCTGCGCCGCCGGACCGTCCTTGGTCAGCGCGAACAACAGCGCGTCGGCGTGATGCCAGCTATGCCCGTTCTCGTCGTGCGGCGGCGCCGGAAGCAGCCCGTCCGCGCCCCGCTTACGCCAGTCCGGTTGTCCCTCCAGATTGGCGCCGTGGCAGGACGAACAGTTGTTGGCGTAGATCTGCGCGCCCATCGACACCAGCAGCGGGTCCTTGGCGTCGATCAGCAGGGGGCCGGATTTTTCAGCCGACGTCACCGTCGACGTCGCAGCCGATGACGCGGCGGAGCTTTGTGGCGCCTCCGACACTTTCTGCAGCAAATTGAGCCCCACGGCCACCAGGCCCACCACGGCAACCGCACCGCCGTATAGCGCAATTTTAGAAAGATTCATCGTGCCGTCCTTCGCCTCTGGCTTTTTGTAACAACTCGGGTCCTACTACCTTCCTCTGCAGGAAAGTCAAGCATCTCATTCGCTTGCTAATTTTTATTGATCAATTTCACACTATAGGAGCAGTCTGAGGAAAATTTGAACCGGCAATCTGACGCACATCCGGGCCGCCCGGCCCAAGGAGAAAGTCCCGCCCTGATGACCCAACTGGACACGCAACTTGATCGGCGTCTTTTCGCCTACCGCGACGACCTGGCGGATGCCCGACTTCGCGGCCAGGTACGGGCCGACCGCTTCGTCGACGGCGACACCGCCGAGCTTTCCCCGACCGTCCCCTGGGGCCTGGCGGGCCTGCGCCCCCGGCCCGATGAGCGTGCGGAACTGGATAGTCAACTGATGGCGGGGGAACGGCTTCGGGTGTTTGAGCGTCGCAACGGCTGGGCCTGGGTGCAGAGCGAGCTGGACGGCTATGTCGGCTACCTGGCCCACTCTCTCCTGGCCCCGCCAACGCCCCCTCCAACCCACTGGTTGGCCGCGCTGCGCAGCCCGATCCAACCGGAACCCCGCTTGAAGGCCGCGCCGCAAGGTTTTTATCACTGCACCACCCCTGTTACCCTTATAGGCGAGAAAAACGGCTACGGCGAACTGGCCTCCGGCGGCTGGATTTTCCTGCCGCACCTGCGCGAAATCGGCGACTGGCTGGAAAGCCCGGTCGCTGTGGCGCGCAAATTTCTCGGCGCGCCCTATGTCTGGGCCGGGCGCTCGAGCTTGGGTCTGGACTGCTCCGCGCTGCTGCAATTGAGCCACGCCGCCTGCGGTCTGGCGCTGCATCGCGACACCGACCAGCAGGCCGCCGACGACCGCACCGGGCGGCGCCTGCCCGCCGACAGCCGCCCGCGGGCCGGCGATCTGATCTACTGGAAAGGCCACACCGCCATCGCCCTCGATGGCGAGAGGGTGATCAACGCCACCGCCCATTACTTGCAAGTGGTGATCGAGCCGTTGGCCGACCTGGACGCCCGGGCGCGCCGCGAGGACCCCGCCGGCATTCTGCTGCTGCGCCGGCCCGAGCGGCGATAACCGAAACGCCCCGGTGATCCGCTTGCCGACCGCCGGATCGGCGGCGCGAAAATGCGTTCGCGCGACATTGGCTCTTTTCATCTCGCAAGCGTTATGCTCGAATGGGAACAACGCTTCCGGCGCGCGTCCTCCCCCAGGAAAGGGAGGCCGAGGAGTCGGAAAAAAACGCGCGAGTGATCGAGCAAGAAGGCAGCGCTCTGCGCTTCCACCCTGTGGTTGATCACCCGCCAACAGATGGATCAGAGGCCAGGTCACGGTGCAAACGGCCTCACCAAGTGATGCCGGTTAGACCGATCCGGCTTTCGGGCGAACGCCAGCCCCGTGGGAGAGTTGAATGAATTATCCGAGCCCCGACGGCCAATCTGTCCTGCCGCTCATCGACCCCTACGAGCGCATGATTGACTACCTGCGGGTTTCCGTCACCGACCGCTGTGATTTTCGCTGCGTCTATTGCATGTCGGAGAACATGTCCTTCCTGCCAAAGTCCGAGGTGCTTTCACTGGAGGAACTGGACCGGCTGTGCAGCAGCTTCGTCCACCTGGGCGTCAAGAAACTTCGCCTGACCGGCGGCGAACCTCTGGTGCGCCGGGACATCATGTGGCTGATCAAACGGCTGTCGCGCCATCTCGAGTCCGGCCAGTTAAACGAACTGACCTTGACCACCAACGGCTCCCAGCTCTCGCGCTACGCCAATGATTTGGCGGCCTGCGGTGTGCAACGCCTCAACGTGTCGCTGGACACTCTCCAAGCCGACAAGTTTTTGGAAATCACCCGCTGGGGCAAATTCGACAAGGTCATGGCCGGGCTGCAAGCCGCCAAGAAGGCGGGAATCGCCATCAAGCTGAACTGTGTCGCGGTGAAGGGCGTCAACGACGATGAAATCCACCAGCTGGTGCAGTACTGCGGCGATGAAGGGTTCGACCTGACCTTCATCGAAGTGATGCCCATGGGCGACATTGGCAACGAAGCGCGGCTCGACCAGTACTATCCGCTGTCCCAACTGCAGCAGGATCTGGCGGAACGCTGGACCTTGGTGGAAAGCAGCCACCGCACCGGCGGCCCGGCGCGCTATCTTCGCTGCCAGGAAACCGGCGGACGCATCGGCTTCATCACGCCGCTGACCCACAATTTTTGTGAAAGCTGCAACCGGGTGCGCCTGACCTGTACCGGCACGCTCTATCTCTGCCTGGGGCAGGAAGATTCAGCCGACCTGCGCGGCGTCTTGCGGGCCAGCGACGACGACCGGGTGCTGGCCCAGGCGATTCGCGACGCCATCGACAAAAAGCCCAAGGGCCACGACTTCATCATCGACCGCGACAAGGGCGTGATGACCTCCTCCAACGGCGCCCGTTTCATGAGCACCACCGGCGGCTAACGCAACCGCCGCCGCTTCCACCGGAATTTCCCACCGGGATTGCCCACCGGGCCGCCGCCGACCGGCCGCCGGCCCCCGCGACGAGCCCGCTGGCCTACCGCAACTGTGGTAAGCCGGCGGCCGTTCAGGTCGCCGTTGTTGCAAGATTTCCCCCTTTGCCCCAAGCTATCGCCATGTTCACGCCTTGGTTATTGAATAGCGGGGGTCACCCGATAAAAATTTCAAGCCGCTCCCGATGGGACGAGGTGTTGATCGTCTGCGCACGGATTGATTTCACGCCCTAGAAAGTGATCGGAGCCGCCTGGCTGTCCCGCCCCGGGCCGCGACGCCCTGGTCCGGACGATCCTTTGCCGTGACGAACATTATTCACCAAGAGCTTTGAAGAAAGATCTCCCATGAGCGAACAAACCGTGCGCAATTCCACCCAGCGTTGGAAGGATCTGGACGTCCGCCACCACCTGGCCCCCTTTACCGACTATAAGCAGATCAAGGTCGACGGGGACGGTGCGCGCATCATCACCTCCGCCAAGGGGGTGTTTCTGACCGATTCCGAGGGCAATAAAATTCTCGACGGCATGGCCGGACTCTGGTGCGTCAACCTTGGCTATGGCCGGGATGAATTGGCCCAGGTGGCCTACGAGCAAATGAAAGAGTTGCCCTACTATAACTCCTTCTTCAAAACCACCACGCCGCCGACGGTCGAACTGGCGGAAAAACTTTCCAGCCTAACCCCGAAAGGCTTGGATTACATTTTCTACGGCTCTTCGGGTTCGGAATCCAACGACACCGTCATGCGGATGGTGCGCTTCTACTGGAACCAAGCGGGAAAACCAGAGAAAACCCACTTTATCAGCCGCAATCTGGCCTACCACGGCTCGACCTTGGCCGGGGCTTCGCTGGGCGGAATGACCGCCATGCAGGAAGGCTTCGGCCTGCCGCTGCCCGGCATCCATCACGTCACCCCGCCCTATTGGTACGACCTGGGCGGCGACATGACGCCGGAGGAATTTGGCATCAAGGCGGCCAAGGCGGTGGAGGAGAAAATCCTCGAGATCGGCGCCGACAAGGTTGCTGCGTTCATCGGCGAACCGATTCAGGGCGCCGGCGGCGTGATCATTCCGCCCGCCGGCTACTGGGCGGAGATTCAGCGCATCTGCCGGCAATATGATGTGCTGATCATCGCCGATGAGGTGATTTGCGGATTTGGCCGCACCGGCAAGATGTTCGGCTGCCAGACCTTCGGCATCCGGCCGGACATGATGACCATGGCCAAGGGCATCACCTCGGGCTACCAGCCGCTGTCGGCCGTCGCGGTCAGCGACAAAATCGGCAAGACCCTGATTGACCGGGGCGGCGAGTTCTTCCACGGCTATACCTATTCCGGCCATCCGGTGGCCTGCGCGGTCGCGCTGAAGAACATTCAGTTGATCGAGGAAGGCGGCTATCTGGCGCAGATCGAAACCGTCACCGGTCCTCACCTGGCCAAGCGGCTGGCGGGCCTGAAGGATCATCCCCTGGTTGGCGAGGTCCGGTCGATCGGACTGATCGGCGCGGTGGAAATGGTCAAGAACAAGCAAACCCGGGAGCGCTTCGAGAACGATGGCGCGGTTGGCGCACGCTGCCGCGACCACTGCGTGGCCAACGGCATCATGCTGCGCGCCGTGCGCGACGCCATGGTGATGTCGCCGCCGCTGATCATCACGGTGCAGGAAATTGACAGCCTGATCGACAAGTTGACTCTGGCGCTGGACGCCACGGCGCGGGACTTGAAGGTCCTGTAATCGCCGCTGCCGTCCGGGGCCGCTTACCTGACGCGCCGCCAAAGCCAGGCGGCGCGTCACAAAACCCGGGCGGCGGCGGGTTAGCCCCGCCCGACGATCCGGCTGCGCCGCTCAAGCAGCAGCACGTCGCGCCAGCGGCCCGGGGCCGGGCCAGGGCCGGCAAGGCTGCGGCCGATCTTTTCCCGGCAGCCGACGATCCGAAAGCCATGGGCTTGATGCAGGCCGACCGACGCCGCGTTTTCCGGGAAAATTCCGGCCTGAAGCGTCCATAGGCCCGCCGCTTCCGCGCTGTCGATCAACTGGCCCAGCAACCGCCCTCCCAGACCTTGGCCGCGCCGGGCCCGCGCCACATAGATCGAAACTTCCGCCACGCCGGCATAGTCGGCGCGGCTGGAATAGGGCGATAAAGCGGCCCAGCCCAGCACCGTTTCGCGGTCGTCCAGGGCCACCCAGCGACAGACCGCCAAATGCTGGCGATCCCAATCTTGCCAAGACCCGGCCTTTTGCCGGAACGACGCAAGACCTGAATCCAGCCCCTCCTGATAGATCGCCAACACCGCCTGGCCATGGGCGGCTGTCATCGGAAGCAACGCAAGCTCTGGCATGGGCGGGTGTCCTTGGGCAGTGAACAAGAAAGCTGGAGGCCCGCCGCTGCTTAGGCTATGGCTAGAGGATGATTCACGACAGAGTGGAAGCGCGGCGCGCTTCTTCCTTCGCCGTTCACCCCGCCAATCGGCTGAACCGATCCGACTCTCGGAGGTGAAACTAGGACAAGACCGCCAGCGCCTGGGAGTTGATAAGAATGAACAACAATTGTGACTGAAAAGACCGACCCGTCGGACGTCCCGCCGGCGCGCCAAGCCCAGACGCCCACGCCGTCCGAGGCGGGCAACGCGCTGGCCGACCTGGGGTGGTCCGGCTTCTATTGCGATCAGCTTGACCCGACGGAATTGGCCCAGAGCCAACCGGCCCGGATCATGGCGCACAATGGCCAGGAAATCACCCTGTCGGCCCCCTCGGGCACGCGGCGCCTGCAACTGGCCGGCAAGTTCACCAAGGGCGATCGCCAAGACCGGCCGACGGTGGGCGACTGGGTGCTGCTGGAGCGCGACAGCGGTCAGTTACAGCGCGTGCTGCGCCGCAAAAGTCTGTTCAAGCGCAAACTGCCCAGCGACGCCAACGCCGTGCAGCTGATTGCCGCCAATGTCGACACGCTTTTCATCGTCACCTCCTGTAACCAGGACTTCAACCTCTCCCGGTTGGAGCGCTATTTGGCGCTGGCCCATGAATCCGCCGTCACCCCGGTGCTGCTGCTGACCAAAGCCGATCTCTGCGACGACCCCAAGCCCTATCTGCGGGCGGTGGCGGAACTGGGCGAGGAACTGCCGGTGGAACTGCTCAACGCCACGGACCCGGACGCGGTCGTCGCGCTGTTGCAGTGGTGCGGCGCGGGGCAAACTATCGCCCTGATGGGCTCCTCGGGCACCGGAAAGTCCACCTTAATCAACAGCCTGTTGCGCGAAGAACGGCAGGCCACCGGCAGCATTCGACAAGACGACGCCAAGGGTCGCCACACCACCACCCACCGCTCGCTTCATCTGCTGTCCCAGGGCGGCCTGCTGCTGGACAGCCCGGGCATCCGCGAACTGAACTTGACCGGGATCAGCATCGGATTGAGCCAGGCGTTTGCCGACATTGCCGCCCTGATGGCCGCCTGCCGCTTTTCCCGCTGCACCCATCAACAGGAACCGGGCTGCGCCGTGCAGGCGGCCTTGGCGGCAGGCAGTCTGGAAACGCGGCGCTGGGAGAATTTCCAGAAGCTCCAGGCCGAACAGGATCTGGAGACGACGAAAACCACCCAGCGCCGGGAACGCCGGGCGCCCTACGACCGGCCCAACCGGCCAGGCAAGGACGGCGCCAAGAAACGCCGGCGCTGATCGCTATCGGTCTGAACGCCCACGGACGAAGGGGAGAAACCCTCAAAACCAGCGAAAAGAACACTTGCAGGCAGCGCCCCGGATGCTTAGGTTCCGCTCCACGTTCCGCCCGCCCGCGCGAATGAACCGGCCAGTGTTACCCCTGGCTGTCCAGCGGGATCGGACGGCGCGCCCCGATGATGGGCCGGCTTAGCTCAGTTGGTAGAGCACCTGATTTGTAATCAGGTGGCCGCGGGTTCGAATCCTGCAGCCGGCACCATTATCTTCAATGAGTTAGCAAATTTGGTTCCGCACTAATTTTGAATTTGGTTCCGTTTTTGGTTCCAATTGCGGCCAGCGCGGCACGACGACGGCCGAGCGAAATACCCGCCGCGGCGCTTGTGGTTGTCGATCACACTTTAATGCGCGTGGTTCCCCGCACGATCAGCATTCCCGGCTCGGCGTGCGTCTCGGCCGCCAGCGCCGGGTTGTCCAGATGGCTCACCAGGATGTCGAGGGAGCGCGCCGTCATGCGGTTGATCCGTTGGCGGACCGTGGTCAGATCATAGGCTGGCCATTTCGCCGTGGGAATATCGTCGAAGCCGACCACCGAGACGTCTTCGGGCACACGCAGCCCCAACTCGCGGCGAATCGCATCCAGCGCGCCCAGCGCGGTGATGTCGTTGGCGCAGAAGATAGCGTCCGGCGGATCGGACCGCAGCATGAGCCGCTTCGCCGCCTCCCGTCCGCCCTGGTAACTGTAGTTTCCCGGCTCGATAATGACATCGCTTTCGCCCTGCTCCGCCAGCCACTGGCAGTAGCCGTGCTGACGGTCCACGTTGGTGGAGGTGTTCTCAATGCCGGTGATATAGGCGAACCGCCGGTGCCCCGCCCGATGCAGCAGGTCGGCCACCGACCGCCCGCCCGCCAGGTTGTCGCAAACCACGGCGTTGACGTTGGAATCATTGACAAGGCGGTTGAACAGCAGCACCGGCAGCCGCGCCCGGCGGCACTCGACCACGGCTTCCGACGATAGCGTCGCCGAGGTGATGACCGCGCCCTCGACGCGGTATTGAAGGACGCGGCGGATCACCTCGTCGACGCTGTGCTCGGGCGTGACGGAAAAGAACAACAGCTGCTTTCCCAACCCCTGCAGCCGGGTGCTGAAGGCGTGCAGCACCTCCGGGTAGAAGGGATTCGACAGATCTCCCATCACCATGGCGAAGATCCCCGAGCGCTGCGTGATGAGGCTGCGCGCCAAAGCGTTGGGGCTGTAGCTCAACCGCGCCGCCGCGTCGAGAATACGACGGCGCTTGTCCTCGGAAATGCTGGCGTTGGGCGTGAATGCCCGCGACACCGCCGATTGCGACACACCGGCCGCCGCGGCGACATCGGCGGCGGTAACTGTCTTGCGTCCGCGATTCAAAACCTAGCACTCCCATTGATTTTGCAAATTATGCAACAGCCCTCCAGAAACGGCAATAACAAATAAATTCACAGCGTTATGAAAGATTTACTCGTTCTAATGTGGCATTTTGGTAAATTTTCAACCTTTTTCCATTGACCTGATTTGCACCCGTCGATACCATTTTGCAATCGTATTCAAAATGAACCGCGCCAAGCGGCCGACGCCACGCCGGGGCACACCGGCTTCCAGAGGAGACACGTCTATGACCATCGGCTTCAAGTTTTTGAGAACCCTCACGCTTACCGCCCTCGGCGCCGGAATGCTGGCGAGCGCCGCACAGGCCCAGACACGCCTGGCGTTCGGCGCGACCAACGCCCAGTCGGCGCACTACGCCTACTTTGCCGCCTTGGCCAAGGTGGTGAACGCCGCCTATCCCGACATCCAGGCCTCGGTGGTGGAAACCGGCGCCACCGTCGACAACCTCAGACGCATGGCGCGCGACCAGCTCGACATCGGCCTGATCACCACCAGCACGCTCTACCAGGCCTACAACGGCTTGAACGACTTCGAAAGCCGCCCCATCAAGTCCAGGCTGCTGTGGGCCTACTCGCTGGCGCCGCAGAATCTGGTGGTACGCCGCGACAGCGGCATCACCGAGATCAGCCAGCTTGCCGGCAAGCGCTTCGGACCCGGCCAGCGCGGATCGTCCACCGAGGCGACATCCGTGGCGGTCATGAACCTGTTCGGCGTTTCCCCCGACTGGATGCGCGGTTCCAACGGCGAACTGGCCGCCGCCATCAAGGACGGCCGCGCGGTCGGCTTCATCAAGTCGGCGGTCGGCACCCGCTTCGACGCGCTAACCACCGACATCGCCACCTTCACCCCCGTGCAGGTGCTGGGGATCAATGACGCGCAGAAGGCGCGGATCGCGGCGAAGCTGCCCGAACTGTCCCTGGTCGACATGCCCGGCGGCAAGATGGAAAACAGCGGCCCCTACACCACCTGGGGCTTCATGATCGGCGTGTCCGCCGCCCCCGGCATGGACGATGAAACAGCTTACAAGCTGGTCAAGGCGATCATGGAGGATGACAAGGAGCAAGCGACCGCCTTCCCGCCGGTCAAGGGCCAGAATCTGGCCGAGCTGACCCTCCAGTACGCCACGTCGCCGCTGCATCCCGGCGCCGTCCGCTACTACGAAGAAGTCGGCCTGACCGTCCCCGACCGTCTGAAATAGTCCCCTTCACCCCGGGCGCGGCCATCTGAACCGCGCCCGGGATTCGGCCCACAGCTTCCCCCCCTCACCGGAGGAACGTTATGACTTCTGTCAGCAGGGACTCCGAGACGGGGACCGGCACGCCGCCAAGCGCCTCAAGCGAAGCCCCGCTTTCCAAATGGCTTCGCGCGCCGGCCGAAATCCTGGCCGTCGGCATCGGCCTGTTTGTCCTCTATACCTCGTTCTTCGGCGCCTTCGAGACGCTGATCCAACGCTCGATTTTCGTCGCGCTGATCACTGCGCTCGGATTGCTGCGCTTTCCGCTCGGTAACGGCACGCGGTGGCGCCCGCTGGGCGCCGCCTGCGACGTGGCGGCCGGCCTTCTGGTGCTTGGCGCCACCGGCTACGTGATCGCCAACTTCGAGCGCATCATGGTGGATCTACCCTTCGCGACCACGGTTGACATGATGCTGGGCTACGGCACGCTGCTGGTGATCCTGGAGTTGGCGCGCCGCTCCGCCAGCATCGTCTTTCCGATCATCGTCGGCGTCGCAGTGCTCTATGCCCTCCTCGGCCACCTGATCCCCGGCACCCTCGGGCACCGCGGTTTCGACGCCAGCTACGTCGCCGAGGTGCTATTCCTCTCCGACCGGGGGCTGTGGGGAATGCTGGTCAGCATCGCTTCGACCACCCTCGCGGCGTTCATTCTGTTCGGCAGTCTCCTCCTGCACACCGGCGCCGGACAGACCTTCTTCGATCTGTCCGCGCGCGCCGGCGGCGGCTCTCCCGGCGGCGCGGCGAAAATCGCCACCATCGCCTCGGGCCTGTTCGGGTCGATCAGCGGCAGTTCGGTCGCCAACATCGCCACCACCGGGAATTTCACGATTCCGCTGATGAAGCGGCTGCGCTATCCCTCGCGCTTCGCCGCCGCCGTGGAAGCGGTGGCCTCCACCGGCGGCCAGCTCGCGCCCCCGATCATGGGCACTGCGGCCTTCGTGATGGCGGAACTGGTGGGGGTGAACTACTGGACCATCGCCCTGTCGGCGTTCCTTCCGGCCCTGCTGTTCTATCTCGGCGTGTTCGTCACCATCCACCTGATCGCGCGCCGGCGCAAGCTGGGTGCGGTGAACGCCGCGGAACTGCCTGACTGGCGCGCCGCGCTGGCCTGGCGGCGCCTCTCCCCGATCGTCGCCGGCGCCCTGGGGCTGGCCTTTGGCATCGCCAACGGCAACTCCATCGAATTGACCGCCAGCTACGGCATGATCGGCATTGTCGTCGCCTTCACCCTGGCCACCCTGAGCGCCGGTGGAACCTGGTCGGATATCGGCCGCACGCTGCTGCGGGCGCTGGCCGACGGCGGCCAGGGCGTGGTGATCGTCGGTATTTTGCTGGTGGCCGCCCAGGTCTTCGTCGCCATGATCAACCTTACCGGCGTCGGCGTGGCGGTTACCTCCGCGATCCTCAGCGTCGCCGGCGGCAACATCTGGATGGTGGCGGTGATCGTCGCCGTGGTCTGCCTGATCGTCGGCATGGGCCTGCCGACCTCCGCCGCCTACGTGCTGGTGGCCGCCGTCTTCGCGCCGGTGTTGATCCAGCAGGGTCTGGATCCGGTCACCGTGCATCTGTTCGTGCTGTACTACGCGGCGCTGTCGGTGATCACCCCGCCGGTCTGCGTCGGCGTGTTCGTCGCCGCGACCATCTCGGGCGACAAGTGGACGGAGGTCGCCCGAGACACCCTACAGCTTGGCGGGACGGCCTATGTCATTCCCATGCTGTTCCTGGCCTATCCCGGAATGCTGCTGAACGGCGGACCGGAGGCCATCGGCCTGGCCATCGTCTCGGGCGTCGGCTTCACGCTCGCCGCCGCCTCGCTGTTCGCGACCCAGCCGATGCATCCCGGCTGGCGCTGGTCGTGGGTGCTGTGGACCGTGCCCATGGGCCTGGCCCTCACCCCACACTGGGCGACATCGCTGGCCGCGCTGATCCTGACCGTCGGCCTGTACACGATTTTGATCCCGCTCCTGCGCCGCCGGGCCGACGATCAACACGTCCAAAACGTCGCCCGCACGGCCTCTTCCACCGGCGCCCTGCCGGATTCCGACACTGCCGCCTCCATCCGGCGGCCATAGCTTTGACTGAAAGGACCCCCGCCTCATGGCCGAGATTCTCAAACACGGCATTTCCGCTGAGCAGGATACCCAGAACAACACCAAGGTTCGCAGCACCGTCGAAAACATCCTTGCCGACATCGAAAGCCGCGGCGACACGGCGGTCCGCGAATTGTCGGCGCGCTTCGACGATTGGAGCCCGGAAAGCTTCCGCCTGTCGGACGCCGAGATCCAGGCATGCTTGGCCGACGTCTCTCCCCGCGACCTTGAGGACATCCGCTTTGCCCAGGCCCAGGTCCGTCGCTTCGCCGAGGTTCAGCGCGCCGCCCTTCAGGATGTGGAGGTCGAGACCCTGCCCGGCGTCATTCTGGGCCACCGGAACATCCCGGTCGGCAGCGTCGGCTGCTATGTGCCCGGCGGCAAGTTCCCCATGGTCGCCTCCGCCCACATGAGCGTCGTCACCGCGAAGGTGGCCGGGGTCGAGCGCGTCATCGCCTGCGCCCCGCCGCACAAGGGCCGGCCCAGCGCCGCCATCGTCGCCGCCATGCATCTGGGCGGCGCCGACGAGATCTGGTGTCTGGGCGGCGTCCAGGCGGTCGGCGCCATGGCCATCGGCACCGAGAGCATGGCGCCGGTCGACATGATCGTCGGCCCCGGCAACGCCTTCGTCGCCGAGGCTAAGCGGCAATTGTTCGGCCGCGTCGGCATCGACCTGTTCGCCGGCCCGACGGAGACGCTGTTGGTCACCGACGAGACCTGCGACGCCGAGATGGCCGCCACCGATCTGCTGGGTCAGGCCGAACACGGCTACAACAGCCCGGCCGTCCTGATCACCACCTCGCAGGCGCTGGCCGAGGCCCTGCCGGCGGAGATCGAGCGCCAGTTGCAGACCCTAGAAACCGCCGAAACCGCCGCGGCGTCCTGGCGTGACTACGGGCAGATCATCCTCTGCGACAGCGCCGAGGAAATGCTGCGTGTGGCCGATGAACTGGCCTTCGAACATGTGCAGATTCTCACCCGCGATCCCGACTACTTCCTGACCAACATGCGCAACTACGGCGCCCTGTTCCTGGGACCGGAAACCAACGTCAGCTACGGCGATAAGGTGATCGGCACCAACCACACACTGCCGACGCGCCAGGCCGCGCGCTACACCGGCGGTCTGTGGGTCGGCAAGTTCATCAAGACCTGCACCTATCAGAAGGTCGCCCCCGAGGCGACGGCGATGATCGGCGAATACTGCTCGCGCCTGTGCGCGCTGGAAGGCTTCGCCGGACACAAGGCGCAGGCCGACCTGCGCGTCCGTCGCTATAGCGGCGCCACCACCCGCAAGAGCGCCTGACGCCACCCCGGAGGCGGGCCCGCCGCTGGGCCTGCCTCCGCCAGAGGACAGCATGACATGACCGTATCGCCCCACCGCCACCTGCGCCCCCACGATTTGAAGGCGGCCCTGCGCGCCCGCCGCCCGCTCGCCGCGACCTTCGTCAAGACGCCGCTGCACGAGCAGATGGAGGTCTTGGCCCTGTCCGGCCTGGATATGATCTGCCTGGATGCCGAGCACGCCGCCTTCGACCGCCGCTGCCTGGACGCCTGCCTGCTGGCCTGCCGCGCCGGCGGACTGCCGAGCTTGGTGCGCGTGCCGGCGCTGGCGCCGGTGCCGATCCTCCAGGCGCTCGACATGGGGGCGACCGGGATCGTCGTGCCCCACGTCCGCACGGCCGAGGAGGCCCATAGTCTGGTCGGCATGAGCACTTTCGGTCGCGGCGGGCGTGGCTTTGCCGGCTCCACCCGCGCCGCCGACTACACCGGCAAGCCGATGGCGCAGCACCTCGCCGACAGCGCGGCGCAAACCACCATCGTCGCGCAGTTGGAAGACGCCGAGGCGCTGGACGACCTGGACAACATTATGGCCGTGGATGGCGTGGACGGCATCCTGATCGGGCGTGTCGACCTGGCCGTCTCGCTCGGCGCCGCGGCGATCGACGCGCCCGAGGTGACCGACGCCATCACCCGCATCTGTGCCGCCGCCGCGCGCCATGGCCGCGCCGTCGGCATGTTCCTGCCGACCCTGGCGGGCCTGGAGCCTTGGCGTGATCTGGGCATGACCTTCTTCATGATCGGCTCCGACCAGGGTTTCGTGCTGAACGGCGCCAAGGCGTTGCAGGACGGGTTCCACGCCCGGATGCCCGCCCCGACCAAGGAGGCCGCATCGTGAGCGTCCCACCGGACAAACCCTGGGCGGTGGTGACCGGCGCCGGGCGCGGCATCGGCCGGGGCTGCGCCGAACGGCTGGCGCGCGATGGCTTCCACGTGATCGCCGCCGCCCGCACCGCCCACGAGGTCCAGGCCCTAGCCGACAGCCTGAACGCCGCCGGCCTGTCCGCCGAGGCCCGGACGCTTGACGTCTGCGACTCCCGGGCGGTGACGGCATTGTTCGAGACGCTGGCGCGCTGCGACGCGCTGGTCAACAACGCCGGCACCAACAAGCCGCAGCCGGTGCTGGAGGTGGATGAGGCGACTCTCGATACGCTGCTGGATATCAATGTCCGGGCCGCCTTCGTGGTCGCCCAGGCCGCCGCCCGCCGGATGACGGCGCTGGGGCGCGGCGGCGCGATCATCACCATGTCGTCCCAAATGGGCCATGTCGGCGCGGCCCGACGCAGTGTCTACTGTATGACCAAACACGCTGTCGAAGGTATGACCAAGGCCATGGCTGTCGAGCTGGCGCCGCAGGGCATCCGCGTCAATACGGTGGCCCCGACCTTCGTGGAAACGCCGATGACGGCAAGCTTCCTCGACGATCCGGTCTTCCGCCACTGGGTGCTGGAGCGCATTCCCGCCGGCCGCTTGGCGGCGGTCGATGAGGTGGCCGCCGCCGTGGCCTTCCTGGCATCGCCGGGGGCCGCCGCCATTACCGGAACCAGCCTGCGGGTCGACGGCGGCTGGACCGCGCAATAGCCTATGATCGACAGAGACGACGCGCCTGACGCGCCGCCTCTGTCGTCAAGTCCCCGCCAATCGATCCGCCTCTAGGCGCCAAGCCTGGCCAGATCGGGCAGCGGACGCGCGCAGCCCGGCAGGCGCGCCAATTCTCCTTCCAAGGCCAGCGCGGCGGCGAACAACTGCGCTTCACCATGCCGACGGCCGACCAGCTGTATGCCAAAGGGCATTCCCTTGTGATCCAGACCGCAGGGCAGCGACAGCGCCGGATGGCCGGTCAGGGTGACGCCATAGGCGATGGCCACCCATTGGATATAGGTTTCCAGCGGCTTGCCGTTGATTTCCGCCGGGTAGGAGAAGTCCTTGCCGAAGGGGCTGGCCGAAGCGGTCGGCAGAATCAGCAGATCGACATCGTCCATGAAGTCGATGAAACGGGCGAAAATTTGGCTGTGCTGGGCCGAGGCCCAGGCGACGTCCTCGGCGCTGTAACTCATGCCCAACTTTACATTGGCCGAGACATTGGGGCCGACCTTATCCGCATGGTTGCGGAATTTGTCGAGATGGGCGGCCAGGAACCCGACAGCGCGCAGCACCTCGAAGGTCCGATGGGCATCCTCGCCCATCTCCGGGTCCTGCCACCGGCTTTCGGCGAAGCTGGCGGCAAAGTATCCCACCCGCTCCCTGAAAATCCGACGCAGGTCGTTGTCCATCGGCGCGAACCCAAGGTCCTCGGAAAAGGCGACCTTCAGGCGGCTGAGATCGACCGGTTGAAGATCGCGCAGCGCCGCCGCGCCGATCAATTTGTTGAGCGGGTCGCGGCGATCCTCGGAAACCAGGGCCGAAAGCAGCAATGCGGTATCCGCCACGCTCCGGCCCATCGGGCCTTCCACCGGCAGCGGGTTGAACAGCAGGCCCCGGGTATCGTCCACCACCACCCCCGGGGTGGGCCGCAAGCCCACCACGCCGCTGAACGCCGCCGGCGTGCGCAGGCTGCCGCCAAGATCGGAGCCATTGCACAGCGGCAACATCCCCGTCGCCAAGGCGACCGCCGAGCCGCCGGACGATCCGGCGCAGGTCTTGTCCGGATCAAACGGATTGCCGGTAAAGCCAAAGACCGCGTTGTTGGTGTTGGCCCCGGCACCGAATTCCGGGGTGTTGGTCTTTGCCGTCACAATCGCCCCGGCGGCGCGGATATTGGCAACCGGCGCGCAGTCGAAATCCGGGACAAATTCCGCGAACAGCGGCGAGCCAAAGGTCGTCCGGAAGCCTTTGGTTTCGTTAAGGTCCTTGATTCCGATAGGCAGGCCGTGAAGCGCGCCCAATTCATCCCCGCGACGCACCGCGGCCTCGGCGGCTTGGGCGGCCTGGCGCGCTGCGGCCGCGTCCAGCGACACCACGGCGTTCAGCCTGGGATTAACCTGGGCAATGCGCGCCAGGCAGGAGTCCAGCAATTCGACGGGAGAAATCTCTCCCTTGCCGATCGCCGCCCGCAGCGCTACCGCCGTTTGATCACACAAGGACACCATGACGCCAACCTCCCCAATTATTGTTTTTTGCTCATGAGCACTACCTGCGGTTTGCAAGCCAGGCAATCGGCGCGGCGGCATAACTGCCGTGCTCACGCGCCGACAATTCGCCGGGCCGACGCCAACGCCCGCGCCAACCGCCACGCCCGCGCCCGCCAGACGACTGGTCGGCGGCGCGGCCACCGGGCCAGAGGGGAGCCGCACGTCAGTCCAGTCAAACCGA
Source organism: uncultured Rhodovibrionaceae bacterium (assembly GCA_963976695.1). Classification (GTDB taxonomy): domain Bacteria; phylum Pseudomonadota; class Alphaproteobacteria; order Kiloniellales; family DSM-21159; genus CAXBMB01. The sequence goes on from CAXBMB010000016.1 coordinate 31,791, forward strand.
TCCGACTTTAGGCCAGCGTCGGATAGCCCAGGTCACGGGCCGCCTGCTCCATATCCAGAATCACCTGATAGGCGCTTGGCGCCAACAGCTCGCAGCCGCGCAGCAGCAGCGCCTGGCGGGCGGCCTGGCCGTCCGGCGCCGCAAAGGCTTCCAGCAGCCCCGCGCGCAACTGCCGCCGCCGCGCCGGCGGACAGGCCAACCCGGTAATATAGGGCAGTCCCGGCGCCGGATCGGACAGGCCGATAACCTTCAGCCGGTCGGTCAAGCCAGGCCGATGGCGTTGAAAAAGCGCAAAGGTGACCCCATCGATCGCCGCCAGGTCGGCCCGCCGCTCGGCCACCCAGGCAAGCGACTCGCCATGGCCCCCCGACAGCTCGACGCTGGAAAAAAAACCCGCCCGCTTGGCCAGCGGCGCGATGGCCGCGCGCAGACAGTTCATGCCGGACTGGGAGTTCCAGTCGTTGATCACCACCCGCCGCCCGCGCAAATCCGCCAGCTTTTCGTAACCGCTATCCCGGGCGACGATGAACACGCTGCGGTAGGTTGGGCCCGCGCTGCCGACCGCGTCATAGCAGGGCGTTGCCAGGTAGGTGACCCTGCCCCTGAGGTCATGGGTCAGCGGATAGCCGCAGGTTTGCGACAGCACCAAATTCGGCGCCAGCCAGTGCGCCAACGGGTCTTGGGGAACCGACAGCCGGCTGGGCAACTCCTCCAGACCCTGTTTGTTCAGCGCCGCGCCAAGTACCCGCCACCAGCAGCGCAGCGGCTTTTCCAATTCCGGCAGGGCATACATGAAAAGACCGGCTTCGGCCTGGCCGCGCGCGTCGGTCATTCGCCGCGCCCGCTGCGCCCTGTGCGCCCCGTGCACCCCGTGTCCAACGGCAGGCCTTGCGGGTCGCAGCGCGGCCCGTCCGCATACTCCAGATAACAGGGCAAGCCATCGTCGAGGCGGTAGTAATCCCCCTTGCTCGCGACAAAGATGTGCGTCTCGGGCGTCAGTCCGGTCGGCTGATCCAGGCAGCCCGCCGAGACGGAAATGTGCCCGCCCTGGGTCGGGGCCCAAAACAGGCTGGCGCCGCAATTTCGGCAGAATCCGCGTTTGGCTTGCGCCGAAGAAGCGTACCAGCTCAGGCCCTCCTGCCGTTCGAACAGCAGGTTGTCCGGCGACAGCCGGGCATAGGCGGCGAAATTTCCGTGGGTCTTCAGGCATTGGCGGCAGTGGCAAAAGGACAGAGCGGGCCCCAGGTTGCGCGCTTGAAAGCGGACCTGGCCACACAGACAGCCGCCGCTGTGGATCGTGGATTTTGTCTCAGTCATGGGTGTGGCCTCGGGCCGTAAAGTCGCTGGTCAAGATCGTCTCCTTCGGTTGAATTCGGCCGTCACGCCATGCCGTTGCGCAGCTTCCGCAGCACCGCGATGACCTCGGTCGGTTGGATCGAAGCGCTGCGCACCAAGCCGTCAAAATGCTGGGTCAACACCCGCACCTGGTCGGTGGCGTTGAAGACGAAGTACATGTCGCCAACATAGAGCGCCGCCCGTTGCAGCCCAAAAATCGACAGCGGCACGCTAAAGCGCTTGCGACCGTCATACAGGAACCAGCGAAAGGTTGGATAGAGTTCATCGACCAATCGAATCATATGATCCAACTGCCCGGCCCGCGCCTCTTCGCTCAACCCGTCCCAAATTCCCCCACCGGCGGCAAAGGCCTCGATCGACTGGAAGGTGGTGCAGACTTCCATGTCGGTTTCCGGCAAGCGGCTGTAGGCCAGCCGGGCTTCGGTCTCTTCCCACCGGTTCTGGGCGGTATCGCTGCTTCGCGTGCCATACTCAAAATCAATGACATCCTGCGTTTTCAGCAAATCCGGAAGCGAGGCCGGCACATAACGGATCTTGTAGCCGGCGGCCTCGGCATGCCAGCGCTGCAGGCGTTCGTCCACCGGCACATCGGCGCCTGGCTCGATTTGCATGGCATTGGCGACCAGCGCCGCCCCCTGCCCCTCTTCCTGGCTGCGCCCCAGCAGCCAATCGATACTCACCGCGCCTTCCGTGGCGATGGCGAGGATGGTCTCGGCCCGCGCCAATCTTTCATTTTCCGCGGACAGCAGTTGCGACAGCGTGGACCGGTCCAGCTGTATCTTTTGCGCGAAAGCCGAGCGGGAAAGCCCGGAACGCTCGATAATCTCCAGCAAGCGCTCGCGAAAGAGCGCCACCACCTCAGTGCGGTTCATAGATCGTCACCCCTCACGCGCCGTTAGCGCCCTGCGCAATCTGTTGTACAAAATTAACATTCGTTGTATAAAATCAACGATAGAGATTTTGTCATGCTTTGTTTTGCCAAATCTTCGATTGGCGACCGCCCGCTCGCGATCGGGCCAATCCCGAATCAGTGTTGCATGGGCAGGGGAACAAGGTCCACGCGCCCCTGCCGAGAAAAAAGCCACCGCTGAAAAAGCGACCGGAAAGGCCGGCCGCGAAAGCCGGGCGACAGAATTATCAACCAAGGCGGCCCGCCGGCCGACTGTCACGTCAGCCGGCGGCCCCGATTATACGGCGCGAAACAGATATGAAATCACCCAAGGGTCCAAAATTTTCTCAACTTAGGTCTTCGGAAACTTCGTCCCGAAATTCCTTCCACACCCCCGGATCAGCAGCAAAAACAACCGGACGGCGACCGGGCGAAAAGGTCGCCTTGCCGCCCTGTTCGAAAAAAGTGGAATGGGTCACCCTGCTGTTGGCGGCGGTGATTTACGGCGCTTTTGGACTGCTAACCTGGTTTCATGCGCAAATACCGCTGTGGCTGCTGCTGCCGCTGGGGGCCTTCGTGGTGGCCTGGCAAGCCTCGCTGCAACATGAGGTGGTCCATGGTCATCCCACCCCTTGGCCGTTGATCAATCGCTTGCTGGTGCTGCCCAACCTGTGGCTCTGGCTGCCTTATGAATCCTACCGCGCCAGCCACCTGCGCCACCACCGCGACGAAGACCTGACCCAGCCTGGACTGGACCCGGAATCTTACTATGTCGCGCCCGAGGATTGGGCCCTGCTGTCCCGGTGGCGGCAGTCTTTTTATTGGCTTCGCAACACCTGCCTTGGCCGTTTTACGCTGGGCAGTCTGCAAATGGTCGTTGGGTTTTGGTGGGGCATGGGCCGGCGGATGATCAGCGGCGCGGCGGACTGGAAGGCGCTTGCGCTGCACGCGCTATCCGTCGCCCTGGTCTATGGCTGGGTCGTGGAGGTCAGTGGCTTTGCGTTTTCAAGCTACCTGTTGATCATGGTGCTTCCCGGATCGGCGCTCACCCTGGTTCGCTCCTTTCTCGAGCATCAGGCCGATCCCGCCGTCGGTCAGCGCACCGTGGCGGTCGAAGCCGGGCCGCTTTTCGCCCTGCTGTTCCTGAATAACAATCTGCACATCGTCCATCACGACCGCCCCGGCATGGCGTGGTATGATTTGCCACGCGAATACCGCCGAAACAAGGCGCACTACCTGCAACGCAACGCCGGCTATCGCTTTTCGGGCTATCTGGAAATCTTCTGCCGGTACTTTTTCTGGCCGAAGGAAAGCCCGGTGCATCCGGGCCAGGGCCGCGCCACCCTGGCCATGGCGCCGGCGACCCGGCCGGAGCTCAGTGACCGAATAACCAGCGACGCGCTGCTGACCGCCAGCGGGCAAAGCCTCCTGCCGCAGTAGCAACCAGAGTGTGATCGCCCCAGCAAGAAGCGCCCTGCGCGGCGGTTCAGGCGCAAACCGGGCGGCAGGCGGCCTCAGCCGTGCATTCTGGATGGCAGCTGGGCGATCAACAGCGGCTGGAAAAATCCGGTTTTCTTCCGACCCAGCCACAGGATGTTCTCGAAACCGGCGCGGCGCAGGGCCCGGTTAACTTCCCGTCTTCGCAAGGCGCGAAACCAGCCGCTGAAGGTCATGGTCCGGGCGCGCGCGCCATCGCTCGCCGGCACGATCAAATACTGGGTCATATGATAGAGCGGCTCGTCTTTGCGCCAATCCCAGGTCTGGAACAGCAGACGACGGCCGTAGGCGTCATCGATAACCCGCAAGGGAGTTGCGGCCTCGCGCCTGTCGATCAGGCCGTCATAGTCCCGCATTGAGGCGACGAACCACCCGCCAGGCTTGAGGCTGAGGCCAATCTGCATCACGGCGTCCTGCAGGGCCGCCTCGCTCAACAGATTGGGCAGCGCATTGTCCAGGCAGAGCACCGCATCGAACACCCGGTCCTGCCAGCTGTCGGTCAAGCGACAGAGGTCGGCAACCTTGCCGTCCAGCGCATAACCCAGACGCGCCCCCTCCATCTGCGCGCGCCGCAGGTTGACTTCACTTTGGTCGCTCATCGCGATGCTGTGCCCGCGGCCGGCCAACCCCAACACCTGGGTGCCGATACCGCAGGTGGCGTCAAGCAGTTGGGCATCTTCGGGCAGGTTCAACTCTTCGCTCAGCACCGCGCTGATCACCTTCCCTTGCTGCTGGCAAGCATCTTCCCAGTTGTCATAGAGCAGGTGATAGTGGTCGGCCAAAGGGTCAAACAGCCCACGGGCATCGTGCATTACGGAAAGCAAACAATGATCTGGCATGGAACCTTAACTGGCTAGAGTTGGATCGGTCCAAAAGGAATCGCTTCGTGATCCCGGTCCAGGCCGTCAATCCGCCTCTGCGCTATCTGTCGCGGCGTGCGTGACGACGGGAGCAATGCACCCAGCGCTTCCTTGTCAGTCGCGCACACGCGGGAATGCCCGGAGGCGGCGGAACGAACAGCACGACGCCCAGCCGACAACCGGTCGGACTCGGGACCACCGGCAGCCGTATCTTTGCGTCGAACAAAACCGGCTTGTTTGACCGCAGCCAAACGAATCAGAAATACGCCTGCCGGCCGATTTTTCAAGTTAAACCGAGGTCATGTTGGCGCGCCCCGATGTGGCCACCGGCAGGCCGGGTGGGCCGGCTGGAAGCGGGTTCCCCGCGGCGATCAAGCGCCCAACGCCTCTTTGTTCCTCGCCCACCGTCTAAATCGGCGCGCGGCTCGGTCGGGAAAGCAGGAATACGGCAACCGCCACCAGGGCGGCGCCCATGCCCAGCGTGCCGTAGAGCGGTGGCTGCACAAAGAAGGCGACATAGACAAAACTGGCGCTCATCGTTGCCAGCGCCAGGATCTTGGCGCGAACCGGCACCACCTGATGATCATGCCAGGCCCGAACCGACGCGCCCAACCTGGGGTGATGGAACAGCCAGTCGCGCAACGGATGGGACGAGCGCGCAAAGCACCAAAGCGCCAGCAGCAGGAAGGGGGTTGTCGGCAGGATCGGCAGGAAGATTCCAACCAGGGCGGTGGCGACGAACAGCCCGCCCAACGCCATCAGCACAAACCGAAGCGGCCGCGCCGGCATGGGGGTGTCGTCGCCCGTGCCGGCTGGGGTCGGCCCCGACGGACGAGATCGCCCGCCGTCGGTTGCCTGTTTGATCTTTTCCGCTTGCGACATGGTTTCCGAGGGTTCTTGGGGGACTTGGCGGTCTTTGGCGGTGCTAGCGGGAGCTTCTACAGCGCCGCAGCGTACGCCGCACAGCGTAACCGCCGACGTTGTTTCGGCGCAACGAAAACCACAGGTCCAGCGGCGCCAACGGGAATTCGCCGCTGAAACAGAAAGCTGCCGCGGCGGACACCGGAGCCGTAGACAGGCCTATTGGCGCAACATCTATTGACGCAACAGGGTATAGTTGTAGGTCTGCCCCTCGCCCACCTCGATAACATGCTTGACCAGCCGTTCCCGATTCATCGCGTGAACCATATACCAGCCTGCCGGCAACACCATGCGGGGGGCGCTTTCGCCGCTTTGATGCAACACCCGCCGCTTGCCGTTGGCGTCCTTGCCATAGGTCATGACGGTCCAGACCAGTCCGTTCTTCAGGGCCTTGGCGCCGATCGCCGGAATCATTCGCAAATTGACCTCACCCGCGCCGAGATTGACCACATATTTCTGCGTGCCGGCGTCGACCGCAATCTCCTCTTCCACCGTGGTGGCGTCATACGAGGTCTGCAGCCGGTAGCGCCCTTCGGGCAAGGAAATACGCTTGGCCTTTCCCTTGGTGGCGACGACTTCCTTGCTGGTTTTCAGTCCGCCCAGTCCCTCCAACAGGTAGGTCACGTTGCCGGTCACCGGGCGCGCGCCAGCGGTAATGACGGTGGAGAGTTGCACCGATCGCAGCACCGGCGGCGTCAGCTTGTTGGTCTTGACCTTGGAGCCGCCGCCAAACAGGGAAAACCCCCGCGTGGCGCTGCTGCCGGTCACGGTTTGGTTGCGATCGGTCTGATCCGCCCGCGCCGGCAGGCCCTGCAACAGCAGAAAGGAAAGCAAAAGCCCCGAAACAACCCAACCAAACCCGCGCATCTGAGGTCCCCCGAAAGTGCCCAATCGGACGGTACTATGACCTGATGGCTCTTTACAAGTTGTGAAGCCGTTCCGCGCGGCGGCGCGAAAAGGCCTTGGCGGCCGCGCCGCGGCGGCCGACCGGCAAAACAAAAAAGGCGCGCCACCCCCGCGGCTTCGAAAAGCAGCCACCGGAGACGACGCGCCAATCCTGTCGGCAAGACGCCCGGCCGGAGGGATATTTTGCCGGCCGGGCGTCGTCTTTCGGCTTTAGAAGAGGCCCTCGATTTGCCCTTCGCTGTTCAACTGGATGCTGTTGGCGGCGGGGACCCGAGGCAAGCCCGGCATGGTCATGATATCGCCGCACACCACCACGATGAATTCCGCGCCCGCCGCAAGACGAACCTCACGGATGGTCAGGGAGTGCCCGGAGGGCGCGCCCTTGAGATTGGGGTCGGTGGAGAAGGAATACTGAGTTTTGGCCATACAAACCGGCATATGGCCGTAGCCACCGTCCTGCAACTCCTTGATCTGGCCGCGCACCGACTTGTCGGCCTGGATATCGTCGGCGCCATAAAGCTGCACGGCAATGGTCTTGACCTTCTCCCAAATCGGCATGTCGTCGGGATAAAGCGGCGCAAACTGATCGGCGCTCGATTCCACCAGCGCGACAACCTTCTCCGCCAGTTCCTTGGTGCCCTTGGACCCCTCGGCCCAGTGACTGGCCAGCACCGCATCCACGCCCTGCTCGCCGGCCGCCTCGCGGACCGCTTCAATCTCCTCGGCGGTGTCGGCGATGAACTGGTTGATCGCCACCACCACCGGAACGCCGAAGCGCTTCACGTTGGCCACATGGCGCTGCAGGTTGGCCGCGCCCCGACGCACCGCCTCGACATCCGGCTTGCTCAGGTCTTCCTTGGCGACCCCGCCGTGCATCTTCAACGCGCGCACCGTTGCCACCACAACCGCGGCATTGGGGCTCAATCCCGCCTTGCGACACTTGATGTCAAAAAACTTTTCCGCGCCGAGATCGGCGCCGAAGCCGGCTTCCGTGACCACGAAATCAGCCATTTTCAGCGCCGTCTTGGTGGCGATCACCGAGTTGCAGCCATGGGCGATGTTGGCGAAGGGGCCGCCGTGAATGAAGGCCGGATTGTTTTCCAGAGTCTGCACCAGGTTGGGCGACAGCGCGTCCTTCAGCAGCACGGCCATCGGGCCGGCGGCCATGAGATCGCTGGCGTGAATCGGCGTTTTGTCGCGGGTGTAGGCCACCACAATCTTGCCCAGGCGGGTGGTCAGGTCTTCCAGATCCTCAGACAGGCAGAAGATCGCCATAACCTCGGAAGCGACAACAATGTCAAAGCCGTCCTCGCGCGGAAAGCCATTGGCCACGCCCCCTAGGTTGGCATTGATCTGACGCAGCGCGCGATCGTTCATGTCCACCACCCGGCGCCAGGTAACCCGGCGGGAATCAATGGCCAACGCGTTGCCCCAGTAGATGTGATTGTCAATCAGCGCCGACAGCAGGTTGTGGGCGATGCCGATGGCGTGGAAATCACCGGTGAAATGGAGGTTGATATCCTCCATCGGAACCACTTGCGCGTAGCCGCCGCCGGCGGCGCCGCCCTTCATGCCGAAGCAGGGGCCCAGCGACGGCTCGCGCAGGCAGATCAAGGCGTTCTTGCCGATGGCGTTAAGACCATCGCCCAAGCCAACCGTGGTGGTGGTTTTGCCTTCGCCAGCCGGCGTGGGCGTGATGGCGGTCACCAGGATCAGCTTGCCATCTTTCCGGTCCTTCAGACCATCGATGTAGTCGAAGGAAAGCTTTCCTTTATAAGGGCCGTACTGGAGGATTTGATCCGCCGGAACGTCCATTTTCGCGGCGATTTCGGTGATTGGCTTCATGGTCGCCTCGCGGGCGATTTCGATGTCACTCTTGGGCATGAACCCTCTATCCCTTTCCAACAAGCTGTCGCCTTCCGGCGCAGCCCGATCCGTGGTCCTAAATTCGGCAGGTTCAAAGACACAATGGAACAGCCGTCGCGCTGGCGCCCCCCCCTTTGACCAATGACCGGAAGCTACTTGCAGCGTCGCAAGGCAACTGTCCTGAGATCGACGGACCCACGACGGATCGCGCCACAATTGTCCTCGACCGCGCCCGTGGTTGACAAGGAAGGCGGCGCCCGGCGCGGCGATTTGGTCATCAGGCACCCTCTAACAGGTTGATAACAAAGCTGGCTCCGAAAGCCGCGCCGAAAAAACCTGCCGGCACAAATCCGGTCCGACAGGAAATACCACCCTGGAAGATTGCCGGGGGCCGCCTTGCAACGGTCAAACGCCTGTCGCAAGCGCCCGGCGCGCCCTCACGCCTGGCGATCCGGCAGCGGCTCTGGCGCAACCAGTTGATTTTCCGATTGAAACTGTGACGCCGCCGCCATGAACCAATTGCGAAAAGCCAACACCAGTTCCCGTTCCAAAGCCTTCGGCGGATAGACCAAATGATAGGCGAACTCGGCCTTCTGGATTTCGGGAAAGGGGATCACCAGGCGTTGTTTTTTCAGATCGTCGGCGATCAGCGCGCGGTTTCCCAGGGCAACCCCCTGCCCGTTGACCGCCAACTCCACCAAGATGGCGCTGTCGTCCAGCACCAAACCGGGACAGGATTCCCTTTGCTCGACACCGGCCGCGCGCAGCCACTGGATCCACTCCTGCCGGTTTTCCATGTGCAGCAAGGTATGCCGCAAAAGATCCGCCGGCTCATTCAGCGGCCTGTCGCCGGACAGAAGGCTGGGGGCGCAGACCGGCACCCGATCCACCGAAAGCGCGCATTCACTGATCAGCCCGGGCCAATTCCCCCGACCGTAGCGGATCGCCAGGTCAACCTTGTCACGGTCAAAATCAACCAACGAAATCGAGTGGGTCAGGCGCAGATCAACCGCTGGATTTTCTTCCCAAAATTGACTGAGACGCAGCGCCAGCCACTTGCTGCTGAACGACGGCGTGGTGGAAACGGTCAGCGAGCGGTCGTCTCTTGTCTGCTCCAACACCGACAGACCGTCCTTGAGTTGTTGCAGGCTCATTTGCACGAAAGGCAACAGCAAAGTCCCCTGCTGGGTCAGCTCCAGCCGCCGGGTAAAGCGCCGAAACATCTTCACCCCCAACAGGTCTTCCATCGTGCGAATTTGATGGCTGATGGCCGCTTGGGTGACCGCAAGGTCCTGTGCGGCTTTGGTGAAGGACAGATGGCGCGCCGCGGCCTCAAACGCGCGCAAGGCCGCCAAGGATGGTAAGTGCGTCACAGCCGTGATCCCGCCAAGTTATGGATAAGATTTTCATATACATAGTACCGCAAAACATCGTTTGTCGCGACGCGACGGAAGCCTCATCTTTCAGGCATGGAAACACCACGAAAGCGAAAGCGGCCCAGACCGCGACACCTGTCACCACAGGCGATGCCATGAAAGGATCGTACCATGAACAGCCCCCTGGTTTCCTCCCTGCTGCTGGCCAGCGGCCTTCCCCAACCGCCCAATCCCTACAGCAGCAATTTTCTGCAAGGCCACCACCATGCCGACCGGCCCCAGCTTCGCGTGGCGCAAAAGCCATCAAGCTTGGCGCGCGGCTTGGGTTGGAGTTTGGAAAAGCTCGGCCGGGGACTGCAGAATCTGGGTCAGAAAATGCGTCAACCGCTGGTCGACATCCCGCCGCTGCCGGATGCTTCCTAGAAGCCGATCGGTTTGAACCGAAGCGCGGCCGGCGGCTGTTTCAGTCGATCGGCCGCTAGACCAGCCAGCGATCTAAAAATTTCTCCAGCCAGTCACCCAAGGGCGCGTGATAGACTTGCCGCTGGCGCAACTGGGCGTCCCAATCTTGCGCCCCCGGCTCGTCAAGCATATGACCAGCCTCGGCAACCCAGTGGTCCATCATGTCCAGGGTGACCTCCGGGTGGTACTGCAGGCCGTAGACCTTCTTGCTCAGGCGAAAGGCCTGGTTGGGATAGACCGTGCCCCGGGCCAGCAGTTCGGCATTTTCAGGCAGCGAAAAGCCTTCCTTGTGCCACTGATAAACCATCAGCGCTTCCGGGATGATCTCCTTGCCGCCATTGACCGGCGAAATCGGCACATAGCCGATCTCCGACAGCGCCTCGGGATGGCGGGTCACCTGCGCGCCGAACGCCTTGGCCAGCAGTTGTCCGCCAAGGCAGATGCCGAGCAGCGGTCGATCATCCGCCACCCAGCTGCGGATCCAAGCCAGTTCGTCGCGCAGATAATCGATCTGGTCGGATTGGCTGGCCATCTGTGCGCCGCCATAGATAACGGCGGCTTTATACGCCGCATCCGGCGCCGGCAGACGGTCGCCTTGCGCCACCCACCGGGTATCCAAGTCATAGCCACGCGTCCGCAAGTTCTGCGCCAGTCGATCTTCCTGCACCGACTTCATATGGCGAACCAATAGAATTTTCTCACCCATCAACGGATTGTCTTTCCTTGCAGTGGATCTTGCGTGACGGGCCCGCCGTGGCGGCCAAGCGGCTGGTCACTCAGGCCCGGGTCTTGCCGCCGGATCGCGACGCCAGAAAGGCCGACATGAAGAACCCGGTCTGCCGGCTATCATAATGGTGCGCCCGGCCGAGCGGACAAGCGCGGCGCGCGGCACAAGACTGCTGTAGGCAATTGGCCCGGTCGGCGCCGTTTAGATGGCGCGCACAGCTCGCGACATCATAGCCCTCAAGAGTGAACGCCGTTACCGGGCAATGGGTTAAGCAGGGTTTCTCGCGACAGCTATCACAGGGTGGCGACGTCGATGCCGCGCTTTCCGGAAGGTCCGACAGCCGTTGCGGCAACAGCAGCGCCCCGCGGTACGCATGCCACAACCCCCAATCGGGATGAATGAGCAACCCCAGCGGAGACGGAAAAACCGGTTCGCACAGCTGCGCCCAGCGCTGAAAAGGATGATAGGGCGGGCCATCGGAGGGAAAGACCGCCACCGCGCCGATCCGGGTGGCTTGCTGACCGATCAATCGCGCGCTCCAGCGATCCAGGGGATGGGGCTGGCCGTCCTGATATTCCAGCGCGTTGGAAAATTCCGGCCAGAATTCGCCGCCCACCGTCCCGACCAGCAGAACTGTTGCCGGGGGCTGTCCGCCCGGCAACGCCACGACCGGCGCGGCGATCCGACCTTGCGCAACCGCTTCCGGCAACCAAAAGCCGCCGCGCAGCCGCAGCCCCTGCGCCTCGAAAAGGCCAGCCAGCGCCCGATAACTCACCGTGGCCGCGCCAGGCTCTTGCGCTATATTCCCAGCCTCTTGTCCTATATTCAATGTCCGACACCGCCTCTGCTTGGCTTGGAAACCGTCGCAACCCCGGAAACCGCCAGCAACCTTCCGGCAAACTTCCAGCAAGCCGCCCGCCGCCGCCGGCAAGCCCGGAGGTTAGCCGGGTCATCGCCACCGGCAGACCTGTAACGACGTAGCTACAGCCTGGCGTGAAATCAATCAAGTCCTACCCAAAAAGTCGGCCAACGGCGACCCGGAGATCCTTCCGCCGCGCTGTTCCGCGCGGCGCGCAAATCGACTGTATACGAATGTAAACAATTGTAATGCGTACAAAACAGCACCGCGCGGCGATTTTTACTATATCTCGTTTAATCAACAGCTTAAACAGCGAGTCCGGCTGGAAATACGATACAAAAAGACACAAAACCGCCCGATCAAAACACCGCCCCGGATGTTACCTTACAGTTATAACAAGGGGAAAAAATCATGCAGCCATCACCTATTTCCACACCGGAGCCGCGCAGCGGCGCAACAGATCCCGTCGTCCTGGATGAGCAGGTCGCGCATCTTTTGCGCCGCGCCCATCAACGCGCGTCCTCGGTGTTCCTTCACATTCTAAGTGAGCGCAAACTCACCCCAACCCAGTTCTTCGCCATGGCCCGTCTTTATGAAATGGGCCAGCTGTCGCAAAACCATTTGGGGCGTCTTTCGGCCATGGACCCGGCCACCATCCAGGGCGTGATCCAAAGATTGACCGAGCGCGGTTTCGTTCACCGCATGCCCGATCCCACCGATCGCCGCCGCATGGTGCTCAAGTTAAGCTCGGAAGGCGAACAGTTGGTTATTCGCCTGCTTGAAGGCGCCCGTCAGGTCAACGATGCGCTGTTGGATCCCCTGTCCGGGGAGGAGCGGGAAACCTTCATCCGCCTGTTGGGAAAGATGACCTGAATTGAAGAATTAACCGATTGCCGCGCCATCCCCCGGGATGGCCTTGTATCCGTTGCCCCAGGGATAGAGGTCCCGGTTTCCCCCACCGAGACCGGGGCAGGGATAGCGGCACCAGGCGAGCGGAGAAAGAAAAAACGCCTCTTCTCGCCGACCCCTTCTTTCACCGCGTGGTGGCGGAAGGCACCGCAAGTAAACAGTACGAGAGACTCCTCCATGGAGAAAGGCCACCTGACTTCTCCCGCCAGGTGGCCTTTCTTTGTTCGTAACAAGAACCAATTCTGATCAACGATTGGCGGACCGACCCGACGCGCCAAGCGCTGCTTTTCGCGTCGATCAGACGGCGGCCAGCGCCGCCAGAATGTCGGCCGTCAGGTCCGCTTCCTCTTCCAACCCGACCGACAGTCTGACCAAGCCATCGGTCACCCCGATCGCCAGACGATCTTGCTCGGTCATCGAGCGGTGCGTGGTGGTGGTGGGGTGGGTGACCAGCGACTTGGCATCGCCGAGATTGTTGGAAATTTCAATGATCTTCAACCCGTTGAGGAACCGGAAGGCCTCGGCCTTGCCGCCTTTGAGCGCAAAGGCGACCAAGGTGGAGCCGCCGGTCATCTGCTTTTGCGCCAGGGCGAATTGCGGATGGCTTTCCAGGTCGGGATAGAACACCCGCGCCACCTTGTCATTGCCTTCCAGCACTTGCGCCAAGGCGCGCGCCGAATTTGACATATGGGTTACACGCAGTTTCAAGGTTTCCAGCCCCTTGAGCAGCGTCCAGGCATTGAAGGGGCTCAGCGACGGCCCGGTGTGGCGCATGATCGGCTGCAGCACCTCGGCGATGAATGTCTTGTCGGAAAGGATTGCCCCGCCCAGGCAACGCCCCTGCCCGTCGATGTGCTTGGTGGCGCTGTAGATCACCACGTCAGCGCCCAGCGCCAAAGGCTTTTGCAGCAGCGGCGTGGCGAAAACGTTGTCGACCACCAGACGCGCGCCAACCTGATGGACAATGTCAGCCACCGCGGCGATATCCACCAGTTCCAAGGTCGGATTGGACGGGGTCTCCAGGAAAGCCACCTTGGTGTTGGGCCGAACCGCCGCCTGCCAGGCCGCCAGATCGGCGCCGTCCACCAAGGTGCTTTCAATGCCATAGCGCGGCAGCAACTCGGTCAGGATGAAATGGCAGGAACTGAAAAGCGCCCGCGCGGCAACCACATGGTCCCCCGCCTTGAGCTGGCAAAGCAGCGCGGCCCAAACCGCCGCCATTCCACTGGACGCGGCGAAACAGTCCTCCGCGCCCTCAAGCGCCGCCAAGCGCTGCTCGAACATCCGCACCGTCGGATTGCCGTAGCGGGAGTAAACAAAGCCTTCCTGCTCGCCTTTAAAGCGGGCTTCGGCCTCCTCCGCACTTTTGTAAACAAAACCGGAATTCAAGAAAATTGCTTCGCTGGTCTCGCCAAACTGGCTGCGAGCCAGCCCGGCGCGAACCAGGTCGGTGGCCTCTCCCCAGGCCGGCTGAACGTCGCCCGGCCTGCTGCTGTCATCGTTCATTGTTGTATCCAGGGAAGACCCAAAGCCTTCCATCCTCTATCTCGACCCCGGTGCCCGAGGGCATCCAAGGAGCCTTCAAATCCATCCGATACATTATAGGCGGCATTGAATCCGGCCTGCGTCAAGGCCAGGGCTGCCGCCCGTGAACGTACTCCAGAACGACAGATCAGCAAGACCTTTTGGTCTTTGCTGACCCCCTTTGCCAGCAGTCGCTCGGCAAAATCGGTCCGAATACGCATGTCGGGATAGACCTGCCAATCGAGGAACACAACCTCCTTTCCTGACTTGGTGAGATCTGGAACGCCAACAAACTGCCATTCCGCCAAGGTTCGGGTATCCACCAAAACCGCGGCGGGCTCCGCAATCAAGATGTTGTGGGCCTGTTGCGCGGTCAGATCGCCGGCATACCCCAGTTGAACCACAGCGGCGTCAAGCATGACGCGCCCCCAAGGCGGTATGAATGCCGCACTCCGTCTTGTCGCCGTCGCTCCAGCGCCCGGACCGCAGATCCGCGCCGGGGGCGACCCGGTCGGTGCAAGGCATGCAGCCGATCGACAAGAACCCGTCAGCCTCGAGCGGATGATGCGGCAAGTCATGGGTTTCAAAATAGGTCGCCAGGTCAACGCGAGACCAGCCGACCAAGGGATTGATCTTCACCCGCTCGCCCGCCGTCTCGATGATCGGCAATTTGGCCCGATCACTGGTTTGAAAGGCCTTTCGACCGGTTATCCATGCGTCATAGCCGGCCAAGGCCGCCTCCAGCGGTTCGACCTTGCGGATCTGGCAGCAAAGATCTGGGTTCCGCTTAAACAGAAACGAATCGCTATCCAGTTCAGCCAAACGGTCCGGCGCGGGTTGAATGCTGCGCACCCCGGTTAACCCCAGATGCGCCACCAACTGGTCGCGATAACGCTTGGTTTCGCCAAACAGCCGACCGGTATCAAGGAAGATCACCGGGGTGGCCGGGTCGATTTGCGCAACCAGGTGAAGCAGCACCGCCGATTCCGCGCCGAACGAGGAAACCAGCGCGATCCGGCCGCGAAAGTCTTCTGTTATGGCCTTTTCCAACTGCTCGACCCCGCTGCGGTCGCCATGGCGCAGCTCAAATTCGAAAGCCCGCACCGAAGCTGTCGCCAAGGCCTCAACATTGGGAAACGGCATAATTTGATGTTGAGTCATAGTACCTACTCCGCAGCGGCAACCCGGCGCTGGCGGCGCAATTCCCAAACAGGAATGCGTCGATCGCCGGTCGGCTGATAGCTGAAGGAAGGTTCACTGAACGCGGCCAACCACGCCTGAACCTTGTCATCCTGGATTTCCAAAGCGCTGAAGCCACAGCGCTGCATGAGATAGAGCTGATCGAACAGCACGTTTCCGACCGCCCGAATCTCTCCCTTGAAAGCGAAGCGTTCCTGCAGCAGGCGCGCATAGGAATAGGCGCGCCCATCGACAAACCGCGGAAAATCCAGCGCCACCAGCGAAAAGCGCGCCAGGTCCGCAACCACCAGAGCGGGCGATTGATGACTGGCCAGCCGCAGACCCAGGGGCGCATTGTGGTCGCCGAGGCGCGCGCGCGCCTCTTGCCAAAGATCGAGCGACACCAGGGCCGGCCGGCCGTCTTCCAGATCCGTCACGCGGTCAATCGGTTGCCAGGCGTCGTCGATCCGCCGCCAGCCCGCGTCGCCCAGCTTAATGACTGCCATAGAGCTTCTCCTTGAAAGGCGCGAGGCCGATGCGATCATAGGTATCGGCGAAATTCTCTTCGCCTTGGCGCGTGGCCAGATAAACCTCGATGATTTTCTCGATGGCTTCCGGCGCTTCGTCTTCGGTGAACCCCGGCCCGACCAGATTGCCAATGGCGGCGTTCTGGTCGGCGCGGCCGCCCAAGGTGATTTGATAGAGCTCCGTGCCGCGCTTGTTCACGCCCAGAATGCCGATGTTGGCCACATGGTGGTGGCCGCAGGCATTGATGCAGCCCGAGATATTCAGCGTCAGCGCGCCGATCTCGTGCAAGCGCTTCAGATTGTTGAAGCGCTTGCTGATCTTCTGCGACAGCGGGATCGAGCGGGCATTGGCCAGGTTGCAGTAGTCCAAGCCGGGGCAGACGATCATGTCCGTCAGAAGTCCGCTGTTGGCCGGTCCCAGACCCTGGGCCTTCAAGGCGCGGTAAAGGTTGTAGAGATCGTCCTTGCGCACGTGCGGCAGCACCAGGTTCTGTTCGTGGGAGACCCGAACTTCACCGAAGCTGTAGAGATCCGCCAAATCAGCGACCAACTTCATCTGTCCGGCGGTGGCATCGCCGGCGACCCCGCCTTCAGGCTTCAGCGAAATCACCGCGATGGCGTAACCCGGCGTCTTGTGCGCGGCGACGTTGCTGCGCGCCCAGTAGGCGAAATCGCGATCCTCGAACCTGGCGGCGTCGAACGCGCGCGACTCCGGCGGCAGCGTTTCCCACCGTGGCGGCGCGAAGTACGCTTGAATCCGGTCGAATTCCTCGGCCGGCAGATCCAGGTAGCCGTCGCGGATCTGCACCCACTCTTCCTCGACCAGCCGGGTGAACTCTTCGACGCCGGTTTCATTCACCAGGATCTTGATGCGCGCCTTGAACAGATTGTCGCGTCGGCCCAACTGGTTGTAGACCCGCAAAATCGCTTCCATGTAGCTCAGCAGATAGGGCTTGGGCAGGAACGCCCGGATGGTCTTGCCAATGACCGGCGTGCGCCCCTGGCCACCGCCTACAATCACCTCGTATCCCAGTTCCCCGGCGGCATTCCGCTTTGCCACCAAGCCGATATCATGCACCTTGACCGCGGCGCGATCCTGCTCGCTGGCCGTGACCGCAAACTTGAACTTGCGTGGCAGATAGGTGAACTCCGGGTGAAAGGTCGACCACTGACGCAGCACCTCACCGGTGACCCGGGAATCTTCCACTTCATCCGCCGACGCCCCGGCATACTGATCGGCGGTGACGTTGCGAATGCAGTTTCCACTGGTTTGGATGGCATGCATTTCCACCGTGGACAGGGCCTTCAGCGCCGCCGGAATGTCCTTCAAGGCCGGCCAGTTGTACTGAATGTTCTGACGGGTGGTGAAATGGCCGTACCCCCGGTCATAGGTCTCCGCCACCTCGCCCAGCATGCGCAGCTGCTTGGAGGAAAGCGTGCCGTAGGGAATGGCGACGCGCAGCATATAGGCATGGAGCTGCAGATAGACGCCGTTCATCAGCCGCAAGGGCTTGAACTGATCCTCGGTCAACTCGCCGTTCAAGCGGCGTTCGACCTGCCCTTTGAATTGGTTAACGCGCTCTTGAACCAAGCTGTGGTCGAATTCATCGTAACGGTACATAACAACTCCTCCGCCCGTTATTCCCTCAAGAGTGGTTTCTTGGGAACCGGGCTCAATTTCAGTCAGCGCAGCGCGGCCTGTTTACCAAGGTCCGGACGCACAGAGGGTCCGGCGGCGCGGATGATTTCGCGCACCGACAGCGGTTCGCCGCTTTCGCCGTCCACCTCGAAGGGATAGGCGCCCACCACCTGTTCGGCGAAGGCCGGTGATTGAGCGGCCGCCCGACGGGCTTCCGCGCTGTCCAGTTGACCATCGCGCACCGCGTCCTCGAATCGCTCGGACCAGGTTCCTGCAGCGGTGAAATAGACCACCACACCATCAACCAGACGGTTGGCCGTCATCACCTGCGGCCGGCTCGCGGATATGGACAATTTCTTGTCGGACATTGAAGAGTTCCTTAGATACTTACGCAGCGTTGGAGCGTTTCTGGCTCCCCTGCCGGGGGACCGGGGCGGGACCGGGTTCGCGCCGGGGCGGTGGCGTCAGCGGTCCGATCCCTGGTTGGGAAAGTTTTACGTCAGCGACAAAAAGGTCGCTCAACATCGCTGGCGCAGGACAGCGCCGGCCGCCGGTGCGCCGGTCGCAACAGCGCCGCCCGGCATGACCTGGAGGTCGGTTGTCGTCGATTGCGGGGCCTGCGCCGGCGTCACCAGTCGAACGATGGTCTTGCCGGCGGCCAAGGCCGCGGCGACAGCATCGGCGCGCGAACCGGCGGCGTTCAGCGACAGGCCTTGCGCGGCGGCGACCGGTAGAAGACGGGCCTCGCGCCGGGCCAACTGCAGCAGATCTTCACGCGCCAAGGGATCGTGCAACACCAAATCGGCCGACTGAAGAAGGCGAAAATCCCGCAAGGTCAGCAACTCCGGATCCCCCTCCGGCACCGCGATGGTCACAACCCGACCCTCGGGCTGGCTCGCGCGCGCCAGCAAGTCTTCCTGGTTCAATTCCGCCAGCATCGCGCCGTGCGCCGCCTGTTCGCGCCCCTCGAGCACCTTGGCGGCGATTGGTCCGTCGAAGAACTGTTCCCAAAACTTACGGCGTCCGTCGAAGCTGCCGACCTGGGCCTTCACCGCGCCGCGATAGCGTTGGGCGAAGTCAGCCAACCGCCCCAACCGCTCGGGCAACAGAAGCTCGACCGCCGCCCGTATCCGCCGCGCCAGAACCGGCGCGTTTCCGAAGGTGCTGATGGCAACGACCACCGGCGAACGGTCGATGATGGCGGGCATGATAAAGGACGACAGCTCCGGCTGATCGACCACATTCACCGGCAGACCCGATTGGCTGGCGGCCTGGTAAAGCTGTTGACTTTGTTCAGCCGGCGCATCGGCGGCGATCGCCAGAACGCGACCGGCCAAATCCGACGGCTGGAACGTCCGCTGCTGCAAATCCAGGTCGCCGTCGGCGGCCCAGGCCAGGAAAGCGTCGCTGGGCTGGCGCGACAGCACCGTCAGCCGCGCGCCGGCGGCCAGCAGCAACCGGGCCTTGGCCTCGGCGACGGCCCCGCCACCGAGCAGCAGCACCGATCGCCCCTTCAGCTTGAGAAAGATTGGCAGGGCTTTCATAACCAGGAGGTTCCCTCGGGTGAGAAGCCTTCAAGCAAATCGTTCAAATAGCGTCCGGCCAGTCCGATGACGATTGCGAAGATCGCCGCCCAGGTCCAATCCTGCAGGCTCTCGCGCCAGCGGGATTGACCCTCGGCCTGCCGCAACGCCTCCAAACTGGGGGCGTTGGGCGTGGCGCTGTGAACCGCTGCGTGATCGAAAGATCCTTGCGGCACCGCGCGCGTGGCGCTTGCAGCCTGTCGGTCTTGACGGTCGCGCTGGGAAATCCCGGTCATGGCACCCTCCTTAGGTCCTAAAAGCTGGGCCCACGGAGACATCTCCGTGGCGCTTTAGCGAGTGATCACGCGGCCGCAAGCTGCCCTATCAAATTCCGCGGGCCCGCTGTCGGCGAGCCAAGTCGGCCGGATAATTAACACTCACAAAAGTGTTGTTTACCGCAACCTCCACACCACTCTGATGGAATAGGTGGGGAAGGTCAATTCGAATTTTTAGTGACAAAGGGGAAATTATATTATGAACATATTTTTTATGTGATATATAAAGATATGATATCGCTATACAATACCCAAAGACCCCATCATTCCCTCATAGGATTTTGTAAATTCCCAGATAATAAAACAAAACACACAAATATTGCGTTATATAAATCGACTGCCTAAAAAGTCTGTTCTTTCCCGGCCTTTTCGCGCAAAGATCGTTTTGAGACTGACAGTGGGTGCGGATTTGCCACCCCTTGTCGCCCCGGCGCGGGATCCATCCCGGGCCGGCAAACGATGAAATTCTGCGTTGCGCCCTGCGCGCTCTATCCCGCCCAACACCACAACAACCGAACCGCAACAATCAGACAGCGACAATTAAACTAAAGACCGCCACAGCGAACCAAACCAACAGCCAGGATCGAACTTGCGCGCAACCTCGCTTGCAACTCGGTCAAATCCGGGCGGAAGGTGGGGTGAACCGGGCCGAATTCGGGCGAGGCAATGGCGCGACGGGCCGACGGCGCGCCACCGCTAAAATTTTCTGTGCGCCCGGCGCCATTTGTCGCATTCTAGCCCAGATTTGTCGCGCAAGACATAGCTTGGGCCGGGGTCTGGAAAGAGGATGTTTCGACGATCAACCAAGCTGTCTGGCATCAGACGCCATCGCCCCCCTGTATGTATAAGGTAGCATGAACCAATGAGCGACGCCGAAGAAGATCTGGACCTGCGCGAACTCGACGATGACGATCTTGTCGCACAGATGCACGACGACCTTTATGACGGACTCAAAGATGAAGTCGTCGAGGGGGTGAACATTCTGCTGGAACGCGGATGGACGCCTTACAAGGTGCTCACCGAGGCGCTGGTGGCCGGTATGACCATCGTCGGCATCGACTTTCGTGATGGCATTCTGTTTGTGCCGGAAGTTCTCATGGCGGCCAACGCCATGAAGGGCGGCATGTTCATTTTGCGGCCCCTGCTTGCTGAAACCGGCGCGCCCAAGGGTGGCAAGATGGTGATCGGCACGGTCAAGGGCGACATCCACGACATCGGCAAGAACCTGGTGTCGATGATGATGGAAGGCGCGGGCTTCGAGGTTATTGACCTGGGCATCAACAACCCGGTTGAAAACTACCTCAATGCCTTGGAAGAGCATCAGCCCGACATTCTGGGAATGTCCGCGCTGCTGACCACCACCATGCCCTACATGAAGGTGGTGATTGACGAATTGGTGGCCAAGGATCTGCGCGACAAGTACATTGTGCTGGTCGGCGGCGCGCCGCTCAACGAAGCCTTCGCCGAAGCAGTGGGCGCCGATGCCTACTGCCGGGACGCGGCCGTGGCGGTCGATACCGCCAAGGATCTGGTCGGTCGACGCCACAACCAGCTCGGCGCCCGCGCCGTCTGATGTGACATAGAAATGGAATGAGCAAGGTCAATGGCCCCCGCCCCCAAAGCCTCACCGGCCCCGGCGACCGCGCCAAAGACCTTGCTCATTGCCTGCGGAGCTTTGGGGCGCGAGGTGATTGACATCATCCGGCTCAACAACCTGGACCACCTGACCGTTACCTGCCTGCCCGCCATCTGGCACAATACCCCAGACAAAATCCCCGCCGGCGTGCGCGAGAAAATCCGCAGCCAAGGTCAGGCCTATGACCGGATTCTGGTTGCCTACGGCGATTGTGGCACCGGTGGCTTGCTGGATCATGTTCTGCGTGAAGAGGGCGCCGAGCGCATCGAGGGCGCGCATTGCTACGCCTTCTATAGCGGCCTGGACGCCTTTGAAGCCGACGCGGCGGCGAACCCGCAATGTTTCTACCTGACCGACTATCTGGCCCGCCACTTCGATCGCCTGATCATTCAAGGCATGGGATTGGACCGCTTTCCCGAGCTGCGCGACAGCTACTTCGGCAACTACACCCACCTGGTTTATTTGGCCCAGACCCGTGACGGCGACCTGGAAGACAAAGCCCGGGCGGCGGCGGCGAAAATCGGCCTGCTCTACCAGTACCGCTATACCGGGATGGGAGAGCTGGCAGAGTTCCTGCTTCGCCCGGACGACGAGGCAAAATCAGCCCAGCGCGATAAAAAGCGGCGCAAAGGAGACAGCGTCGACAGCCTGATATCGGACATTCCTAACCTCAGTGAGTTCGTGCGCCCGACGGCGTCGGGCGCACAGCGAAAAAGGCAACGGCGTTCCATGGCGAAAATGACCATCCTCTATTGGCGCGACATTCCAGCCCAGGTGGTTGCGAAAGCCGGCCGCAAAAATGCCAAAGTCGTGCTGGACGAACGCTTCGAAAAGGCGATCGACCGGGCGGCGATGATCTCCAAGCAGCGGGACACCGACAGCTACCTGGAGCATTGGCGCAAGGGCGAACCGCAAACCTGCGACGACGAGGACCTGCAGGCCGCCGCGGACGCCGAAGCCCGTCGCCTCGAGGCCGAGTTTACGGCTGAGAAATTGAACGCCTATGTCGCCAACGGCGGCCTCAAGCCGCAAGGCTGAGACGCACAGCATCGGGGCGGAAGAAAAACCGCTCTCTGGTCAATTGTTTATTGTTGGGAGCCTGTCACCCATGAGCGTGATGGAGAAATCTGTGAGCAGTGCAATCACCGACCCGAAGCAGCAGGTTATGGACCTGATGGCTGGTTTCACCGTCGAAACCACCCCCGGATCGTCCGCCAAAACCAAAGACTATCGGGAGATGCTGGCCGCGGGAACCACCGTCATGGTGACCTTCCTGCCCGGTTCCGATTTCAAGGACACCTTGAGCACCTGCAAGCGGCTTAAGGCGGAGGGGATGGCGCCAGCGCCCCATTTCGCCGCCCGGTCCATTCCCAGCACATCGGCGCTGGAGGAATACCTTGTGACGCTGCAAGGGGAGGTCGGCATTGACGAGGTGGTGGTGCTGGCCGGCGCGGTTCCCCAACCCCTGGGGCCCTACGACTCGTCGATGGCCTTGCTGGAATCCGGGCTGTTTGACAAACACGGCATCAAGCGCATCGGCGTGGCCGGCCATCCGGAAGGCAGCCCCGACATTACCGATGAAGACATCAAGACCGCGCTGGCGTGGAAAAACGCCTTCAAGCTCCGCACCGACGCCTTCATGTACGTCACCACGCAGTTCTGTTTCGAAGCCGCGCCGATCATCGCCTGGGACAGAATGATCCAGGCCGACGGCAACCAGTTGCCGATTCACCTGGGCGTGCCCGGTCTGGCCACCATCAAGACCCTGCTCAACCATGCCCGCGCCTGCGGCATTGGCGCCTCGATGAACTTCCTGCTGCGCCAGGCCCGGAACGTCACCAAGTTGATGACCGTCAACGCCCCGGATCGGCTGATGTTGGATCTGGCGCACTACAAAGCCACCGACCCGGCCTGCGGCATCACCAAGTGCCATATGTATCCGCTGGGCGGGATGAAAAAGACCGCCGCCTGGAGTTACGCCGTTGCCGAGGGGGATTTCACCCTGAAGAAAGATGGCAAGGGTTTCGACCTGAACCGTCAAATCGGCTGATCCGGAACGACGCGCGGCTTTTTCGCGGCCAGCAGCGCTTTTGCGCGCCCCACTTTGCAATGCACTGCAAAAAAAGCGAAGATACACCATCAGCCCTGCCCTTGAGCGCGAATTCGTTGCCGAATGTCGCCTGTATGACAGCCCGCTCGGGGCTCAGGAGGCATCGGCTGCACGAACGGCTTGAGGACCCTGTGTCTCGAGCACACCATTCATCAATACCCGCCAGCGCCTTCTTCAGGAGACAAAGAGCATATGGCCCGTACCGTCATATCTTCCCACAAAATGGAAATCATCATCGGCCACGACGCCCCGTTCTGTGTCATCGGTGAACGCATCAATCCGACCGGCCGCAAGAAACTCGCCGCAGAAATGGCCGCCGGTGACTTCTCCACCGTGGAGCGAGACGCCCTGGCCCAGGTGGCCGCGGGCGCGACAATGCTGGACGTCAACGCCGGCATTCCCCTGGCCGACGAACCAGCCATCCTGGCCGCGACCATTAAGTTGGTGCAGTCGCTGGTTGATGTGCCTCTGGCCATCGATTCCTCCATCATCGAGGCCCTGGAGGCCGGGCTGGCCGTCTATCAGGGCAAGCCGCTGGTGAACTCGGTCACCGGAGAGGAAGAAGTGCTGGAACGCGTCCTGCCGCTGGTCAAGAAATACGACGCCGCGGTGGTCGCCATCTCCAACGACGAAACCGGCATTTCCGAGGACCCGAACGAGCGGTTCAAGGTGGCCAAGAAAATCGTCGAGCGCGCCCAGGATTTCGGCATCTCCAAGGACAATGTGGTGGTCGATCCGCTGGTCATGCCGATCGGCGCCATGGCGACAGCCGGCCGCCAGGTCTTTGCGCTGTTGAATCGACTGCGCGACGAGTTGGACGTCAACACCACCTGCGGCGCGTCCAACGTCTCCTTTGGCATTCCCAATCGCCACGTGATGAACGCCTCCTTCTTGGCCATGGCCGCGTCCAATGGCATGACCTCGGCGATCTTGAACCCACTGCACGAAGAAGAAATGGCCGGCCTGATGGCCGCCAACGTGCTGTTATCCAACGACCCCGATTGCCTGGCCTGGATCAAGAAATACCGCGAACCGGCCCCCGAAGGCGCAAACGCGCGCGGCGACAGAGGCGAGCGTCGCCGCCGTCGCGCCGCACAGTAAATTTTCATCCCGGGCGCTGTGGTCTTCCAGATCCCAGCGCCCCTTTGCTGTGACCCCCGAAGCGCCGGGAAAAAGGCGCGCGGGAGGGATCAAAGATCGTTGACCAAACACCGCGACAGCGGACGCCGCATGGCGAAGGCGGCTGCTGTCGGCCACAATTATAATCCTTCATGCCGATCAGCGGCCCACGCCGGCGTCACGCCATCCTGCCGTCGACAAGATGAAGGAAAAGAGGGATCGTAGCAGCCGTGAGTGCAAAGGAAGCCTTGATCGTCTTTACCCCGTCTGGCAAGCGCGGGCACTTTCCACTAGGAACACCGGTTCTCAAAGCGGCGCGACAGCTCGGCGTCGATATCGATTCGGTTTGCGGCGGGCGTGGCCTCTGTGGTCGCTGCCAAGTCCTGGTTGGGCAGGGCGAATTCGCCAAACACGGCATTACCAGCAAAGCCGAAAATGCATCCCCGGCCAACGAAGTCGAAGCGCGATACGCGGCCAAACGCGGACTGATCGACGACCGCCGCCTGTCCTGCCAGGCCTTAATCCAAGGCAATCTGGTGATCGACGTGCCGGCCGACAGCCAGGTCCACAAGCAGGTCATCCGCAAACGCGCCGAACTGCGTCATATCGAGATCGACCCAGCCCTTCGCCTGCACCTGGTCGAGGTGGAAGAGCCGGACATGCACAACCCGACCGGCGATCTCGAGCGGCTCTTCACGGCGCTTGAAAAGCAATGGGGCCTGACGAACCTCGAAGTCGAGTTGCGGGTCCTGCAGCAGCTGCAAAAAGCGCTGCGCAACGGCAAGTGGCAGGTCACCTGCGCGATCCATCGGGGACAGGTTTTGACCGCGGTCTGGCCCGGCTTCAAGGACAAAGCCTATGGCTTGGCGGTGGATGTGGGCTCGACCACCATCGCCGCCCATCTCTGCGACCTGGCCACCGGCGAGGTGCTGGCGTCCAACGGCATCATGAACCCGCAAATTCGCTTTGGCGAAGACCTGATGAGCCGGGTGTCCTACGTCATGATGAACCCCGGCGGCGACCGGGAAATGACCCAGGCGGTGCGCGAAGGGTTGAATCAACTGACCGATTCGATCTGCAAGGAAGCGGCCATCGAACCGGAAGATATTCTCAACGCAACCTTCGTCGGCAACCCGGTCATGCATCATCTCTTGCTGGGCATCGACCCAACGGAGCTGGGCGGCGCGCCCTTTGCCTTGACCTTCAACTCCGGCATCACCGTTTGGGCCACCCAGTTGGGCCTGCGCATCGCCCCCGATGCCCGGGTCTATGTGTTGCCTTGTATCGCCGGCCACGTCGGCGCGGACACCGCCGGGGTGATCCTGTCGGAACAGCCGCATCTGCGCGACGAGATTTCACTGGTGGTGGATGTGGGCACCAATGCTGAAATCGTGTTGGGCAACAAAGATCGCCTGCTGGCCTGTTCCTCCCCCACCGGCCCGGCCTTCGAAGGGGCGCAAATTTCCAGTGGCCAGCGCGCGGCGCCGGGCGCGATCGAGCGGGTTCGGGTGAACCCCGAAACCTTACAGCCGCGCTTCCGGGTCATCGGCTCCGAGCTGTGGTCGGATGATCCCGCCTTCTCCGAAGAAACCCGTCGAACCGGGGTCACCGGAATCTGCGGATCGGGCATCATTGAGGTGCTGGCCGAACTCTACCTCGCCGGCGTCATCATGACCGATGGCACGATCGACGGGGCCCTGGCCGAGAAATCCTCACGCATTGTTTCAGATGGGCGCACCTTCTCCTATGTGCTGCACGAGCCAGTGAGCGAGGATGAACCGCGAATAGTCATCACACAAAACGATGTCCGCGCCATCCAGTTGGCCAAGGCGGCGCTCTATGCGGGCACCAAACTGCTGATGGAAAAATTTGGCGTCGACAAGGTCGACCGGATCCAGTTGGCCGGGGCCTTCGGCAGCCAGATCGATGTGAAATACGCCATGGTGCTGGGACTTATCCCAGATTGCCCCCTCGACAAGGTGGCCTCGGCCGGCAACGCCGCCGGAACGGGCGCACGCATCGCGCTGCTCAATCAAACCGCAAGGGATGAAATCGAAAAGGTCATCCGGCAGGTGGAGAAAATCGAAACGGCCGTGGAACCGAAATTCCAGGAGCATTTTGTCAACGCGATGGCCTTTCCCCATAAAACCGATGCTTACACGGAACTGCGTAAGATCGTCACGCTGCCGCCGATCAAGCTGCCGAAGAAAGCCGGTGACGACGACGCCGGCGGTCGCCGCCGTCGCCGCCGGGTCAGCAGCGACTAGGCGGGGCGCCTGGCCTTCCGCCTGAAGCACCCGCCCTATCATCCTGTTGAAGAGCCGGTTGGGAGATCCCGCCGGCTCTTTTTTTTATCGGATTGTCTTATCGCCTGCTTTTCCTGACGGAATTTGGCAAGCTATTTGTCCGCATCCCAGCGCAAGATTGTCGGGATAAATGAAATCAAGGAACTTGCCTGGGAGGTCAGCATGTTGGCAGAGGGTGATCGCGTCAGTTTCATCGAGATGAAGGACGGCACGGAAGCGGACTACCGGTTTCTCGACGCCCAGTGGCAAGCCCACTTCGACGCCGACAGCCTCAAACGGCGGGTTCTGGGCCTGTTGGAAGAGGGTCGCGGCCCCACCCTGGGATATCCAGGTGGATCGCTATCAGCACGCGCTACAGAGCGCGACGCGGGCGCTCCGCGATCATCGTGAAAGCGAATATGTGGTCGCCGCCCTGCTGCACGATATCGGCGACCATCTGGCCCCGGAAAACCATTCCGAGTTTGTGGCGGCGCTGCTGCGCCCCTATGTCTCCGAGAAGATCTATTGGCTGCTGAAGCATCATGGCATTTTTCAGGGTTATTACTTTTGGCACCACCTGGGCGGCGACCGAAACAGTCGCGACCGCTTTAAGGGCCATCCCTGGTATGAGGATTGCGTTGAATTCTGCGCCAAGTATGACCAGAACTGCTTCGATCCGAATTACCACAGCGAGCCGCTTGACCGCTTTTTGCCGCTGGTTGACGAGATCTTTGACCGCAAGCCCTGGCAGCAGGGAATATCCGATTGGAGTTGACCGACGCACGCCGGGCCGCCGCTGAACTTCAGATGCGAAAAGCTGGAGGCCGAAGCGCCCGATCCGCGAAGGGCTGCCGCCCCCCCGGCGCGCGGCTTGCCAGGTCGATCGCAGTTGTGGACGTTAAGCGCTGAAGTTCAAGCTACCGAATCAACGTCGTCCGGCGGCGCGTCATGCAGCCCCTCTTCCTCGCTACCGACCTCCGCCGGCAAGCCGCGCTCCTTGCGCGGCGTGCGGCCATAGTAGTCTCGATAGCATTTGGAAAAATGCGAGGCCGACACAAAACCGCAGGCCAAGGCTACATCGATCACGCTCATGTTGGTTTGCAGCAGCAACAGCCGCGCCCGATTGAGGCGCAATTCCAAATAATAGCGGGCCGGAGAGCGCTTCAGGTACTTCCGGAACAGCCGTTCCAGTTGACGGGTCGACAAACCCGCCTCCCGGGCCAGTTCGTTGCGAGACAGCGGTTCTTCCAGATTCCGCTCCATCTCCTCGATGACACTGAGCAGTTTGGGGTGCCGCACCCCCAAACGGGCGGGCAAGCTCATCCGCTGGTGATCGTGTTCATCGCGAATGCGCTCATGCATCACCTGGTCGGCAACCTTGGCGGCCAGAGCGTGGCCGTGTTGCGTGGTGATGACATTGAGGAACAGATCCATCGCCGCCGTGCCGCCGGCGCAGGTGAAGCGATTGCGATCGACTTCGAAGAGTTCATTGGACACTTCAAGCTCTGGAAACTCTTCCGAGAAACCGGCGATGTTTTCCCAATGAATGGTCGCGGAATAACCTTCCAGCAGCCCTGCCTTGGCCAGCAGGTAGGTGCCGGTGCACAGGGCGCCGATATCCGCCCCCAGCCGATCCATCCGACGCAGCCAGGGCAACAGTGGCTTGTCCGGCAGACTCTGGACGTTGATGCCGGTGCATACCGCCACCGCCGACAGCCGGCCCGCCGCCTCAAGGTTGCCCTGAACCGAGATCTCCAACCCGTTGGAAGCCCTCACCGGCAACCCATCTACGGAAAAAACCGGCCATTCATAGAGCGTATCATCAGCGCAACGGTTGGCTTGGCGCAACGCCTCGACCGCCGAGGTAAAGGCGATCATGGAGAATTCCGGCAACAAGACAAAGCCGATAGCTTGTGGGAGTTCACGAGGAACCGAAGCCAGCATCGGGAACCAACTCCGCGGCTAGGGGTCAAAAGGAAGCAGGCAAGGCGCAGGTCATCTCACCGCCGATCTGAAAATGCAAGACACGCATTTATTTGCCAAAGCGAAGGACAACAAGGCACCCGAGACTACTCCAGCTATCTCGTGTCATATCACCACGAAGGATATCCGCCAAAAAGAAACTTCCTCGACCAGGACCGGTTTGGCTAAAAAACCCAAATCGCGACCGATCTTCAGCGCTTTTCGATAACATGAAAACGGGTCTGAGGCCCGGCGCTCCGCAGCCCCCGAGAGCGAATGGGGCGTGGTCGTCATCGGCGGCGGCAACAGCGGCCGCAACACCACCATCACGAACATGATCATCGGGAGCATGATCATCGCGGACACCAGCATCCCGCGCGCGCCACCGCTGGGGCGCCGCCAAGCAATTGGCTGTTCGCACTTCGAGAATTCGTCCCGTCCCATTGGGCGCCAGGACCAAGCCCGCCCTGATGGAAGCCGCCGGGAGAGCCGTCCGGCGGGCGCCGGCTTATCCGGTTTTCTTGCGCATCAGCTGGACAGTCTTCGGGTCATCCTTTTGCGGTTCCGACATGGGTTTTCCGAACAGGTAGCCCTGTCCCATGTCCACATCCAGCTTGGTGACCAACTGGGCTTGCTCCTCGGTTTCGATGCGCTCGGCAACGGTTGGAATTCCCAACCCTCTGGCCAGCGTCACCATGGAGGTCAACATCGCCTTGTCGCGCGGCGAACTCATCAGGCGCGACACATAGGCACCGTCGATTTTGATGAAATCAACCTCCATGTTGCACAGCGTGCCGTAGGAGTTGTAGCCGGCGCCGAAGTCATCCAAACCGACTTGATATCCCCGATGGCGCAAGCGCTCGATAATCTTGCCAACCGCCGCCATGTCGTCCAGCTTGGCCGACTCCGTGACTTCGAAGATCAACCGCCGCGACATACTGGTCGTCTTGTCGAGGACCGCAAACAGCTCCTCGACAAACCGCGGCGTCTGAAGGGACTGGCCGGAAAGATTGACCGAAAGCGACTTGCCGGTGAGCAAGTGATCGCTTTGCAAGCGCTGGATGGCGGCCTTGCAGACATGCAAATCCACCTCGGTGATGAAGCCGGTTTGCTCCGCGAACACCATGTATTCGTAGGGCGACGAGGTGCCTTCGATGCGGGACAGCATTTCGAAGCGGCGAATTTTCCGGTCTTGCAGATTGACGATCGGCTGGAAGGCGAAATTCAACCGCCCTTCGGTCAGCAGCGCCCGCCCTTCGGCAACGCGGACCGTGGTGTTCTTCACCAGCCCGTTGTATTCCACCGCCAATTCCTTCAGGTCCACCGACCCGCTCCGTGGCGCGGAAAATTTGCTGATCGCATAGGACAGCGCCTGGGCGGCGTTTTGGCTCTTGGAAAGATCCAAGCTGCCGGTTTGGACAGACAGCCCCAATCCCTCGGGATCGGCGGCTTTGGTGAAGTCGGCAAAGGAACGGCTGAGCTTGGCCTGATCAATCGACTGGTCGTGCAAGACCGCCAGTTTGCCAAGGCCGACATGCCCCACTTCACCGGCGCCGGGCGCCGCGGCTCGAACGTAGCGGGCGAAGTCGGTGACCACCGGCCCGAGCCAGTTTTCACTGTCCAGGGACGCTTCTTCAATCTCCGGATCATACTCCAGGAAGGTGACATTGAGATTTCGATCCGACTCATTCGCCAGCGACCGGGCGCGCTCGGAAAATCCCTTCCCGCTCAGGACTTCGACTGATTTTTCCGCGCCTTTTGTCGCTTCGGAAAAGGCCAGATAGATGACGTCGTGATTGTCGGGCACCCGGTAGCCCCGCACCGCGACGTTCACCTGGTTAGCCACCAGGTCCGCGCCCACCAGAATCAACGGCCCGAAGCGGTGACCCGGCTGGCATCCCTCAATCAAGCCGTCGATCAGCCGCCCGCCCGAAGGCGATAGAAAGCGCGACAAAACCTGGCCGATCAGGTCGTCAACATGAACCCCCAAATAGCGCTTTACCGCGCCCATGGCGTAGCCCACCTCGCCGCCGCGGGAGACCTCTAAAAAGAGGTCCGCGGCAGCGAACGCCAAAAGGACATACCTGTCCCTCTCGTTCCGAAGTTCGCGTTCAACCGCGCTGTTCATATTACTCTCTGTAGAGTTCTCGACCTTTGTCTCTATTCAACTTCACATAGGAATACTGAACAATCTTTTAACGATTATAAAAACACCCAAATTGTTGCGATTTTTCAAGCTGATTTAGTGCGTTTTTTTTACCGTCGGCAATGATCGGCCGGTGCTGAAATCTGGCCTGTTCGGGCAGCAAAAAGGGGCCCCGGAATAGATCCGGCGGCCCCCTGTTGCGCGCGCTGGCGGTCAGCGGCGGTTAGATGTTTTTTCGCCCGCCGCCCCGCCTTACCCTTGCCTGGATCGTGGTCCACGATGGAGCCACAGCGCCAAGCGTTTCGGCTCCCACTCTAGGAAAAAGCGTCCGGCATCGACTCTTTCTGTTTTTGAATGTACGCCGTCAAGGCCTCGTCGATTGCCGGATCAAGCGTCGGCGCCTCGTAGCTGTCCAGCAGCTTGCGAACCAATTTGTTGGCGCGCCGCGGGGTGTCGAGCGAGCCGTCCAGTTCCCACTGCTCGAAGGAATTGTTGTCGGCCACGCTGGAACGAAAAAACGCCGTCTCGAAGTTATCCTGGGTGTGGCTGGCGCCAAGATAGTGATTGCCAGGCCCGACTTCCCGGATGGCGTTCATGGCCTGGCCGTTCTCGCTCATGTCCACCCCCTTGGCCATGACATGCAGCATGCCCAGTTGATCGGCGTCCATCACCAGCTTTTCGTAAGACGACACCAGCCCCCCTTCCAACCAGCCGGCGGCGTGCAGGCAGAAGTTCACCCCACCCAGCAGCGTCGGCATGATGGTGTTGGCGCTTTCGAAGGCGGCCTGGGCATCAGGAACTTTCGAGCCGCACAACGACCCGCCGGAACGGAAGGGAACGCCCAACCGCCGCGCCAGTTGGCCGACGCCGTACAGCACCATGGCCGGCTCGGGCGTACCAAAGGTCGGCGCGCCCGACTGCATGGACATGGAACTGGCGAAGGAGCCGAAAACCACCGGGGCCCCCTTGCGGACCATCTGCGCAAAGGCCATACCCGCCATGGCCTCGGCCAGGGTCTGGGTGATGGTGCCTGCCACCGTGCAGGGTGACATCGCGCCAGCCAAGATGAACGGCGCGGTGATGCAGGCCTGGTTATTGCGCGCATAGACCTTCAAGGCGCCCAGCATGGTGTCGTCCCACACCATGGGTGAGTTGGCGTTGATCAGCGAGATCATCACCGTGTTGTTCTGCACAAACTCCTCGCCAAACAGGATTGAGGCCATGTCCACCGAATCCTGGGCCCGCTCCGGCGCCGTCACCGAGCCCATGAACGGCTTGTCGGAATAGCGCATGTGCGAATAGATCATGTCGAGATGGCGCTTGTTGACCGGAATGTCGCAGGGCTCACAGACCGTCCCGCCGGAGTGGTGCAGCGACGGCAGCATATAGGCCAGCTTCACGAAATTCCGGAAGTCCTCGATAGTGCCATAGCGGCGATTGCCCTCCAGATCACGCACGAAGGGCGGGCCATAAACCGGCGCGAAGACCGCGTTGGCGCCGCCGATTTCCACGGTCCGGTTTGGATTGCGGGCGTGCTGGGTAATCATCGAGGGAGCGTGCTCGACAATCAGTTGACGACACAGACCGCGCGGGAACCGCACCAGTTGGCCCTGCACGTCACAGCCGTTTTCCTTTAGAATTTCCAGTGCTTCGGGATCGTCGCGAAACTCCAGGCCGATTTCTTCCAGGATCGTATCGGCGTTGTGTTCGATGATTTCCAGCGCTTCTTCATTCAGCACTTCAAAATTGGGAATTTGACGCTGAATGTACCTGAGCTGCTCGACCGGGCCGCTTCGACGCGCGGCGCGGCGCGCATCAGCGCCGCCGCCACCGCGTCCTTTTCGGCTGGCGCGCTCCGCGCGTCGTTCAACCGCTTGTTCATTCATGACCCGCTCCTTTGTGGCGACAACATGTTGGAATGCTTCTTTGTCGCTCAGCAGGAAAACGCCGCTTACGCACAAGCGACCGCGAAAAGCCGGTCCGCGTCTATCTGCGCCTTCTGTTGTCGTCTTTTTCGCCAAACCGCTGTCCGCCTGTCCCGACCACAACCGCCGGGCCGCGCGTCTGTCGAGTCGGGCCCACCGCGCCGCTCCACCGGTCTGGCCTTGTTCGCGGACGGGCCATCCTACCACGGATAGACATCGGGAATCGACGCCGGGGATCGACGCCGGGAACAGACACCGGGATCGACG
>CAXBMB010000017.1:0-63440 GCA_963976695.1 uncultured Rhodovibrionaceae bacterium
TCAGTTTAATCTTCCGCACTTGGCTCCAGGCCGATAATCCGCAGCAGGTCGCGCACCTCCTGGCGGGCCGCCAGGTGGCTCATGGTCAGGGTTTGACCGGTATCGCGCAGATCCAACAGGGTCAAACCGGACGGGAAAAGCTCCCGGAACACCACCCGCTCGGAAAAGCCGGGCGCCAGACGAAACCCCATGCGCTTGGTCAAAATCTCCAACAACTGGCCGATTTTCTGTTTATTTCGGGCGTCCAGGTGGCTCAGACGGTTGCGCATCACGATCCAGTCCACCGGCTGACCGCCCATGCGGGCGCGCTGCTGGCGCTGTTCCCAGACCAACTGGCTGTAGACCGAGGGGCCAAGAACCGTCTTGCCATCCGCATCAAACCGCGCCAGCAGGTCCAGGTCGATGAACGAGTCGTTCATCGGACTGATCAGCACATCCCCCAGGGTGTGCCCCAACCGCGAAAGATGGCTGTCGCTGCCCGGCGTGTCGATCACCAGATAGTCGTGATTGACCAGTTCCTGCACCGCCTGCATCAAGCGCTTGCGGTCATCCTTTTCGCCCTCTTCGCCCGGCAGCTCGGACTTCTGCACCGGCTTCAACAGCGGCATCGGCAGCTTCAGGCCGGATTTCTCCACATAGTAGGCGCGATTTTCAATATAGCGGGCCAATGTGCCTTGTCGGGCGTCCAAATCGATCGCCGCCACCGACTTTCCTTGGCGCAGCAGTCCGACGATCAGGTGCATGGCGGTGGTCGACTTGCCGGAGCCGCCCTTTTCGTTGCCGAGAACAACCACCCGCGGCCGCGCCTGCGCGCGCCGCCGCTTGGGCCGTTGCCCGCCGGTTTCCGCGCCGGTTATTTTAACGGAAGGATTGTGAGCTATTTCGGTCAAGACGCAGCCAATCTCCAAGCGCAGGTTGCCGACACCCACCGCGCTCCCGACTCGGAGGCGGCGTTCTTTTTGCGCCCTATCCCTTTACCCTATCCTTGCTGTGACAGAAAAGGGGCAGGTCCGGCTTTGTTTTATCCCGGCGGGCCGATTGAAGCGTCGAAAACGGGACAGGCGCCGGCCGCAGGGCCAAAGCCGGGCCGGCGCAGCGTTTGGCGGCGCCGGACGACCCCGCGACACGACGGGCGCACGCCGGACGGCGTTTCGGCGGCGGCGCGGTTAGTCTTCCCGGCGCGCCCAGATCGCGGTGTCATGGAAAACCGCGCCGCCGCGCGGCGCGCCCGCATCGGCCGACACCAGCGCATTGATCCCCAGTCCCTCTTCAAAGGCCCGGTTCGGCCAGATCGATTCCACCACCATGACATCGGGATGCAGGCCGTCAAAGATCCGGGCGTGAAGCAGCACCGAGGCCAGCTTGTTGCCAAGACGAACCCGGTCGCCGTCGCCCAGGCCCAGTGCTTGGGCGGTTTGCGGGTGGATCAATACCGTGGGGCGGGCTTCCCGTTTGATCGACCCGGGGGTCTCGGTAAAGGTGGTGTTGAGATAGCTGCGCGCCGGCGCGGCGACCAGACGATAGGGAGTTCCGGCCGTCTGACGGTCGATCGCGTCCCAATAGTCGGCCAGGGGCGGCATGCCGGCATGATTGTCGCCCACCGCCGCCCAGTCGGCGGTGAAGTGAAACCTGCCGTCTGGCTGGGGAAAGCCGTCCAGGAAATGCTGGCGGTGCTTGTCGTCGGCGCGGTCGATCCAACCCTTGTCGGCGATCTCGGCGGCCGGTGGATAGCCCGAGGCTTCCATGGTCTGCTCAATCAACGCCCAAGCGCTCAGGCCAAAGCCAGGGTGGCGGGCCCCCACCCGCGCGGCCAGTTCGCAGATCATCGCGTGGTTGGAGCGGCACAGCCCCGGCGCCGCGATCACCTTGCGGGTGACCTGCAGGCTTGTGTGGCCGCTGGCGGTATAGAAATCGTCGTGCTCCAGGAAAGCCGTCGCCGGCAAGACAATGTCGGCGTAGCTCGCCGTGTCGGTCATAAACTGCTCATGGACCGCCACGAAAAGATCGTCACGACGCAATCCCTCCAAACACTTTTGCGTATCGGGACAGACCACCGCCGGGTTGGTGTTCTGGATAAACAGGGCGGTAACCGGCGGTCCCTCACCCAGGTCCCGGCGGTCGCCGGTCAGCACCGGGCCAAGCCGCGACTGGTCAAGCTGGCGCACCGTCGGATCGCAAACATCCAACCCTTCAATCAAGGTCTTGTCCAGGCTGTAGATCCGGCCGTTGCCCCACAGCGCACCGCCGCCGGGATGCTTCCAGGCGCCGGTCACCGCCGGCAGGCAACTCACCGCATGCAGGTTGCTGGCGCCATTGCGCGACCGGGAAAATCCATAGCCCACCCGGATAAAGCTGCGCTTCGTCTGGCCATAGAGCCGGGCGAAGGTCTCGATTTCCTCGACCGAAAGTCCGGTTATCTCAGCCGCCCAGGCCGGGGTCCGGCGGATAAAATGAGCTTCGATCTCCGGCGACCAGTCGGTCAAACCCGCCAGATAGTCCCGGTCCGCATAGCCTTGCGTGAGCAGAACATGGATCACGGCGGCGACCAAAGCGCCGTCGGTGCCCGGCTTGAGCGCCAGGTGAAGATCGGCGGTCTGGGCCGTGCCGGTGCGATAGGGATCCACCACCACCAATTTGGCGCCCCGGGCTTTCTTGGCCTTGGCGATCCAGGACATCACGTTGACCTGGGTGTTGACCGGATTGCCGCCCCACACCACCACCAAGTCCGAGTCAACGATTTCGCGGGTGTCGGTGCCCTCTCTCGAGCCCACGCCGGCCAGCCAGCCGGACTCGGCAAGGCTGGTGCAGATGGTCGAGAGCTGCCGGGAATAGCCCTTGGCATGGCGCAGCCGCTCGATGCCGTCGCGCTGCAACTGCCCCATGGTTCCCGCATAGTAGTAGGGCCACACGGTTTGGGCGCCGTAGCGCTGTTCGGCCTGGAGCAACTGCTCGGCCACTTCGTCCAAGGCCGCCGCCCAGGAGATTTCCTGGAATTCCGATTGCCCCAGGCCCTTTTCGCCCACCCGGCGCAGCGGCTTCATCAGGCGCTCCGGATGGTGGATGCGCTCACGATAGCGCGCCACCTTGGCGCAGATCACCCCATCGGTATAGGGATGATCCGGGTTGCCGCGAACCTTGCCGATATGGGTCGGCGACAGCACCTCCACCTCCAGGGCGCAGGTCGAGGGACAATCATGGGGGCAGGCCGACCGCGCCCAATGAGGAAAGGCTGCTTTTTCTTGACCCAAAGGCATGGCTGAACTCCAGCGCCGGATCTGTGTTGATGGAATCACATTGTAAATTGGCTTACCCCGTGAAGCCGCCGCTCGCCACCCTATTATCGGTCGGTCGCAGGCTGCAAAGCGCGGCAGGGGTACGGACCTCGACAAACCGCGGCCAGCCACAAGAGCAAGAAAGGGAGGCGCCCACCGGAACCTCCCTTTCTAATACCGCTGGCCGCACCGGCTATCTGGTGATGATCTCCGGCCCCATCAGCGCATTGGGCACCACCGTGGAGAGCCAGGGGATATAGGTGATCAGGATCAGGAAGACGAAGAGGATCGCCAACCAGGGCGTGGCCGCCCGGACCACCGACATGACCGACATCCCAGCCACCCCCGAGGTGACGAACAGATTGAGCCCGACCGGCGGGGTGATCATGCCGATTTCCATGTTCACCACCATGATGATCCCCAAGTGAATGGGATCGATCCCCAAGGAAATGGCGATCGGGAAAACCAGCGGCGCGACAATCACGATCAGCCCCGACGGCTCCATGAACTGCCCGCCGATCAACAGGATCACGTTGACGATGATCAGGAACACCACCGGACCGAAGCCGGCATCCAACATCGAGGCCGCGATCAATTGCGGAATCTGCTCCTCGGTCAGGACCTGCTTCAGAATCAACGCATTGGCGATGATAAACATCAGCATGATCGAGAGCTTGCCCGCATCCAGCAGGGTTTTCTTGGTGTCGGGGTGCCAGAGGACGC
This sequence comes from uncultured Rhodovibrionaceae bacterium, assembly GCA_963976695.1. Classification (GTDB taxonomy): domain Bacteria; phylum Pseudomonadota; class Alphaproteobacteria; order Kiloniellales; family DSM-21159; genus CAXBMB01. The sequence continues at coordinate 3,996 of CAXBMB010000017.1, forward strand.
CGACCGACAGCCAAACGGTTTTCAGCAAGCTTCTGTCTCGATTCCGCTCCTTCAGCGGCCCCATATCCCGGTAGACGAAGTTCGCGATCACGAAGGCATAGACGGCGGAAACCGCTGCGGCTTCGGTCGGCGTGAACACCCCCCCATAGATGCCGCCCAGGATGATGACGATCAGCATCAGTCCCCAAACGGCCTCGCGCGCCGAGGCCAGGACCTCGCCGAACCCGGTCCAGGACTGGGACGGCAGGTTCTTGATTCGGGCAACCACGTAAATCCCGATCATCAGCATCAGACCGGCCATCAGACCGGGGATAACCCCGGCCAGGAACATCCGCCCCACCGAGACATCGACCGCCGAGGCATAGACCACCATGACAATGGAAGGCGGAATGAGAATGCCCAAGGTTCCGGCGTTGCAAATCACCCCGGCGGCGAATTCCTTGGTGTAGCCAACCTGGCGCATGCCGGCGATAATGATGCTGCCAATGGCCACCACGGTGGCCGGCGACGAGCCGCTCAGCGCGGCAAACAGCATGCTGGCAAACACGCCGGCGATGGCCAAACCGCCTTTGAAATGTCCGACACAGGCAATGGCGAAGCGAATAATTCGCTGCGCCACCCCGCCCGTCGACATGAACGAGGAGGCCAGAATAAAGAAGGGAATGGCCAGCAGGGTATAGTGGCCGTCAAAGGCCGAAAAGAGCGTTTGCGCGATCGAGGCCAACGAGGTGTTGGAATAGGTCAGCATAAAGAGAATTGACGACAGGCCGAGCGACACGGCAATCGGAACGCCAATCATCAGGAGGCCGATAACCAGCAGGAAAAGCAATACGGCTTCCATCAATCAGCCCTCCGTCTTGGCTTTGAGGGCGGCGCTGGCTTCTTCCACCAGTTCCTCGGCCTCATGGCTGACAATCAGCAGGGTCTGACGGTCCCACAGAATATTCCAAGCCACCTGAACGAAGCGAAAGGTCAGCAGGGCCATGGAAAAGGGCAAGATGGAATAGGGGATATAGCGGGGGATTTTCTCGTAGTCCTCGCCGTCATTCATCCAATCGCCAAGGAACTGCAGGAACCCGGGCATGGGAATGTCGTTGACCTCGAGAAAGGACGCCGTGCCGGCGAACTTCCACCAGTAGTTCCAGCCGCCAATCAGCAACAGGACGGCAAAGAGGATGCAGCATAACGCGGCGAGAAGCGTGGCCGCCTTGCGCCAAAAGGGCGAAAAGTGCGTGACCAACGCATCGACCCCCAAATGGGCGGTGACCTTGACGCAATAGCTCGCGCCCAACAGCACCATCCAGGCGAAAAGGTAGACCGTTGTCTCCAAGGCCCAAAGAATGTTGTCGTTGAAGACATAGCGCGCAACAACGTTGGCGAACGTGGTCAGGGTCATCAGGCCGAGTAAAAGCGCGATCGCGCCTTCTTCCAGCGCATTGACGAACTCTGCGATGCGTCTCATGGGTTCCTCCCCCTCCCTCCGGCCAGTTTACTGGCTCAACGGGAAACTTTTGACCGAGCGGCAGTCAGACACCACGGCGCGCGCCCTGCGCTGTTGCAGGGGCGGACAGCCGTTCCCCTTCCCAAGGACACGCTCGCTCCAACGGCAAGCTTGCCACAGGTGGGGTGGTCTGACTGAAATATTTTTGGATGGCGGAAAAGGCTCCCGGACCCGCACGGTCACAGGACCTGTCCGGGATCACCCTTTCCGGATTGTTCTCGGCGCCTCGACCCGCCTTGCCGCCTTGCGCGGGCGCGCAAGGCGGGTCGAGGCGCCGGAAAGCAAGTTACATCTTGTTGGCGGCTTGCGCGGCGGCAATGGTGTCCGTGCCGACATCGCCTTCAAACTGTTTCCAAACGGGCTTCATGGCTTCAACCCACAAAGCGCGCTGCGCCGGAGACAGCTGACGAACCGTTCCACCGGCCTGGATGATCAGATTCTTGTTCTGCTCATTGATTGCCGTGGACTGGTTGTTCCGCTCGGTCGTCACCTCGGACAAGATGGTCTGCAACTGGTCGCGCACATCCGCGGGCAAACCATCCCACCATTCAGACGACGTCACCACCAGATAGTCGATGATGCCATGGTTGGACTCGGTAACCCCGTCCTGCACTTCAAAGAACTTCTTGCCGTAGATGTTCGACCAGGTGTTTTCCTGGCCTTGAATGACGCCGGTCTGCAACGCGCCATAGACTTCCTTGAAGGACATCTTCTGCGGGTTGGCGCCAATTGCCTCGAACTGCGCCTGCAAGACGTCGGAAGCCTGGATGCGGAATTTCAGGCCTTTGGCGTCGGCGGGCACCAGCAACGGCTTGGTGGCCGACAACTGCTTCATGCCGTTATGCCAGAATTCAAGGCCCAGCAGGCCTTTCTTACGCATCGAGGCCTTCAGCGCCAGACCGCCTTCGGAATTCTGGAACCGCTCAACGGCCTTAATGTCGTCGAACATGAAGGGCAGATCGAAGATGCGGAATTTCTTGGTATACTTCTCGAACTTCGACAGCGAGGGTGCGGCCATCTGCACGTCACCCAACAACAGCGCTTCCAGCACCTTGTCATCGTTGTACAGCTGGGAGTTCGGATAAACTTCCATGCAGGCCTTGCCGTTCATCTCCGCGTTGACCCGCTTTTCAAGCAGGGAGGCGGCAATGCCCTTGGGGTGCCGGTCCGAGTTGGTCACGTGGCTAAACTTGATGACGATTTCGCCCGGCTGACAAGCTTGTTCGGCGGCCGAGGCAACCGGCGACCCGCCCGTGGCGGTCGTCGCAAAGCCGAGGGCGGCGATCGCCGCCCCGATCAGAAGTTTCTTCATGATGTTCCTCCCAAAAGAACAGGTAAAAGGCCGCAGTTTTCTGCGCGCCCACCCCAGAGGTAGCAAGGGTTGTGCCAATACTGAACTTTTATTCACTAAAAGATAAGCTCGAACTAACTATATGATTTGCGGTGCAATCGCCGTCGCCTGGACAGGCTTGACGGCAAACCGGCCTGACGCGCCGTCGTTCGGCTTGCGTGGGATCTCGCCCAGGGTCGGTCAATACTGTGTGGAATGCCGGACAGTATTGCGCAGTTTCCGGCCGCCCGCACTCACTCTTCCAGGAAATCGCTGCGCGACAGGCCATGCTTCTTGAATTTGTCGTAGAGCGTTTTGCGCGGCAGACCAAGAAGACCACAGGCCCGGGTCACATTCCCGCCGGCCTGCTGAAGGGCTTCCGCGATCAGGCGCTTCTCATAGGCTTCGACCCGGGTCGGCAGGGAAGCCTGGGCGTCCTCGGGTTTTGGCGTCAGGATTTGTCCCCCCAACGTCAGCCCCAGGCCCAACTGATACCGTTCGGCGGCATTGCGCAGCTCACGCACATTGCCCGGCCAGCCGTAGCCTGTCAGCTCACCGGCCAGTTCACTCGGCAGCGGTTGCACCGCCTTGTTTTGCCGCTCAGCGGCCTGGTGCAGGAAGTGGCGAAACAGGAGCTCGACATCTTCCAGGCGCGCGCGCAGCGGCGGAACCGCCAGACGCGCCACGTCGAGGCGATAGTAAAGGTCTTCGCGAAACCGACCCTGCTTGGCCGCGGCCAACAGATCTTCCTTGGTGGCCGCGACAACCCGCACCCGTAAAGGAATTTTCTTGTTGGAGCCCAGCCGCTCGATTTCCCGCTCCTGCAGGACCCGCAGCAGCTTGACTTGCAGATCCAGCGGCATGGATTCGATTTCGTCAAGAAACAGCAGCCCGCCGTTGGCGTGTTCGAATTTGCCTTCGCGCGCGCTCGACGCGCCGGTAAAGGCCCCGCTTTCATGGCCGAACAGCTCCGACCCGATCAGCTCACCGGGCAGGGCGCCGCAGTTAATCGCGACAAAGGGGCCGTTCCGGCAGGCCGACAGACCGTGCAGGGCGCGGGCCGCCAGTTCCTTGCCCACACCGGTTTCGCCTTCGATCAGCACATCAACATCGGCTTGGGCGATGGCCTCCAGGCGGCCGCGATAAAGCTGGGTGGCGGGGGCGTCGCCCAGGATGCCGATCTCCTCCTGGCCACTGGCCTGCAGGCGCCGCCGCAGCAGACGATTTTCCAGAACCAAGCGCCGCTTTTCACAGGCCCGCTGCACCACCTCCAACAGCCGGTCCTGCGGACAAGGTTTTTCGATAAAGTCATAGGCCCCCAGGGTCATGGCCTGAACCGCCATCGGGATATCGCCATGGCCGGTCAGCAGAATAACCGGCAAATCAGGATCGCGGTCCTGGATCGCCGCAAGCAGGTCAAAGCCGCTCATTCCCGGCATCCGCAGATCACTCAGCACAATACCGGGCCACTGATCCTCCAGCAGGCCGATGGCCGCGTCGGCCGAGGCGGCCACCACCGGCTGCAACCCCGCCAACTCCAAGCTTTGGCGCAGAGAATCACGTAGGCTTTCCTCGTCGTCGACCAGCAGGACTTTTTGGATCACGCCGCGCTCCGGGCTTGTTGGGGAATGGAGATGCGAAAGACCGTGCCGCCCTCGGGGTGGTTGACAGCCCGAATGCCGCCGTTGAAGGACTGAACAATGCCATAGGAAATGGAAAGCCCCAAGCCAAGGCCCGGACCCTTTTCCAGCGACTTGGTGGAATAGAAGGGATCGAACAGTTTTTCCGCCGCCTCGCGATCAAGTCCGGGCCCGTGATCGCGAATTTCCACCACGCCCTGTCCCAGCTCTTCCGTCAAACTGATCTCGATCCGCTTGTCGTCCTGCCCTTCCATGGCGTCCAAGGCGTTGGTGACGATGTTGACCAGAACCTGTTGCAGCCGCACCTCACCGCCAAAAACGAGCACCGGCCGGGCGGGCGGCGACCAGACAACCGCCGCGCCGCTTTCCTCCAGGCGCTTTTCCAGCAGTTGCAGCGCATCATCGACAATCGCGCCGAAGGACACCTCGAAGGCCGGCTCGCCCTCCTTGCGGGCGAAGGCGCGCAGATTTTTGATAATTCGCGCCATGCGCTGGGTCAGATCGGCAATTTTCCTGAGGTTGGTTTGGGCGTCGGCCTGGCGATCCCGATCGAGGAATATTCGGGCGTTTTCGGCGTAGGAGCCAATCGCCGACAGCGGCTGGTTCAGTTCATGGCTGATGCCCGCCGACAGCTGCCCAAGCGCTTTGAGCTTGTTGGCCTGAACCAACTCATCTTGCGCCTGGCGCAAGGCGTCCTCCGCCGCTTTGCGCTCCACCACCTCGTCCAGCAGTTGGCTATTGGCCTGGGTCAGGGCCCGAGTCCGCTCCACCACCCGTTTTTCCAGCTCGGCCAGGGCGCGGGCTTCATAGGCCAATCGGTCGGCCAGGGCCCTGCGGCGCACATAGATAATCGCCACGAGCAGTGTCGCCACCACGGCCAGCAGCCCCGCCAAACCGCCTGCCAGCCGCGCGCTCTCGCGGGCGCTGCGGGTATCCACCAATATATTGGCCTTCAAATTCAAACTGGGCAGATCCCGGGTGATCTGCAGCATCTCCTTGGCGCGAAACCCGAAATAGAGCCAGGCCTCGTCATTGGGACGCAGCAGCGTCCAGCGACCCAAGCTGCTTTGCTCCAGCGCCGGCAGCTCTTCGATGGTCAGGTCGGCGAACTGCCGGGTCTCGGCGATACGCCGACGGCTTTCCAGCGACAGCGGTCCGATCGAGCGCAGCCGCAAACCCGGCTTGCTGGACATGAAAATCACCCCGTTGGGGCCGACCAGGTAGGTAATGTTCGGGCTGTCTTCCCAACTTCTTTCGATTGCCTCGACATCGACCTTGACCACCACCGCGCCGGTTGCCTCGGGCCCGGCGCGAACCGCGGAGCCGAAGTAGATGCCCCGCTTGTTCGACATCACGCCCAAGGCAAAGAACACCCCCAACCGCCCTTGCATGGCGTCATGAAAATAGGGGCGGTAGGCAAAGTTCTTGCCGACGAAGGAATAGCGCTCGGACCAGTTGGAGGCCGCCAGGGTGAGACCCTTGCTGTCGAGCACATAGGTATCCAGCGCGCCGCTTACCGCGTTTACCTTTTCCAGCAGCTCATTGGCCGCCGCCACCCTTGCGGGATTGGGCGCCAGGGTGAGGGCCTGGAAAATTCCGGTGTCGGAGAGCAACCGCGGCATCACCCGAAAGCGCTGCAGCTCGCTTTCCAATGCCGCCACGGTCAAGTCCTGCGTCCGCTGTCCGCGCTCATAGAGATCGGCCAGATAACGGTCCAAAGCGAAATACCAGGTCCCGCCGACCACCGTCATCACCAGCAGCGCCGCGCCCAAGCCTGCCCAAAGTTTTTTCATCACCGCTTCTTTTCCCCCGCGCGGCATTATCAAGCGAGCCCGGAAGGCTTTGCAAGGCAAGGATTGCAATCGCCCGAGCAAAGCAGAGCAAGGAAGCGGCCGATGCTGTTGGATGCTGTTGGATGCTTTCGATCGCCTCGACAGGCTCCCCGGGGGCAAAAATCTGCTTGCTTTTAACGGCCGCTAGCGAAAAGGTCGGCCCGCATTTTCGCGATCCACCGCCGTGGCACAGGAAAACATCGATCATGGAGAGTTTGGGTTTTATCGGCGTCGGTCACCTGGCCGACTATACCGTGCGCGGCCTGCGACGCGGCGGCTGGCGTGGCGATATCTTCCTGTCCGGCCGCAACGCCCAGGTGGCGGCGCAACTGGCCGCCGACTGCCAGGCCCAGGTCATCGAGGACAACCAGGCGCTGGCCGACCGCTGCGATATTCTTATGCTGGCGACGCGCCCGCCCCAGGCCTTGGAAGCGCTTTGCGGTCTGTCGCTGCGCCCCGAGCAAACCCTGCTGAGCGTGGTGGCGGGCCTTCCGCTGGCCGCGTTGCAGGCCAGCGCCGGGCCGGTCGGGACCATCGTGCGCGCCCTACCGGTCACCTCGGCGGAATTTTCCGCCAGCGCCACCTTGCTGTTCCCGCCCGACGCCTCGGTGGAAGACCTGTTCAACCACTGCGGACAGGCCATCGCCGTCGACAACGAAGAGCAGTTCGATGCCGGCGGCGTGCTGTCCTGTATCTATGCCGGCTTTTTTCCGCTGCTCGACCAACTCACCCGGGACGCGCAAGCCGCCGGCCTGCCGGCGGAAACCGCCCGCGCACTGGTCACCGCCATGGCGAAGGGCGCCGCCACCGTCGCCAATGAGGACCACACCAAGACGCTCGCGGCGATCACCGGGCAGATCGCCACCGAAGGGTCCTATAGCAAGAAGGTGGTCGATCACCTCCTCTCCCGCCACGCCCTGACGCCCTGGTCCGAAGCCTTCGACCTGACCCTCAAGGCCTTCCAGGGGAAATAACCAGCCCCCAGCAGCCGCCATCCGGTGTCGCCACCCGACGCCCTGGCGGCCTGGCAGCTTGACCCGGCGCTAGCGCCCGCGTTTGGCCATCTCCTCCCAGGCGGCCTGGTCGAGCTTGTGCATGGGATTGAACTCGCCAGCGCCCCCGATCCACTCGCCGCCGTCGATGGTGATCACCTCGCCGTTGACATAGCCCGACCCGTCGGCGGCCAGATAAGCCGCGAGATTGGCCAGTTCACCATGCTCGCCAACCCGGCGCAGCGGAACCCGCTCCAGGAAAAGCTTGTGGATCTCGGGATTGGGCATCAGCCGATCCCAGGCGCCGTCGGTTGGGAAGGGGCCAGGCGCGATGGCGTTCAACCGAATCCCCTTGGGTCCCCACTCGCAGGCCAGGGAGCGGGTCAAAGCCAGCACCCCGGCCTTGGCCATGGCCGAGGGCACGACGAAGGCCGAACCGGTCCAGGCATAGGTGGTGACGATGGAAATCACGTTGCCCGGTTGCCCCGCCGCGAGCCACTTCTTGCCCACCGCCAAGGTGACGTAGCTGGTGCCGTGAAGGACGATGTTCAGCACGCTGTCCACCGCCCGGTGACTGAGCGTTTCGGTGCGGGCGAGAAAATTCCCCGCCGCATTGTTCAGCAGCACCGAGATCCCGCCGGCCTCCCAGAACCCGTCGACCATCGCCTGCACCTGCGCCGGATCGCGAATGTCGCAAACCCGGTAACTGGCTTTGCCGGGGAAGCGTTGGTTCAGCGCCGCGACCGCTTGTTTTAACACCGCCTCCCGGCGGCCACAGATCATCAACTCGGCCCCCAATTCCAGGTAGCGCGTTCCCATCGCCAACCCCAGGCCCGTACCGCCGCCGGTGACCAAGATGCGCTTGCCCGCCAGTAGGTCGTCTTTAAACATTGCCGGTCTCCCTCGCCGATCATTTGTTGTCACGCGAACCGCCTCTGAGCAGTATGGTAGAGGGTGATTCACCACAGAGTCGAAGCGCGCCGCGCTTTTCCCCAGGTCGATCACACTCTAACGGCAAGAGAAAACCACAGGGGAACGAAAAAATCGAAACGAACCGGCCGCGCGTTGGCGCGCCGCCTGAATGGTTGTCCCAATTCCGATTTTCCCGTCTTTCCTTCCTTGCTCGACCTGGCATAAAACACAGACAGCAAACACGCCGAGAGAAGAAGGAAGCTGCCATGCTGCCCGCCGAAAAAACCTACGATGCGCTGCGCGCCAACTTCTCCTGGAAACTGCCAGCGCGGTTTAACATCGGGGTCGACGTTTGCGACAAGTGGGCCGATGGCAGCGGTCGCCTGGCCCTGATCCATAAACATCAGGATGGCCGGGTCGATAACTACAGCTTCGACCTGCTCAAAAACCTGTCCAACAAACTGGCCAACACCTTGCGCGCCCACGGCCTGGTGCGCGGCGCCCGCGTCGGTGTGTTACTGCCCCAGTCGCCGGAAACCGCCTACAGCCACATCGCCATTCACAAGCTGGGCGGCATCTCGGTGCCGCTTTTCGCGCTGTTCGGCGAAGAAGCCCTGGCCTATCGGCTCGGCAACTGCGGCGCCAGCGCCCTGATCACCGACCGGCAGGGTCTGGCCAAAATCGCCACGATTCGCCACCAACTGCCCGATCTCAAGGTGGTTTTTTGCATTGACGGGCCCGGCGACAAGGCCCTTGGCCTGCCCCAGGAGTTGGAAAAGGCCAGCCGCGACTTCACCCCGGTCAACACCGCGCTGGATGATCCCGCGCTGATCATCTACACCAGCGGCACCACGGGACAGCCCAAGGGCGCGCTGCATGGCCATCGGACCCTACTCGGCCACCTGCCCGGCGTGGAGTTTCCCCATGGCCTTTTTCCGCAGGACAACGATCTTTTCTGGACGCCCGCCGACTGGGCCTGGATCGGCGGGCTGCTGGACGTGCTGCTGCCCAGCCTGCACCATGGCAAGCCGGTACTGGCCTACCGCTTTCCAAAGTTCGACCCCGAGGAAACCTTTCAATTGCTGGCCGAATTCAAGGTGCGCAACGCCTTTATTCCGCCGACCGCGCTGAAGATGCTGCGCACGGTCGACGCCCCCAAAAGCCGCCACGGCTTTGCGCTGCGCTCGCTGGGGTCGGGCGGCGAAAGCCTGGGGTCGGAACTGCTGGACTGGGGGCGGAACACCTTTGGCCTGACCATCAGTGAATTTTATGGCCAGACCGAGTGCAATCTGGTGGTGGCCAGTTGCGCGGAACTGATGCCCACCAAAGCCGGTTCGATCGGCAAGGCCGTGCCCGGCCACGATGTGCAGATCGTCGACAACCAAGGCCAACCGCTGGCTTTCGGCCAGCAAGGCAACATTGCCATCAAACGGCCCGACCCGGTGATGTTCCTGCAGTACTGGAACAACCCCCAGGCCACCGCCGATAAGTTTGTCAACGACTGGCTGCTGACCGGCGATCAGGGGGTGATGGACGAGGCCGGCTATATCACCTTCGTCGGGCGCGACGACGACGTCATCACCTCGGGCGGCTATCGCATCGGCCCGGGCGAGATCGAAGATTGCCTGCTGCGCCACCCGGCCGTCGCCACCACCGGCGTGGTCGGCATACCCGACGCCCTGCGCACCGAGCGGGTAAAGGCCTTCGTGGTGCTCAAAGACGGCCAGCAGCCCAGCGAGGCGCTGGCCAAAGACATCCAAAACTTTGTGAAAACCCGGCTGGCCGCCCACGAGTACCCGCGCGAGGTGGCCTTCGTCCAGGCCCTGCCGATGACCACCACCGGCAAGGTAATCCGCCGGGCGCTGAAAGCGCTGGGGTAGGCGCGAAAAGCCGGGTCATCAAACCAACCAACGGTCCGGGTCGTCCGGCCCGCGCCCGCACCGCTTTTTCCCGACGCCGTCTTTTGCGCGGCTGTTTTCGCGTCGGCCGCGCGCCCAGCGCCCTCCCCCCAACCAACAGTCGCCCGCCACCAGACCAGCACCGGACCAGCAGATGAGGCCGCAGGCGGCCGCCTTCGCCTGGATTCTTGTCCGCCTGTTATCACCCGTCAAAGATTTGCTGACTCTTTCTTGACTCTGGCCGGTGAGTCGCCGACACTCTTTGAAAATATTTTCACGTCGTGAGAAATTTTCCATCTCACAGTCTCGCCGGACTGCCAGGGCTGGGAAACGCGAACAGGGCGGTTGGACGCACGGCAACAGGAAGTGGCAACGGCGGCCGGCGGCAACAAAGCCGCCGGCCGCCGCCGAGACGGACCGAACAACCCGGGATCGCCGCCGCGCCCTTGGGTAAAGAAAGACCACCACCCCATGTCCAGGTCGATATGTCCAGGTCGATGAAAAACAGCAAAGACAAGACCGCCGACCAGGAGCTTTCCCTGGCGACACGCGCTGCCTGGCTGTCTTTCATTGGCGGCTATACCCAAGGAGAAATCGCCAAGCGTCTCAAGGTGTCCCCCGCCAAGGCCCACCGGCTTATCGCCCTGGCCAACCAGTCCGGACTGGTCAAGGTCTTCGTCGAGGGCGAGCCCGCCGCCTGTATCGCCTTGGAAGACGCGCTGATGCGACGCTTCGATCTGCAAAGCTGCATCGTTGCCCCCAGTCTGGGCGAGGAACAGGCCGCCGCCGGCGCCAGTGAGGCCCAGGCCGCCTTGCTCGCCGTGGCCGCCGCCGGGGCCCGCTTTCTCTATCAGCATCTGTCCGAACCCGATCTCGCCATCATCGGCGTGGGCAAGGGTCGGACGCTGTCGGCGGCGGTCGAGCGGATCCCGAAATTGAAGCGCCCGGATCTTCAGTTTGCCGCCGTATCCGGCAGCCTGACCCGATCACTGGCGGCCAACCCCTACGATGTAATCCATAAGCTGGTGGCCTGCACCGGCGGCGAGGGATACTTCCTGCCGGTGCCCTATCTGGCGGCCAGCGCCGAGGAAAAAAACGTGTTGCTGAGCCAGCCCTCAATACAGACCCTGTTGGCCCATGCCCGCGAAGCCCGCTTCTTCGCCGTCGGCATTGGCGCCCTGGAGGCCGACGCGCACATCCGCCAAACCGGGATGATCACCGCGGCCGAACTGGATCAACTGCGCGCGCTGGGCGCGGTCGGCGACCTGATGGGCGCCTTCATCGATCAAGAGGGCCGGCCGGTCGCCTCGGCCATCAACCAACAGTCGGTCGGTCTGTCGATGGAAGACCTGCGGGGGGCGCGGGTGGTGGCGCTGGCGGGAGGGCTTGCCAAGGCCAAAGCCATTCTGGCCGCGCTGAAAAGTGGCATCATCACCGATCTGATTATCGACGAGGCCACCGCCGCAAAGGTGGTCGACCACTACCTGGGCCTGACGGCCTGATGAAAGCTAGGACCTCGCCATGCGCCGCATCATAACCCCCTCGACCTGTCGGGCGCCGTCCGACCCGGCGGCAAGCTGGTCCCCCGCCGCGCCGCCCAAAACCGCGCTCAAGGTGGCCAGCCGGACGCCGCGCGACGCCGATGAAACCGACGCCCGCAATCCCGGCACGCCGCTCGACCTGGACTGGGTTGAAAGCCTCAAGGTCAACCGCAGCGCGGTCGAGCGCCGCACCACCAGCCTGGCGGGCCGCCGCACGGTGAAGAAAGAATGGCAAGCCGCCTGGCTGCTCAAGGCCTTGACCTGCATCGACCTGACCACGCTGTCCGGCGACGACACGGCGGGACGGGTCCAGCGGCTCTGCGCGAAAGCCCGCCGCCCCTTGCGTCGGGACCTGGTGACGGCGCTGGGAATGGCGGCGCGCGATATCACCGTCGGCGCGGTCTGCGTTTACCACGAGATGGTGCCCAGCGCCCTGGAGGCGCTGCAAGGCAGCAGGGTGCCGGTGGCCGCCGTTTCCACCGGCTTTCCCGCCGGCCTGACGCCGCTGGCCCTGCGGATCAAGGAAATCCAGGCCTCGGTTGACGCTGGCGCTGGCGAGATTGATATCGTGATCTCGCGCCGCCGCGCCTTAACCGGCGACTGGCAGGGGCTCTATGACGAAGTCCGCGCCTTTCGTCAGGCCTGCGGCCCGGCGCACATGAAAACCATCTTGGCGACCGGCGAACTGGGAACCTTGCGCAATGTCGCCAAGGCCTCGGCGGTATGCATGATGGCCGGGGCCGATTTTATCAAGACCTCGACCGGCAAGGAGCCGGTCAACGCCACCTTGCCGGTCGCCCTGGTGATGCTGCGGCTGATTCGCGACTACTGGGAACGCACCGGCGTCAAGGTCGGCTTCAAGCCCGCCGGCGGCATTTCAACCGCCAAGGATTCGCTGACTTACCTGGCCTTGGTAAAGGAAGAACTGGGCAACGACTGGCTGTCGCCCCGCCTGTTCCGTTTTGGCGCTTCCAGCCTGCTCGGCGACATAGAGCGGCAACTCGAACATCATATCACCGGTCGCTACGCCGCCGGCTATCGCCATCCCATGGGTTAGGAACGCAGGTCGAGCACCATGAGCATTGCAGAAATTTTTGACTCAATGGCATACGGCCCGGCGCCGGAAAGCCGGGCGGAAGTCGATCGCTGGCTTGAACAGCGCCAGAAGCGCTTCGGCTGCTTCATCGGCGGGCAGTGGACGCCGATTGATGACAAGACCCTGTTCACCAGCCGCAACCCGGCAACCGGCGAAACCCTGGCCCGCCTCACCCAGGCCACGCAAAGCCAGGTGGATTCCGCCGTGGCCGCGGCGCGCAGGGCGCAGCCGGCCTGGGAGGCGCTGGGCGGCCACGGCCGGGCGCGCCACCTCTACGCCTTGGCGCGCCTGGTGCAGAAGCACAGCCGCCGGCTGGCGGTCCTGGAAAGCCTGGACAACGGCAAGCCGCTGCGCGAAAGCCGGGATGGCGACCTGCCGCTGGTGGCGCGCCACTTCTATCACCATGCCGGTTGGGCGCAACTGCAGGCGCAGGAATTGCCCGGCTATCGCCCTTTGGGCGTGGCCGGCCAGATCATTCCCTGGAATTTCCCGCTGTTGATGCTGGCCTGGAAAGCGGCCCCGGCCTTGGCGATGGGCAATTGCGTGGTGCTGAAACCCGCCGAATACACCAGCCTGAGCGCGCTGGCCTTTGCCGAGCTCAGCCAGCAGGCTGGTCTGCCCGCCGGGGTGTTCAACCTGATTACCGGCGACGGCCGGGTCGGCGAAGCGCTGGCCGGCCATCGCGATATCAACAAGCTCGCCTTTACCGGCTCCACCGAGGTTGGACGCCGCCTGCGCCAGGCAACCGCCGGGTCGGGGAAGAAACTGACCCTGGAACTGGGCGGGAAATCCCCCTCCATCGTTTTTGACGATGCCGATCTGGACAGCACGGTGGAGGGGGTGGTGGACGCCATCTGGTTCAACCAGGGTCAGGTCTGCTGCGCCGGGTCGCGCCTGCTGCTGCAGGAAGGGATCGCCGTCCGCTTCCTGGACAAACTCAAACAGCGCATGACCCGGCTGCGGGTCGGCGATCCGTTGGACAAGGCCATCGACATGGGGGCCATCGTCGATCCGGCGCAGCAGCAGCGGATCGGCCAACTGGTCGACCTGGCGATCGAAGAAGGCGCCGAGCTGTGGCAGCCGGAAGACTGCCCGCGCCAGGGCTGCTTCTATCCCCCCACCCTGCTGACCGAGGTATCCCCGGCCTCGACCGCCGCCCAGGAGGAAATCTTTGGACCGGTGCTGGTGGCGATGACCTTCCGCACGCCCGACGAGGCGGTGTCCATGGCGAACAACAGCCGCTATGGCCTGGCGGCCTCGGTCTGGACCGAGAACATCAACCTGGCCTTGGATCAAGCGCCCAAACTCAAAGCCGGCGTGGTCTGGATCAACTGCACCAACCAGTTTGACGCCGCCTGCGAGTTTGGCGGCTATCGGGAGTCGGGCTTTGGCCGTGAAGGCGGCAAGGACGGACTGTACGAATACCTGACGCCCGATTTTGACAGCGATCTGCCGCACTACGCGCCGCCCGCCAGCCCGCCGGCGGCGACGCCAGACAACGGCGCGATCCCGGGAAAAGCCGAAACAGCGACCGAGAAAGCCGGCGCGCCGCTTGGTCTGCCGCAGCTGGATCGAACCGCCAAGCTTTATATTGGCGGCAAACAAACCCGGCCGGACGGCGGCTACCCACGGCCGGTGCTGGCGGCAAGCGGGCGCCTGCTGGGCGAGGTCGGCGAGGGCAACCGCAAGGACATTCGCAACGCCGTCGAGGCGGCGCGAAAAGCCGACGGCTGGGCCCAGGTCAGCGGGCACGGCCGGGCGCAGATTCTCTACTATCTGGCGGAGAACCTCTCCGCCCGCGCGGCGGAATTCGCCGACCGCTTGAGCAGCATGACCGGGGCGAAGCTCAAGGACAGCCAACAGGAAGTCGCCGCGTCGATCCAGCGGCTGTTCAGCTATGGCGCTTGGGCCGACAAGTTCGACGGCGCGGTGCACAATCCGCCGCTGCGCGGCGTTGCCTTGGCGATGAACGAGCCGCTGGGGATTATCGGACAGCTCTGCCCGGATGACCGACCGCTATTGGGTCTGATCTCCCTGATGGCCCCGGCTATCGCGACAGGCAACCGGGTGGTGCTGGTGCCCTCGCCGCCCCATCCGCTGTCCGCCACCGACCTCTATCAGGTCTTCGACACCTCCGACCTTCCCGCCGGCGTGGTCAACATCGTCACCGGCGACCGCGACGCGCTGGCCACAACCCTGGCCGAGCATGACGAGGTGGCGGGCCTTTGGTATGTCGGGCCCAAGGTGGGCAGCACGCTGGTCGAGCGGGCCTCGACCGGCAACCTGAAGCGCTGCTGGGTCAACTACGGCAAGCGCCGGGACTGGTTCGACCCCCGACAGGGTGAAGGCCGGGAGTTCCTGCGCCAGGCCACCCAGGTCAAGAACATTTGGGTTCCCTATGGCGAATGAGGAACCCGGCATCGGCGGCGCCAACAGCCGGTCGCCGCAAGCACCAGTGGTTACGACTTTCAATCCGTCTTCACAGGGATGCATTCAACCAGAAGGGAAGACCAATGAAGAACCTGCTGAAAACCATGTGCGCCATTACCGCCCTGCTGTCCGCCTCGGCGGTTTCGGCGCAGGAAATCAACCCCGCCGTGGTCTATGACCTGGGGGGCAAATACGACAAGTCCTTCAACGAAGGCGTCGTCAACGGCGTCGAACGCTTCCGCGAAGAGACCGGCATAAAGGTCCGCGAGTTCGAGACCAGCAACGAAACCCAGTTCGAGCAGGCCCATCGAAAGTTCGCCCAGCGCGGCGGCGATCCCATTGTCGGCGTCGGCTTCACCCAAGGCCCGGCGGTGACCGAAGTGGCGAAGGAATTCCCGCAGTCCCGCTGGACGGTGATCGACTCGGTGGTTGACCTGCCCAATGTGCAGTCGGTGGTGTTCAAGGAGCATGAAGGCTCGTTCCTGGTCGGTCTGCTGGCCGAGATGGCCTCGAAAACCGGCAAGGTGGGCTTCGTCGGCGGCATGGACATTCCCTTGATCCGCCGGTTTGCCTGCGGCTACGAGCAAGGCGTCAAGTACGCCAACGCCGATGCGGAAGTGATCCAGAACATGACCGGCACCACCCCCTCGGCCTGGAACGATCCCGGCCGCGGCGGTGAACTGGCGCGCGGCCAGTTCGACCGCGGCGTTGACGTGATCTATGCCGCCGCCGGCGGCACCGGCGTTGGCGTCTACCAGGCCGCCAAGGACAGCGGAAAACTGGCCATCGGCGTGGATTCCAACCAGAACCACCTCTACCCCGGCACCATGCTGACCTCGATGGTCAAGCGCGTCGATCTGGCCGCTTACAACTCCTACAAGGCCGCGCAAAACGGCACTTGGAAGCCGGGCATGACCGTCATGGGTCTGGCCGAAGGCGGCGTCGATTGGGCCTTGGACGAATACAACCAGTCGCTGATCACCGACGAAATGAAGGCGGCCGCCGACCAGGCAAAGGCGGACATCATCGCCGGCAAGATCGTTGTCCACGACTACATGAGCGACAACAGCTGCACGTACTAACGGCGCAGGCGCGACAGTCGGCGGAAAATTCAACCGCACGGCCGGCTGTCGCGCCGCTGATTGCCCTCGTCATCGCAGCACTGGCGAAGCGGTCCAAAGGGATCAAGCAACCATGTTCAGGCGCAAGCCACCGGCCAATTCCGAGACCAAAGCGACCTGTCGGACCGATCTGCTGAATGCGGGCGGACCGCAGACGCCGGGCTCGGATGAACGGCTTCGAACCGCGCCGCCGGCCATTGAGCTGAAAGGCATCTGCAAATCGTTTGGCGCGGTGCGGGCCAACCGGAACATCGACCTGGTGGTGCCCCAGGGAACCATCCACGGGATCATCGGCGAAAACGGCGCGGGCAAGTCGACCCTGATGTCGATCCTCTACGGCTTTTATGAAGCCGACCAGGGATGCATCGAAGTCGGCGGCAGCGCGGTGACCATTCGCTCCGCCCAGGACGCCATTTCGCGCGGCATCGGCATGGTGCATCAGCACTTCATGCTGATCGACACCTTTTCGGTGCTGGAAAACGTCATCCTCGGCAGTGAAGGCGGCGGCCTGCTGGCGGCGGGAAAGAAAGCCGCCGGCGCGGTGCTGGCCGGTCTGGCGCGCGACTATGGACTGCTGGTGGATATCAACGCCCAGGTCGGCGGCCTGTCGGTGGGCGACCGGCAGCGGGTGGAGATTCTCAAGGCGCTGTACCGTGGCGCGCGCGTGCTGATTCTCGACGAACCCACCGGCGTCCTGACCCCGCAGGAAACCGACCAGCTGTTCCGCATCCTCGACGCGCTGCGCCAAGAAGGCGTGACGATTTTGCTGATCACCCACAAGCTGCAGGAAATCATGGCCATCACCGATGGCGTTTCGGTGATGCGCGCCGGCGTGATGGTGGCGCACCGGAAAACGGCGGAAACCAACAAGGAAGAGCTGGCGGAACTGATGGTCGGCCGCAAGGTCCGCCTTGATATGAACAAGCAAGCCACCGTCCCGGGCGAGGTGCTGCTCCAGGCCCGCGACCTGACGGTGGTCGATGACCGGGGCGTCACCCGACTGGACGCGGTCAGCCTGACGCTTCGAACCGGAGAGATCGTCGGCGTTGCCGGCGTCTCCGGCAATGGCCAAAGCGAACTGCTGGAAGTGCTGAGCGGCGTACAGCCGCTCTCCAGCGGTTCCTTCACCCTGGCCGGACGCGAGGTCTCCTCCGACCGGCCCTTTAGCGGCGCCGATCTGCGCGCCCTGGGGGCGGCGCATATCCCCGAAGACCGCCACCGGCTTGGATTGGTAACGCGCTTCAGCGCCGCCGAGTCCGCTATCCTGGGCTATCAGAGCGCCGCGGCCTTCAACGGTCCCCTGCTGATGGATCAAGTCGCGGTGACGCAGCACTGCCAGGATTTGATGACGGAATTTGACGTCCGGCCGCCCGATCCGGAAATTCGCTCCGCCAACCTGTCCGGGGGCAATCAGCAAAAGCTGATCATCGCCCGCGAGCTTTCCCAGGATCCCAAGGTGCTTTTGATCGGCCAGCCCACCCGAGGGGTGGATATCGGGGCGATCGAATTCATCCATCGCCAGATCATTGCCCGCCGGGACGCCGGCTGCGCCATTTTAATGGTGTCGGTGGAGTTGGAGGAAATCCTCTCGCTGGCGGATCGCATCCTGGTGATGTTCGAGGGCCGGTTGATCGGGGAGGTGGCAACCGCCGACGCCGATGAACGCCTGCTCGGGCTGATGATGGCCAATGCCCAAGAGGCGGCCGACAAAGCGATCGTGAAAGATAAAGATCCCGCGAACCATGCTGTGAAGACCCCTGTCAAGCAACCGGAAAAACCCACCGGCGGCGCGGCCCAAACCCAACCCACCGCCAAAAGAGTTCACTTATGAGCGCCCCCACCACCCCCCTACCGCGCTGGGCGGACTATGGCCTGTTGCCCTTGATCAACCTGGTCATGGCCCTGATCGCCTCCGGGCTGATCATCCTGGCGGTGGGCGAAAACCCGCTAGAGGCGGTCCAGTTCATGCTGATCGGCGCCTTCGGCTATGCCGAGGGACTTGGCTATACCCTCTACTACACCACCAACTTCGTGTTCACCGGATTGGCGGTGGCGGTGGCTTTCCACGCCGGTCTCTTCAACATCGGCGGCGAGGGCCAGGCCTATCTCGGCGGCCTGGGCGCCGGGTTGATTATCCTGGCGCTCGACCGGTATCTACCCGGCTGGCTGTTGATTCCGCTGGCCATGCTGTTTGCCTGTCTTTTTGGCGCCGCCTGGGCCTCGGTTCCGGCCTATCTACAGGCCTATCGGGGCAGCCACATTGTCATCACCACCATCATGTTCAACTTCATCGCCACCGCCTTGATGGTCTATCTGCTGGTCAATGTCCTGATCGAACCCGGCTCCATGGTGCCCCGCAGTCGCGAGTTCGCCGACAGCGCCAGCATCCCCCACTGGCATGAGGTTCTGGCCTGGTTCGGCATCGCCACCGCCCAAACGCCGCTCAATCTATCGGCCCTGCTGGCGCTGGCGGCGGCGCTGTTCGTTTGGATCTATGTCTGGCATACCCGCTGGGGCTACACCCTTCGCACCGTCGGCTTCAACGAGCAGGCCGCCAAATACGCCGGTGTCGACCCGCGTCGGGTAATCATGGTCACCATGGGACTTTCCGGTGGTCTGGCCGGCATGGTCGGCATCAACGAGGTGATGGGGGTGCAGCATAACCTGCTGCTGAATTTCGTCGCCGGCTACGGCTTTACCGGCATCGCCGTTGCACTGATGGGCCGCAATCATCCGGTCGGCATCATCCTGGCCTCCCTGCTGTTCGGCGTGCTCTATCAAGGCGGCGCCGAGCTGTCCTTCGAAATGCCGACCATGACCCGTGACATGGTGGTGACCATTCAAGGCCTGGTCATTCTTTTTTCCGGCGCGCTGTCCTATATGGCGCGTCCCTGGCTCGAAAAGGCCTTTGCCTTGCTGTCCAGACCCCGCGGGGCCGCCGCGACGGAGGCCGCCTGATGGAGAACTTCTTCACCCTAACGCTGCTGACCTTCGACGCGACGTTCCGGGTTGCAACCCCGTTGATCTTCAGCGCCCTGGCCGGGATCTTTTCCGAGCGTTCCGGCATCATTGATATCGGCCTGGAAGGGAAGATGCTGGCCGGCGCCTTCGCCGCCGCCGCCGTGGCCGCCTTCACCGGCTCCGCCTGGCTGGCCTTGTCGGCCGCCATTGTGGTGGCCTGTCTCCTGGCGCTGCTGCATGGCTTTGCCTGTATCACCCACAAGGGCAATCAAGTGGTTTCCGGCCTGGCGATCAACATACTGGCGTCGGGCTTGACGGCGGTTCTGGCCATTGCCTGGTTTTCCCAGGGCGGCCAGACGCCGTTCCTGGGGGCCGAGGCCCGCTTCATGCCGATCACCCTGCCCGGGGCGGAAAGCCTCAAGGACGTTCCGCTGCTTGGCCCGATCTATTTCGACTTGATCAGCGGCCACAACCTGCTGGTCTATCTCGCCTTGCTTGCCGTTCCCACCACCTGGTGGGTGCTCTACCGCTCGCGCTTCGGCTTGAGGCTGCGCGCGGTTGGCGAAAACCCCCAGGCCGTGGATACGGCGGGCATTTCGGTCACCTTCCTACGCTATCGCGCGGTGCTGGTCTGCGGCCTGCTGACCGGGATGGCCGGCGCGTACATCGCCATCGCCCAAAACGCCTCCTTCTCCCGCGACATGAGCGCCGGGCAAGGCTACATCGCCCTCGCGGCGATGATCTTCGGCAAGTGGCGACCGGGCCCGACGTTGGTCGCCAGCCTGATGTTCGGTCTACTGGACGCCATCGCCATTCGCCTGCAGGGCGTGGCGATCGCCGGTATCGGCGAAGTGCCGGTTCAACTGATCCAGGCGCTGCCCTATGTGCTGACCGTGGTGCTGCTGGCCGGGTTTATCGGCAAGGCGACGCCGCCGAAGGCCAGCGGCGTCCCTTACGTGAAGGAGCGCTAGGCCATGCCGCAGCCAGCCGACAGACTCGCCCCGCTTATCCAGGCCGCTCGGGACGCCATGCAGCGCGCCCACGCGCCCTACTCCAACTTTCCGGTCGGGGCCGCGCTGCGCGGGCGCGACGGCAAGATATACGCCGGCTGTAATGTCGAAAACGCCGCCTATCCAGAGGGCTGGTGCGCTGAAACCTCGGCCATCGCCGCCCTGGTCCTGGCGGGCGGGCAGGCAATTGAGGAACTGGTGGTGATGGGCCGGGGCGAAGCCCTGGTCACCCCCTGCGGCGGCTGTCGGCAGCGGATCCGCGAATTCGCCGCCGCCGACATTCCGATCCATGTCTGCGGCCCCGAAGGGCTGCGCCGCAGCTTTACCCTGGCGCAACTGCTGCCGCAGTCCTTTGGCCCGGACAACGTGACGTAACCGCGAGCTGACACACCCGCAGCCTAACCTGATGAAAGATCCACCATGCCCCTGCGATCCTGGCGCAACCGAACAACAAGGCAAGGTTTGGAAACAATGAACAGCCTCGCCGCCCAGCCCCGGCGCACCGGCGTCCCCGACCCGCGATCCGACCAGCGATCCGGCACGCCCGGCTGTTTACGGCCCACGCTCCCGCCGAAACCTGCGCGCCCTGCGCGGCGCGACAAGAAAGCGATGTCCCGATGACCGCCGCCACCCCTTCCTGGTCGCAAATCCAATCCGACGCGGCGGCGGCGGCGGCAATCATCCTAGACCGCGCGGCGGCCTTTCCTCGGGTCGCGCTGGTGCTGGGCTCCGGTCTTGGCCCCTTCGCCCAGCAGGTGGCGGAGGCCGTAACCATACCCTATGGGGACCTGCCGGGCTTTCCCGGCACCGGGGTTGTCGGCCACGCGGGCCGCCTGCTGCTGGGTCGGGTTGGAAAGCTGCCGATCGCCGTCATGCAAGGCCGGGCGCACTATTATGAAGCCGGCAACGCCAAGGCCATGGCGGTGCCGATCCGGGCGCTGGCGGCGGCCGGCTGCACAACCTTGGTGCTGACCAACGCGGCGGGCAGCCTGCGCCCGGAAGCCGGTCCCGGCTCGGTCATGCTGCTGAGCGATCACATCAACTTCACCGGCGTCTCGCCGCTGTGGGGGCAACAGGGCAACGCGCGCTTCGTCGACATGAGCGCGGCCTATGATGCTGACCTGCAGGCCCTGTTCACGGCGTCGGCGGCGACGACCGGGCTTGACCTGCACCAGGGGGTCTACATGTGGTTTTCCGGCCCCAACTTCGAAACCCCGGCGGAGATCCGCGCCGCCAAAATCCTCGGTGCCGACGCGGTGGGCATGTCGACGGTGCCAGAGGTCATCCTGGCCCGCTATGCCGGGCTGAAAGTGGCGGCGCTCTCGATCATCACCAACTACGGTGCGGGCATGAACGCCACGCCGCTGAGCCATCAGCAGACCATGACCCATGCCGGCCGGGCCGCCGAGGCGGTGAGCTCCCTGCTGCGCCACGCCTTGACCACCCTGGGTCGGGCCCTGCCGGATTGACGGTCGCGCCGGCCGCGCCGGTCGCTGCGGGCCGTGGCGCTTGCCGTTGCTTTGTTGTTTGTTTTTCGTTTGTTGGAGTGAAACCAGATGCTGCCGCAAGAGATCATCCGCAAAAAGCGCGACGGCGCCGCCCTGAACGACGCGGAATTGGCCTTCTTCGTCAAGGGCATCACCACGGGCACCTTAAGCGAGGGGCAAATTGCCGCCTTCGCCATGGCGGTGTTCTTCCAAGGCATGACCATGGCGGAGCGGGTCACCCTGACCCATCAGATGACCCAGTCCGGGACCCGGTTGCGGTGGCGCGACCTGGACCTGCCCGGCCCGGTCGTTGACAAGCACTCCAGCGGCGGTGTCGGCGACAAGGTCAGCCTGATGCTGGGTCCCTTGGTTGCCGCCTGCGGCGGCTTCGTGCCGATGATTTCCGGCCGTGGCCTGGGCCACACCGGCGGCACCCTGGACAAGCTGGACGCCATCCCCGGCTACAACACCGCGCCGGATCTGGCGCTGTTCCGCCGGGTGGTTAAGTCCGCCGGCTGCGCGATCATCGGCCAGACCGCCGATCTGGCGCCCGCCGACCGGCGGCTTTACGCCATCCGCGACGTGACGGCGACGGTCGAATCCCTGCCGCTCATCACCGCCTCAATTTTGTCGAAGAAGCTGGCGGCGGGACTGGATTGTCTGGTGATGGACATCAAGGTTGGCAACGGCGCCTTTTGCCCGACGCTGGAGACGGCGGAAGAGCTTGCTCGCTCTATCGTTGAGGTGGCGCAAGGGGCGCGCTTGCCGACCACGGCGCTGATCACCGATATGAACCAGGTGCTGGGTCGGGAGGTGGGCAATGGCCTGGAAATTCAGGAAACCCTCGATTACTTGACCGGTGAAAGGCGCGACCCTCGCCTGCATGAGGTTGTCTTGGCCCTGGCCGCCGAAATGCTGCTGCTCGGCGGCCTGGCCACCGATCTCAAGGCGGCCAGGGCCAGGGCGCTCGACGCCTTGAATTCCGGCGCGGCGGCCGAGGCCTTTTCGGTAATGGTCGCGGCATTGGGTGGGCCGGCGGATTTGTTGGCGCGGCCGGGAAAGTATCTGGCCGCCGCCCCGGTGGTGCGCCCCTGTTTTGCGCCGCAGAGCGGTTGGGTTTCGGCCATGGACACCCGGGCGATGGGACTGGCCGTGGTTGCCTTGGGCGGCGGGCGCAGCAAGGCGAGCGACAAGATCGACCCTCGGGTCGGCCTGTCTCAGGTCTGTCAACTGGGCGACGAGGTCGGACCGGAGCGACCCTTGGCCCAAATCCATGCCGCCAGCGAGGCCGCCGCCCAGGCCGCCGCCGCCCGAATCATCCAGGCGGTCACCATCGGCCAAGCCGCCGCGTCCCGCGATCATCGCCTGGTGCTGCGCCGCGTCACCGCCCAGACCCCGGTCGCCGAGGCCGACGCCAAACGGGAAAAGGGAGCGATCTGATGCGCCGCGCGATCATTCTGGTGCTGGATTCCTTTGGCTTGGGCGCCACCAGCGACGCCGCGAAATTCGGTGATCAGGGCAGCAACACCCTGGGGCATATCGCCGCCGCCTGCGCCCAAGGCAAGGCCGATCAACCGGGCCTGCGCCAGGGACCGCTTCAGCTTCCCAACCTCACCCGCCTGGGACTTGGGCTGGCCGCCGAAGCCGCCAGTGGCCGCCATCCGCCGGGGCTTGAAAGAATAACCGCGCCGGAGGCGGCTTGGGGACACGCCGCCGAATTGAGCCAGGGCAAGGACACCCCAAGCGGCCACTGGGAAATCGCCGGCCTGCCGGTGACCACCGACTGGGGCTATTTCAAAGCGGCAAGGAACAGCTTTCCCCAGGCGTTGTTGGACGCGCTGATCACCGCCGGCGATCTGCCGGGCCTGCTGGGGAATTGCCACGCCAGCGGCACCGCCATCCTTACCGCGTTGGGCGAAGAACACCTTAAAACCGGCAAGCCGATCGTCTACACCTCGGCCGATTCGGTGTTCCAGATCGCCGCCCACGAAACCGCTTTCGGTCTGCAACGGCTCTACCGGCTTTGCGAAATCGCCAAGCGCCTGACCGAGCCCTACAACATCGGCCGCGTGATCGCCCGGCCCTTCATCGGCGACGGACCGAAGACCTTCCAACGCACCGCCAACCGGCGCGACCTGACCACCCCGCCGCCCGCCGACACCCTGCTGGACCAGCTCTGCGCGGCGGGGCGCGAGGTGATTTCAATCGGTAAAATCGCCGACATTTTCGCCCAGCGCGGCCTGACCGAGAAGATCAAGGCGGCCAACAACCACGACCTGTTTTCGGCCACCGTGACGGCCTTGGACAAGGCCGCGGACGGCAGCCTGATTTTCACCAACCTGGTGGATTTCGACATGCTCTACGGCCATCGCCGCGATGTGATCGGCTATGCGGCGGCCTTGGAGGCCCTGGATCGGCGGCTGCCGGAACTGGAGGCCAAGTTGGCGCCAGGCGATCTGGCGCTCATTACCGCCGACCATGGCTGCGACCCGACCTGGCCGGGCAGCGATCACACCCGCGAACACGTTCCGGTACTATTTTTCGGCCCCGCGCTCACCACGGCGCAACGCGGGCTGGACCTGGGGCGACGCCGCAGCTTCGCCGACATGGGGCAAACCCTCGCCGGCCATCTCGGCATCGCCCCGCTCAGCCATGGCACCTCTTGCCTCCCCTAATTCGCAAAGGCCCGCCCTATGACCGCCGCCGTCGCCCCAACCCCACACCGCTTTACCGCCCCGAAGGACGGCGTCATGACGCCGGCCATGCGCCAGGCCTGGGAGGCGGACGGTTTTCTGCTGCTGGAAGACTTCCTGCCGGTCGCCGACTGTGAAGCGCTGATCGCCGGCGCCGCGCGCTTGGTGAGCGAACAGGGCAGCCTGGACCAGGCGACGGTCTTCTCGACCACCAGCCGCGCCCACCAGCAAGAAGCCTACTTTCTGGAATCCGGCGACAAGATCCGCTGTTTCTTCGAAGCCGAAGCGTTCGACCCGGCCGGACGGCTGAAAGTTCCGCGCCGCCGGGCGATCAACAAGCTGGGGCATGCGCTGCACGATCTCGACCCGCTATTTCAGCGGCTTTCCTATGATCCGCGTCTGGGGCGCTTGGCGCGCGAGGCCGGTCAGCGGGATCCGCGCGCCTTGCAGTCGATGGTGATTTTCAAGCACCCACGCGTCGGCGGGCCGGTTGTCTGGCATCAGGACAGCAGCTTTCTCCACAGCGACCCGCCGTCCGTGCTCGGCTTTTGGTTCGCCTTGGAAGACGCGACCCGGCAAAACGGCTGCCTGTTTGTCCTTCCGGGCCAGCACAAACAGGGTTTGAAGGAACGGCTGCGCCGTCATCCGGCATCCCAGGGCGGTGATGCGGGCACGGTGATGGAGCCGCTCCAGGCGGTTAACTGGAACCGCGACGCCGCCTTGCCGCTCGAAGCGCGACGCGGGACGCTGGTGCTGTTGCACGGCGCGCTTCCCCATATGAGCGGCCCGAACCATTCCGACCACTCCCGCCAGGCCTATACCCTGCATGTCATCGACGGCGCCTGCGCCTATTCGGCGGACAACTGGCTCCAGCGGCCGACGGATTTTCCCGTGAGGCCGCTACCGTGACCGCGCCAGGCCGCCAGCCCTGCGCGCCGGAGTCCGGCCTGCCGCAAGCCGAGTTGCATTGTCACCTCGAAGGCGCTCTGCCGCCCTTCCTGGCCCGGCGCTTCGCCGCGCGCAATCGACTTGCTCTTCCCGAGGAGTTGATCACCGAGGATGGCGCGGGCTATCGGTACCGGAATTTTAGCGAATTTCTGCAAAACTTCGACCGGGTGAGCGCAACCCTATGCCAGACGCGCGACTACCGCGACTTGATCGAATACTACCTCCTGCGGGCCGCCCAGCAGGGGACGGGCTATGTGGAGCTGTTTATTTCCCCGACACACGCCGCCGCCAAGGGGATTGGCTATGAAGCGCTGCTGGAAAGCCTGGCGGACGGCATCGCAAGGGCGCAGGGCGCCGGCGGCGCGGACTGCCGGTTGATTGTCACCTGCGTGCGCCATCTGGGGCCGGACCAGGCCCTTTCCGTCGCCGAGCGGATGCTGGCCAGCCCCCATCCCCTTGTGGTGGGCTTCGGCATGGGCGGCAACGAGCGCCAGGGCAGCTGCCGCGCGTTTCGCCCGGCTTTTGCCAAGGTCGATGCCGCCGGCCTGGCAAGCACGGTTCACGCCGGTGAGATGGCCGGCCCGGAATCGGTGCGCGATGCCCTGGACAACCTGCCGGTTTCCCGTCTCGGCCATGGCGTGCGCAGCGTGGAGGATCCCCAGCTGTTGGCCGAGCTTGCGCACAAGGGAATTCACCTGGAGGTCTGTCCCACCTCCAACATCGCGTTGAACCTATACCCCGACCTCGATCATCACCCGCTGCCCCGGCTGCTGGAGGCCGGCTGTCGCCTCAGCCTCAACAGCGACGATCCGCCTTTCTTCAACTCCAGCGTGGCCGGCGAATACGCCCAGGCGGCGAGGGTTTTTGGGCTGGATCGCGCCGAGCTGATGCAGATCACCCGTTGGGCGCTGGAAGACTCCTTCGCCCCGTCCCAGATCAAGGCGCGCCTGCTGCAACAGGTCAGCAAGGCCGCCGATCCCGGAAAGGCTGACCCATGATCAAAGCCATCGCTTTTGATGCCGACGACACGCTTTGGCACAACGAGCAGCACTTTCAGGACACCCAGCAACGGCTGTCGGAAATCCTGGAGCGTCACGCCGATCACGATCTTGTCCAAGCCCAGCTGGAAAACATCGAACGGCGCAACATCAAGCTGTTCGGCTATGGCATCAAAGGCTTTACCCTGTCGATGATCGAAACGGCCATTGAAATTTCCAATCAACGGATTAACGCGGCGGAAATTCACGAAATCGTCTTGCTCGGCAAGGCCATGCTGGAAAATCCCATGACGATTTTTGACGGCGTGGAAGCGGTGTTGCAGGAATTGGGACGGAACTATCCCTTGCTGCTGATCACCAAGGGCGACCTGCTGGACCAGCGCAACAAAATCGAACGCTCCGGCCTGGCGCGCCACTTCCAACACCTGGACGTCGTCGCCGAAAAGAACCCGCAGACCTATCGGGAAATTCTCGACCGTGAAGGCCTGCAGCCGGAAAACCTGTTGATGGTGGGGAACTCCGTGCCCTCGGACATTCTGCCCGTCCTCCACCTGGGCGGCCATGCGGTGCACATCCCCTACCATCTGACGGCGGTTTTCGAACGCCATGAAGAAGAACCGACCTGCCCGCGATTTTGCCGGCTTGACCAGATAAGCCAACTGCCGGCCCTGGTCCGGCGGCTGAGCGCGTAACCGCCCCCCCCAACCGGCGCAGGGCAATCGCGCCGGCGCCGAACCTGGCAAACAGGGGGCCGACACCCCCTGCCTGACGAGAGAAAGGAGGTCCGCCGTGTCATCATTCGCCCCTTCACTGCGCACCGAAAACGGATCTCAGTGAAGGTGTTTTCTGCAACGAAGAGTAAGAAAAGAAAGAAGGGAAGCTCCATGACTAGCAAAATTTCAGTGGGCCCAAGCTCTGTGGTAAAGGGCCTGGTTATCGCGGCGATGGCCGCCTCCGTGTTCACCCTGTCGCCGGCGCCGGCCAAGGCGGGCGGGGGGACCTTGCCCAACGACAACCTCAACGCCACGCTCTGGACCCAACAGTCGATCGAGTTCAAAGGCAACGCGCTGAGCGTCTACGCCGTGGCCTCGCTGCGCCTGGACCAGGCTTTGGCCGACAAATCCTGGACCGCATCACCGGAACAGACCGGCGACTACCAGAACAAGCCACCGGCGGTGATCCTGGATATTGACGAGACCGTGCTCGACAACTCTCTCTATCAGGCCTGGATGGTTCTCAATAACACCGAATTCGGCTCCAAGACCTGGGGGCCCTTCGTCAACAGCGTTTCATCCCTGCCGATCCCCGGTTCCCTGGCGTTCGTCAAGAATGCCCTGTCCAAGGGAGTGAAGGTTTTCTACATCTCCAACCGCTCAGGCGATCTGGAGGAGGCCACCCGCAAGAACCTGGCGAAATACGGCTATCCCTTGGATAAAGGTGAAGACACCGTCCTGCTGAAGAACGAAAAGCCGGAATGGAAATCATCCAAGAAAGGCGTCCGCCGGGAAGTGGTTGGGGAAAACTACCGCATCCTGCTACTGCTGGGCGACAACCTGGGCGACTTCACCGACAGCTACAAAGGCAGCCAGGCCGACATCGACGCCTTCTATGCCGCCAACGCGGACAAGTTTGGCCGCGAGTGGATGGTTATTTCCAACCCGACCTACGGATCCTGGGAATCCCGCGCCTTCGGTTTCAACTACAAACTCAGCAGCGAGGAAAAACGCCAAGCCAAGGAAGATCAGCTCAAAGCCTGGGACGGCAAGTAATTCGCTTGCCGGGGTCGCGCCGGCGCGCTGGCGCGCCGGTCGGCCCGCACCGGCGGCGGAACCGGATCTCACGCGCCGGTCGTTTGCCCGGGCCGGCAAAAGGCCTGGCGCAAGAGCTGCTGGCGAAAGCGCCGATCGCGCTTGAGCCGCCATTCCCGGCTCATCGCCGGACCGCGGGTGGTAAACCGCTCGGCATAGAGTAGCCGCCACTGTCGGCCCCGGGTGGACTTTGCCCCCAGGCCACGGTTGTGACGGGCCAGCCGCTGCTCGAGATCGGTCGTCCAGCCGACATAGCTTTTCAACCCTCCGACCCCGTCACTGCCAAGCAGATAAACGTAGCAGGCCAACAACTTTCCTTTCCTTCGCGGCCGCTTGAGCGCGACAGGGCGGTCAGCGGGCGATTTAGCGGCAAAAAAAGGACGGCTTCCCGGATGCGGAAAACAGCCCCTTTTCACCGAAAGCCGGCGCCGGCGCTAGCTGTTCATCAGGCGCGGCAACCAGAGAACGATTTCCGGAAAGGCAATCAACGCGGCAATGGTCAGCGCATCGGCGACAAAGAACGGCGACGCGCCCCGGAAGACATCCTGCACCGAGATATCCGGCCGGACCCCCGCGACAACGAAACAGTTCAGGCCGATGGGCGGGGTGATCAGGCAGAGTTCGGCCATTTTCACGACAATGATGCCAAACCAGATGGGATCGTAACCCATGGCGATCACCGCCGGATAGACCACCGGCAGGGTAAGCAGCAGCATCCCGATGGCGTCCATGAACATGCCCAAGATCGCATAGACGCCCAGGATCATCAGCAGGGTGACGATCCGTGGCTGGTCCAGACCGGCGACAAAATCGGCAAAGACCCCGGGTAGATCGGCAAAGCCCAAGAAGCGGACATACAGCAGAACGCCCCAGATGATGGTGAAGATCATCACCGTCAGCTTGGCGCTTTCCATCAGCGCGCTTTTCAACTGCTCCCAGCGCATGCCCTTCCAGAGCGCCATGACCAGCACCACGAAGGCCCCCAGCGCGCCGGCTTCGGTCGGGGTGCCCCACCCGAAATAGATGCTGTAGATAATGATCAGCACCACGGCGGCGATCGGCAGGGCGCCGGGCAAGGACTCAAACCGCTGTCGCCAGGTAAAGCCCCCGACCGGGGGCCCAAGATCCTTGCGGAACTTGGCCAACAGGATCACCAGGCTTGCATAGATCAGCGCCGAAAAGGCGCCTGGCAGGAAGCCCGCCAGCAACAGCTGGCCGACCGACTGCTCAACGATGATGGCGTAGATCACCAGGATCGCCGACGGCGGAATGAGCGACGCCAGCGTGCCGCCCGCCGCCACCACCCCGGCGGCAAAGCGCTTGTCGTAGCCCAGCTTCAACATCTCGGGGATAGCGATGCGGGCAAAAACCGCCGAGGTGGCCACCGATGCCCCGGACACGGCGGCAAAACCGGCGGTGGCAAAGACCGTCGCCACCCCCAAACCGCCGGGCAGCCAGCCGACCCATCGCTTCGCCGCCTCAAACAGCGCCTGGGTCAGGCCGGCGTAATAGGCCAGATAGCCAATCAGAATGAAGGTCGGAATCAACGACAGGGCGTAGGTGGTGGACTTGGAATGGGGAACTGTTCCCGCCAGCTTGATCGCGATCACAAAGCCCCGTTCGAAACCCATCCGCTGGCTCATGATCAGGATCAACCCCAGCAGGCCGATGAAGGCGGCGGCGAAAGCGACCCGGACCCCCAGCACCACCAACACGATCATAAAGCCGGAAAGCCAGATCCCGATATCGAAAGCGGTCATGGCCATGAAGTTGTCATAGAGGAAAGTCATCGCGCCAGGCCCTCGTCGTCTTCCATCACCAACTCGGCGTCATGGGCAGCCTGGTGGGCCGGATCTTCGATCAACGGCACCGCGACCGGGAATTGGTCGCCACGCCGCAAGGCCCGGGCATATCCCCAAAGCTGCAAGACAAGACGCAGTGACAACAGAAACAGGGCAAGAGGCACCAGCAGTTTGGACGGCCAGAGCGGCAAGGCGATATCAATCGAGCTGTCCCCGAAATCCCAGGCCCGTCGAAAATGCAGCCAGGAACCGTAAGTCAAGGCGCTGGTGACCGACAGCATCAGCAGGGTGGAGATAATTTCAGCCGCCCACAGGAACCGACCTTTCAGTCGCCCGACCAGGATATCCATCCGGATATGACCGCCGACGCGCTGGCAGTAGGCAACGCCGAGAAAGGCGAAAACCGCCATGGCCTGCTCGACCCAGTCGATAAAACCGGGTACCGGAATGTTGAAAATTTTTCGCCCAAAAATCTGGACCACAGCGAGCAGCATCAACATTAGCACGACGACGCCGCCGACCAGATTCAATTCGCTTTCCAGCCGAAAGAGCAGCTGGTCAACACGCGACAACCGGCTGCTGTCAACCTTAACATTGGCAGTTGAGGACATAGCCTCCCCCCTAAAAGAAAGCACCGCGTCCCCCCGACTTGGGATCGACGCGGTGCCTATGGGATGACGGTTTTACTGGTTCAGCGTTTTGACGACCAGATCATAAAGTTCCTGGCCCGGAACGCCGGCGGCCTCCATTTTTTCCAGCCAGGCTTCGCGGACCGGATCGGCGGCGGCCTTCTTGAAGGCTGCGATCTGCGCATCGCTGTAGGTCACCCGCTCGACTCCCTTTTCGTCGAGAATGGCGTCCCATCTATCGAGCAGCTTGGCGTAGTTTTCCAGATAGAAGTCGATGGCGCCGTCGACCGAGCTGTCCAGGGCGTCACGATAGGCGGCAGGCAGCGCCTCATAGGCATCGATGTTGACCACCACCGGACAGTTCACCGTGCCTGGGTTCAGGTTGGTGGTCCACCATTTAGCGATGTCGATGGTGCGAAACGCCAAGTGGGCGTGCTGCGCGAAAGCCACGGCGTCAACCACGCCACTTTCCATGGCGTTGTAGGCTTCGGTCGCGGTTACCGAGGTCGGCGTCGCGCCAATGGTCTCAAACGCATTGCCCAGGCCGCCGGTGGCGCGAATCCGCATTCCCTGGAAATCTTCCAGCGACGTCGGCGCGGACCCGACGCCGGCCAAATTGTACTGCGGCATGGGAGAGGTCATGAGTAGCTTGGCGTTCCAACGGGCCAAGTCCTTTTGCACCGCCGGATGGGCGTAAACCGCATTGGAGACCTTCACCTCTTCTTCCAGGTTGCGAACCCCGAGAAAGGGCAATTCCAAGACCGTGATGGTGGGATTCTTGTCGCGGTGATAGCCGGCGCAGAACTGCGCCATTTCAAAGGCGCCAATGGAAATACCATCCAAATTTTCACGGTTCTTCGAAAGGCCGCCATAGCTGATGTTCAGCTTGAATTCGCCGTTGGTTTTCTGCTCAACCAACTCGGCCAACTTTTCAAGATTTTCGGTGAACGCGCGGCGCTTACCCCAGGTTGACACGTTCCAAGTGACCTGAGCCACCGACTCGCCCCCCATGAACGCCAGCAGAGCGCCAGCCAACACCAATTTACCCAGGTGACTTTTCATGCACCTATTCCTCCCATTTTCCTGCAAGCCGCAGGTCGTTGTTGATTGGATCGCAGCGCGCCGCGGCAACATCCCCGCCACGGTCCCTGATCGATCGATTTTAGTTCTTTACGCCACGGCAAAATCGCGTCGCCTTGCCGCCCCTTTCCCCGTCCTGTCGAACAGAATCCGGCGCGGCCCCGCGAACCCGGTTCACCGCGGCAATCGTGCGGACAAGACAGCACCAACGCCTTCGACCGGGCGTCTTCCACCGTCGCCAAACGCAAAACATACCATAACTATCAAAAAGGATGACAAATGTTTAACCCGCCGCGCCGAACCCGCGGGGCGCCGCCCTGCCCGCCTATCGGCCGACTCAGCGCCAAACTTGGCTGAAAACCAGCAGCGCGGCGGCCACCAAGGCGAAGGAAAAGAGGGTGAAGATTCCGTTCCACCGCCAGGCAAAGGTGGTGCCCGGAACGCCGGTTACCCGACCCAGCACCAGCGAGGTCGCGCCAAAGGGCGAGCCCGTCAGGTTAAGCGACCAACCGCAAAGGAAGGCCAGCCCCAGCAGGGTCGGGTCGAGCGGCAGACTGTCCAGGCCGGTCAGCAACGAGCCCAGGAAGGTGACCATCAGCATCGGCGGCAGCCCCAGGCAGGAAGCCAGAGGAAGCAATCCGGCCACCGCGATATAGATCAGGGTCGGCGGCAGCTGTGAAAGTCCCACCGCCTGGGCCAGTTGGCCGCCGTCCACCAGCCCCGCGCCCACCAAACCAATGAAGCCGGCGCTGGCCAGGGTCATGGCTTCCGGGCTTCCGGCGGGCGCCGAGCGCAGGTACAGGTCCTTCAGCTTGGCCGCAATCTGTCCCATGCCGCCGGGCCTTGCCGCGTAGAGCAGCACAATCCAGCCGACGGTCAAGGGCAGCGCCATGATCATCACCGCTGTCACCAGGGGAAGGGAAAAGCCGTAGGCCAGGGCCAGCCCGCCCGATACCAAGGCCAGCGCAACCCCGAGAAAGCGGACAAGCGCGTCGAAGGGAAAGGCCTGGGCGTCAAGCACAGGCGGCGCGTGGCCTTCCTGCGCCAGGGCGGCGCGCGCCTGACGGCCGGTCTGGCGATCCACGCCCCACCCCACCCAAAGCAGTAAAAAAGCGACAAAGCCGCCGGCGAGCGCAATCGGCAACGCCTGCGACCCGACAACCGTCGTCAAGACCACGGCCTGGGCGATCGAGGTGGGCGCCCAAATATTGAACCAGGAAAACCCACGGGCCAGAGCCGAAAGCTGCCGTCTTTCTCGATAGGCCGCGCGCAAGGCCGGATCATCGGCCGACTGGCTGCGCACGCCGCGTTGGATCATCGGCGCAAGCAGGGAAATCGCGCCAAAATTCAGCAGGACGCCAAAAAAATGCCCGCCGAGATGCAGGGCGATATAGCGCCGGCCGGGCGGTTGATTGGTCAAGTAGCGCCCAAGCGCCAGCACCGAGGGCGACAAGCCCGCGCCGACCTGCAGCAGGGACAGCAGGATCATAAAACTGGCCAGATAACCGGCGCGAGACAGCCCCCCCAACACCAGCTCGGCGGGATCGAACCGGGTCGCAACGCCCGCACCCGGCCCCGCGCCGGCAGGAAGCAAAAAAGCCGCCAGCGCCACGCCAAGCGCCACGGTCAGCAGGAAGCGCTCGCGCAGATGAACCCGCCCCTGCCCCAGCACAATAAACAGCAGCAACAGCCCCGCCGTGCTGAAGCGCAGCGAGGTCAAGCCGGTCAGCTGTTCGCCGATCACCGAAAGGCACAGGAGAAAAACGCAGAGCGCAAAAAGTCGGCCAGGCGCGGCGCGTTGGGGGGGCTGTTCGGTTGGCGTGGGCATCCGCCAAGCTAAACTTTCCCGCTCTTAGGATTCCAGCCCCAAACTGAGCCAGAGAGAATTTCCCCACGCCGGTGAGTGGGACGCCGGTCGGCCTGGCGAAGGTCACGGCGCGGCGCGCGGCGGCGGCGACCCAACCGGAGCGCTCGCCGTCGATTTTTCCAGCCTCGATTACTCGGCCAGCGCCTTGTAAGCGGTTATGATCAATGGTCGGATTGGGTCAGCAGATGCCCCAGGCCGGTGTCATAACGCACCCCATCGGCGGTCAGGATCGGCGTGTCGGGCGTTTCCATCCTGGCCAGCCCCTTGCGCGTCAAAGCAGCCCAGACCGCCGGATTGCCGAAGCCACTGACCTCCTTGGCGGCAACCACGAACGCGCCAACATGAACATGATTGCCGTGGGCGTGCGGCAGCTTCAGCAGGGTCACCTCCCCGCTGGCGTCGTCTTTGCGCGTATTGGTTTCATCCTTTGCCAAGACTTGCGCCAAGACCAGGGTGCGCAGTTGCAGCTTGTTGAGCTTCAGCGGATTTTTTTTCGGCGGCATGGAAACCTCACTCATGGCAAAGGGAATGTGCAAAAGGGCGGCAAAGCTTTTCCGGGCGACCCGCCAGACAACAGTTATCGGTTTGTCGCCCCCTGCGGGCAAAGACTTTTTACCCATCGGCGTGCTGGCCTCGTTTGATCGCGATCTGGCCTATTTGTCCGCCGGAACCCATGCGGGTAGCGGCGTTCCGCCGGTGTAGTGGTCTTGCGCGGGCGTCTCCCGGAACAAGACATAAAGATCGACCGGGTCTACCGCCAGTTCCGCCTGCAGGATATCGGCGATGGCGTCCACCAATGCCTTCTTGCGATCGACCTCGCGCCCCGGCCGCAGGTCCACACTGACCAGGGGCAAACCGTCGCCCAATTCACCGAAGGCTTCGCGGACCGCCACGTAGTCGTACTTCGTCTCCTTGGGGGCGAGCGTATCCAGCACCGCCTGCTTGACCCCGTCACGGATACGTTTCTTGGTTTCCCGATTGGTGCCCTCGGGCACTTCGATGCGGATGACTGGCATGGCTTCCTCACTGATTGTTACGGTTGAAAGGCTCAAGTCGGCGCGATTGGGTGGTGCTCCGGTAGGACGAGATCGCGATCGTGTTTTC
The DNA here is from genome assembly GCA_963976695.1 of uncultured Rhodovibrionaceae bacterium. Classification (GTDB taxonomy): domain Bacteria; phylum Pseudomonadota; class Alphaproteobacteria; order Kiloniellales; family DSM-21159; genus CAXBMB01. Next base: position 38,676 of record CAXBMB010000017.1, read on the forward strand.
TGTCAATCGGCAACCGATGTGCCCTTTTGGCCGCCGCGCTAGCCGGACCGGCTTAACCAGAACCCCGACGTCGGGGCCGTCGTCCCACCGACCCATAGAGCGGCGACGGAGCTCGGTTTCATGCCCGCCAGCGTTCGACGATCTGCGCCGCGAGTTCGGTCAGGGTTGAAGCCGTTAGATCCGGCACCGGCACTCCCGCCGCCGGCAACAAGGCGTTGTGGGGCCGTGTAACGAGTGCGCCGCGACAGCCGGCAGCCTGCGCACCGATCGTATCCCACAAATGACACGCAACAAGGCACAGGTCCGAAGTTTCCACATCCAGCTCCTGCGCCACCAGACGGTAGGTCTCCGGGGCTGGTTTGAACTTTCGCACCGCGCCCACACTGAAGGATCGTTCGAAGAACCGCTCCAGCCCGGCGCGCGCCAGCGGCGTGGGCGACGTGGCGGGTGCCGAATTTGTCAGTGTCACCAGCCGAAATCCGGCATCCTGCAGCAGGGTCAAAGCCGAGACGGCGTCGGGATGGGCCGGCATCGTCGTCATCCGCGCCGTCAGTTCATCGATGTCGCTATCGGCGATTGACGCGCCATGGATGGACCCGACCATGCGCAAGCTCCCCACGGCCAACGCGCCGAACGGCGTGTAGAGGCCGGAAAGGGTCATTGTTTGCGAGTAGAGGATCAGCTGCGCGAACCATTCCCTCAGCACCGACCGGTCGCCGAAGACGCGATCAAACAGCGGCTCGAGCGTGGTGATATCGAGCAGCGTCTCATTCACATCGAAAACGATGGTTGAAACCGGATTGGCATCGGTCATCGGTCATCCTTTCTCGGCAAACGCCTCGACCTGTCAGATCATCCAGACGGTCGCCGGTGACGGCTTTCCTCGACTCTAGAACGATCCGGTCGACTCCTTCCATGCAAATCGCCACAACCGTCGCCGCCAGATTCGCCGCCAACAGGCGGCCGGGCATGGCGGCAGCGGCCTTGAGAATTCTTTCCACCGGGGCCGGTCTTGGTTGTCGGCCTGGCGGTGGAGGTCGCGCTCAGCCGTTCGTCTGGGTCGCCATGGCGATGCCGCGATCCTTGAACACCTGCTGGATTGTTTTCATGCCACTGACCGCGGCCGGAAAGCCGCCAAACACGAAAGTCTGGAGGATCACCTCGACCAACTCCTGCGGCTCGCACCCGGCGTTCAGGGCGGCGTTGACATGGACTTCCAGCTGCCGCTGCGAGGTATTGAGAACAGCAAGAGCGGCGACAGCGGCAAGCTCCCGGTCGCGTAACGCCAGGCCTGGACGGGTCAGCACGTGGCCAAAGGCGAAATCGGAAATGTAATCCGCCAAGTCGGGACAGACCTGGTCAAAGCTCTTGAACATGTCGGCGCCCGACGCGCCACCCAGCTTTGTAAAGACCTCAGTCCCCTTGCCCGAATTGAAATCCACCATCTTGCGAAGCTTCCACATTCACTATGCCCCGACGACACCCCCGGGGGAATTTTACCAGATGCGCGGGCCCAGCAGCGGCCGGACCCGCGCGTCCTGGTTAAGCGGCCTTGCGCCATTCGAACTTCTGGAACGCCTTGTCCACCGGCGTGCCGGCAAGGTGGTTGGTGTAGTTCGACATCACCTTCTGAGAATAACCGAGAATGACTTCGAGGATCTGCCGCTTGGTAAAGCCGGCATCGAGGAACGCTTGCACCCCGTCCTCATCCACGTTGCCGCGCTCCCGAACCAACGTCAGGGTAAAGTCGCGAAGCGCCTCCAGCCGGGCGTTGGGCAACGGCGTGTTGTTGCGAAGCGCTTCGGTGATCGCATCTTCGACGCCCATGCTCTTGGCGATGCCGGTGTGGGCCGGCACACAGTAGTGGCAGGCATTCTCGACGTTGACCGTCTGCCAGACCACGGTGAGTTCGTCCTTGTCGAAGCTGGAGTCCACGAACAGCTGGTGGACGGTCAGGTAGGCTTCCAGCAGGCCGGGCGCCTCAGCCATCACGGCATGCAGGCCGGGGATCATGCCATAGGCCTTTTTCGACTTGGCAAGCAGGGGTTTGCCGTCGTCGGATACGGTGGTTTCGTCGTGCAACGTGAAGGTTGTCATCGGTATCTCCTGGTTTCAAGGTAGGGCTGTTGCCCCTGAGTTTTGTGAGCGGGGCGCGTGGATTTGGCGGGGTTTGTTGATGGGCGCGGCCGCTTTCGACGCGCCGCTGTCGGTGATCAAAGCTGGGTCAGGCCGCCGCCGGCCGCCAGTTCGGCGCCGACGATGGAGCAGGACTGGTTGGCGGTGAGGAAGACGACGGCATCGGCGATTTCGCGCGGCCCGGCGGAAGGCTTCAGCGCGACCAGCGCGCCTTCATCGATAAAGGTTTTGGCGGTGCGGAGGCTGGTAACGGAGTTGCCTCCTGTAGCGACGGACGCCTTGTCTTGCGGACGGTTCATTGTGGATTTCCTGTCGCGTTGCGAATGCAAGTTGCGGACTGCCGCCCTTCGTTGGCGTGCTGAAGATATGGCTAATTTGAGTAATTGCTCAATAGTCAATTTGAGCAATCACTCAAACGTGATTGACGCAGCGCAACATCTGCGCGGGACAAAGCCGGCGAACTTCGCTAGTTAAGAAGCCATGACACGCGCACGCCCATATGATCGCGACACCGCACTCGATGCGGCGCTGACTGTTTTTTGGCAAAAGGGGTATCACGCGACCTCGCTCAAGGATCTCGAGGCCGCGTTGAACATGAAGCCGGGGAGCATCTACGCAGCCTTTTCAAGCAAGGAATCGCTGTTTCTCTCCGCGCTTGAGCGCTATTTTCGGCAGAACCGCGAAGAGCTCCGATCCCTTGCTGAACAGGCGGAAACGCCGCTCAAGGGACTTGCCGATCATCTCCGAGGGATTGGCCGCAAGCATGACGCCGATCCGCAGTGCCGCGCTTGCATGCTGATCAAAACGCTGCTTGATACCACGGCGTCGGAGGACATGATCGCTGATACCGCGCGCCGTTACCTCGATCAGATTAAGGCTGAGATCGCGGCCGCATTTGATCTGGCAAAGTCACGCGGCGAGCTTCCGCAAGACGCTGATTCAGATCGACTCGCGCGGCGATATCAGTCGAACATTACGGCGCTCAAGATCGAGGCGCATCGCGGCACCGACAAGGCCGACCTGGCCGCGCTCGCCGAGGATATGGCGCACGAGGTGGAGCGGCTGCGCTGCCCATCAAGCTGATCCGAGCCAGCGGTGATCCGAGCCGGAGGTGATCCGAGTCGGCGGTGACCGGCGTCCGGCAAAACCGGCCCGGTGGCAACGCGCCGCGAAAACAGAGAGCTTCAAAAACAGCACCCTCGCCCCGCTTGCGGCGAGGCGTTGCCATTGAACAAGCGGCTTCCACGGTTAACGCAATGAGCGCGCTTGCCGGCGCGGTCAAGTCAAGGTGGCCCGGTGACTGGCGGGCGACACGCCGAAATGGCTTCGGAACACCTTTGAGAAATATGACGATGAGTTGAAACCGCAGGCCATGGCGATCTGTGCGATCGACTGTTCGGTCTGCACAATCAGGTTGCGCGCCCGGTGCAGCCGCATCTCGACCATGTAACGCTTCGGCGAGGTGTTGAGGTATTTGCCAAACAGCCGCTCCAGCTGTCGCGTGGAGATTGCAAGCTCGCCGGCGATCTCGCACGGCGCAAGCGGCGTTTCGACATTGTCGTACATCAACTGGATGGCGCGGGCCAGGTGGGCGTTCCGCATCCCATGACGGGCCTGCAACGAAACCCGCTGTTCAGCGGTGCCCTCGCGCACGGCATTGTAGACCATCTGGTCGGCCACCGCCGTCGCCAGGTCGGTGCCGTGTTCGGCCGCGATCAGATGCAGCATCAAGTCGGCGGCAGCCGTCCCCCCCGAGGCGGTGACAAATTTCTGATTGGCGACGAAAACATTGCGCACCAGACGAACGGCCGGAAACTGCTCGGTGAAAAGGTCGTGAAATTCCCAGTGGATCGCCGCCTCGACTTCGTCAAGAAACCCGGCCAACGCCAAAACGTAGGCGCCCGAGCATATCGCGCCGACCCGGGTGCCCTTCGCCCGTTCGCGGCGCAGATAGTTCAAGACGGCGGGCGTCGTGTGGTTCTGGACGTCGATACCGGAAATGAGAAACAGCCGGTCCTCGCGGTTGATCGGCTCCAGCCCGCGATCGACAAGCGTGACCGCCCGGTTCGAGCAGGTCGCCGAAACGCCGTCCTCAGACGCCAGCGACCAACGGTAGAGCGGCTTGCCGGAGACCAGGTTGGCGATCCGCAAGGGCTCCAGCGCGCAGGAAAACGCGAGGTGCGAGAAATTCTCGATCAGGAGAAAGACGAAATGCGTGCTGTGGGTCATGGCGGTTGAGCTGCGAAAATCGGGGGGCGCCGATTGCGCGCGCCCCCCTTGGGTGTTTTCAGTTGGCGGCTGCGCGCGCGGCTTCGAGCCAGCCGTCGTACTCGGCCTGATGCGCTTTGATCCACGCCGTGACGTGCCGGTCGATCGCATCCGAACTGTCCTCACCATCGGCGATCAGCTTATTCTGCGCCGAGATGTCGTTGATGTCGATCTTGGCCAGTTCAAACAGCTTTGCCGCCGCTGGGTTGGCCTGAAGGAAATCATTGCGGGCGACGATCCGCAGGCTGTCGACCGCAAATCCGAGGTTCTTGCCGTTGTACTCGGTGTTTCCGGTCGCGCCATCGGGCAAGGAAGTGTAGGGGACCGAAAGCCATTCGACATCTTTGCCCGGCACCAGCGCGCCTGACACCCAGTAGGGCGTCCAAGTGAAGTAAAGCACCGGTTTACCGTTTTTGTAGCGGGCAATCGTGTCGGCGATAATCGCGTTGTACTCGCCTTGATTGTGGTTGACGGTGTCGCGCAGGCCGTATTCGGTCAGTTCGTGTTCGATCACGCGCTCGCAGCCCCAACCCGGCACGCAACCGGCGAGATCGGCCTTGCCGTCGCCATCCGCATCGAACCTGGCGGCAACGGCGGGGTCTTTCAGTTGGCTGATATCGGTGATACCGGAATCATAGCTGGCCTTGTCGACCAGATAGCCTTGCAGCGCGCCTTCAACCAGCGACCCCACCTTCGACATCACTTTGTCGCCGCCGGCCTCCTGATAGAAGGGATCGTGCAGCACGTTCCAGCTATTGGTGTAGAAATCGGCATCGCCCGCGCCGACGGCGAGGTGCGCGGTCTGCGCCAAAACCTCCAGCGGATCAGCAACGGTGTAACCAAGATCTTCGAGCGCGCGAAACACGACGCGAGCCTGGAGCATCTCTTCAAGCAGCGGCTGTATGACCGGGCGGACCTTCACGCCCTCGCCGGGCTGTTCCTGGGCCAGAAGCGGCGTCGCGGCGAGCGACAGCGCCAAGGCCGTTGCGATGGTGAAATACTTCATGTCCTTAGTCCTCCAGATTGAACGTCAGTCTTGTGGGGCGGGGGCGTCAGGCGCGCCCAGTGAAAAGGCGCACCGCCAGCCCGACCGGGCCGGCCTGCCACCAGTGGCGGTGTCCGCGCTCGCGCCCGGAGCGACCGACACCCTGCGTGATGCGGTCGAGAACAATGGCGAGGATGACGATCCCCAGCCCGCCAACAATGGCCTTGCCCGCATCAAGCCGGCCCATGGCGCGCAAAACCTCGTTGCCAAGGCCCTTGACCGAGATCATCGAGGCGATCACCACCATTGACAGCGAAAGCATGATCGTCTGGTTGAGGCCGGCAAGAATGGTCGGCGTCGCCAGCGGCAGCTCGATCTTGAACATGATCTGCCGCGGCGTCGCGCCAAAGGCGCGGGCGGCTTCCACCACGTGCGAATTGACGCCGCGGATGCCGAGCGAGGTGAGCCGCACCAGCGGCGGCAGCGCAAAGACGATTGTCACGATGACGCCGGAGACGTTGCCAATGCCGACAAGCATCACCACCGGCACCAGATAGACGAAGGCGGGAATGGTCTGCATCGTGTCGAGCACGGGTCGGATCGCCGCCTCGAACCGGTCGCTCTTGCCGGCGACGATGCCAAGCGGCAAGCCGATAATCACGCACAGGATCACCGCCGAAATGACGATGGCGAGCGTCGTCATCGCCAGCGACCAGGCGGCGGGATCGAGAAAACCGAGGCCGACGAGACAGACCGCGACGATAACCGCGACGCGTCGCCCGGCCGCCTGCCAGGCGATCAGCACCACCAAAACCAGCATGACCAGCGGCGGCACCGCCTGCAGCGTGGCCTCGATTCCGGAGATCATCGCGTCGAAGAAACTCTTGATCGGCTGGATCGCTTCGCGGTTGCTGATCGCCCATTGCTTGATGCCGTCGGTGCGTCCGTCAATGTCAAGATCGATCGACGTGAACGGATCAAGCAGGTTGAAGCTCTTGTCCTCAGCCATCATTGCGCTCCCATCGCTGCGGGCGCGGCTTCGTCACGTCCCTGAATGCCGCGCAGAAGTGCGCGCTTGGTCACGACGCCGATATTGACGTCTTGGTCTCGCACCAGGATCGGGTGATCGGTGCCGATGGCCAGATCGACCAGCGTATTCAGCTTGTCTTCGGGGCGCGCCACAGGCCAGTTTGCGGGATCGCCGCCGCCGTTGGTCTGCCGATACTGCGCGAAGGGCTGCATCACCCGCGCCGCCGTCACGAGATCCAACTTGGAGATGCCGGCGACGAAATCCGCCACGTAGTCGTCCGCGGGTTCGGTCACGATTTCCTCCGGCGTGCCGATCTGCACCAGCACGCCGTCCTTCATGATGGCGATGCGATCGCCGACGCGGATCGCCTCATCCAGGTCGTGAGTGATGAAAACCGTGGTCTTGTGCAGCTCCGCCGACAGCTCCATAAAAGTCGCCTGCAACTGACGGCGAATCAACGGATCGAGCGCCGAGAAGGGCTCGTCCATCAAAAGGATGGTCGGATCGGCGGCAATGGCGCGGGCGAGGCCGACGCGCTGCTGCATGCCGCCCGACAGCTCGTCGGGATATTTCTGGTCCCACCCGGTCAAATCGACCGCGTCGATGGCGCGCCGGGCGACCTCGACGCGCTTGGCCTCGGCGACGCCGCGCACCTCCAGCGAAAAGACCACATTGTCGCGCACCGTTCGGTGCGGCATCAACGCCATGTTCTGGAAGACCATGCCGATTTTTTCGGCGCGCAGCGCCCGCAGCTCGCGCTGCGACATGGCGTTAACGTCCTCACCTTCGATGAAAACCCGGCCCGCCGTCGGCTCGATCAGCCGATTGATATGACGGATCAGCGTCGACTTGCCGGAACCGGAGAGGCCCATGATGCAGAAAATCTCACCGCGCCCAACGCTGAAGCTCGCATCGCGCACGCCAACCACGCAGTCAAAGCCGTCGTGGATTTCGGCTTTGGATAATCCCTGCTTCAGAACAGCGTCCATCGCCTTACGCGATTGATTTCCAAAGATTTTCCATATCCTGTCACAACGGATAACGGTCTCGTCTGATGTGTGCGTCATGCGGTTCCTCCCGCCGAGAAAAAAAGCACAAATTTTTATTGTAGACAATATATATTTTTAAAGGCTACATATTAAAGGCACATATTGCGGCGATTGATTCGGCAATCTGTATCTCGACCAGGTAGGAGAAAACCAGTGAGCGACGACAGCAGAAGCAGAAAGGCGAAGTGCGCCGAGGATTTGAAGCGTCGGATCCTCACTCAGGCGCTTGAGCCGGGCAGCTATTTGGACGAAACCGCGTTGGCCGAGGCCTACGCAATTTCGCGCCCGCCGCTGCGCGAGGTGCTGCGACAGCTTGCCGGTGAAGGCTATGTCGTTCTTCGGGAAAATCGCGGGGCGCAGGTTGCGCCGATGACCCACAAGACGCTGCGCAACTTCTTTGTCGCGGCGCCGATGATCTATGCCGCCGTGACCCGGCTTGCCGCCGCGCACGCCACACCAACGCAGATCATGCAGTTGAAAGACACCCAGCTGCTGTTCCGCGCCGCGATCCGCGAGGGCGATGCGGCGGAACGCGCACTGATGAACGAACGATTCCACACGGTCATCGGTGAGATGGCGGACAACGAATTCCTAAGCCCCAGCCTGCGCCGTCTGCTGATCGACCACACACGCATCGGCATGACCTTTTACAGTCCGCGCAATCAGACGATGGCCGAACAGCGCGCGGTGGCGGCGGATCAGCATGACCAATTCATCGCCTTGATCGAGGCCGGCGACGCCGACCAAGCCGCCGCCCTGGCCGTTGCCCATTGGGAACTGTCGCGCGCAGAGATCGAAAGCTTCGTCACCCCCGTCAGCATCGACATATCGCTTGGCCGCGCGCCGGGCGCCACCGCCACGAGAGGAGCGACATGAAGTTCGAGGGCATCTACACCCCCGTCATAACCCCGCATGGGGAAAACGGTGAAATCGACCGCGACGCCTTTGCCGCGATAATCGAGCATCTGATCGCTGCGGGCGTCCACGGGATCATCAATGGCGGATCTACCGGCGAGTACTACGCCCAGTCGATGGAAGAACGCATCGGGATGGCGAAACTCGCCAAGCAGATCGTCGGCAACCGCGTGCCGCTGATCATCGGCACCGTCGCAATCCGGCTGCCGGATTCGATCCGCATGGCCGAACTCGCCGCCGAGATCGGCGCGGATGCGATCCTTGTTGGCTCGCCGCCCTATTCGGTACCGACCGAGCGAGAGAACGCCTTGAACGCGCTGGCCATCGACCGCGCCGCCGACCTGCCAATCATGCTTTACAACTATCCCGGCCGGATGGGCGTCAACATGAGCGAGGAATTCCTCGACCGGGTAAGCCGGTCCCGGAATTTCTGCGCCGTCAAGGAAAGCTCGGGCGACATCAACCGGGTGCATCTTCTGGCGCGCGACTATCCGCATATTCAGCTGTCCTGCGGCATGGACGATCAAGCGCTGGAGTTCTTCGCCTGGGGCACCCGGAGCTGGGTCTGCGGCGGCTCGAACTTCCTGCCCGCCGAGCATTTGGCCCTTTACCGCGCAACCGCGATTGAGGGGGATTTCGACAAAGGCCGCCGGATCATGTCGGCGATGATGCCGCTGATGCGGGTCTTGGAGCAGGGCGGCAAGTTTATCCAGTGTATCAAGCACGGCTGCGAACTGGCGGGCCTGCACGCCGGGCCGCCGCGCCCGCCGTTGAAAGCGCTCAACAAGAATGACAAGCGGCAGTTGGAACAGGTGGTTCGGGTGCTGAAAACGACAATCACGGATATCGAGGCGGAGGCTTGAGCATGGGCGATCTTTTGACAGCCGAGGAATACAGGGCCATCGCCGCCGGGTTGGCGCTGCCGACCCAGGCCTTCATCGACGGCAGCTTCCGCCCGGCCAAATCGGGCGCAACCTTCGACAGCGTGAATCCGGCAACCGGCCAGGTCATCGCCAAGGTTGCCGCCTGCGGGGCCGAGGATGTGGATTTCGCCGTACTGATGGCCCGCGACGCCTTTGAAGACGGCCGTTGGTCGCGGCTGCATCCGAGCGAACGCAAGGCGGTGCTGATCCGGCTTGCGAAGCTGCTGAAGCGCCACGCCCGCGAGTTGGCGGTCATGGAAAGTCTCGACAGCGGCAAGACCATCTACGACTGCGAAACCCTGGACCTGCCTGAGACGATTCACTGTCTGACCTGGCACGCCGAGTTGATTGACAAGATCTACGATCAGGTCTCCCCAGCTTCCGACGACCACATCGCCATGATCGTGCGCGAACCGTTAGGCGTGGTGGGTCTTGTCCTGCCGTGGAACTTCCCGCTGCTAATGCTTGCCTGGAAGATCGGCCCCGCGCTTGCCTCCGGCTGTTCGGTCATCCTGAAACCGGCAGAGGAGACCTCGCTAACCGCGCTCCGCGTTGCGGAACTGGCGATGGAAGCCGGCCTGCCCGCCGGCGTCTTCAACGTCCTGCCCGGCAGCGGGCCGGACGTGGGAGAGCCGCTTGGCCGCAACAGCGATGTCGACATGATCTCCTTCACCGGCTCGACCGAGACCGGGCGGCGCTTCCTGCGCTACGCAGCCGAATCGAACCTCAAGGAAGTGACGCTTGAGATGGGCGGCAAGAACCCCGCCGTGGTTCTAGACGATGCCGAAAACCTTGACCGGGTGGCGGCGCATCTGGTCAACGGCGCCTTCTGGAATATGGGCGAGAACTGCTCGGCCGCTTCGCGGCTGATTGTGCAGAAGGGGGTAAAGGACGCGCTTTTACAACGCATCCTCGCCCATCTGCGCGAATGGCCGATGGGCGATCCGCTGGATCCGGTGAACCGCGTCGGCGCGCTGGTGTCGAAAGCGCATTTCGACAAGGTCTCATCCTATCTCGGCAAGGGTCAGAATGTACTGGCGGGCGGCAAGGCCAAGGACGGCTTTATCGAACCGACGATCCTCGATGTCGCCGGCGACGCCGCCCAGGCGCGAGAAGAGATCTTCGGCCCCATCCTGTCGGTTCTGACCGTGGACAACTTCGACGAGGCGATCGCGCTGGCCAATGACACCGAATACGGGCTCGCCGCCTCGATCTTCACCGCCAACGTCAAGCGGGCAATCCGCGGCGCGCGGGCGATCCGAGCCGGGACCGTCACCGTGAACAGCTTTGGCGAGGGGGATATCTCCACCCCGTTCGGCGGCTTCAAATCATCGGGCTTCGGCGGACGCGACAATGGCATCCATGCGCATGATCAATATACCCAGTTGAAAACCATTTGGGTGGATCTGAGCGATGATGAGGACGAGGCCGTATAGTGACCGTCTATGCCGCGTGCCGGGTGCCTGTTCATAGCGGACCGGCGGCCTGGAGCACCATCCTTCCGGGACAGGCTGCGCCTGACCTATTGAGCGAGGCTGTGACGGCGGATTTTGCGGTCGTCGGCGGCGGGTTCGCCGGGCTGTCGGCGGCGCGGCGCCTGACCCAGCTCAACCCCGGCGCGCGGATCGTGGTGCTGGAGGCCGGGCGGTTGGCGGAAGGAGCGGCCGGCCGCAACTCGGGCTTCATGATCGACCTGCCGCATGATCTGTCTTCCGACGACTATGCGGGCCGCGGCGCAGCCAGCGACCGCGAGATCATTGCGCTTAACCGCGCGGCCATCGCCTTCACCCGCGAGGCGGTGGCGGACTACCGCATCGACGCGGCCTTTTTCGATCCCGCCGGCAAGGTCAACGGCGCGGTCAGCAAGGCCGGCGATCGCCGAAACCGGCGCTATGCCGCGCATCTCGCCGCGCTTGGCGAAACCAGCGAGATGTTGGACGCCGCAGCGATGTATGCGCTGACCGGCAGCCGCTACTATCTGTCGGGCCTGTTCACGCCCGGCACGGTTATGATCCAACCTGCCGGCTATATCCGCTCGCTGGGTCGGGGTTTGCGCGAGAACGGCGTTCGGATATGCGAAAATGCGCCCGTGACGAAGATCCGCCGCACCGGCCCGGATTGGGTGGTGACGACCCCCAAGGGCCAGGTGAGCGCTGGGCAGGTGATCCTTGCCAATAACGGACATCTGGAAAGCTTCGGCTTCGCCCGACAGCGGCTGATGCATATCTTCCTCTACGCCTCGATGACCGTGGATCTGGACGCAGCGGCGGTGCGGCAACTCGGCGGCGCGCCACGTTGGGGGGTCACGCCCTCCGATCCGATGGGCACCACCCTGCGCCGGATCGACACGGCCCAGGGCGGGAACCGGATCATCACCCGCACCTGCGCCAGTTTCCGGCCCGGCATGGAGGCGAGTCCCGCCGCGCTGGAGCGGGCGACGCGCGTCCACCACAAGAAATTCTCCGACCGCTTTCCGGCGCTCGCCGGAGTGCGCACCGAATACAGCTGGGCCGGACACCTTTGCCTCAGCCGCAACGGCGTGTCGGTGATGGGCAAGCTTGATGACGGGCTTTATGCCGCCTGCTGCCAGAACGGCCTGGGCACGGTGCGCGGCACCCTAACCGGGATGGGTGCGGCGGAACTGGCGAGCGGCCAAGCCTCCGCGATCACACGGCATTTCGGAAAGCAGGGGGCGCCGTCGAAGCTGCCCCCGCCGCCATTCGCCGAGATTGGCGCCAATGCCTATCTGCGCTGGAAGGAATGGCGGGCCGGCAAAGAATGAGCCCGGCCCTTACGGCAGGCTCAGCTTTGCCATTCGCCCGCCGTCGACGGTCCAGACCTGTCCGGTGATAAACCCAGCCTCCTCGGCGGCCAGAAAGGCGACAAGCGCCGCCACCTCTTCCGGCTGGCCGGTGCGCCCGAGCGAATGAATGCGGCCGAGATTGCGGCGAAACCCGTCGGGGTCCGGCATCGACGCGATGAAACTGTTGTTGAGATCGGTATCGATCCAGCCCGGCGCGACCGCGTTGCATCGGATGCCTTCGTTGCCGTGATCCACCGCGACGGCGCGGGTCAATCCGTGCAGGCCCGCCTTTGAGGCGCAATAGGCGGCATGGGTCGGATTTGATCCCAGCCCCTCGATCGAGCCGATATTGACGATGTTGCCGCGCGTGGAACGCAGATGCGGCAGCGCGGCTTTTATTATGAGAAACGGCGCAGTGAGGTTGAGCCGGATCGTTCGCTCCCAATCGGCCAGCGACATATCCTCGACCCGCGCCTCCTGCATCAAGCCGGCGCAGTTCACCAGAACGTCCAGCCGGCCCGCGCGGGCGACAACTTCGGCCACGACCGCCGCCGGGCTGTCGGGATCCTGGAAATCCGCGGCGATGCTGTCGAACGCCGCATCCGCGCCGCGCTGCGCGGTAAAAACCGTTGCCCCCTCCTGGCGAAACCGCGCGGCGATGGCCCGGCCGATGCCGCGCCGCCCGCCGGTGACCAGCGCCACCTTAGCGTCAAACCGTCTCATGCCACGGCCTTTCCGCCATTCACCTCGACCAGCGCGCCGCACATGTAACGCGCCTGATCCGAGGCGAGGAACAGCACGACATCGGCGATATCCTCGGGCCGGGCGATACGGCCCAGGGGCACGGTCCGATTGAGATCGGCGATTGCAGTCGCCGGATCGAAGCCGCGCTGCGCAAACCCGGTGCGCAGCATCGGGGTGTCCACTTCATTGGGGCAGACAGCATTGACGCGAACGCCCTGATGAGCATGGTCGCGGCCAAGACACTGGGTCAGCGCGGCGACGGCGGCTTTAGACATGACATAGACCGTATGATCCGGGCCGGGTCTGAGGCCCCAACAGGACGAGGTGTTGACGATCGCCCCGCCGCGCGCCGCCGCCATCAGCGGGATGGCGGCGCGGCACAGGCGGAACGGCGCTTCGACATTGACCGCCATGGTGCGGCGGTAATCCTCGTCGGAGGCAAGCGTAATATCGCCGCGCGTGATGAGGCCCGCATTGTTGATCAAGATGTCGAGCCCGCCAAGCGCGGCCCGCGCCGCCCCGGCCAGGCTGTCGGCATAGGTCGGGTCGGTCAAATCGCCGGGCAGATGCGCCTCGGCCTCAATTCCCGCTACCGCGCGGTCGGCGATCGCGACCCGCGCGCCCTCGGCCCTGAGCATCCGCACGATGACGGCCCCAATGCCCCCGGCGGCGCCGGTAACCAGTGCGGTCATGCCGGTAAATCTGTTCATCTCTGCGCCCTTCAAAACGATGCAACCGGCGCGCCGAATAGGCTTTCATCCGGGTTGACGCCCAGTCCCGGGCCGTCCGGCAGGCGGATATGCCCGCCCTCGATCCGAATGCCGCCTTCCGGGTCATAGTGCCCTTCGATATAGGGCTGTGCGAGCCAGACGCCCTCCAACAGACGCGGCGCGACGGTTGCGCCCATATGGGTGCAGGCGGCGGCGATGATGTCGCCACCCCAGGCGTCGTCGCAGGTGTGCGGCATCGCGCGCGCCTCGCAGATGTCGCGGAACGTGGCCATCGCCTGCAGGCCGCCGATCCGCGTCACCTTCATGCCGAACCCGTCGCAGAGCCCCGCCCCGACGCAGCGCAGCACGGTGGCCAGATCCTCGCCGTTCTCGTCGACATAGACCGCGTGGTGTAGCTGACCGCGGATCGTGGCGATTTCTTCAAGAGTGTTGCAGGGCTGTTCCAGGATCAGGGGAACAGCAACGCATTCGCGGCTGACGCGCAGGGCATCGCGGGTCGTCCAACCGCGATTGCCGTCGACCGCCAGCCGCATTTTCGTGCCGACGGTTTCCCAAGCCTTGCGGATCACCGCGATGTCAATTTCAACCGGGCGCCCACCAACCTTGATCTGCATCCGGGGGTATCCCTCGGCGGCCTTGTCGGCGGCGATGCGGGCGATGTCGTCCGGCGCACCCACGCCCGACGCATAGTAGGACGGCACCCGCTCGGTCATTGCCCCGCCCAGCAGATCGGCCACGCGGACGCCGTACTGCTTGCCCATCAGGTCATGCGCGGCGATATCAATGGCGGCCTTGGCGTAGCGGTGCCCGTTCAAAAGCCCGTCCATCCGCCGCCTAAGGGTGACGGCCTGCAGCGGATTGGCGCCGATCAGACCGGGCGCCATCTCGGCCAGCGCGGCGCGGGCGCCGGCGGCATGATGCGGCTGATAGGTCGGGCCGACCGGGCAGGTTTCGCCCCAACCGACTAGACCGTTGTCGCCGACCAGCTTGACGATGGTCGTGTCCAGCGCCCAGACCTCGGCATTGGCCATCGTGTAGGGACCGTTCCGCACCGGCAGGTCGTGCTGGTAGATGTGGATCTCGGCGATTTTCAATCGTCACTCCTGTGGCTGGGCCGTGCTGCGGGCGGATACGGGGCGGTTGGCCGACGAACAAGCAGGCCGGCGTCAATAGGTCGTATTCAGCGCATCCTCGGCGGGAATCTCACGTTCACGTCGGGCGATATAGTCCAGCAACGCCTCATCGCGACCCTGGTCGAGCTTTGGCTCCTCATACTCGCTCAGAAGCTTCTTGGCCTTGGCCAGCGCCCGCGCGGTGATCTCCAGGCCGCCTTCCGCCTGCCATTGCTCAATCGAATTGTTGTCGAACAGCTTCGGCATGAAGAAGGCGCGCTCGAAGTTTTCCAGCGTGTGCGGATGGCCCAGGTAGTGGCCCCCGGGGCCGATATCGCGCACCGCCGCGAGCGCTTCATCGAAATCGTCCCAGCGGATGCCTTCGGCCATGCGATACCCCATGGCGCATTGTTCGGCGTCGACGACGAACTTGGCGACCGAGCAATGCATGCCGGCCTCGTTCCAGCCGGCCGAATGCCAGATGTAGTTGGCCCCGGCGTGCAGCACCGACGACATCGTGGTGGCGCTTTCGTATCCCGCTTGGGCGTCAAACGTCTTGGCGCCGCCCAGGGTGTTCGAGGTGCGCCAAGGTACGTCATAGAACCGCGCCATCTGGCCGATCATGAAGTTCATCAGGGATATCTCGGGCGTTCCAGCCATCGGCGCGCCCGACTTCATCGACACGGTGGACAGGTAGTGCCCGTAGATCGCTGGGCAGCCCTTTCTGATAACCTGGGTATAGGCCAGCGCCGACAGCGCCTCGGCATTCAGTTGCGCGACGGTCGGCGCGATCGAGGCGGGCGTGTTGGCGCCGCCGAGGACGAAGGGCGAACAGAGCACCGGCTGGTTTTTCCGGCAGAAGGCCCGCATTGCGCCCAGCATCGTCTCGTCCCAGACCAGCGGCGAGTTGCCGTTGCAGTTGCCGGTGACGACCGGATGATCCTCCATGAAATCCGCGCCGAACAGAACCGCGCACATTTCCATCACGTCTTCGGCGTTCTTCGGACTGGTGGTCATCCCCATGAAAGTTTTGTCGGAGTATTTCATCGAGGAATAGGTGATGTGCAGATGCCGGTGGCTGACCTTCAGATCCATCGGCTCGACGATGTGATGGGCGCTCGAATGCAGCGCCGGCGACATCTGCGCAAGCTTGTGAAACATGTTGAGGTCAGCCATCGCCGGCCAGCGCCGCACGTCGTCGAGATCGCGCAGAAAGGGCGCGCCGGTCATCGGCACAAAGATCGAATGCGGGCCGCCGAAGGGCAGGCTGCGCTCGGGGTTGCGCGCATGGAAGGTGAAGCCCGAGGGAATTGAGGCGATCAGCTCGCGCACCAGCCCGCGATCCAGATGCACCCGCTCGCCGCGCACATCCGCCCCGGCCCGGCGCCAGTCCTCCAGCGCGATGGGATCGCGGAACACGACGCCGACATCCTCAAGAATCGACATCGAGGCAGTGTCGATCCGCGCGATCTGGTCGGCATCCATGGGCTCGCAAAGCGGCAGGTTGCGCTTCAGAGCCGGCAACATCTCGAAATTGGGGGCGGATCGCATCGCGCGCCGCGCGCCGCGTCCCCCAGCCCGGCCCGGACGGCCCTGTTCGTCGTTCATTCTGGTGTTCTCCGAATGTAAATACCCGGAGATTAAGCGGCGGCGCGCGGTGCGCGGCAGCCATTTCTACGAAGTGATCGCAGCAAAATACGACACGCCGCCGCCACGGGTCGCCGGGCATAGTCGGTATCAGACAAGGCGCTCGGCAACGGTTGCCAGCAGCCGGCGACGGTCTCGGTGGGGAAAATGGTCGATAAAACGCAAAATGCTGCTTGCACCTTATGAGTAAAGGCATCAGCAGCATTTGTATTTGCGTAGTATTTTCAGCGAATTAACACTGACAAGGTATGGTGGGCGCACACGGACTCGAACCGTGGACCCGCTGATTAAGAGTCAGCTGCTCTACCAACTGAGCTATGCGCCCACACCAGGCGGTGAAACTTGCACGGGGCGTGAGCCGCCGCGTCGTCTGCCGTGGGGCGCTATATAGTCTGCCGGGCGGGGAACTGTCCAGGGCAGATTACAAAAAAAGGGCCCGGCGGCGTAAGCTTTCGCCAACCGGCAGTCCCGATCCCCGGCAAGCTTCCCATAACCTCACAGGCAGGGCGTCGGGCTGTGGATTATCGGCCAAAAGGCAAGCGCCAAGGGGCCGCCAGCCGGGCCCCTGCCCGTCGCCGCCCTCTAGAGATCTTCGCGCGGCCCGCGCCGGGGAATGCGCAGATCGCGATGAACCGAAACCGAAAGGGTCAGGCCAAAGCTCCACATCACCGTCAACATCACCGTTCCGCCATAGGAAATCAGCGGCAGGGGCACCCCCACCACCGGGACCAGGCCCATCACCATGGCGATGTTGATGAAGAAGTAGGAAAAAAGATTGAAGGTCAGCCCCAGCGCCAGCAGTCGCCCAAAGTGATTGTTGCTCCGCAAGGCAATGGCGAAGCCATAGATAAACAGCAGCACAAACAGCACCATCAAGCCCACGCCGCCGGCCAGGCCGAATTCCTCGGCCAGCATGGTGAAAATGAAATCGGTCTGTTTTTCCGGCAGAAAATTCAAATAGCTCTGGGTGCCTTCCATAAAGCCCCGCCCGAACAGCCCGCCCGAGCCCAGGGCGATCTTCGACTGGGTGATATGGTAGCCGGCGCCCAGCGGATCGCTTTCCGGATTCAAGAAGGTCAAGACGCGCAGCTGTTGGTATTCCCGCAACTGGCTCCAGATAATCGGCACCGCCGCCGCCGCGGCGACCGCCACCAAGGCGAACTTCCAAAGCCGAACCCCGGCGGCGAAGAACACCGCGCCCGCCACCAGCACCACGATCAGCGCCGTGCCCAGATCCGGTTGCTTCAGGACCAGTAAAACCGGACTGCCGACCAGGGCCAGAGGAATGATCAGATGCCGAATCCGGCCGATCTCCTCCAGCGGCACCGTGTGGAAGTAGCGCGCCAGCGCCAGCACCAGGGCCACCTTCATCAATTCCGAAGGTTGCAACTGGATCACCTTCAAGTCGATCCAGCGCTGCGCGCCCATGCCGACCGATCCCATCACATCAACCGCCACCAACAGTACGAAGGTGACGAAGAAAATCGGATAGGCCAACCGGAACCAGATCCGAATATCCACCAGGGCGGCGGCGATCATTGTCACCAGCCCCATGGCGAAACGAACCATCTGGCGAGAGGTCCAGGGATCGTAGCTGCCGTTGGCGGCCGAATAGAGCATGACAAAACCAACCGCCGCCAAGACGCAGACCAGCGCCACCAGCAACCAATTGATCGCCAGCAACTTCTGTCCGATGGTGAGGGTCGGATTACGCCGCAGCGTCATGTCATCCAGAAAAGACATAGGGCGACCCTAACCCCAGTTGTGCGGCGTCACGCCGTCGGCCACCACCAGCGGCAGGGCTTCCGCCCGCGCCGGATCGCGTCTTTGCGCCTCCAACAGCAAATCCCGGGCGATGGGAGCCGCCGCCTTGGAGCCGCCGCCGTGCTCCACCACCACCGCGCAGGCGTAGCGGGGATTGTCCACCGGCGCGAAGGCGACGAACAGACCGTGATCGCGGCGACTCCAGGGCAGATCTTCGTTTTTAATCACGCCGGCCTTACGCTCGGCCGGGGTGATGCGCCGTACCTGACTGGTTCCGGTTTTGCCGCCCATGGTCCAGTCTTCCTGCTCGATCCGATAGCGATAAGCGGTGCCCTTGCGGGAGTTGGTGACGTCGTCCATGGCGTTGTGAATTACCTTCAGATGCTCAGGCGGCAGGCCGAGACTCTCGGCTTCAGCCACGCCATTGACGATGTCGCCTTCGACCGCGCGCTGCCCGCGCACCACATGGGGCGTCACCGCCCGGCCACTGGCGAGACGAGCGGTCATCACCGCCAGTTGCATCGGCGTGGCCAGAACAAACCCCTGACCAATGGCGGCGATCAAAGACTCGCCGATCTGCCAGCGCTCGCCGATGGCCGCCTGCTTCCAAGCCTTGGTGGGGATGGTTCCGGCGACCTCGTTGGGCAGGTCGATGCCGGTATCGCTTCCCAGACCCAGGCGGTAGGCCATTTCAGCGATCTTATCAATGCCTACCTTCAGGGCGAGCTCATAGAAGTAAACGTCGCAGGATTCGGCAATGCCCTTGTTCATGTCGGTGCGGCCGTGGCCTTGGCGCTTCCAGCAGTGAAACCGGTTGTCGCCCAAATCCAAATAGCCCGGACAAAAGGCCGTGGTGCTGGGGCCGATGCCCTCCTTCATCGCCGCCAGAGCCACGATCATCTTGAAGGTGGAGCCCGGCGCATAAACCCCGGAAATCGCCTTGTTGGTCAACGGCGTCAGCGGATCCGAGGTCAACGCGTGCCACTGCTCGCGCGACAGCCCGACGTTAAAGGGTCCCGGATCATAGGACGGCACCGAGGCCAGCGACAGCACGCCGCCGGTGGCCACATCCAAGATCACTGCGGCCGCCGAGCGCTCCCCCACCAGACGCTGGTGGGTGTAGAGCTGCAGGCCCGCGTCCATGGTCAGCACCACTTCGTTGCCCGGGCGCCCTTCATCGCGGGAGAGTTCCTGGATGGTTCGGCCAAGGGCATTGACCTCGATCTGGCTGCTGCCGGCCGTGCCGCGCAGGTCCTTGTCGAGCAGCTTTTCGACTCCCGACTTGCCAACGCGGAACCCCGGCAACTCCAACACCGGCTCGCCGGTCAGCTCCCGCTCGGTTACCGCCGCCACATAGCCCAAGACATGGCTGATGCTGGTGGAATAGGGATAGTCGCGGGTCAAGCCCTCGACGATATCGACCCCCGGCAGATCGGGCTTGTTGATTTCAATGTATCCCACCTGGCTCCACGTCAGGTTGTCGCGCACGGTAACCGGGGTAAAGGAGCGTTTGCGCTTCACGTCCCGCTTGATGCGCTTGCGGTCGTTTTCGTCGATCGGGACAATGCTGCCCAGGCGATCGAGCGCCCGGTCCAGGTCGCCAAATTTCTCCGGCACCAACTGGACTTGATAGTTCTGTCGGTTGACCGCCACCGGCACACCGAAGCGGTCGACAATCCGCCCGCGCGTCGGCGCCAGCAGGCGAATGTTGATGCGGTTGTCTTCGGCTAACAGCTTGTATTTCTTGGCCTGGCTAATCTGCAAGTACTGCAGTCGCGCCACCAGAACGCCGGTGAGCAGGAGCTGCGCTCCCCCCAAAACCAGCGCACGACGGGTGAAGCTCTTTTGACGGTCCTGCTCTTCGTTCCGCTGCTGAACCATCGAGCGACGGGGCGGCAAACGCCCTTTCCAGAAAAACACCGGCTTCCCTTCTTCGTACCCACTTGAACGCCCCGGTCGAAAACGCCCTCGAACCGGGCATGCTCCAGAGTGTGATCGACCTGGAAAGAAGCGCGCGGCGCTTCGCCTCGGTCGTGAACCACCCTCCGATAGATTTACCCGAGGCGGATTCACGGTTCAAACGGCGTCACCGGGTGAGTCCCTTTAAACCGGTCCAACTCTAGGATAGGCTGTTTGCCTGGTCAGGAAAACCCCGTTTCTCGGACCACTTCCGGGAAAATTCAACGCAAGAAGGCTTGCTGGGCGCGGCCAAACAGCCAGGCGAGGAAGGGATAGATAGCGATGGTGGTGAAGTACTTCAACACCACCGGCCCCAGCGGAAGAACATTCTCCAGCAGCAAGCTGGCCAGCAGCCAGTTCAGCAGCATCACCGGCGCGGAGATCAGCGCGAAAGACACCCACAACAACAAGAAATTCGCCACCGCGAAAAACCGACGCTGTGTCGCCACCACCAGATAGATCAGCAACAGGGTCATGGTCCCCAGGCCCAGCGGGGCGGCCAACAGCAGATCTTCAAACAGCCCAATCAGGAAGATCGCGCCGAGCGGCATGAGGTCGGGACGAAAGACGGTCCAATAGTAGACCGCCGCCATGGTCAGGGCGGGCATCACCGGCGCGAGGGTCGCCGAGCGCTGCGGCACGACCATGAACAGCACCAGCAGGAAGGTGATGGCAAAGGGCGACACGGCCCGCGCCAGGCCGTCACAGCGCTGCCAGAAGGTTGATTTCATCATGGCCGATCAATCAGCCTCAAGTTGCATCTCTTCAACAATGACCCTAATGACCCTAATGACCCTGATCGCGCGGCCCCCGAATCGCGCGGCCCCCGAAGCGTCGCGTGTGATCGACGAAGAAAGAAGCGCTTGGCGCGTCGGTCCTGTCGCCAAGCGCCCGTGAAAAGGTTGATAAAAGGCGGCGTTACCGTTTCACCGGGATCAGCAAGTCAGTCCCGTTAAACCGACCCGACTCTAGTGGGTTGGGCAAGAGAACAAAAGCCCTTTCCCCAGGGCCGCCGGGTCGGCGCCCGACGCTGTTGAACAGCATAAAAAGGACGGGAAGACAGGATGGGGGAGACAGGCTTGGCGGCCAAATCAGACGGAAGACATCACAAACAAAGGCGTCACAAACAAAGGCGCGACAGCCAAGACGTCACAGCCCGGCACAGCCCGGCCGCCGCCTTTCAAGGCAATCACTCGCGCGCTAGTCGGTCTGCGCCACCTTGCTGCTGTCCAGCTCCTGCAGAACGCCGGGCAGACCGTAGTCGACCAGCCGCAAGAACTCCATATGGCCCCAATCAATGTAGGGCCGAACCCTGACGCCGCCACTGTCGGAGGAGACCACCACGCCGACCACCAAACCGGCCGGCAGAACACCGCCGAACCCGGAGGTCATGACCTGGTCGCCGGGGTTTATCGAGGTTCCGGGCGCGAGATATTCCAACACCGGGCGGGTCGAGTTGTCGCCGGCCAGCACCGCGCGGTCACGGGCCGGCCCCACCACCACGGGAATGCGGCTGTTGATGTCGGTCACCAGCAGCACCCGAGACGCCTTGTTACCGACCGAGACCACACGCCCGGCCAACCCTTCGCCCGTCAGGGCCGCCTGGCCACGGGCAACGCCGTCATTCCGCCCCGCGTTGACCAGAACCGAGCGCGCATAAGCCCCGCCTTGGTCGGCGATCACCCGTCCGGTGATGAAGCGCAACCGCAAGTCGTCCTTCACATTCAACAGTTGACGCAGCGCGGCGTTTTCGCCTTCCAGCCGCAGCGCGCGCTGATGCCAGACCGAAAGACGCTCCACCTCGGCGCGCAACTGCTCATTGATCTGCCGGACGCTGACAATCTCCCGGCCGTTGTCGATGGCTCGGTTGACCGATTGCACCGGTTGGGACACGAAATTGAGGATCGGGGACATGGCATCGACGACGTAGCCGCGAACGCCGCTGATCATGCTGCTGTCGGCGCGGCCGAAGAGCATCAAAGCGATGGTCACGCCAAACACAAGGACAAAAGCAAACCGCTGAGCCCAATGCCTGAGCGGCGCTGCCAGATGCAGGACTGAATTTTCCCGCTTCTTCACTTCCCCCTCCATCTACGGACCGACCAGGTCACGCAGCTTTGTCTATAACCACTCTGCAACCACTCCGCGGAATTTAGAGGATGAGACTAAAGAAATAAAGGAAAAGTTAAATCTCCCATTCAATATTCAACTCCTATTTACCGGCCGAATCTCCGGTAATGCGAACAAAAGATGAACCTGTTGTTGCCGCCGTCGCGCCGCCGTCGCGGGCCGACCGAACCACGGCGAAACCACGGTGAAACCACAACCGAGGCATCGAGTGATCCTGTCACAGGACGGCTGGCGGACGACTGGCGGACCACTGGGGCGGACGGTCGGGCGACCATCGGCGGGCCTGCGCTGGTTCCCGCCGGCCGCGCGGTTTGCGGCCCGCAACCTGGGTTCTGGCATCTTTTTCCGGCCCCGCCCGCCCAGGCCGATTTATCACTGCGCGGCATCCGAGGTGATTTCCGCCACAACAAGCGCCCCGACCGGTTGGCCGCCGCGCCATCGGCATGAGATGAGCGAAAAAGGGTGTGCCGCGACGGCGCGTCTTCCACGCCCGATGGCCGAGCGCGCCCCGGATCGCACCAGATCACACCGGGATATCCCAAGACAGACCGGGACAGACCGGGTCTGGGCAGAAGAAAAATTAATTATTGCAATCAATAGGTTGGTTATTGCCGGAACAACTACTCAAGAACAATTCGAATTTAATGCTCAAGAGTTGGCATTCGTTATATCGGAATATTATGAATTTTTCGCCGTTGTTACTGCCGAACCAAGGCGGAAATTCCGCCGGTTGCGACCTCGACGCGCCGCTCTGCGGGGATCGCCCCCCCTTTTTGAGTGGGACCAGCCTGGAGCGCAGCGCTGGGCGCGCCGGTTCTGTCGTCACGCCCGCCGCCAGCGGCGGCGGCGGTCGATCCGACGCCAGGACATTCGACGCTAGTACATGGAGATGAGCACGTTCTTCAGGGTCTTCATTTCTTCCAGACAGCGTCCGGTCCCCAGGGCCACGCAGCTCAGCGGATCGTCGGCCAGGGAAATCGGCAGGCCGGTGGCGGCCCGCAGCACGAAATCCAGGTTGCCCAACATCGCCCCGCCGCCGGTTAGCACGATGCCCTTGTCGACGATATCCGCCGCCAGTTCCGGCGCGGTATGCTCCAAGGCAACCTTGACCGCCTCGACAATGGCGCCGACCGGCTCGGCCAGCGACTCGGCGATTTGCCGCTCGGAGATGATCAACTCCTTCGGCACGCCATTCATCAGATCGCGGCCCTTGATCTCCATGGTCGCCCCCTCGCCGTCTTCCGGCGGACAGGCGGAGCCGATTTCCTTCTTGATGCGCTCGGCCGAGCCTTCGCCCACCAGAAGGTTATGGTTGCGGCGGATGTAGGCGATGATCGCTTCGTCCATTTTGTCGCCGCCCACCCGCACCGAGCGGGAATAGACGATGCCGCCCAGGGACAGCACGGCCACTTCGGTGGTGCCGCCACCAATATCCACCACCATCGAGCCGGTCGGCTCGGTCACCGGCAAGCCGGCGCCGATGGCCGCGGCCATCGGCTCCTCGATCAGAAAGACCCGGCGCGCGCCGGCGGCCTCGGCCGATTCCTGGATGGCGCGACGCTCCACCGCGGTTGAGCCGGAGGGCACGCAGATAATCACCTGGGGGCTGGCGAAGGAGCGCCGGTTGTGGACCTTACGAATGAAATGTTTGATCATTTCCTCGGCCACTTCGAAGTCGGCGATGACGCCGTCGCGCAAGGGCCGAATAGCCTGGATATTGCCCGGCGTGCGCCCCAGCATCATCTTGGCTTCGTCGCCGACCGCCAGCACCTGCTTCTTTCCCTTGATCTCGGCGATGGCAACGACGGACGGCTCGTTAAGAACAATCCCCCGTCCCTTGACGTAAACCAGGGTGTTTGCCGTTCCAAGATCGATGGCCATGTCCGCAGACAAAATGCCGAGTAAGCGCGCTAGCATATGAAGGTTCGCCCCTAGCCCCAATGTAACAAAAAAACCAATTTCAGATTCCCACCACGCCGGACGCCCACAAGGGGCAGCCGCGCAAGATACAAGGGAAACACGGACAGCATGAACTGTCGTTGATAAGCGAATAGCCTTCTGAGGTGACTATTTCAAGGCAAGGCTTCTAAGAATCTTAAATGATTTCGATCTGGCCGCGAAAAAGTGACAAATTCCGCCTCACCCCCCGCTGTTGGCCACCCAAAGCAACGCGACATCGGCCGCACCACGTTTAATCACGGCGTGGCCGATCGCGGCGTCAAAAAAAATCGAGTCACCGGTTTCCAGCTCGGCGGGCGGGAAGCTGTCGGTAATCACCGTACAGGCGCCGCTGAGCACGTGGAAAAAATCCACCCCCCCATGCCGATGCAGCGCGCCATGCTCTTCCATGCTGAGCATCATGACCCGGGTAACAAAAGGCAAAAAGGGTTTGTCGGCGATATCGCTGCACAGCATTTCGTGCAACAGGCCATCAATCTCCTGACGCCGTCCCTGGCCGGCCCGGGTGATCGAATAGCGCAACGCCGGCGCGCGCTTTTTCTCACCCGCCGCCAACAGCTCAACCAGGGGCATTCCAAGCCCGGCCGACAACTTGCACAGCACATCATAG
>CAXBMB010000018.1:0-61100 GCA_963976695.1 uncultured Rhodovibrionaceae bacterium
AGCCACGGTTCAAACAACATCGCTGTGCGATTCCTGCTGCGCCGATTCGGCTCCTGGTTTCACCGCTGTTGCCAACGGTCGAAACCAGGAGAACTGAAGAATTGAGGTCCGGAAAGACAACTTTTCGGACCTCTTTTTTGACCTGACGATTTTTTTCTATATACAGACGTTCAACAGAGGATCGTGGCCAACAGAAGCCACAGCTGGCTCGTCGCTCTCGTCGATGATCCAGCCCGAAAATCCCGACCGGACAGGAGAAGAGAAACAGCCCTCGGTAAGGAAGGCTGGCAGCTATGCTCTCTTTCGCAACCCTCTGGCCCCGGCGCCATGACGCAAGCGCCGAGTTTCTGGCAGAGATACTAGGGAAATTACGATGTCCATTCAGTCGGACAGCGAGCCAATCGAGGGATCGTGGTTAAGATCTGTAATCACGGCCGCATTGCTCTTGCTGATTTTTTTCTTACCGCTCATTTCCTGGCCCGGTAACGGCGGCGAAAAGGAAAGCTGGAACGGCTACGACGTGGTTCTCGGCAGTATTGCCGGCGTTGGCGCGCGCTACAGCGCCGAACTGAGCCTCGCCAAGGACCTCGCGATCCGGGAACAAGCCACGTTGGACCGGTTTCTAACGCGCGTCGAAAAAGACGAGGCGACGGCGCGGCAAGCGCGGCAGAAAGCCGACGCGGACGTCGGCAACAGCAACGCGGTCAAAAACGCCGAGCGACGCGAACGGCGGGCCGAGAAATCTCGCAGTCAATACGAGCAGAAACTGGCGCAGACGGATTTGACCGCTTCGCCGAAAGAAGGGCTATGGAGCTTCTATCTCTACTATCTGTTCCCGCTGATGGTGGTGGCGACCTATCTGCTGCTGGCGGTCAACCTCGCCCGATCACTGCTTGGAAAGTTTAGCTCAACCGGCATGGCGATCAGCGGCTTGATGGTTTTCTCGTCCTTCCTGGCCGCGCACGCGTGGCTGGGAATAGAGATGTTGAGCAACCTGACGCCGACCGGTTGGTTGCTGGTGGTCCTTGGGCTATTGCTCCCCATCTTTGCCTTGGGCATGCAAAGAACCGCGGATTGGATCGATGCGCTAAACATGAAAATCGGCACCAGTGTCGCCTGGGTTTCCCTTTTCATGGTCGTGGTGCAATTCACCCTGGTATTGATGCGTTATATCTTTGGCCTGGGTTCAATTTTCGTCCAGGAATCGCTGGTCTACGGACACGGCATCCTGTTCATGGTCGCCGCCGCCTACACCATGCTTCTGGGCGGGCATGTCCGGGTTGATATCTTTTACCGGGACGCCTCAACGCGCACCAAGGCCCTGGTCGATACCTTCGGTGTCTTTGGCTTGTTGATCCCGTTCATGCTGCTGATTTGGTACTATTCACTGCCCTATGTGGCAAATTCCTGGATGGTTTTGGAAGGCTCGCGGGAGACCAGCGGCATTCCCGGGGTTTTCCTGCTAAAAACCGCCATTCTGGTTTTCGTCGTTTTGATAATCCTGCAAGGCCTTTCCTTGGCCTTCCGCTCCATTGGCGTCCTATTGGGACAGGTCGAGTCGGCGGGAAGCGCCACTGAAGGGGGCCACTAAACCATGGTTGAATATCTCGATCTCATCATGTTCGCCGTGGCCTGCGTGGTCCTGATCATGGGGTTCCCGGTGGCCTTTTCCCTGGCCGGCGTGGGACTGTTTTTCGGCCTACTGGGTTGGGCGTTTGGGATCTTTGAGCCGCAAACCTTCTTCGGGGCCATGCCGCAGCGCATTTTTGGCACCATGACCAACGAAGTGCTCATCGCCGTGCCGCTTTTTGTCTTCATGGGCGTGATGTTGGAACGCTCCAAGGTGGCCGAAGAGCTGTTGGAGAACATGGGCCGATTGTTTGGCACCCTGCGCGGCGGCCTGGGCATTTCCGTTTCCATCGTTGGCATGTTGCTGGCGGCGTCGACCGGCATCGTGGGCGCAACGGTGGTCACCATGGGGCTGCTTAGCCTCCCGACCATGCTGCGCTGCGGCTACAACCCAAAGCTGGCCTGCGGCACGATCTGCGCCGCCGGCACGCTGGGTCAGATTATTCCGCCTTCGATTGTCCTGGTGCTGCTGGGCGACGTGATCTCGGCGGCCTTTCAGAAATCCCAACTGGAAATGGGAATTTTCTCGCCGCGGACCATCTCGGTTGGCGATCTTTTCGCCGGAGCGATGCTGCCAGGGCTGATGCTGGTCGGTATCTACATTCTCTACCAGATCCTGATTGCAATCATCCGCCCCAACGACTCGCCGGCGCTGCCGAAAGACGCCGCCCGCGCCGACATGACCAGCTGGCAGATTTTCGCCAAAACCACCCATGCGCTTTTGCCCCCCGTGGTGCTGATCATCGCCGTGCTCGGTTCAATCCTTGCCGGCATCGCCAGCCCGACCGAAGCGGCGGGCGTGGGCGCGGTCGGCTCGATCATGCTGGCCGGCTTGCGCTTGGATGAAAAACACGGCTGGTCGATTTATCTGGCCGCCTTCAGCCTGATCGCCGTGCTTGTTCTTACCTCCGTCATGGATCTTCGGGTCACCCGGACCGACATCCCCGGACGCGATATGCTGGGCATCGCGCTGGCCGGACTGCTGACGGCAGTGGTGCTGTGGGGCATTCTGATTTCCCTGGTGCGGGTGTGGAAACGGCAGATCCTGCGTGACGTGGTCCGCTCCACCGCGCAGGTCACCTCCATGGTCTTCGTGATCTTGATTGGCGCGGCGCTGTTCAGCCTGACCTTCCGGGGACTGGGCGGCGAAGAAACCATCCAACAGGCGCTCACCGGCATGCCCGGGGGGGTCTGGGGCGCCATTGCCATCGTCATGGTGATCATGTTCTTCCTGGGCTTCTTCCTGGATTTTATCGAGATCACCTTCGTGGTGGTGCCGCTGGTCGCCCCGGCGCTGTTCACGCTGGGGGTCGACCCGATCTGGCTCGGCATCATGATCGCGATGAACTTGCAGACCTCCTTCCTGACGCCGCCCTTTGGCTTTGCCCTGTTCTATCTGCGCGGGGTGGCGCCATCGACCATTCAGACCATGCAGATCTATCAAGGGGCGGCGCCCTTTGTGCTCATCCAGATCCTGGCCTTGATCATCCTGGCCTTTGTGCCCGAATTGGCCACCTGGTTGCCGCTGGTGATTTTTGGCTCCTAGCCTGTGATCGATAGAGCCGAAGCGCAAAGCGCTTCGGCTCTATCGCGACCCCGACTCTCGGCCGACCCGTGGCTGAACAAAAAAAGGGCCCGCAGATTGTTGCGGGCCTTTTTTTGTCGTCTGGCGCAGCGCGGGGGGGGCCGCGATCAGTAAAGGAGCGGAGAACAGTCCGCGCGCCTGTCGTCAACCACCCGGTGCTAGACCTCGCCGAATTTATTGCTACGGGGGAAACCCACCGGCGGCAAACGCCCGGCTTGCGCGCGCTTGCCGCGCCACTCGGTCAAATCGCGTTGGGTGCGGACCCGCCCGCCAGGCCCGGCCGACCAGGACAGGCCATCTTCCAGCTTGAAGGTCTTGATATCCGACAGTCCGCCATCGCGGTAGCGCTGTAACATCACGCCGCGGCCGCGACCCATTTCAGGCAGTTCATCGAGCGGATAGACCAGCAGCCGCCGGTTTTCTCCGATCACCGCGATGGCGTCATCGCCCGCGCCAATCGGCTTGCAGATCATCGCCTTGGCGCCATCGGCCAGATTGAGAACCTGCCGTCCGTTCTTCTTCTGCGCCAACACGTCCTGCTCGGCGAGCTGGAACCCCCGACCGTCATCCGAGGCAAGGATCAACCGTCCCCCAGGGCGATGCACCAGCACCTGGACAATTTCCTGTTCGTTGGGCAAGTCGACAATCAGCCGCAGTGGTTCGCCAAAGCCACGGCCGCCCGGCAGCCGGTCGGCCCCCAGTGTGAAAATCCGCCCGCCAGACCCCAACAGCAGCAGCTTGTCGGTGGTGTAGGCCGACAGCACAAAGCGCCCCTTGTCGCCTTCCTTGTATTTCGCGTCCGACAGATCCTCGTGATGGCCCTTCATCGCCCTCACCCATCCCTTGTGGGACAGCAAAATGGTGATCGGCTCGCGCTCGACAGTCGCCTCCAGCGGGATTTCGATGGCCATCGGCGTGTCGCCGACCTCGGTCCGCCGCGCGCCCAGTGGGGTATCCTTGCCGTAGGCCTTCTTCAGCTCTTTCAGTTCTTGGGTCAGCACCTTCTTCTGACGCGCATCATCGGTCAGCAGATCCTGCAGGTCGATCTGTTCGGCCAGCAGCGCATCGTGTTCGCGCCGCAGCTCCATCTCCTCCAGCTTGCGCAACGCCCGCAGCCGCATGTTCAAGATCGCTTCGGCCTGCAGCTCGGACAGACTGAAGCTTTCGATCAGCTGGCCCTTGGGGTCGTCTTCAAAGCGAATAATCCGGATCACTTCATCCAGATTAAGGAACACGATCAGGTAGCCGGCCAGCACCTCCAGCCGATGGGCGATCTTGGCCAAGCGATAGTTGGTGCGCCGAAGCAACACGACATGGCGATGGTCGAGGAACGATTGCAGCGCGTCGCGCAGGCTCATCACCTTGGGGGTGTGATCCGCCCCCAGCAGGTTGAGATTGAGCGAAACCTTCACTTCAAGATCGCTCTGCCGGAACAGGCTTTCCATCAGAACCACCGGATCGACGTTCCGGCTCTTGGGTTCCAGCACCAGGCGGACATCGACGGCGGACTCGTCGCGTATGTCGCCCAAGAAGGTCAGCTTGCGGGCGATCAGCAGATCGGCGATTTTTTCGATCAGGCGCGATTTCTGCACCTGGAAGGGGATTTCCGTGACGACGATTTGATAGGCGCCGCCCTTCAGTTCTTCCTTTTCCCATCGCGCCCGCAGTCGGAAGGATCCACGTCCGGTGCGATAGGATTCCTGAACGGATTCACGGGACTCCATCATCACACCACCGGTGGGGAAGTCCGGACCCGGCACCAGTTCCTGCAGCTTTTCAACGCCGGCGCTGGGATTCCTGATCAGGTGCATCAGGGCGTCGCACAGCTCGGCGACATTATGGGGCGGAATGGAGGTGGCCATCCCCACCGCAATCCCCTGCGAGCCGTTGGCCAGAAGATTTGGAAAGGCCGCCGGCATCACCACCGGCTCCTCCGCCTCACCATCATAGGTGGGACGGAAATCCACCGCATCCTCATCGATTCCGGCGAGCAGGCGGCTGGCGGTTTCGGTCAGGCGCGCTTCGGTGTAACGCATCGCCGCCGCGTTATCGCCGTCAACGTTGCCAAAGTTGCCCTGGCCGTCAATCAGCGGGTAGCGCAGCGAAAAGTCCTGCGCCAGCCGCACCAGCGCGTCATAGATCGATTGATCGCCGTGCGGATGATACTTACCGATCACATCGCCCACCACGCGGGCCGACTTCTTAAAGCCCGAACTGGGATCAAGCCGCAGCTGCCGCATGGCAAACAGCAGACGGCGGTGAACGGGCTTCAAACCATCGCGCACATCCGGCAAGGAACGGGACATGATGGTGGAAAGCGCATAGGAGAGGTAACGCTCGCTCAAGGCCTCAATCAGGCGTACATCGCGAACATCGCCTGCGTTGGCAGGAACCTGTGGTGACATCTATTCCCTGGAAAGCTGAGATCTGCGCGCAGTCACGAGATCTGGTAGGCACTGCCTCTGAATATCACGATGACTAGGGTAAAACCACACCTTGGGAGGGCAAATGAGCGGCGCGAAATGTGGATAATTCCGCCACGCAACCGGCAGTTGGCCGCCGGCGCTCGACCGTCGCCGCCGGACGACGCGCCCACTCTACCGCCCGCCCACCGCCCGGGGCGGCCGATGCGCCTTGATCCGCCGCGCCAGGCCCTTCGTTTCTGTCTTCGCCACATCGCGAATAGGGGGTCTGCGCCGCTAGAAAAAGCGGTCGGCGCGATAGGGCGCCAGATCGAAACCACTGTCCCGCCCGGCCACCAGGTCGGAAAGGATCGACCCGGTCCTCGCGCCCAGCGTCAGTCCCAAATGGCCGTGGCCATATCCTAACCAGGCATTCCTGACTTCAGGACTCGCCGATATTACCGGCAGGGAATCCGGCATCGACGGCCGGAACCCCATCCAGCGTTCCTTGTCCCCGTCTTGCAGATCCGGCAGAAACAGCCTTGCCCGCGTCAGCAACTGGTCCGCGCGGTGCCAATTCGGCGGCGCCTTCAACCCGCCCAATTCCACCGTTCCGGCGATCCGAAATCCCTCTCCCAAGGGCGTCATCGCAAAGCCGTATTGGGTCGAGTAGACCGGGCGGGACAGCGAAACGCCCGGCTGCTTGATGGTCAGGTGATAGCCCCGTTCGGTATCCAGCGGCGTGGGCGCCCCCAGCGCCTTGGAAAGCGGGCCCGACCAGGCGCCTGCCGCCACCACCAGGCCATCACAGGCGATTTCGCCCTGGTTGGTAACCAGGGCGGTCACCAGATTTTCCGCGCGGCGAACGCCTTGCGCCTCGGCGATCACCAGCTGTGCGCCCTGCCGTTGGGCGGCGCGCGCCAGGAGCCGGCAAAAGCCGTAGGGTTCGAGGCAGTGGGAGGTATCTGGATAGAGAACCCCACCCGCCAGGTCGCGGGACAGGCTGGGCTCCATCTGGCGCAGATCGTCCGGTCCCAGCAATTCCATCCGACAGCCGTGCCGGCGTTGCAGATCATGGTATGAGCCCGCCGCGTCCATCGCGGCCTGCGAGGTATAGGCGCCAATCCAGCCCCGCTTGATGATATGCCGGCTGGCTTCCTCCCGGCTCAACAACAGCTCATAGGCCTCCAGACTGCCCTTGAGCAGGCTGGCCAGCGCGCGGGCAATGGCTTCAACCCGCGCCGGACGGCTCGCCGCGACAAAGCGGAGCAGCCACGGCGACAGCTTGGGCAGGTAGGACCATCGCACCGCCAAGGGACTTAGCGGATCCAGAATCATTTTCGGGATATTGTGGAGCAGACCCGGCATGGCAACCGGGGCGACCGCGTCGACGGCAAACACCGAGGCGTTGCCGAAGGAAGCGCCCTTGCCCGCGCCTTCTCGATCAACAAGCGTCACCTGGTGCCCGTCTCGCAACAAATAAAGGGCTGTTGACAGGCCAACAAAACCGGCGCCGACAACCACAATGTGCTGCTTACCGGGCAGCTTATCCGCGTTTTTAGGGGTCATGCTTGATCTTCGGTGCTGTCTTGTTGATTGAAAAACCGCTGTTGCAGCCGTTGACGAGCCGCCGGCAACTGCTTGTCGCGCGGGTGGAAAAGATGCCGCTCCAGAAAATGGCCTGTCAAGTGCAAGCCTTGGCTCACCTCCGCGCGTCCGCCGGCGGAAAGCCCGATCAAAAAGGGCGGCAGCGGCAGCAGGCGGTCCTTGTAAGGCTCGCCCTCGGCAAGCGAGACCGCCCGGCCGCTCTTCGGGCTGACATAGGCGAGCTGCGCGTTGTCGCCGCCGGCGGCGCAGGTCTCCAGGTTCAGGCCAAAGCCCAGTTCGCGCAGCAGCAGCAGTTCCCAGTGAACGTAAATTTCCGCCCAAATATCGCCCGGCAGGGCCTCGATCAACGCGCCGAACCCCTCAAAGCAGGCCGGATGGGGCTCGCGCTCCGGCAGCAGGGTCTCACAGAGCGCCGCCGCCGAGGCCAGAACCGCCAGGCGCGCCGGATCGTCGAGGAACCGGGCGGCATGGCCGGTCACCAGCTCCAGGCTGTAGGTGCCCAGATGGTCGGAAAGCCGGGCCTTCCAGCTGACGGCCACCAGATTCCCGGTTTGCAGCACCGGGCGTTTCTGGCGACCCTGCCCACCGCGCACCAGACCGACATGGCGCCCCTTTTCCCGGGTCAACAACTGGACCAGCGCACTGCTTTCACCATGGGCCCGCGCCGAGAGCACGAGCGCCTCATCGCGCCATTCGATCATCGCGGCTCTCTCTGTCTGCAAATACCCGGCATGGACAACGGCCCCCTTCGCCCGCGCTGATCACCTCGGCTGGCGTGTGATCGGCTAAAAAGGAAGCGCTTCGCCGGTCCTGTCTGCCGTGACTCCGACCCTAGACGTTAAAATCCAGCCCCCACTCGCGGTAGCGGTCCGGATCATCGACCCAGCGTTCGCGCACCTTCACGAAAAGGAAAAGGTGAACCTTGACGCCCAACATCTCTTCCAGTTCCTTTTGGCTTTGCTGGCGAACGGTGCGGATGGATTTTCCGCCGGCGCCAATGGTGATTTTCTTCTGCGCGTCGCGTTCCACGTAAATGGTTTGGCTGATTTTCACCGCGCCGTTGTCGAAGCTTTCCCAACTGTCTGTTTCCACCGCCAAGGCGTAGGGCAGCTCCTGGTGCAGCATGAGAAAGAGCTTCTCACGGGTAATTTCCGCCGCAACCAGCCGCATGGGAAGATCGGATAGCTGGTCTTCGGGATACAGCCAGTGGCCCTCAGGCAACTCCTTGGCCAACCAGCCGGTGAGGTCGCGCACCCCGTCTCCCTTGAGCGCCGAAATCATGAAGATCTGCGCGAACTCGGCCATATCCTTGAACTGGTCCACCAACGCCAGCAGGGCCTGTGGCCGGACATCGTCAACCTTGTTCAAAGCCAGCACCAGATTTTTGCTTTTGGCCTGGATTTCCGCCACCAGTTTACGGGTCTTCTCGTCGATCCTGTCCTTGTTGACATCGTAGAGCAAGACCGTGACATCGGCGTCCTCGATGGCCTGCCAGGCCGCCCCCACCATTGCCCGTTCCAGCCGACGCTTGGGATTGGCGAAGATCCCCGGCGTATCAACAAAAACGATTTGGCTGTCGCCTTCCAGCGCCACCCCCCGGATCCGGGTTCGGGTAGTCTGGACCTTGTGGGTGACAATCGAGATCTTTGTGCCGATTGCTTGATTCAATAGTGTGGACTTGCCCGCGTTGGGCGCGCCCACCAGCGCAACGACGCCGCAGCGTTTGGTCATGCCTTGCCTTCCTTGGTTTGAGGCCCAGCTTGATCCTTTGCGCCGCCCAGGGTTTTCAGCAGCTTGCCCGCGGCCAGCTGTTCGGCCACGCGTTTGCTCTTGCCCTTGCCATCGACCGATGGCGCATCGCCCACCGTGACCCGAACGGTAAACTCCGGATCGTGGGCGGGCCCACTCTGTTCCGCGATTTCATAGTGCGGCAAGGGCAGTCCGCGCCCCTGCGCCCATTCTTGCAAGGTGGTCTTGTTATCCTGCGGCGGGGTGAGATCCGCCTCGATCAACGGTTTCCAATAGGTTTCGACCAGGCGGCGCGCCGCCTCCAGTCCACCATCCAAGTAGAGCGCGCCAATCACCGCTTCACAGGCATCGGCCAAAATCGCCGGATTTTCGCGCCCGCCGCTGTCGGCTTCCCCCGGCGACAGGGACAGACAGTCCGCCAAGCTGAGCTGCGCGGCCACCTGGGCCAAGGTCTCGCGCCGCACCAAGGCGGCATGGCGTTTAGCCAGGGCGCCCTCCGGCTCGGTATCGAAGCGAAGATAGATCAGTTCCGCGACGATCAAGCCGAGAACACGATCCCCCAGGAACTCCAGGCGTTCGTAGGAACGATCCCGCGCCTTGGCCTTGCTGGAATGGGTCAAGGCGTCGATCAGAAGTCGGGGCCGTTCAAAACTGTGACCAAGTCGCGCGACAAGCGGCGCCAAAAGGGTAGGAAGCTGGTCGCGGGCGCCCGATTTAGTCGATGCCATTGAAAATTCGTCCCCAACGGATGCCAGTCGGCCAGGTCCAGGGCTTGAAAAGACTCGCGCCGCCGTTGTGAGAGAAGAAGATCACCTCTGCGCGCCCGACCAAATTTTCCAGCGGCACGAAACCGACTTTCGCCCGGCTGTCCAGGCTGTTGTCCCGGTTGTCCCCCATCATGAAGTAGTAGCCTTTCGGCACGGTGAACAGCCGGGTGTTGTCGTAGCTGTTGGTGTCCGAAGATTCCCAAATCAGATGTTTGACCCCGTTGGGCAGGGTTTCTTCGTACTGCGTGACCGTCTGGTAGCCGTTGGACAGTTTGCCAAGCGCACGCCGCCGAACCATCCGGCCGTTGATGTACAGACGGCCGCGAATCATCTGGACGGTATCGCCAGGCATGCCGATGGCGCGCTTGATGTAGTCGGTGCTGTTGTCGGTGGGCAGCTTGAAAACAATCACATCTCCCTGCTCAACCGGCTGCTCTGACGCGAGAATTCGCCCCTTGATCGGCGCGATGCTGAACGGAAAGGAATGTTTCGAATAGCCGTAGCTGTATTTGGAAACAAAGAGGTAATCGCCAATTTCCAAGGTTGGCAGCATGGAGCCCGAGGGAATGGAGAAAGGCTCGTAAGCAAAAGTTCGCATCACCAAGGCGATCAAAACCGCATAAATAACCGTCCGGATTGTTTCCATCCAACCGCTATCACTGCTTTTACTGCTCTTACTGCTGGGCATGCTGCTCATCAAGGATTGCCTGACTATTGTTTTTCAACAAGAAATTTGCTGGTCCGCCGCCGCCAAATCCGCTGCGCCCAAGGCCAGGTCGGAAAAAGGCTCAGCTTATATGAAGCGCAGGGACTTGATAGCGCGCCGGCAAGGCTGCGTAAAGCACCGCAATGTTCCACCGGGAGCATCAGGCCTTCTCGGATGGCGGAGATGGATTGGCGGAAATAATCACCAGCGCCTGGGCATGGGGATAGTCATCGGTGATGGTAATGTTGATCTGCGCGGTCATGCCGGGCGGGGTAATTTCAGCCAAGCGCCGCGCCGCGCCGCCGGTCAGAGCCAAGGTCGGCTGACCGGTCGGTAAATTGACCACGCCAATATGGCGCCAATGAACCCCGTGGCGCGGCACCCCAGTGCCCAGCGCCTTGGCGGCGGCTTCCTTGGCGGCGAACCGCTTGGCGTAGCTTGCCGCCCGCAAGCGGCGGCGGTCGCTCTTGGCCCGCTCGACCTCGGTGAAAACCCGTTGGGTAAAGCGCTCGCCAAAGCGCGCCAAGGTGCGCTCGATGCGCCGGATGTCCATCAGATCCTGGCCTATGCCGATGATCATGGCGGCCGCCCTTTCATAAAGTCCCCGGGGATCCCCGTTGCATTGCCGGTCCGGTGCCGCGCCGACCAGCCTGAGCCAGCGTCCAACCAGCCTGCCTCGGATCCGGTGGCTTGAACAAGCGGCAATGTCTGGACCGGGCGGGAATGCGCACAACACAAAGCCACGCCATCTGTGATGACGTGGCTTTGCCCGGCGGTTAGGTCAAACGGTCCGGCGATCAGGCGGTCTTCTGTCCCAGCGCCCTATCCCGCGACCGTTCCATGAGCGCGCGCATGCGCCGAATGGCGCTGTCGAGCCCGGAAAAGATCGCTTCGCCCACCAGAAAGTGCCCGATATTCAATTCAACGATGGTCGCGATCGCCGCAACCGGGGCCACATTGTCAAAGGTCAGGCCATGGCCGGCATGACATTCCAATCCCAATTCCTCGGCCCGCGCGGCGGCCCTTACCAGCCGCGCCAACTCGGACCGGGTGGCCGCGCCGTCTTGATCGACGATAAAGGCTTCGCAATAGGCGCCGCTGTGGAGCTCCACCACCGGCGCGCCGATCGCCCGCGCCGCCTCGAGTTGCGCCCCGTCCGGGTCAATAAACAGCGAAACCCGCGAGCCGTTTGCGCCCAGCTTCTCGACAACCGGCTTCAACTGTTGAAAATTTCCCACCACGTCCAGGCCGCCTTCGGTGGTTACCTCGTCGCGCTTTTCCGGCACGATGCAGGCGGCATGGGGGCGGTGACGCAGCGCGATATCAACCATCTCCTCGGTCGCCGCCATCTCGAAATTCAACGGCAGGCTGATTTCCTTGATCAACCGCTCGATGTCCAGGTCGGAGATGTGCCGACGGTCTTCGCGCAGATGAGCGGTGATGCCATCCGCGCCGGCCTGCTGCGCCAACACGGCGGCTTTAACAGGATCCGGGTGCTGTCCACCTCTGGCATTGCGAATGGTCGCAACGTGATCAATGTTAACC
Organism: uncultured Rhodovibrionaceae bacterium; assembly: GCA_963976695.1. Lineage (GTDB taxonomy): Bacteria > Pseudomonadota > Alphaproteobacteria > Kiloniellales > DSM-21159 > CAXBMB01. Next base: position 11,992 of record CAXBMB010000018.1, read on the forward strand.
CCCAGACGCAGGGGACGGCTGCTCTTGGCCAGCATCTCGATTTCCTTCTGCAATGACCGGTCTGCAACCACCGGTCCGGCAACCCTTGCCTTTTCGTCGATCTGGAGCGTGCAACCGAGCAAGAAACAAGCGCGACGCGCTTCATCTCAATGGTGAAACACCCTCTACTCCGCCTCTAGAAGAAAACAGGCGCTGGCTTGTGAACAGGGCCGTTTATTTAAATTTAGGGGGACCAATTTTGCCCGACCCCGGAATTCCTGGCTTCAATCGCGCGACGGCTTGACCGGCGAATGATGAAACGGCCTGGAGACCTTGGCCTTCTTGCCCCGGGCAAGACGGCGGCTGCGGGCGACTTGATAGCGCTTGATCAACTTGTCCAGCGGCCAGAAAACAGCGAACCAGACCACGATAGCCGTCGGTATGCTGCCCACCAGCATGGGCCAAAACAGCGGCCAGAAAAATTCCTGCACGAATTCGTGCCCCCGCCAGGCCGAAACCACCTCGCCAAAGGTCAAGTGCTCAAAAACCACCTGCTGCGCGCCGCTTTGGCCCAGAATCAGGTTTCCCAGGAAGTAGATCCAGGTCCAGATCAGCGGAAAGGTCCAGGGATTGCCAACCGCGGTCCCCAGCGCCGAGGCCAGCACGTTGCCGCGCACCGCCAGTGAAATCAGCGCCGCCACCACAAAATGCAGGCCCAACAGAGGGGTAAAGGACGCCGCCGCGCCCGAGGCGAAGCCCGCCGCGATCCAGTAGGATTTCCCGGGAATGCGCGAAAGGCGATGCGCGATGTACTGGGCGGTGCGCCGCATCCCCTGTTTTGGCCAGAAAAAACCCATCAGACGACGGGGAGCTTCAAGAGGTTTGCGACGTTTAAACAACATTACAAGTCAACATCTCGCAAGTCCCGCACGGCGAGACGGAATGAAACCAAAACAGAGGCGCTGATCGTCACCGGTGTCATCCTCTTAACCACGCGCCCTTTCAACAGAGGAAATTTGGGGCATGGCACGTAACGCCGCAATGATATTTGACAGATGTTTCAAATCAGTAACTTCCAGGTCGATCAGCATCTCGAAAAAATCCAGCGATCGGCTGGTGAACTTGAGGTTGGTGATATTGCCGGCTGCCTTTCCGATCACCGTCGACACCGTTCCCAGGGTTCCCGGTTCATTGGCGACCACCAGATGCAGCCGTCCGGTAAAGGGCGCCTTCTCCCCTTCGTCGTTGTCCCAAGAAATATCCACCCAACGTTCCGGCGTATCCTGAAACGACTCCAGGGTATCGCAGTCAATCGTGTGAATGGTCACCCCCTTGCCGGTGGTTACAATGCCAACGATGCGATCTCCGGGCAACGGATGACAGCAGCGAGCGAAATGAAGCGCCATGCCGGGGATCAGGCCGCGAATGGGAACCGCGAAATCCTGCCGCTTGTTGCGGCGGGCTTTCGAAATCGGCACGACCTTTGCCGCCTTCTGGTCTTCGCGCAGCCCCGGATAGACCGCAAAGACCACCTCACGAGCCGAAATGTGCCCCTGTCCAACCGAAACATGCAAATCGGTCACGCTGTCCAAGCGAAACTTTTTCAGCGTGCCCGACAGGCCCTTTTCGGTGAGCGTCGCGCCCTCCTGCCGAAAAGCCCGTTCCAGGATCTGCTTGCCCAGGCTGACGAACTGCTCACGCTGTTCCTGACGAATAAACCGGCGGATGGCGGCTTTGGCCTTGCCGGTCTCCACAAAGTTTTCCCAGTCCGGATGAGGGGTCTGGGCCTTGGAGGTCACCACCTCCACCTGGTCGCCGTTTTGCAGCGGCGTGCGCAACGGAACCATGCGGCCGTTGATCCTGGTTCCCACACAGGTATTGCCGACCTCGGAATGAACCGCATAGGCAAAATCAATCGGCGTGGCGCCCTTCGGCAGCGCGATCAGATCCCCCTTCGGGGTAAAGCAGAAGACCTGGTCCTGGTACATCTCCAGCTTGGTGTGCTCCAGAAATTCCTCTGGATTGGACGCATGCTCGAGGATGTCCAGCAGCTCGCGCAGCCAACGGTACTGGCGACCTTCGCGCGGCAAGCTTTCTTCGCTCGGGCTTTGCTTATACTTCCAATGAGCCGCCACGCCGAACTCATTGATTTCATGCATTTCTTTCGTGCGAATCTGTAGCTCGATACGCTGTTTTTCAGGCCCCAGCAGCCCGGTGTGAAGCGAGCTGTAGCCATTTCGTTTGGGGGTGGAGATGTAGTCCTTGAACCGTCCCGGCACCACCTGATAGTGGCTATGCAACGAGCCCAGGGCCTGATAGCAGAGCTGCGCGTCGCCGACGATAACCCGAAAGGCGACGATATCGGCCAACTGCTTGAACCCGATGTTCTGCTTTTGCATTTTTCGCCAGATCGAATAGGGCGTTTTGATCCGCCCGAACACCGCCGCGGCGATGCCGTCTTCCTGCAGGATGGCCTCCAACTCGGAAATCACCCGTTCGATAACGTCACTGCCGGATCCCTGCAGGAACGACAGTCCCTCGATAATTGATTGGCGGGCGTCGGGATTGATCTGGGTAAAGGCCAGATCCTCCAGCTCATCCTTGAACCGGTGGAGACCAATACGCTCGGAAAGAGGCGCATAGATCTCCATCGTTTCGCGGGCAATTCGTCGTCGCTTGTCTTCGGACTTTACAAAGTTCAGCGTGCGCATGTTGTGCAGCCGGTCGGCCAGCTTTACCAACAGCACCCGAATGTCATCGGACATCGCCAGCAGCAGCTTGCGAAAATTCTCCGCATGCTTGGACTGCTCGGACTGCAGCTCCAGCCGGGTCAGTTTGGTGACGCCATCGACCAAACGGGCGATGTCCTTGCCAAACAGCCCTTCTATATCGTTGAGCGTTCCCGTGGTGTCCTCCACCACATCGTGCAAAAGCGCCGTTACGATTGAGTCCGCATCCAGCTTCAATTCGGTCAGGATGCCCGCGACTTCCACGGGATGGGAAAAATAAGGGTCGCCCGACGCGCGTTTTTGCGTGCCGTGCATTTTCATGGCGTAGACATAGGCGCGGTTCAACCGGTCTTCATCAGCCCCGGGATCATAGGACATCACGCGTTCGACCAGTTCAAACTGCCGCATCATCGCCGATAATATTCCTGCAAAATTCCCAGCCTTCCCACCGGCCCGCGAACCGGGCCGGCGCGCCAGAGTAAATGCCTGTCACCACCAAGAAGATAAACAGCAGGTTGCCAAGCGCCAAGCGCCCGCCGCGGAAATCCACGGCGGGCACCTAAAAAAACATCTTAAAGATGGAGTGTTTCCCGCGTCACACAACCAATAGTGCCTTAGTCGCGGGGTTCCTTGGTGCCAGCCACAACAGACTGGATCGCCGGGGAGCCATCGGAAGCGGCTCCCAAAACCGTCAGCTCGGAGAGATCTTCTTCTTCCGGCTCATCCACTTCGACTTCTTTTTGCAAACCATTGATCAGGGCCTGCTTCAGGTCGTCCTTGTCGATGGTGGCGTCGGCGATTTCACGCAGCGCGACGACCGGGTTCTTATCATGGTCGCGCTCCACGGTCAGTGGCGCGCCTGCTGCAACACCGCGCGCCCGCTTTGCCGCCAACATAACCAATTCAAACCGGTTGGGGACCTTGAGTACGCAATCTTCTACGGTTACGCGCGCCATTGGCGGCCAACTCCCATGCAATAGATAGAAACTTTCAGCGAGAGCGGGAATATAGGACCGCGCGCCGGGATATGCAAGCCAAGAGACAAGCGATCCGCCCACGACCCGCGGCCTGTCTCCGCGGCGCTTGCCCGACCTTTCGGCGACCCGCCGTCCGACAGCCAAAAAACCTGCGCAGAAATCCACGACGCCGCCGATTGATCATCGTCGTCAACGGCTTGGCCTAGAACGGCGCGTTGCCCTCGGCGGCGCGGCCCAAATGGTCGTTGGCTCAAAGCGGCTCCGCCGTTTGATCGGCGGGCAGCGCGGCAATCAGTGTCGCCAGATCTTCCCCGCTTACCGGATGACGCCAATCCGGCAGCAACTCTCGCAAGGGCAACAGCACAAAGGCCCGGTCCTGCAGTCTCGGGTGGGGCAACACCGGCCAATCCCCCGGTTGCCGCCTCACAAGACCGTTGAAATCCAACAGGTCGAGATCCAACACCCGGGCGGCGTTGCGCGCGGCGCGCACCCGCCCCATCTCCGCTTCGACCTGATGCAGACAGGACAAAACCTGGCCGGCGTCCCACTCCGCCGGGGCGTCCAGCAGTGCGACGCCATTAACATACCAAGGTTGATCCGACGGCGGCCAAGCGGCGCTGCGAAAATAGGGCGACACCTTTTGCAGGGGCAGGCCCAACGCCTGTAAACGCTTGAAAGCGACAGAAAATATATTGCGCGGCTCGCCATGGAGCGGGTGGGCCAGGTTGGCGCCAAAAGCGATAATAATCACGAAAATCCACCTAGAACGATCAAAACCTTGCCGAATCACATAAATGATGGCAATTCTGTCCTTTATAGATCGAGAGAGCCTCAATATCGAGAGACCCGGTCTCGCACTGGCCCGCTGAGCATTAGAGCAAAGAGGCCGTACATTTTAAGCTAGGGAAAAACCATGCGCAATTTCTATCCCGAAGAGCGGATCGCACTGTTCATTGACGGGTCCAACCTATATGCGACGGCCCGAGCTCTGGGCTTCGATATCGACTACAAGAAGCTCTATAACCTCTTCGCCAATCAATGCCGCCTGATCCGCGCCTTCTACTATACCGCCCTGGTCGAGGATCAAGAGTACTCCCCCATTCGGCCACTGGTCGATTGGCTGGACTACAACGGCTTCGCCATGGTGACCAAGCCAACCAAGGAATTCACCGATTCCACCGGTCGGCGCAAGATCAAGGGCAACATGGATATCGAGTTGGCCATCGACATGATGGAGATTTCCGACCGGATCGACCACGTGGTGCTGTTCTCCGGCGATGGCGACTTCCGCCGCCTGCTGGAAGCGGTGCAGCGCAAGGGGGTCAGATGCACGGTGATTTCCTCGATTCGCTCCCAGCCGCCGATGATCGCCGACGAACTGCGACGCCAAGCCGACAACTTCATTGACTTGATGGAGCTGCAAAAATTCGTCGGCCGCGCCCAAAGTTCCGATCACCCCCGTCATACCCCGCAGCCCGATGATGAAGAAGAAGAGTATGATGACGAGGACTATGACGACGAAGATGAAGAAGATGATGACTACGATTACGAGCCCGAGGAGGTCTGAGCCGGCGGCGGCCTGAGCGCTGGCGCCCGCCGCCTGTCAAACAGGCGAAGAATCGAAGAGGCGAAGGCGCCGGAGGTTGGCGCGACCCCGCGCCGCTTGGCGACATAAAAGCAACAGGCAGCGCGCGACTGTTCTCCCTGTTGCTTTTTTTGGGCTTGTTGCTTTTTGGGGCTGTTGGGTTTTCCGATCGGCCGCTGTCCCGATCGGGTTGTGGCCGGATAGACGGCTGCGCCCGCACAGGGCCGCCCGATCTCGCGCGTGACCGCCAGAAAAACAAGCGCTTGGCGCTTCAACGCGGCCGTCAAGCGCGCTGTCATAGACTGAGAAGAGGCGGCTTCGCCGCACCCAACCGTTGTCCGGAACATCCCATGACCTACCCGCACCCCATCACGCTGGACGCCAGCGACGCCCCCCTGGACTGCCCGCGCTGTCCGCGTCTGCAGGCCTTCCGCGACGCCAATCGGGCGAAGTTTCCCGACTACTTTAATGCCCCCGTGCCCTCCTTTGGCCCAAGAACCTGCCGGATTCTGGTGCTGGGCCTGGCGCCGGGCCTGAAAGGGGCCAACTGCAGCGGCCGACCCTTTACCGGGGACTGGGCCGGCGATCTGCTCTACGCCACCTTGACAAAATTTGGGCTGGCCCACGGCCGATACGACAGGCGGATTGACGACGGCGTCACGCTGCATGATCTCCGCATTGCCAACGCTGTGCGCTGCGTCCCACCGGAAAACAAACCCACCACGCAGGAAATCAAGACCTGCCAGACGTTCCTGCACGCGGAATTAGCCGGCCTACCCAACCTGAGGGCGGTCCTGGCCCTGGGGACCATCGCCCACGGCGCGCTGCTCACCGCCCGGGGCCTGCGCAAAAGCCACTGCAAGTTCGAGCACGGCAAGATCCACCAACTGCCCGACGGGTTGCTGTTGGCCGACAGCTATCACTGCAGCCGCTACAACACCAATACCGGCCGCCTCACCCCGGACATGTTCGAACGGGTGTTCGAGACTCTTCTGGCCGAACTGGGATAATCCGCCGACAAGCGGCGCGACGCCGGGCGCCTTGCAGCCGGGCCCGGCCCATCAGCGGCGAGCGGGTGGGAGGCGGCGAAACGCGCGAGACTAGCCCTTGTCACGCAGCAGGCGGGCCTTTTGACGGTCCCAGTCGCGCTGCTTGACGTCCTGGCGCTTGTCTTGCTTGCGCTTGCCCTTGGCCAAACCCAGATTCAACTTGGCGATCCCGCGATCGTTAAAGCGAAGCGCCAACGGCACCAACGTGTAGCCGTTGCGGCGCACCAGGCCGAGCAGCCGGGTCAACTCACGTTTATGCAACAGCAGCTTGCGCGGCCGCCTGGGCTCATGCCCGAATCGATTGGCCGGCGCATATTCAGAAAAATGCGCATTGATCAGAAACAGCTCGCCATTTTTCTCAACCGCATAGGCTTCGCCGAGCGAAGCCCGTCCATTGCGCAGGGACTTCACCTCCGACCCCATCAAGATCAAACCGGTCTCGATGTCTTCTTCAATGCTGTACTCGTGGCGCGCCTTACGGTTTTGCGCCACCAGTTGATTTCGACCCAGAACGGCCATGGACGGACCTACCTCTACTTAACCCTTGCGTGACCCGCCGGCCGATCAGTTGATCAAGCCGGCGTGGGACATGGCATCCCGCACTTTGGCTTCGGTCGCCGGCGCCAGCGGCACCATCGGCAGGCGCAGTTCGTTGTTCATTTTGCCCAGCACCGACAGGGCGAACTTCACCGCCTGAGGATTAGGCTCAAGGAACAGGCAGATGTGCAGCGGCATCAACAGATCATTGATCTGCTGAACCCGCGTCCGGTCGCCCGCCTGCCAGGCTTGATGGAATTCGGCGCACAGACGCGGGGCCACATTGGCGGTGACGGAAATCGCGCCATGCCCGCCCATGGCCATGAAGGGCACCGTGGTTTCATCGTTGCCGGTCAACTGGGCAAAATCCGCGCCGCAGGCCTGCCTGGTCAGCCAGGGCCGGACCATGTCGCCGGTGGCGTCCTTCACCCCGACAAACCGCGGCAGGTCGGCCAGACGGGCCATGGTTTCCACCGACATGTCGATCACCGAGCGACCGGGAATGTTGTAGATGACAATCGGAATGTCGGTCGCGTCGTGGATCGCCTGGAAGTGCTGATACAGCCCTTCCTGGTTCGGCTTGTTGTAATAGGGGGTGACCACCAAGGCGCCCGCCGCGCCGGCTTGTTGGGCGTGCGTCGTCAGTTCAATGGCTTCGCTGGTACTGTTGGAGCCGGTCCCCGCGATGACCGGCACCCGCTTGTTCGCCGCTTTGATGCACAGCTCCACCACCCGTTTGTGTTCTTCATGGCTCATGGCTGGGGACTCGCCGGTTGTGCCCACCGGCACCAAGGCGTTGGTTCCCTCGTCAATTTGCCACGCCACGAAGCTGTTGAAAGCTTCCTCGTCAATCGCACCGTTGCTGAACGGTGTGACGAGCGCGGTGATCGAACCCGAAAAAAGTGGCTCGGACATATAATCCTCGTCTGGTTTATTCACTGTTGCAGGAGGTCACTGCGAATCAATGACCCATTCTCCGCCACGACCGGAAAAATCGTCGTACTTTCCAATCAGCAGAACGCGCGACATTAGCCCTCCCCCCTTCACGGAGCAAGGTCTGTCGATTGTTCTCCGACCAACAACCACAAACATCTGCCGATGGCAACCGGCCGCACCGCCCCGCTGCTGGCGAAACGGCCAAAGCGGCCCGGATCGGGCCCGGTCGGCACCGGGATCAAGGGTGGCGCGCGAAAAACGACTGGCTTGCTGTTGCCTTGGCCTGAAACGTCATATTAGGCTCACATTCCAACCGCACCTTTTTCAACCGCATTTTTTCCAACCGCGCCTACCCATCCGACCCGAGTTTGTTTTCGCCCCAGGGGTACCCACATCGTGTTTTCGCGCCCAGGCTCCGCCGCCTATTTAACCCTGCTGTCCTGCTGTGTCCTGGTGATTTCGGCCAGCCTTGCCCTCGGACGGTTAACCCCTGCCCTGGCCCAGTTGAGCCAGGCCGATCGGCAGATCTATACGCTGGCGTTCAAAGCGGCCGACCAGAACAAGCTCACCCTGGCCAGCGCGCTGGCGATCCCCGCCAAGGATCGACTGCTGGCCAAGGTGCTGCTGTGGCAGCGCCTGACCCGCCCAGAGTCCGACTTTCCCTTCGCGCAATACCGGGACTTTCTAGCCGACAACCCCCTTTGGCCCGGCCAGCAAGCCTTGGCGCGGGAAGCCGAAAGAGCCCTGCCCGACAACTTGCCGGCCGGGCAGAAGCTCGCCTGGTTCGACGCCCGCCATCCGCGCAGCGGCCGGGGCGCGCTGCTGTATCTGGCGGCGCTGCTGCAGGCCGACCGGGGGCCCGAGGCCAAAGAGAAAATTAAGGACAGTTGGCGGCGAATTGCCCTTTCGAAAAGCCAGGAGGACGAATTCCTGGCCCGCTACGGCGCACAACTGACCCGCGCCGACCATGCCGCCCGCTTGGAGCGCCTGATTCGAAGCAAACAGTCGACCGCGGCGCTGCGCCAGGCGCGCCGCCTGGGCGCGGCGGAAGTAACGCTGACCGACGCCCGCCTTAAGCTGCGCCGCCGCGCCGCCGGGGTTGATCGCGCCATCGCCAAGGTGCCCGCTCAACGGCGCAACGATCCCGGACTGATTTACGCCCGCATTGAATGGCGGCTGGGAAAGAACAAGCTTACCGACGCACTGGCGTTGTTGGATCCGCCGGCGACGGAGATCCGTGACCCGGCCTACTGGTGGGGCTTGCGAAAGCGCGCCGGCCGCATGGCGCTGAATGCCAAAGCCCCCCAGGCCGCCTATCGGCTGGTCAGCGCCCATGGCCTGAACGCGGGGATCGGCTTCGCCGAAGGCGAGTTCCTGGCCGGCTGGTTGGCCCTGCGCCACCTGGATCAGCCAGCCCTGGCTCTATCCCATTTTACCCGCCTCTATGACGGCGTCGCCAGCCCGATCAGCCGCTCACGCGGAGCCTACTGGGCCGGGGAAGCGGCCCTGTCGCTGGGTAAACAGCCGCTGGCGGCCCGCTGGTTTGCCCAGTCGGCGCAATATCAGCAAACCTTCTATGGTCAACTCGCCGCCAATCGACTAACCACCGCGCCGATGACCATTCTGCCCGGCCCGCCCCGGATTTCCCCCAGCCAGGAGGCCGCCTTCCAGCAGCAGGAAATGGTGCAAATCCTCAACCGCCTGGCTCAAATCGGCGCCGACGGCGCGATGAAACCCTTCTTCAGCATGTTGCGAAGCCGTGCGGAAAATGGCGTCGACTTTACCCTCATCGCCCAACTGGCGCGAAAACTCAACCGGCCGAACGAAGCAATTTACACCGCCAAACGCGCCGCTTTTCTGGGAATTCGGCTGCCGGAAAGTCTTCACCCCGCGCCGTCGCCGCTGATCGCGGCCCTCAACGCCGCACAGCGCCCGGAATCGGCCTTGGTGCTGTCGCTGATCCGCCAGGAAAGCGCCTTCGACAGCGCCGCCATCAGCCATGCCGGCGCCCGGGGGCTGATGCAGATCATGCCCGCCACCGCCAAACAGGTCGCCCGGCGGGAAAAGCTTACCTATTCCAAGGCCGCCCTCACCACCGATGACGCATACAATCTGTCGTTGGGCCAAAGCTACCTGGCGCGGCTGCTGGACGACTACCAGGGCTATCTGCCTTTGGCTTTGGCCGCCTATAACGCCGGGCCGGGACGCGCCAAGGCCTGGATCAGCCAGTATGGCGATCCCCGCGACCCGAAAGTCGATCCGATTGATTGGATCGAATCCATTCCCTTTTCCGAAACCCGCAACTATGTCCAGCGGATCATGGAATCGCTGGCCGTCTACAACGCCCGGCTGGATCTGCCCTCGCCCAGCCTGGCCTCCCGTCTCGGTTACGCGCCACAGTGGGAAAAGCAGGTGACGCTCGCCCGTCTCGCCCCCCAGGCCGATGGCGCGCCGCCGGCGCGCGACCAAGCCAGCCACCCGGGACCAAACCACCCGGGACCCGATCATTCGACGCCAGATCATCCGCTACAAACCGCGCAGGGGTCGCCCCACCACCCGCCGACCCCACACGACAAACACTAGCGGCGGATTCACCACAGGCGCGCAACGCGTCTTTTCCAATCGATCACACTCGATCTACGCCAGCCGTACCGTCTTCTTCCAACAGCCCCGCATAATTTCAACGGACTGTGAGTTGCCCCCCTTCGTCAACCATCGCTAAGCTGGACGCCATGACAAAAACCGCTTTCCCCAAGATCAAGGCCTGTGTGTTTGACGCCTATGGCACACTGTTCGATGTTCACTCCGCCGCCGAGCGCGCCCGCGACGTGCTGGGCGACCAGGCCCCAGCCCTTTCCGCTCTCTGGCGCCAGAAGCAGCTGGAGTACACCTGGCTGCGCAGCCTAATGGGCAAACACGAAGATTTCTGGAAGGTCACCGCGCAGGCGCTGGATTTCGCATTGGCCGCCCATAACCACGATGACCCGGCGTTAAAGAATCGTTTGATGGACTTCTATTTGTCGCTCTCGGCCTACCCGGATGTGGCGCCAACCCTGACCCGGCTGCGCGCCGGCGGCCTGCAGACGGCGATCCTGTCCAATGGTGAGCCGCGAATGCTGCAAGCCGCCGTGGACTCAGCGAAGATCGACGCGCTGCTCGACCAGGTGCTCTCCGTCGAGGACGCGGGCGTCTACAAGCCGGACAATCGGGTTTATCAGCTGGCGGTGGATCGGCTCGGCGTTTTGCCCGAGGAAATCGCGTTCGTGTCCACCAACTGTTGGGACGCCATTGGCGCTGCCCACTTTGGTTTCAACGTCGCTTGGATGAACCGGTTCGGCGTCCAAATGGACCGACTGGGAATCGAGCCGCAACGCTTGATCTCTGGACTTGACGAACTCCCGGAGCTGGTGGGGCTCTAGCGGCGGATCGGCTTAAATCGACCGACTTGGCGGTCCGGCTTGAACCGCGACTCCGCCGCTGGTCGGCCCAGTGAAGGGGGATCCGCCACAGAGAAAAAGCACCACGCGTTTCTTGCTTGGTCGATCACCCCCTAGACGGCGCAAGGCGCTTTGAGGTAGCAAAGCGCTCCCTTTGTCTTCTCCTGGAAGCCCAGCCATGACCGCGCCCCTGACCGACCAACAACTCAAGCTTCCCACCTTTGCCGACGTTGAGGCGGCGGCCCGGCGTTTACAGGGCCAAGCGGTGCGCACGCCGCTGTTGGAATCGGCGGCGCTGAACAAGAGCTTGGGGGCGCGGGTTTTGATCAAGCCGGAAACCCTGCAGCGCACCGGCTCGTTTAAGTTTCGCGGCGCCTACAACCGTATCAGCCAGATTTCCGAGGCCGAAAAATCGCGTGGCGTGCTGGCCTATTCATCGGGAAATCATGCCCAGGGCGTGGCCGCGGCGGCCGAACTTTGCGGTCTCAAGGCCACCATCATCATGCCCGCCGATACACCCGCCATCAAAGTCGACAACACCCGTGGCTATGGCGCGGAGGTGGTGTTCTACGACCGCTACAGCGAAGACCGCGAAACGGTGGCGGCGCAACTTCTCGCCGCCACCAACGCCATCCTGGTTCCGCCTTTCGATGACCCGGACATCATTGCCGGGCAAGGCACCTGCGGCCTGGAAATCGCGCAGCAAGCCGCCGAGCTTGGCGCGGAGATCAATGAACTGTTGATCAATTGCGGCGGCGGCGGCCTGACCGCCGGCACGGCCCTGGCAATGCGCCAACTGTCCCCCAACACCAAGATCAGCTTGGTGGAGCCGCAGGATTTTGACGACACGGCGCGCTCACTACGGGCCGGCAAGCGCCTGCCCGTCGCCCCCCAGGCCCGCTCCTTTTGCGACGCGCTGCTGTCGCCACAGCCCGGAGTTCTGACCTTTGCCATCGTGCAAAACTTGGTCAGCGGCGGCTATGGCGTCTCCGACGCGGAGGTGGAAGAGGCAATGTCCTACGCCTTCAAAACCCTGAAGTTGGTGGTCGAGCCCGGCGGCGCGGTTTGCTTGGCGGCGCTGTTGAGCGGCAAGCTGGCGACCGAAGGCCGAACCCTGGCCCTGACGCTCTCCGGCGGCAACGTCGACCCGGCCCTGTTCGCGGCGGTGCTGAAAAAAACCGAACGCGAACGGGGGCCTGGCGACAGATAAGAAACGCTTGGCGCTTCGGCGCCGCCGTTAAATAGCGTCATCGCTGAACAGCGAGCGCTCGACAGCGACAGCCGGCCCAAACCGGCCAACCGACGCCAGGTCTTTCGCCTGCGGCCCGGCAGTTAATCGCCGACCGCCGATTTCTTTTCCGCCGGGTTTTCCACGCGCGCCAACCGATCGATGCGCTTGGCGGCGCTTTTGTCCTGTCCCTTGCCGGCGACGAGAAGCTCGCGGGAGTTCCCGGCCGAATTTTCGACAGGGTTCTTGCCGGGATTTTCGCTAGGCGTTTCGGTCAGCTTTTCCGTCAGCTTTTCGGTGGCCGTCTTGGTGGCGATCGTGGCGGCGGAATCCGCCAACTGCTGCTCGCTTTCCACCTCTTTGCGGCGACAGAGCCCATGGATGAAAGCGCCTGATTCAATTTCCAGGGCTTCATGCACCACGTCACCGACCACCTTGGATGTGACCGTCAGCACCACGTTCTTGGCTTGAATCTGGCCTTCCACCCGTCCACAGACCCGCACGCGGTCGGCGACGATGGAGCCAACCACCTTGGCATTTTCGCCCACCGTGAGCGAACGGCTTTTGACATCGCCGTAGACCTGGCCGTCGATCTGGATGTCGCCGATAGATTCCAAGTCGCCCTTGAGAATCAAGTCGACGGAGATAATCGACGGGACGCCGGTCGGCTGCGGTTTCCGCCCCCCGCCGTCGGTTTCGGCTTGGCTGTTAGATGCGGCCTTCTTTTTTGATTTCCTGAACATTTTGACCTGCCTTTAGAAACTTCCGTGGGTTTCGAGCCTTGTCTTTAAAGCGAATTTCGTAGTGTACGTGAGGCCCGGTGCTGCGGCCGGAGGAACCGAGCAATCCGATAAGCTCATTGGCCGCGACCTGCTGGCCCTGCTTGACCAGAATTTTGTTCAAATGGGCATAGCGGGTTACCAGGCCATAGCCGTGATCAATCGAAATCACCCGGCCATATCCGGTCTTCCAGCCGGCGAAAATCACCTTGCCCGCCGAAGCGACCTTCACCTTCGTCTTTAGTTTTCCCGCAATATCCAGGCCGCCATGCAGCGCCTTGCGGCCGTTCAAGGGATCCCGCCGATAGCCGTAGCCGCTGGAGATCCAATTCTCGCCGGCGACCGGGTTGACCAGCGGCAAGGAGCGAACCAGCTTCATCAGCTGTTCCCAGCGGCTGACGTCTGCCTCGAGCCGCGCGACGGAGGAACGCCAGTCAGCGTCCAATTCGCTATCCTCCTCAAGCGGCAAAAGCGGCATAAAGGGCCCGCCTTGGGCGCCCTGGGCCGACTGCTCCTGCGCCAAATACTGTTCCGGCTTCAAACCGGTCTTGGCGATGGATCCCTGCAAGGCGACGGTGCTGTCCTGAGTTCGAGCCCGCAGGGTCGCCAACACTGTACGCTGCGCGTTGCGCTGCTTGCGCAAGCGTTCATGCACGCCGGTCAGCCGCAACTGCAGAAGATCGCGTTGACTCCGCAAGGCATCGACCTCGGCGCGACTTTCCGAAAGTGACTTTTGGCGCCGCGCCTGGCCCTCGACAAGATCGGCTTGGCGCGCCTGACTCGCGATTTTTTCCTGCTGCAAGCCGGCAACGTCCCGGCGCAGCGCCCGCTTCTCCAACTCCAGGCGCGCGCGCGCCTGGGCGCCGGTTCGGTCTTCTTCGCGCGCCGCGTTCAAGGCCAGCAGCAGGGAATTTTCGGTTTTTCCCGCCCGGTCCAGGCGTTCGCTCAACTGCTGAATTTCGGCCTGCAGCAGACGCCCTTGCTGATCCAGGCGGTCACGTTGCTTGACCGTCTGCTGCAGAACGCTTTCGCGCTGGGAAAGCTGGTCGCGAACCTCGGCGGCGCGCCGGGCCTCGGCGACCCGCGCCAACCGCGCCTCGGCTTGCTGGCTTTCCAACTGGTTCTTGCGCGCACTCAAGCGCTCGACCTCGCTTTCCGACTGGGCCAGAGCCGTTTCGGCCTGCGCGACTTGCTGCGCCAAAACCTGACGTTCGCGGTCAAAATCGCGGATCTTGCGTTGGGCGAGCGACAGTCTCTCGCCCAGTAATTCCCGCGCCTGGGCGACTTCGACATTCTCGGTCTCGCTGCGGTCAAGGCTGCTTTTCATCGCCGCCACCTGGCCATGCAGCGCCGAATTGCGTTGGGCGATCATTTCCAGCTTTCCGCCAAAACGCGCCAGCCGCCGACGCATGCCGTCACGGGCGACAATCGCCCGGGCGCGCGCTTCGGCGTTTTCTTCCAGCCGACTGGTCAGCGGGCTTGAATCCCGCGACTTTTCCTGGCCTTCCACCAGCCCAAGCAACAGCACTTGCGTTGCTTCCAAGTCTTCGGCAATCCGTGAAAACTCCGACTGATAGCCGTCGACCTCGGCCATCAAATCATAGAATCGTTTCTCGCTCTGGTGGATTTCCTGCAACCGGGCGGTCAACGCCTCGCGCTGCTGAAAGTAGCCGACGGAACTGAACAGACCCCAGAAGATCACCAAAACCGCAGCAAAGGCGGCGCACTTTTGAAGTCGGGAAGACAGCGGCAGACAGACCACACGATCATTGCCACGCAACAACAGTTCCCTCGGGGCGAAAAAATTCGCCCATCCTGCTTTCACCGCCGCAAACATGCTTTCTAGAACCCCAACTTTTTCCACTCGCTATTCGAGCCGACAACCCCGCAACTGTAATGCAGTGCAAACTATAGCAGGCGACAGTGAAGAAGTCTGGTCCACAGTTGAAAAATTCGGAACCCATAATTTCCCGCGCGCCGATCCGCCGGGACGTTGTTCATGACGCCAGGCGCAAGGCGACCGGTGATCCAACCCAGCTTTGCCTGCTGGTTCACCCGAATTTTGCGCCCCCAGTTACCTGAACCGCAAAAGCTTTTCCTTTTGCGCCACGGCTTGGGATAGGGTGACCTCAGCCGGATCCGCCCCAACCACCCGACGACGTAAATCAACCGCGCAAGGGGATACCGCTGAGCATGTCAGACGAGAAACCACCCAAAACAGCCGCGACAAATGACCGCAGAACAGCCGGCAAACGACCGGCTGACCCTGGCTTTTCAGATCCCCACTTTTCGGATCCGATGGCGCGGCCGCGCTATACCGGGCTGCCCAGCTTCATGCGCGCCCCCTATCAAGAGGACTTGGCGGGAGTTGATATCGGCCTGATCGGCATTCCCTTTGACGGCGGGGTCACCAACCGCACCGGCGCGCGCCACGGACCGCGTGAGATCCGCAATCAATCCAGCATGATGCGCAAGATTAACCAGGCCAACGGCATTAATCCCTATGCGCTCTGCCGGGTCGCCGACATCGGCGACGCCTGGATTCAACGGCCTTTTGAATTGGCGGGCGCATTGCAGGAAATTCAAACCTTTTTTGATGCGGTCCACGACGCCGGCATCACCCCGCTGTCGGCCGGCGGCGACCACTCGGTTACGCTGGCGATTTTCCGCGCCATCGCCAGGAATCGGCCCGTCGGGATGATCCACTTTGACGCCCATTGCGACACCGGCGACGACTACATGGGATCAAAATTCCATCACGGCGCGCCCTTTCGCCGCGCCGTGGAGGAGGGATTGCTGGACCCCAAGCGCACCGTGCAAATCGGCATTCGCGGCGGCGTCAATGACCGGGATGTGTGGAAGTTCAGCCACGATAGCGGCATGCGGGTGGTCTATATGGACGAGTTCTATGACCGAGGCCCGCGTGACGTCATTGCCGAGGCCCGCAAGCTCGTGGGCGACGACCACCCCACCTACATTTCCTTTGACGTCGACGGCCTGGATCCGGTCTACGCGCCCGGCACCGGCACCCCCGAGGTCGGCGGCCTCACCACCTTGGAGGCCCAAATCATGCTGCGGTCGCTGCAGGGACTGAATTTGATCGGCGGCGACGTTGTCGAGGTGGCGCCGCCTTTCGACCCCAGCGGCAACACCGCGTTGGTTGGCGCGACCTTGATGTTCGAAATCCTTTGCGTGCTGGCGCAGGCCCTGGCGGCGCGGCGCGGATAACGCCGGCCGACGCCGGGAACCGGGCGCGGCCGCCAACAAGCGGGCCGGCGGCCCGGAACGCGCCGCCGCGTCGGCGCCGGGCGCTTAGAAGTCCGCCGCCTCCAAAGCCATCAGGCTGTTCTTTCCCGCCATGACGCGCGCGAACAGCGCCGAGGATTCCGGCAAGACCTTGCTCATGAAAAAGCGTGCGGTTTCCAACTTCACCCGGTAGAAGTCCGCGCTCAATGTGGTTGGCGCCATGTCCGCGGCGCCAGCAAGCCGCTGTTGGGCGATCTGCGCCGCGCGGGCCCAGTGGTAGGCCAGCGCCACCAACGCAAAGAGATGAAGATAGTCCGAGGCCGCCGCCCCGGCTTCTTCCGGGTCAGCCAGTCCCTTCTGCGCGATTTGCCCGGTGGCCTGCTGCAGCCGGGAGAAAGCCTTGGCCAGCGGCAGGGTAAACTCCTCCAGCTCCACCGCATCGACGTTGCTTTCCAGGAAAGCCTGCACCGGATGGAAAAAGCGCCGCAGAAGTCGGCCCATGCCCACGCCCAGTTTGCGGCCCACCAGGTCCAGCGCCTGAATGCCGTTGGCCCCTTCGTAGAGCTGCGCGATGCGGGCGTCGCGGACCAACTGCTCCATGCCCCATTCGGCGATATAGCCATGACCGCCAAAGACCTGCATGCCGCTGTTGGCGCCGGAAAATCCGTGATCGGTGTAGTAGGCCTTGATGATCGGCGTCATCAGTTGAACGAAGTCATCCGCCGCCTGGCGGGCTTGCTTGTCGGGATGCCGGTCGGCCTGGTCGATGGCCATACCGACCTCAATAGCCAGCGATCGACAGGCCTCATTGATCGACTTCAAGCCCAGGAGATGACGGCGAATGTCGGGATGCACGATGATCGGGTCGGCGGGCTTGTCCGCTGCTTTTACCCCGGACAGCGACCGGCCCTGCAGCCGGTCTTTCGCATAGAGCACCGCGTTCTGATAGGCGGTTTCCGCCAAGCCCAGGCCCTGCAAGCCAACCCCCAAACGGGCATTGTTCATCATAGTAAACATGGCTTTCATGCCGCCGTGCGGCTCGCCGATCAGGCAGCCTTCGGCCGCTTCAAAGTTCATCACACAGGTGGCCGACGCCTTGATCCCCATCTTGTGCTCGATCGAACCGCAGGTCACGCCGTTGCGCGCGCCCGGGCTGCCATCCTCGCCCAGCAAGAACTTCGGCACCAGGAACAGCGATATTCCCTTCGAGCCCGCCGGGGCATCGGGCAGCTTGGCGAGCACCAGATGAATGATGTTGTCGGTCAGGTCGTGCTCGCCGCCGGTGATGAAAATTTTCGTCCCGGTGATCCGATAGCTGCCGTCCTGCTGAGGCAGGGCCTTGGTGCGAATGAGCCCCAAATCCGTGCCGCATTGGGGTTCGGTCAAGCACATGGTGCCGGACCAACTGCCGGCCACCATCTTTTCGAGATAGCGATCCTTGAGCGCCTCGCTGCCCCAGTTTTCGATCGCCTTGTAGGCGCCGAAGGTAAGACCGGGATAGGTGCCAAAGGAGAGATTGGTTGAACAGATCATCTCCTCGACGACAAAGTGCAGGGTCTTGGGCAGCCCCTGCCCGCCATACTTCGGATCGGCGGCCAAGCCGTTCCAGCCGCCCTCGACAAACTTGTCATAGGCCTGCTTGAAGCCGCTTGGGGTGCGGACCACGCCATTTTCAAAGTGACAGCCCTCCTGATCGCCGCTCTGGTTGAGCGGTAGCAGTTCCTGCTCGAAAAACCGCGCCGCTTCTTCCAAAATGGCCGCCAACAGATCGGGGGTCGCCTCGTCGTATCCCGGCAGCGAACCGACCGTCGCGGCGTAATTATTCACCTCATGCAGCGCGAAGTGGATATCGTCCAGCGGCGCTTTATAACTCACCATGATTTTTCAACCTTTCACTCTCGCCGGGGTCGGGAGGCGCGCCGCGCGGGGCCTGACGCCTCGGCCCGCCAATCAGCGTTAATTTCGCAGCGGTTTGCCCGTGGTCAGCATCTGCTCCATCCGGGCCAAGGTCGCATTGGTTTTCAACAGCCGGATAAAGGCTTGCCGCTCCAAGGCCAACAGCTGCTCCTCGTCAAGCGGCGCGGTCACATCGGCCCCGGGACCGCCGGTCAAGACCAAGGCCAGTTCCCGCGCCACCACCTGATCGTGGGGCGTTGCCAGGCCCCGCAGCGCCAGGTCGCGCAGCGCCGAGGTCAAGGTTGCCATGCCCGACGCCCCCGGCAAGGCCAGTGCGCGCGGTTCGGGCGGCTGATAGTCGGACACCAGCGCCAGCGCCTTGGCCTTGGCATCGGCCAACAGACGATCTCGGTTAAAGGTAATGCCGTCGCTTTCCGACAGGAATCCCAGTTCCATCGCCTCGAAAGCCGACTGGGCCACCTTGGCGGTGCCGATGGTCTCGAAAGCCTCGACAACCGCCGGCATCGGCCCCTTGGGGCGACGTTTGTGCTGGGACAGCCGGCCCAGCAGCTCGGTGCAGCCGCCCCAACCGGGGATCAACCCGACCCCAACCTCCACCAAGCCGACATAGCTTTCCGCGTTGGCCTGCACCGCATCGGAATGCAGCAGCAGCTCGCAACCGCCGCCCAAGGCCATGCCCGACGGCGCGGAAACCACGGGAAAAGGCGCATATTTCAAGGCGCGGTAAGCCTTCTGCCCGCCCTCGATCATCGCCTCGATCATCGGCCAGAGCGCGGTATTGGCGGCAAAAAGCGCCAAACCCAAGTTGGCGCCAACGGAGAAATTGCTGCCTTCGTTGTAGAACACCAGCGCCTTGTGCTTGGCCCGCACCAGCTTGACCGCCTTTTCGATCAGCGTCACCACGTCGGGGTCGAGCGCGTTCATCTTGGTGTGCACTTCGAAGCAAAGCACCCCGTCGCCCAAGTCCCAGAGCGACGCCGAGCCGTTTTTCGCCACCGGTTGACTTTGCCGCTTGATATCGGCCAGCAGCAAAACCCCGGCCGGGCGCTCCACCGGGCGATAGCCGCCATCGGGCGCCAACTGCCGCAGTTGCCCGTCCTGCACCTGATAGAAGCCGCCGCGTTCGGCGGCCAGGTTGAGGAAGTCAGGCGCCGCCTGCCCGGTCTGCGCCAAGATCTCCAACAGCTTGGCCGGACCGATCAGATCGATCAACTCGAAGGGACCGTATTTCCAATTATAGCCCAACCGCATCGCCTCATCGACGGCGACAATGTCGTCGGCAATCTCCGGCAGCAACCCGGCGGCGTAGGCCAGGGTGCCGCCCATCACGGCGGCGGCGTAACGCCCGCCGCGATCCTCACTTGTCAGCAGGCCAGCCATGCCAAGCGCCTTGGCCTGCTTGATAGACTCCAACTGCGGCGTCGCCGCGTCGCGGTAGTCGCCCGCCAGCAAATCGATGGCCTGCTTGACCTTTTTCCCGTTATCGCGGTTCAGACGATAGAATCCGCCCTTACCTTTGCGACCGGTATAGCCGGTCTCGATCATTTTGGTGATCAGGGGCACCTCGCGGCGCAAGGCCATATAGCCGTCGTTCTCCGGCAAATTGGCGGCCAGCGAGGCGTCGACGTAGGGCATCAGGTCCAACCCGACCAGATCGATCAGGCCGAAAACGCCGGTTTTGGGAAAGCCGAAGGGCCGTCCCATGATGGCGTCGGCTTCTTCCACCGTCAGACCATGATCCAGGGCGCCAACGACCGCCGCCTGCAGCCAGTAGGTGCCGATGCGGTTGGCGATAAAGCCTGGGGTGTCTTTGCACTCCACCACGCCTTTGCCCAGCACCCGGTCTGCGACGTTCGACAGCGCCTCGAACAGCTCCTGGCGGGTATCGGGCCCGGGCACAACCTCCAACAGCCGCATATACCGGGGCGGGTTAAAGAAATGCGTGATCATGAAGTCGCGACGAAAGGAGTCCGGCAGCCCGTCCACCAGCTTGGCCAGCGGCAGGGTCGAGGTGTTGGAGGACACCAGCGAGCCGGGTTTGCGCACCTTGTCGATTTTTCGATAGAGATCCTGCTTGATGTCGAGGCGCTCGATCACCACCTCGACAATCCAGTCGCACTCGGCCAAGCGGCTGAGGTCGTCGTCGATGTTGCCCGGCGTCACCCGCGTGATGAAGCGTTGGCTCATGAAGGCCGCCGGCGTGGCCTTCGTCAGCTTTTTCAACGCCGTCTTGGCGATCACGCTACGGTCCTCGGCCCCCTCGGGCACGATGTCGAGCAGCAGCACTTCCAAGCCGGCATTGGCGCAGTGGGCCGCGATCCCCGCCCCCATCACCCCGGCGCCGATCACCGCAACCTTCTTGATCTCCGCAGTTTGCTGGGTCATTCCACGGCCTCCAGAATGGTGGCGATGCCCTGACCGCCGCCAATGCACTGGGTCGCCAAGGCGTAGCGCCCGCCTTCGCGCTTCAACAGACTGGCGGCCTTGCCGGTGATGCGGGCGCCGGTTGCGCCCAGCGGGTGGCCCAGGGCCAAGGCGCCGCCGTCCAGATTGACCTTGGCGAGATCGGCCCCCAGTTGATCGATGCACGCCAGGGCTTGAGACGCGAAAGCTTCATTGAGTTCAATCACGTCCATCTCGGCGATGGTCAGGCCGGCGCGCTTCAGCGCCTTGGTGGAGGCGGCGACCGGACCCATGCCCATGATTTCCGGCGCACAGCCCGCCACGGCGAAGGACTTGATGCGGGCGAGAATGGGCAGTCCCTTGGCCTGGGCGTAGTCTTCGCTGGTTACCAGAACCGCCGAGGCGCCATCGGTCAAGGGCGACGAGGTTCCCGCCGTTACCGAGCCGTCAGCCAGGAAAGCCGGCTGCAGATCCGCCAGGCCGGCGGCGCTTGTGTCTTCCCGGATACAGCCGTCCTGGTCCAGTCCGGCGAAGGCGACAATCTCCGCGCGCAACCGACCCTGGGCCCGCGCTTCGGCGGCTTTGCGATGGCTGTCCACCGCCAGGGATTCTTGACGCTCGCGCGAGATCTCGTGGCGTTTGGCGACGTTTTCCGCCGTCTCGCCCATGCCCATATAGGCGGCCGGAAGGTCTTTCATCAGTTGCGGGTTCATCAAGGGATTGTAGCCGCCCATCGGCACCCGGCTCATGGACTCCACCCCCGCGCAGATGAAGACCTCGCCGGCACCACAGTTGATGGCGCCGGCGGCCATGTGAATGGCCTGCATGGACGATCCACAAAACCGATTGACCGTGGCGCCGGCAACCGACTGCGGCAGCGCGGCGAGGAAGCCGATCAGCTTGGCGACGTTCAATCCCTGCTCCCCTTCGGGAAAGGCGCAGCCCACAATCAGATCCTCAACGTCGGCGGTGTCGACGCCGGTCTTTTCGATCAAGCCGCGCACCACCGCCGCGGCCAGATCGTCCGGGCGCACGCGCGTCAAATTTCCCTTTTTGGCCAACTGGAAAGGTGAACGGGCATAGCCCGCGATCACGACATTCTTCTGCATCATTTTGCGTCCTTGCTTGCTGTCAGACAGCGCCGGAAAGGCTCCGGGGTCTGGCCTGGTCTGGAATGGGCCCCGAGCCGCCGTGCCCCGGATCCAACGCTTTCAGGTGCGCGGCCACCTGCTGTTCAATGCTTTCGAGTTCCTGAATGGTCTCGCACAGATCCTGTTGCTGTTGTCGCAACGCGGCGAGGCGCTGGTCGACCAGGTCCCGCAGCTTGCACATCTGGTCGCGCTGCATGTTGTCAGTCGCATAGAGCGCAAGCCAGTGACCGATTTCCTTGAGCGAAAACCCCAACCGCTTGCCCCGCAGGATAAGGATCAACCGCGCCCGATCGCGTCGTGAATAAACCCGGGTCGTGCCCACCCGACGCGGGGTGATCAGCCCCTTGTCCTCATAGAGGCGCACGGCGCGCGCCGTCACGCCCAACTCCTTGGCCAGTTCGGTGACCGTATAGAGTTCACACATTCTCTCACCCGACCCTCAGCTTTCACGTCTTCCTCATTTAAGGTAAATTGCTTCACCTATAGGTCAACCGGTATTTGCGCGACCTTCTGACGCCGACGTCGGCGTCAAGCCGCCGGCTTGGCTGGGCCACCATCATGATATGGAAATCCAAACCGCCATCGTGAAGGATAAAAACCGCAGGCGCCTGCATTTCCGGCGATCCGCCTGCGTTACCGATTTGCGCTACCAAATTGCGCTACCGACCAATAGCACCGGCTTACGTCACCAAGAGATCAGCGGGAGATCAGCCCGCCAAGCCGCGCTTGGCCAATTCCTCCGCCACCAGCTCCTTTTTCGACAGCTTGCCAATCATGGTCTTGGGCAGGCTATCTCTAAATTCAATTTCCCTTGGCATTTCAATCGGTGAGATCTTTTTCTTCAGAAACTCTCTCAACGTCTTCTGATCGAGATTGGCGTCATCTTTCAGCTTGATGAACGCCTTGGGGATCTGCCCCCTCTCGTCATCCGGCACGCCGATGACCGTCACCTCCGCCACCGCGTCATGCTGGTAGATGGCCTCTTCAATCACCCGCGGATAGACGTTGTAGCCGTTGCAGAGAATGACGTCCTTTTGCCGGTCAATGATAAAGGTATAGCCGTCCTGATCCTGATACCCGATGTCGCCGGTCCGCAACCAGCCGGCGTGCAGCACCTCGGCGCTGGCTTCAGGCCGCCGCCAATAGCCAAGCATAATTTGCGGTCCGCGGGCGCAGAGCTCGCCGGCCTCGCCCTGCGGCAGGGTGATGGTCGGATCATCGCGGTCGCGGATCTCGAGTTGGGTGCGCGGCAAGGGCAGACCGATCGAGCCTTCCTTGTTGACCCCATGGGGTGGATTGCAGGTCAGCACCGGCGACCCTTCGGTCAAGCCATAGCCTTCCACCAGCTTGCAGCCGGTCAGCGCCTCGAAGCGATGCTTTACCTCCAGCGGCAAGGGCGCGCCGCCGGAGATACAGGTTTTCAGCGAGGTGAGGTCGTACTTGGCCAGGCGCGGCTCGTTGTTGATGGCGTTGAACAGGGTTGGGACGCCGGGAAAAATCGTTGGCTTGCGCCGACTGATGGTTTTCAACGCCTGCTCGAGCTCGAACCGTGGCAGCAGCACCATTTCCGCGCCCATTTCAATCGCCTGACTCATCACCACCGTCATGGCGAAGACATGGAAAAACGGCAGCACGCCGAGAACGATTTCCTGCCCGTAGACGGTGGTCGGGTCCCAGCGCACCACCTGCACCCGGTTTGCAACCAGATTGTAGTGGGTCAGCGCCGCGCCCTTGGGAATCCCCGTGGTGCCGCCGGTGTACTGCAACACCGCCAGATCGGTTTGCGGATCGATGGTCACCGGCGCCGGCGCCGCGCCATCGGCGGTTAGCTGATCATAACTCAGGCAGAGCCCGTCAGAGGGGCAAGCGGCGATATCCTTGCGCTTGAACAACCGGAACAGCAGGCCCTTGATCGTCGGCAGGACCTTCGCCATCGAGCAGACAATGATCTGCGCCACCCCGCTGTCCGCGGCCGCCGCGCGCAGCTTGGGCAGAATCAGGGCCAGGTCCAGCGTCACCATCACCTTGGCCCCGCTGTCCTTGATCTGGCGGGTGATTTCCTCTTCCGCGTACAGCGGATTGAAATTCACCACCGTTCCACCGACCTTCAAAATGGCGTGAAACATCACCACGTAGTAAGGCGTGTTGGGCAGCAGCAGTCCCACCCGGTCGCCCTTTTGCACCCCGATATTTTGCAACCCGCGCGCGGCCCTTTCGATGTCGCGCGCCAGTTCGCCATAGCGGGTCACCCGGCCGAGGAAATCGATGCAAGCGGCGTCGGGTTGGCGCGCCGCGGCGCGGTCAAGGGCGAGATAGTAGGGCTCGGGAGGGATCGGGCTTTCCCAATCCACCTCTTGTGGAATGGATTTAGACGGCCGGATCGGGCTGTCGTCGGCTGGGGAAACCATCTTGGCGCGCATGTGTTCTCCCTTGCTTCTTTTATTCTTGCTTAGCCCGGCGCCGCTCTCCCTTTAAACGCGAAGACGGCGAGCTTAAACGCGAAGACGGCGAGCTTAAACGCGAAGACGGCGAGCTTCATAGCCGGGACGCAACATTAATCATCTTGTCAATCAAGCAGGATCAATCAAGCGGAATTGGGCCGCGAAAAAGCAACCAAATTTTCAGCGGTCACAATCCCGGATTGATCATACCGGATAACCGAACGGGGACGGGCGTTTTTGTCCCGCCGGGGTCGGAAATAAATTATACGAAGCCGACCCAACAAAGATAGTCGCGAAAAAACCGACCCGGCGGGACCGGCCAGAGCGACTCAAGGCTGGATCGGCCAAGCGGCTGCGTGATAAAGGGGGGCCGGTTCCAGGTGTCCGAGGCGCGGCCTCGGGAGAATCGGGAAGGCGGTGTGACTCCGCCACGTGCCCAACGCTGTTATGGGGACTGTCTGAACATATGCCACTGGCCTGTGCTGGGAAGGCGTTCGGATGGGGTGAACCTTAGTCAGAAGACCGGCCTGGGAACCATGAGCCGCCGCCGTGGATGGGCGGCTGCTAGCACTTTCCCATGAAGGGGACACCATGGAAGCCAATCACATTCAGACCCAGGACGCCTTCTCGCCGGCAGAGCGGGACGCCGTCTACAGATGTATCTTTAACCGCCGCGACGTGCGCGGTCAGTTCCTCGCCAAATCGATTCCCGACGCCGTGTTGGCGCGCATTCTGCGTGGCGCCCACCATGCCCCGTCGGTCGGCTTCATGCAGCCTTGGGACTTTATCGTCGTCAGGGATATGGCGACCAAAAGGAAGGTGCGGGACGCCTTCCAGACCGCGCACGCGGAAGCCGCCGAGATGTTCGAGGACGACCGACAGCAAACCTACCGCGCGCTCAAGCTGGAGGGCATCCTCGAAGCGCCGGTCGGCATCTGCGTCACCTGCGACCGAAGCCGAAACGGACCAACCGTCATTGGGCGCACGCACCAGGTCGAAATGGACCTCTACAGCGCCGTATGCGCGGTGCAAAACCTTTGGCTGGCGGCCAGGGCCGAGAATGTCGGTGTGGGTTGGGTAAGCATCCTGCGCCACGATGACTTGCGCGCCGCACTGGGCATTCCATCGACAATTCAGCCGATTGCCTACCTGTGCGTCGGCTACGTCTCGCACTTCTTCCAAAAGCCGGAGTTGGAAACCGCGGGGTGGCTTCCGCGCACCCCCTTGGCCGAGGTTGTGCGGTTTGAGCAGTGGCACGGCCGCTCCGATGCGGATCCCCTCCTCGAGCACCTCCGGTAAGCGCGGCAAGGCGCGGTCACGGTCTAAATGGGATCACCTGGTGGTTCCGTTTAGACCGTCCTGTTGCGTTATCAAATTTTGGTCCGGATCAACCCTAGACCTTGGGCTCATGCAACTTCGTCTGAATAGCCCCGAGTTTTCTAGCCGCCTTCTGTCCTCGTTTCCTGCGCGCCGCTTCGACGTCCAGGCGACATGTGTTAAACGAACATCGCCGGGTTTACTTCGCCGACCTCGATAACGATATCCGCGGGCAGATTGGCGCGTTTTGCGGCGCGTCGAATAGCGTCCGCATTCGACGCTTCATAGAGGCAGTAGGATTTTCTCTTGTCGGCGCTGAGGAAAGAGAACAGCCATTTGACACTCTCGTCGTCATTGATCCGATCAACTTCAACGACACCTTCTTTGGTGAACTCCATCTGCTCTGCGAAGTTCCGCTCGATCAAAAATTTGGGCATTCACTTTCCCCTCGGCCGCAAAAAGACAGGCTGTTCCTGTCGTTCACCTATGGTTCATTCCACACGACGTTATGTCAATCACCGCAGCGCCGCCACCCGCCCTTGCAACAACACCATATCATGCTGCGCGGCAGCCGAAGACGCGGAATGGAGTAGTTCTTCGATCCGGGAAGAATCGCTTCGATCACCGCGCGCCCGCAACATCGCAGCGTAGTCCGCCTGACTGTGCGCCAGCCAGGGCCAGGCGCGCAGCTCTGAATTTTTCACGATCGCCACTTCGAAATGCGCGGCGGCAGTCTCCCAATCCTCGAATGTTGCCGAAAGAAGGCCGAGAAAACGGGCGGCGGCACCATAACAGACCGTCGTCAGGCCCATGGTGATCGTCAGCTCGGCATAGGGTTGCAGAATTTTGTATAGCATTTCCGCGCGCTTACGGTCCTGTAGCCGGGCGCAAACCTCCGCCAAATAGGAAAGTGTAGCGCTCCGTTTCGCGTCGTGGGCAATCTTGAATCCGTCCTCGGCCATTTGATCGAATACCTTGCGCGCGGGCGCCAGAAAGCCGAGGTCGCTGGCGATAAGCGCCAATCCCGGCCGCCAGGTCGCTTCGGCCGGGTTCTCGTCGACGAACTTCTTGAAGACGGGCGCGACCTCGGCCAAGCGTCCCTGCTCACGGCGAATGGTAAACATCTGCGTACCGTAAACACCCTGGGCGTTTTCTATATGCATTTTCTGTCCCAAGCGAAACGCCTCTTCGGCATGGCGTTCCGAGGTCTCAAAATCGCCGTCCAAGACGGCGTCCATTGCATTCGCACTCGTCGTGACCCAGATGTGGATCGCCTGTTGATGCAACTCCGCGTTGGTTCGATAGATTTGTAAGGATTCGGCATAGCGGTCTCTATCGCCGGCCTGCAGATGATGGAAGCCGCGCCAACTCTCCGCACGCATGATCAGGTCCCAATCGCCAATTTCCTTGGCGAGCGCATTAAGCTCAATAAGCGCGCGCCACGCGTTGTCGGTCTGCCCGGCGCCGGTCGTGTAATACACATAGATCAGCGATTCATAGAGCGCGCGCTTGTCACCGAGCCGGCGGGCCATTTCCACGGCATCACCCGTAACTTCCCGCGCCCGTTCAATAGCCCCCACAGTCGTATAGGCGCGGCCCAGACCGCCCAGGACACGGCATCGTTCGACGGTTTCGCTCCCGTCAAGCATCGTCATCGCCTCCTCCAGCAACACGATCGAGGCGGCTTCCGCCCGACCCAGGTAGAACTCCCCTTCCTCAAAACCGATCGCCGCGCGCGCCAGATCGATGCCAGAGGCCGCCAGTCGCGCCAGGCGCGCCGCCTGATTGTATGCGCCCAGCGCGTCTTGGAGCTCGCCGGCCTTGACCTCCGCGCTGCCCAGATCCAAATGAATCTCCAGCTGCAGCCGTAATTTGTCCTGGCCGTTCGGCAAGCCCTCGGCCAGCCTGACGCCTTGTTGCAGATGTTCCACCGCTTCGACATTGGCCGAGCGCTCAAGAGCACGTTTTCCGGCCTGCAGCCACCAAGGAATCGCCGCCTCCACTTTCGCTGCCGCCGTATAGTGTTGCGCGACCAACTCTGGCGGCGTGTCCGCGCCATCGCCCAAATCGCGTTCGAGAGCTTTGGCGATCGCTTCGTGGTACTCGTGCCGCCGTCGAGTGAGCAACGAGCTGTAGGCGGCTTCCTGTATCAGCGCGTGCCGGAACACATACCGTCGCGATTGCGCCGAACCACTTTGATTGACCAGTCGCGATGCCATCAAGCGTTCCAAGGCCGAGTCCAGCCCCTCGCTGCGCCCCAGCGTCTCGCTCAAGAGATCGCGCGTGAATTCACGGCCAATCACCGAACCGACTTGCGCGAGCTCGCGAACTTTGGGATCGAGCCGATCTAGACTGGCCAAGAGCAGCCCTTGCAAGGTTTCAGGTATTTCCTCGCATGCGACAGCGGCGTTCTCCTCGGCTTGGTATATCGATCTGGTGAGCTCCTCGATAAACAGCGGCACGCCGTCGGTACGTTCGGCGATCCGCTTAATCATGTCGGCGTCGGCGGCGTCACCAGCGGCGCTC
Source organism: uncultured Rhodovibrionaceae bacterium (assembly GCA_963976695.1). Lineage (GTDB taxonomy): Bacteria > Pseudomonadota > Alphaproteobacteria > Kiloniellales > DSM-21159 > CAXBMB01. The sequence goes on from CAXBMB010000018.1 coordinate 40,229, forward strand.
CGCACCATCTCGGCCGCGTGGACCGAACTAAGGCGCGGCAAGGCCAGCTGTGCAACATGGGCGTATCCCGTCGCCCAGTCCGGATTCCACTCTGGCCGGTGGGTGATCACGACAAGCACCGCTTCATCGGCGATCCGTTGTGTCATACGCATCACGACCTCTGCGGTCGACGGGTCCGTCCAATGCGCGTCTTCGAAGACAAACATGGTCGGCTTGCGGCGCGACAGCCCGATAAGCTGCTCGATAAATGCTTCGATCGTGCGCTCGCGGAGTTGATCTGCCGCTAACGCCTGCACGACATCATCGGCGCCCAGCGGGATTGACAGCAGCGGCGCCAGAACCTGCAAATGAGGTATGATATCGTCCTGCGAGAGGCGCAGCAGCTGTTCCAGCTTTTGGCGCTTTTCGGCGGTGGCGTCTTCGCTATCGAAGCCAGCGGCCTGCTCCAACTGTCGCGCCATCGGATGCAACGCACTGGCCCGATGATAGGGAGACGCCTGGCAGCGAACCCAGAAGTGCGGCTCCTCGGCGAACCGCTGGCGGAGAGCCTGCACGAGCCGAGACTTGCCGATCCCCGCTTCGCCTGAAACGAAGACGGCTTGGCCGCTCCCGGATTTGGCCATTTCCCACCGATCGAGCAGAAGGCCGATTTCTGGCTTGCGGCCGATCAGCGGAAGGGCGTTGCCGCCCCGCATGGACTCGAACCGGCTTTTTGCGCCTTTCGCGCCAAGCAGCCGCCAGACCGGTATCGGCTCTGCGAAACCTTTGAACATCCGACTTCCCATGCCGTGTAGTTCAAATGCGTTGCCAACAAGCCGCTTTGTACTATCGCTGATGACAATCTGGCCCGGCTTGGCGAATCCCTGCAAACGAGAGGCAAGATTGGGGGTTTCCCCCGTGACCGCGGCCACTTCCGACCCGCCTTCGCCGATCAAATCGCCGACGACGACCTGTCCCGAGGCAATACCCACCCGCAAGTCGAGCGTCATATCACCTGAAAATTTCAAGGCCCGCACGGCCTCGACGATGCCAAACGCGGCATGAACAGCCCTGTCCGCCTGGTCTTCAAACGCTTTGGGCCAGCCAAAGTAGGCGAGCACGCCGTCGCCCATGAAACTGGCGATGTAACCGTCGAAACGGGTAACCTCGCCCGAAACCGCGTTCTGGTAAGACCGCAATATGTCGCGCATATCCTCGGGCTCGAGCCGTCGCGACAACGCCGTCGAGCCGACTAGATCAACGAACATCACTGTCAATTGACGATGTTCGGCCTCGACCGGCGCCGGCGCTTTGGCCGATGCCGGTTCCGATTCCGGTCCGGCGGCATGGCTTTCCAAAGGCTCGCCAACCGCGCGCAGGATTTTCTTCCGATGCCCAAGAGAGACCCCGAGCTCCAGGAGATCGGCATCTTTCAGGTCCGGCAAAACGTCGAGATCAACGTCATTTTCGAGGAACGTCTCGACGTATTTGCCAAGGCCCAGCGCCGTCAACCACTCCCTTACATCACCGGCACCTGTCACGGGCTCACACTTTCTCCGGCCATCGCAAAGTCGGGTTACGGCTATCCCCATCTGGGTTGTTCGCCCAGGTCGATGCCCAGCGCGGTCTTGGCGACGATTTCGTGCGTGAGATTGGAGGTCGCCGGGTGGAATCGGCCGCAGCGGGCGTCGCGGAAAAGGCGTTCAAGCTCCATGCCGCGGAACATGCCACTGCCGCCAGAGACGTCCATGGCCAAATCGACCACCTTCCAGCAGGTTTCAACGGCATGGTACTTGGTGGCAACGATCTTCGACGGCCAGACCGCGCCGTGATCGACCCCATTGGTCCAGTCGGCGCAGGTCTTCTCGAGATAAGGTAGAATGCTTTCATTGGCCAACACCATCTGCGCAACCGTGTGCTGAACCTCGGGATGGTAGGCCATCGAGCGTGACACAGCGAGCGATGTCTTCTTTTTCGTCGAGGGCACCGCCAGGTCGACCGCGCGTTGCGCTATGCCGCAATAGACGCTGGCGAAGCCAAGCAGCGCCCAAGCGAAAAGCGTCAGTACGAAGGGGTCGCCCTGGCCGGCCGGGACAGTGCGGGCGACATACTTGTCGGCGACGAAGGCGTCCTCGATGAGGGTATCGTCGCTTCTGGTGGCGCGCATGCCCAGAGTATCCCAGGTTTCCTTGATGGTGTAACCGGCGGTGTTGCGCGGCATGAAGGCATGGACAATCCGCGGGCCGCCTTCGGCGTCGGCATCCATGGCGTGGAAGCCGAAGCGGGTCCAGACAGGGCTGAGGCTACTGAACATCTTGTGGCCAGAAAAGCGATAGCCGCCGTCGACCTTTTTCGCTGTCGCGGTGGACAGGAAGACCGGCAAATCATTGCCACGCTCGGAATGCCCGGCGGCGAAAACCTCGCCAGTGGCGCTTTCCTCTAGCAGCCATTCCAATGACTTGTCACCCGAGCGCCAAAGATCGGCGGCAATGCCGGCCCAATAGATATGCATATTGATGGCCAGGGCCGTCGCCGGCGCATGGTAAGCAAGGCGACGCTGTTCGGCGCATGATTCGGCCAGGGAAAGGCCACCGCCGCCGAATTCCGTCGGCACCGGCCCGCTCAGATAGCCAGCCGCCTTCAACTCCTCGAAATCTTCGGTGAAAAACTTGTTGTCGCGATCATAACCCGCCGCCCGCGCCGCGCAACGTTGCAGCAGATCGTCGCTCAGCACTGTTTCTTTGGCCATGTAACTCCCCTTCTTGGTGCAGATATATGCGCATCGACGGGACGATTGTTACTCAAGGCGCCGCTATGGTATGTGAGAAATGCCACAATCGCGAAATTTATTTCGCGCGCCGGACGTGAGATCGAGCGAGAACCGGGGCCGCTGGCCCTATTCATCAAAGCCCGCTTTGACAAGCCGCTCAAGACGGGAAACATCGGATATCACCAATGCGCCCGGCCGCCTTTCCATACATCCCTCGCCAACAAGGACGTTCAATTCACGGGTCACCGCCTCGCGGTGCGTCGCGACGCGGCCGGCAATATCGGCGTGCTTCGGCGCTGGCGACAGCGTCGCGGTATTTCCATCGACTATTTGTTCACGTGCCAGACGCAACAATTCAGCGTGAATTCGGTTGCGGACTGTCAGCACGCTGTACTCGACAACGCGGTCCGACAATTTTCGCACCAGATCGACGAGATAGGCCATCATCCTCGCGGACACGTCCGGATGGTCCCGCAGTACGTTTCGGAAGATTTCCGCGGGCATCGAAGCCAAGACAGTGTCGGTCAGCGCGATTACGTTCGCCGATCGCGGCGCGCCGTCGACGGCCGATAATTCGCCGATACTTTTGCCGGCGCCAAGATCACGAAATGACACTTCCTTGCCTGATGCCGCATAGATGGTTGCACACACGCGCCCGCTGGCGATGAAAAAAACATCCGTGGTCTCGTCTTGATTCCCGATGATCTGATCAGCAGACGCATATCGGTGCCATCGGCATAGCTTGGCCAAAGTCGCAAGCTCGGAATCGGAAAGACCTCGAAAAAGCTCGATGCCCGATAAGGTAGAGGTCGCGTCATCCACAGCGTGTTCCACCGAGGTTTTGCCAGCGGGTATTGTCGCTGGACAATGTAGGCTGACTCGAATTTAAGGACAATATCACTCAAATGTCCGTTGGTTGTGACGAAGACGGCGCGCCATCATTTACCAGCGTTTTCCGTTACAATTGCGCAACGGAGGACAGAACGACGAAACGTTGTTCAGAACAGCCGACTATTGGGATGTTAACGGCGCAAGAGGCGGGGTTTTCGGTGCAGGCGATTAGCCGTCGTCCCGGCATCGCGGCGCAGACCCTTTTTCGCTGCAAGTCGACGTAGGACGGCATGCAAACACGCCGATGCCTGACGGTTGCCCGCTCGGGACTTCCAGGCCGGTATTGCGCGGATTTTAAGAGCTCATCTTGTGAAGCCGGCGGGCGCCGCCGATTGGATCATGAACATCCCAACCCGCCGCCTCCAGCAGATGGTCGCTCTGGCGTTCCTCGCCTCCGACATTTTCGATCGGGCCGCAGTTGGAAGACAGCCGATCGGTTCAAGCAACACCAACTGCCCGCGCGCTGGCAGGCGCCGCGTAAGATCATCGCCGCGTTCCGAGGCGGTACAGCCGGCGTTTCGATTCCGCTTTTGTCAGTGACGTCAACTGCATCACCTGTTCCGGCGCCCGAAAAGCGCACCGACTCGAATGGCGTCTAGAGAGCCGCCAGACTCAGGGGCAAGTTCGGCTCTGAAACCCTATCTCTAGATCGGGAATCACCCAGCAAGAGTTGGAAATGTCAGCTAAATGTACAACTAGGAAAATTATTCTATAACAATGCGTTAGAAAGTGGCGGAGGGGATGGGATTCGAACCCACGATAGCAGTTTCCCACTATAACGATTTAGCAAACCGTCGCCTTCAGCCACTCGGCCACCCCTCCGCAAATCGAGTGGCTGTCATCCACGACGTTTGCGGCGGCGTTATCTAGCGATCCGAGCCCCCTCTTGTCAACGCACCTTCCGCGTCATTTTTCGCCCGAAAGAACTTTTTTCCCACCAACCGGCGCCACGCCGCAAATTCCACCGAATTCCTGGGCCGAGAAGCGGTTTTATGGCGACTCGAACCGCCGCCCCCCGGCCCTCCGGCGTTTTTAGCCGGCCAGCATCTGCTCCAGATCGGCGATCAGATCATCGGGATGCTCCAACCCGATTGAAAGCCGCAACAGATCGTCGGGCACGTCGGTGCCGGCGCCTTCAATGGTCGCGCGGTGTTCGATGAGACTTTCCACGCCGCCAAGCGACGTGGCTCTGAGAAAGACCTGGGCCCGCTTGATCGCCGCGACCGACGGTCCATGGCCACCGGCAACCCGCAAGCTGAGCATCCCGCCAAAGCCCCCGGCCATTTGCCGGCACGCAATCGCATGGCCGCGATGATCGGGCAGGCCCGGATAGAGCACCGCCGCCACCCGCGGGTGGCCGTCGAAGCGCCGGGCGATCGTCAGGGCCGTCGCGCACTGCCGGGCGACACGCAGGTGCAAGGTGCGCAGTCCGCGCAGCAGCAACCAGGATTCAAAGGGCCCCAGCACGTTGCCGATCTGCGTGCGATTCAGCTTGATCCTTTCCCAAAAATCGTCGGCGACGGCGGTCATCACCGCGCCCGCTAAAACATCGCTGTGGCCATTGAGATACTTGGTCGCCGAATGCATCACCAGATCGGCGCCCAGGGTGAGCGGCCGGGTCAGCACCGGCGTGGCGCAGGTGCTGTCCACCGCCAGGCGGGCCCCCGCCTGGTGCGCGATCTCGGCCAAGGCCTGGATATCCAGCACCTGCCACAGCGGATTGCTGGGCGTTTCGATCCACAGCAGTTTGGTGCGGCCCGGATCGACTTCTGCGCGCACCGCGTCCAGGTCCTGGCAGTCCAGCAGCACCAGATCCATGCCCCAGGTCGCGCAGAAGTCGATCAACCAGGCGCGAAAGGACCAATAGATCATGTTATGGGCGATGATCTGGTCGCCGGGCTTGAGCGCCATAACAATGGCGGTCGCCGCGGCCATCCCGGCGCCGAACACCGCCGCCGCCGCCGCCTCTTCCAACGCCGCCAGGGTTTCCTCAAGCGGCACGTCCGTCGGGTTTTTTGTCCGACTGTACTGGGAGACCGGCGGATGGCCGTAGTCACCCGCGCGGGCGAAGGTCGTCGCGGCGGACAGCGTTGGAACGACGGCATGGGTCGCCGGATCGATGAAGTGGCAGGCCTGCGCCGTGAAGGTTTCCGGGTGGGGTCTGCTGTGCTGCTTTTTCTGTGTCATGCCGATATCTCGACCCGAGAAAACCGCAAGGTCAAGCAACGATGGGGCGATAGTTTCGTTCCAACGCGACACAAGACAGAGCCGCAGCACCGCCGGCAAAGATGATCGAGAAAATGATCGCGCGGCGCAGAACAGCGGTCACGCAAACGGCAAGCGATAAAAAAGCGCCGGCCGCGGGGAGGGAAAATCCTTCCTAGTGGCCGGCGCGTCGAGGCAAAATCGCTATTTACTGGCGATCACAGGTTGCTCAGCGGCGGTTGAATTGGGTCGCCCCGAACAGCACTTCGCGCGCCTTTTCATCGGTGATCGGCCGCCGCGACTCGGCCAGCACCTTCACCCCGGCCTGCACCGCGGGTCGGGCGGCGATCTCGTCAAACCAGCGCACGAAGTTGGGATAGTCCTCACGCTTGACGTTCTGGCGATCCGGCGTGCGGGTCCAGGGCCAGGCGGCAATGTCAGCGATGGAGTAGTCTTCACCGGCCAAATAGCGGGTTTTGGCAAGCTGTCGGTCCATGACGCCATAAAGACGGTTGGCCTCGTTGCCGTAGCGCTCCTTGCCGTAGGGAATGTCAACCGGGGCGTATTGCAAGAAGTGATGCGCCTGCCCCAGCATGGGACCCAGGCCGCCCATTTGCCACATCAGCCACTGCAACACGCGATAGCGGCCGGGCCCGGCCTTGGGCAGAAATTTGTCATGCTTTTCGGCCAGGTAGAGCAGAATTGCCCCGGATTCGAACAGCGACAGCGGCGCGCCGTCCGGGCCCTCCGAATCAACCAGCGCCGGAATCCGGTTGTTCGGGCTGATCGCGAGGAAATCCGGCTGAAATTGATCCCCGGCGCCAATATCGATGGCATGGACGTTGTAATCCAGTCCCAACTCTTCCAGGAGAATGTGGATTTTGTGCCCGTTGGGGGTCGGCCAGGTGTAAAGGTCAATGGTCATCAGATTGGGTGCTCCGCTGGGTCAAGCTCGGTCAGATCGCGACGGGTTGTCAAGCAACCTTGCCCCGCTGAACGCGCCGATGCAGTCAACTCTATATAACACTGTTCGGCGGGAGCCGGTTTGATGCGCCGCCGACCGCCAGAGATTTCACGCCCGCCGAGCCAAGGTCAGCGGCGGGATTTGTTCTTGACATGAAGGTAGCCCGAAAAATTTTCAATCCAACATCCGATTTCGTCACAAGTCCCTATCCCACCTCCCCCTAACTTGGCCGGGCCGGCGCACCAACCTATTGTTCATCGGCTCCGGCGCGGCCAAGAGCGGTCGCCCCCGTCGGCGCAGTTCGGAGCCGCCTCGATCCAGCTAGAGGAGCAGACCATGACCACCGCAAGCAAGTCCTCATCCGCCGCGCCCTTCCCGATCGACCCGGCGGCGTCCGGACGGTCGCCGATCCCGCCGGCGGCCAATAACGCGGCGACAACCGCCTCACAGACCCGCCAGCGCCCGGCACAGGGGGGCCGCGAACAAACGCTTGATCACACCGACTATCTGCTCAACTGCTACGATGTCTGGTCGGCCACCGACCTGGAAGTTCGCGGATGCCAAAACAGCGGCGAGGTCACGGGTTAAATGGGATCACGCCGTGATGCCCTGCCGACTGATCCGACGCTAACCCCGGCGCGCCATTTTTGGCGTCGCCACCACCAAGGCAACCCCCAGCACCGCCACCACCATTCCCGCCAGCGACCAAAGACCGAGGCGCTCGTCAAACAGCAAAAAGGCGGCCAGGGCGGTGACCGGCGGCACCAGATAAAACAGGCTGGCCACCTGCGAGGCCGCGCCGCCGCGAATCATCAGCATCAACAGACTGACCGCGCCGATCGACAGCACCAACACCAACCAGCCCAGGGCAAAGATAAACTCACCGGCCCACACGATTGCGTTGTCCTCAAAGGCCAGGGCCAACAGGCCGGTAAAGGCGGCGGCGGCCAGATACTGCACAAACACGCCAGACCAAAGATCGGCCGTGCTGCAAAAGCGCTTCTGATAAACCACGCCAAAGGTGATGCCGAACAGGGCGGCAAGGGAAAAAAGCAAGGGGATCAGCAAGTCGGGGCCGAAATTCAAAGCTGAAAAGTCGCCGGAGAACAGCGCGTAACGATCGGCCAGCACCAACATCACCCCCGTCAAGCCCAGCAGCAGCCCGACCAACTGCCGTCGGGTGGTCTTCTCGCCCAACAGCAGGGGCGCCGCCACCACGGCGGTGAGCAAGGGCTGCAGCGAGACGATCAGCGCCGACAGACCGGCGGACATGCCCAGGGCGATGGAGATAAAAACCCCGCCCAGATACATCCCGTGCACCAGCAGCCCCACCATCACAAGGTGTCCGACATTCGCCCAGCCGCCGAGCCCGGCCCGGCGCCACAGCACCACCGGCGCCAACAGCAACGCCACAATGAGGAAACGGACAGCCAGGAAAGTCAGCGGCTCCACATAGGGCAGACCAAGCTTGGCGCCGATGAAACCGGTTGCCCAAAGGCCGACAAACAATGCCGGGACAAGTCGGGTAAAATTGAACCAGGCGAAAGAAGACTGCCGGCGTCCGGTCATTGCGGGGAAACTTTCTCAGGCATGACCTAAGGATAACAAGCCACCCTGGCCCACGCCCGTCGCGGTCGGAATAGGGTGTGTCAATCCATTGATCTTTTAGGGATAGCTGCCTTGACAAGGCCGGATCAGCACCGGAAACCCGAGCCTGTGACCAGCGCCGGAGTCACGGTTTAAACAGCAGCAAACGAGATCAACCGGGATCATCAAGTGGTGCCATTTGATCCGAGCGGACTCTAGCCCAAGGAGACCATCCCGGGTCAACCGACTTTTAGTCGGGTCTCCTGTGATCCGGGCGCATCAAGCTGTCGCTGATAGTCTGATCGGCTAACAACCGGCGCAACCTTGGTTTGAACAGCAAAAGGGCCGCCAAGGATATCCCTGGCAGCCCTCTTTGGATCGCTTGTCGCGACAGCCGCTGATTAGCGCTTGGAGAACTGGAAGGAGCGGCGCGCTTTCGCCCGGCCGTACTTCTTGCGTTCAACCACACGGGCATCGCGGGTCAGGAAGCCGCCCTGCTTCAGAACCGGGCGCAGGCCGGGCTCGAAGTTTATCAGGGCGCGGGAAATACCGTGACGCACCGCGCCAGCCTGACCCGACAGACCGCCACCGGTGACGGTGCACATCAGGTCAAATTGATCTTTGCGGTTGGCCGCCTCGAACGGCTGCTGCAGCACCATGCGCAACACCGGACGGGCAAAGAATGCCTCCACCGAACGGCCGTTCACGATCATTTTGCCGCTACCGGGCTTCAGCCAGACGCGCGCGATGGCGGACTTACGGCGACCGGTGGCATAAGCGCGGCCCTGGGCATCAAGCTTGGGCTCGGCGGAAACTGCCGTTTCAGCTGCAACAGCGCCGGTGGCTTCGCCCAGCTGCTCCAGGTCGGTCAGGGTCGTTTCTTCGGCCATGACTTAACCCCTTTTGTTCTTGGAGTTCAGAGAAGCGAAGTCCAGCACTTCAGGCTGCTGTGCTTCATGCGGATGCGCACTGCCGGAATAGACGTGCAGTTTCTTAAACTGCGCGCGGCCCAGCGGGCCCTTCGGCATCATCCGTTCGACGGCCTTCAGCATCACGCGCTCGGGATGCTGGCCTTCGAGGATCTGACCCATGCTGCGGCTTTTGATGCCGCCCGGGTGGCCTGTATGCCAGTAGAAGCGCTCGTTCTTGGCTTTGTTGCCGGTCAACGCGACTTTTCCGGCGTTGATGATGATAACGTTGTCACCGGTGTCGATGTGCGGCGTGAAGATCGCTTTGTGCTTACCGCGCAGCAGCGTTGCTACTTTCACGGCAAGGCGACCGAGAACGACGTCTTCAGCGTCGATCACGAACCACTTCTTCTCGACCTCAGCCGGTTTGGCAGAATAGGTCTTCATCTCGACTCTTTCGTCTAGGATGAGTGAAATTACGCAAGCGGCACTGTTCAACCCCTAAGGGCCTGTCCGCAAGTCCAGGGTTTCTACTGCCCAACCCAGGCCAAGTCAACGGCAAAAATATTGCGAAAACCTAACAATATCAACGTGGTTAGTATAATGGTATTATTTTACCCCACAGCTATAGCCCTGAAAGCCCACAGCAATAACGTTGCAACTTTGGCGTCCGGAAAATTGCCGGTGCCTGACCGACAAGCAACTGGCGACGTTGACTTTTATTCCTCAAAAGCGGCACCTTAAAAGATTGCCTGGTTGGGTAATCCGCCGCCTGCCGGCGCCCCCCGGCCCGCCATCACGCCCGCCCCCCGCAAGCAAGACGCAAGAGAGTGCGAAGAAACATGAAACCTTCCCGCCACCCGATCATCCTGAGCTTTCTGTTATCGCTGTTTTTCCTGTCGGCCCTTCCCGCCCACGCCGACTTTGAAAGCGGCGTGAAGGCCTATCAGGCCGGCGACTACGCCCAGGCTCTCGAGGAATGGCGGCCGCTGGCCGCCGCCGGCGACAAAGAAGCGCAACTGGGCTTGGCCGTGCTCTATGACAAGGGCCAAGGCCTTTCCCAGGATTTTGCGCAGGCCGCCATCTGGTACGAAAAGGCCGCCCAGCAGGGCCACCCGGTCGCCAAGCACAATCTCGCCCTGCTCTATCAAACCGGCAGGGGCACGGCAGTGGACTTGGACAAGGCCCGCCGCCTGTTTCAGGCCGCCGCGGCGCAAGGCTACGACCGCTCGCTGGTCAATCTGGGATTTATTTATGAACAGGGACTGGGGGTGCCGATTGATCTGGTCCAAGCCCACAAATGGTATGACCTGGCCGCCGTCCAAGGCCGCTTTCCCCAAGCCCGCGTCTATCGGCAAAGAGTGGCGGCGCAGATGACTGAAGAGCAGATCAAGCAGGCGGTTGACGAGGCGTTGGAATTTCAGCCCCAGCCGTGGAGCGTCGACGCGCAGCAATAGAGTCGGATCGGTGTAGACCAAGCGCCAAGCGCTTGTTTTTCCGTCGATCACAGGCTGGTCGGACAGGACCCGACCCAGGTCGAGAGCCGGCGGCGGCCCGGGTTGCCGCCGGCTTAACGGTTTGGCGGAATTGAGTAGGTGGTGGTGCAATGGGCCACCGGTTCGTCATGGCCCTCGGTGAGGCTGTGCAGCAGCACTTCGCCGTAGGCTAGGCGCTTGCCCAGCTTCAACAGACGGCAGTCCGCCAGAATATCTCCCAGCGGGGGTTTGCGCAGAAAATTGATATTGAGATTGGTGGTGACGGCCAACTCAACCAGGCCGATGGCGCCGAGAACGGCGGCATACATCGCATAGTCGGCCAAGGTCATCATCGCCGGCCCGGAGACCGTGCCGCCGGGCCGCAAGTTGTCGGTGGAGGTCGGCAGCCGCAGGCGGGCGGTGCCGTAGCCGATCTCCTCAATCTGGATGTTGAGCTGCCGCACCCAGACCAGTTCTCGGCCAACCTCGGTCATCTCGGCCACCGAAATCCGGGCGGCCGCGCCCTGGGGGTCATTCAGCAAAATCTCTTCTGACATGGGCGGCGTCTCCTCGTTATCTCCAGCTTAATCCTCCCCCAACACGCCCGCTTTTGCGCTTGCCGTTTCGGCGGCGCCGGACCGGCCGGCAATGGATCGGCAAGCCACCGGCGGATTTTTCTTGCTGGACGATCACGCCAGTGCTGCTGGAATAGCCCTTGCGTCTCGACTCAGCTTGGGGTCACTGTTGACTGTCTAATCGTTCGCGCAAAATCTAACAAGTGTTACAAACCTAACAAACACTTTGTTTGCCGCGCTGCCCCCGCACCCCGGCAGCAAGACGGCTGGAAAATTAGGAAGTCCCCAGGAAATCGGAAGTCCCGGGGAAGAACGAGACCCGAGAAACGGACGGGTCCTGGGAAAGAAAAGGAGAAAGATATGCCGCCACACGCCGCCCCGCTCTTTGCAACCCCGCCCCAGTCACAAGCCACCGTCCTGTTGCAGACGCGCCGGGACGATGGGGTGGCGACCCTGACCCTGAACCGGCCCAAACAATATAATGCGCTGTCGGAGGAGCTGCTGGTGGCCTTGACGTCGGCCCTGCAAGACTTGGCCCAGGATGACAGCCTGCGCGCCGTGGTGCTGGCGGCCAACGGACCGGCCTTTTGCGCCGGCCATGACCTCAAGCAGATGCGCGCCACCCCCCACAAGGCGTATTATCAACGGCTTTTCGCCACCTGCAGCCGCATGATGCTGTCGATTTTAACCCTGCCGGTCCCGGTGATCGCCAAGGTTCAAGGCCTGGCGACCGCAGCCGGTTGCCAGCTTGTCGGCACCTGCGACTTGGCGGTGGCGCAGGAAACCGCCCGCTTTGGCACCTCCGGCATCAACACCGGGCTGTTCTGCTCAACCCCGGCGGTCGCGCTGACCCGCAACGTTGCGGCAAAGCCGGCCTTTGAAATGCTGATGACCGGGGACTTCATCGACGCCGAGGAGGCCCAGGCCCTGGGCCTGATCAATCGGGTGGCCGAAGACGACAGCCTGGATGACACCGTCGAGCTGCTGCTGCAGAAGATCCTCAGCAAGTCCGCCGCGGCGGTGCGCACCGGCAAGGCTCTATTCTACAAGCAATTGGAAGTCGGCGTTGTCCCGGCCTATGAAATGGCGGCGGAGGCCATGGCCTGCAACATGATGGCGGACGACGCGGGTGAAGGCATCGACGCCTTTATCGAAAAGCGCCCCGCCGTTTGGCGCCACCGGTAAGGCCGAGGGACCTTTGTGATGACCCAAAGCCACGCCCCCCTTGCCTACGCCAACGCCTATCTGCGCGAAATTCTACAGACCACCCGGACCATCGCCATGGTTGGGGCCAGCGCCAAATGGAACCGCCCGTCGTTTTTCGCCATGAAGTATCTCCAATCCAAGGGCTATCGGGTTATCCCGGTCAACCCAGGCCAAGCCGGCGGCGACATCCTCGGGGAGCGGGTGTATCAGAACCTGCGTGAGGCGCCGGGGCCCTTCGAAATGGTCGATATTTTTCGCAATTCCGCCGCCGCCGCCGCGATCACCGACGACGCCATCGAGTTGGCCGAGGATAAAGGCATCACCTGCATCTGGATGCAGCTGGATGTGATCAATCCCGAGGCCGCCCGACGGGCCGGGGCCGCCGGCCTCAAGGTTGTCATGGACCGCTGTCCCAAGATTGAGTACGGCCGACTGAACAGCGAGCTTTCCTGGGGCGGCTTCGACAGCAAGATCATCACCGCCAAACGACGGAAAATCCGCGCATTCTAGAATCGGATCGGTCTAAATGGAATCATGGCGTGATGCCGTTTAAGCCGTAAATCCGCCAGGCGTCAGACGATCACACGCTAACGTCTCGTTGGGTTTTCTGCGCCCTGCAACGGCCGCGCTGGCCGGTCGAACCCACCGGCGTGACCCAAAGAACGATTGAGAAAAGATCCGCCATGCCAGACCGCAAGCACCCAGCCGATTCCTTCGGTTTCGAGACCCGGATGATTCACGCCGGCAGCCAGCCCGAGCCGATCACCGGGGCCCGCCAGACGCCGATTTTTCAAAACACCTCTTACGTTTTCCATGATTCAGAGCACGCCGCTGGCCTGTTCAATTTGCAGAATTTCGGCTTCATCTACTCCCGACTGGCCAATCCCACCGTGGCGGTGTTGGAAGAACGGCTGGCCTCCCTGGAAGGCGGACGCGGGGCGGCCTGTACGGCGTCGGGCCACGCCGCTCAGCTGCTGACCTTCTTCGCCTTCATGGAGCCCGGCGACGAATTTCTGGCGTCGACGCGCCTCTATGGCGGCTCGATCATCCAGTTCGGCAAAAGCTTCAAAAAGTTCGACTGGCGGGCGCGGTTCGTCGATATGGACGACCTGGACAAGGTGCGCGCCGCCCTCACCCCCCAATGTAAGGCCATCTTTGTTGAATCCCTGGCCAATCCGGGTGGGGTGGTCAGCGACCTGGAAGCTTTGGCGGCGGTGGCCAAGGACGCCGGCATTCCGCTGATTGTCGACAACACCCTGGCCACGCCCTATCTCTGTCAACCGCTGGATTGGGGCGCCGACCTGGTGGTTCATTCCACCACCAAGTTCCTGTCGGGCAGCGGCACGGCGCTGGGCGGCGCGGTGATCGATTCAGGCCGCTTCGACTGGTCGCGCAGCGGTCGCTACGGATCCTTGGCGGAACCGGAGCCGGCCTATCACGGCCTGTCATTCTACGAGACCTTTGGCGATATGGCCTTCACCACCCATGCCCATGCGGTGGGGCTGCGCGACCTGGGGGCAACACAAGCGCCGATGAATGCCTTTTTGACGCTGTTGGGCTTGGAAACCCTGGCGTTGCGGATGGAGCGCCACTGTGAAAACGCGCTCACGATCGCCAAGTTCCTCACCGATCATCCCAAGGTCGCCTGGGTCAGCCATGCCGGTTTGGCGGACAGCCCCTATCACCAACTGGCCCGGAAATATCTTCCCAAGGGCGCGGGCGCGGTCTTTACCTGCGGGCTCAAGGGGGGCTACGACGCCGGGCGGAAGTTGGTGGAAAGCGTCGATCTTTTCAGCCACCTGGCCAACATCGGCGACGCCCGCTCGTTGATCTTGCATCCGGCCTCCACCACCCACCGCCAGCTTAGCGACGCGCAGCGCAGCGCCGCCGGCGCGGGCAACGACGTGGTTCGGCTGTCCGTGGGGCTGGAAACAGCGGACGACCTGCTGCGCGACCTGGACAACGCCCTGGCGCAGGTGTAACCGACGCGCGCTGCCCGGTTCGCTGCGGAGTCACCACGAAGTCGATGCGCATAGCACTTCTTTGTCCGTCATCCGCCGCTGATCGAGCAGCTAGTCCGCGGCCTGTGGCTGGGGTGTGATGTCGGCGGCGGCGGCGCGGGCTTCGGGCAGGCATAGCGCCGCCAGCGTGGCAAGCCCGGCCAAACCGGCCAGGGTGGCGAAGAGCCAGAAAAACTCACCGGTTTGAGACTGCACCTTGGAAACGAACCAGATGGCGAACGGCGCGCTGCCGAACGCCAGCACGAACTTTGCGCCATAGGCCAAGGAACGATGTTGCGGTGGCGTGAAGCGGGCCAGCATCATGTTTTCCGCAGGCAAGGCCCCGGTCGACAGCAGCACGCTCAGCGCCGCCACCATCACCAATGGAACGCCGCCGAACAGCGCCACCGCCATCAGCACCGGGATCTGCAGGAGAAAGCCAATCACATAGACCCGTTTCAGCGGCAAGTAATCCGCCATATAACCGCCGAGGATCTGCATCAGGCCGCCAATGGTGTAAACCGCCGCCACCAGCACCCCCACGCCGAACGCGCCCTCGCCAGCCAAATCCCGCAGGCGCAGGTCAAAGACCTTGGGCAGCGCGGCCTGGGTCGCCTGGAACAGCAGGCCCATCACCGTGAGGGTGACAAGCAGTAGCGAGAAGGCCTTGATCATATCCTTGCGCTGGTCGGCGGGTTGATCGGTCCTGGTTATTTTCGGGCTTTCCAGGATCAGACCACGGCGCAGCGCCCACCACATGGCAAGACCGGTCAGAACGGCAGCCACACCCGGCACAATAAAGGCCGCGCGCCAGGAATAAAGATCGATCAAGCCGCCGGCCACCAGTCCCGCCGCGGCCACTCCACCGGCGCCAAAAACCCCGTTGATCCCCAAGGCCCGGCCCTTTTTCGGGGCAATCGACACCAGCCAGGCAATTCCAACCGGATGATAAATCGAGGCGAAAAACCCCAGTGACGCCAGACCGATGATCAAGCCCAAAGGCCCGCCCACCAAGCCGCAAACGATGGCGGAGGCGCCGAGCCCGAGAAAATAGATCACCATCATGCCGGTGGGCGACCAGCGATCAGCCAGCCATCCGGCCGGCAAGGCGGCCAAACCAACCAGCAGCGCCCCCAGCGCCCAATACTCGATCAGTTGGTAATAAGGCAGCGCCCAGACCTCTTCCAGGGTTAGGGCAATAACAAAGTAAAAGGCGGTGAAGAGATGCACATAGAGATGGCCGACCGAGGAAAAAAACAGGGACAGGCCTGCTGAGGGTCGCGCCGACATCTTCATTTGCTCCTTTGACCGACTGTCACGGCCGGCGACGACGCCGCGCGCCCGGCCAGACCACATCGTCGCCGCGACATCACTTGAAGACCGCGCAAACCATCGACCGCGCAAATAATCCTGGCGGCAAAAATTCCGGCGACGGTTGCATTATCCCCAAGTCCGCGCCCCCCTGGCAAGCGCCCCCTGGGCATAGGTGCTCTGCCCGCCGCCGACGCCATGCGCGCGATTCCGCCCCGGTCCACCGCACCGAAAAAGCCGACGCGCGGCGCCCGGCAGCGGTGCGACCCGCGATCAGCAGTCGGCGCGGTCACCACGATTTTGCCGCTTTTCCACCATTGGCTGGCCCAACAAAGCCACTAGCTAGAAAACATGACCGACCGGCGCGACAAGGAAAAAGCCATGCCTTCCAGCCTTTCCAAGGACAGCCAAAGGCGGTCTGGGCGGAAAAATCTCGATCTCGATCTCGATCGATTGATCTGGGACGAAGAGTATCGTCGGCAAGTGATGGAACAGCTGTCAAAAGAGCGGCAAAAAAAGACCTCGCCTTAACCCGCCAGACCTGCCCCTGCCATCGAACCCGGATTGTCTTGCCCGCTGCAGTGCTGTTTTGACTCCGGAGCGCTTGTGCCTATTATCCACGCCAGGGCCTGTGACTTTCCGGCCCGGCTCGTTTCGGGCCAAGCTGAAAGCCATCGGAGTGCGACCGGCTTGGAAAGAAGCGCTTGGCGCTTCGATTCTGTCGCCAAACAGCCTCCAATAGATTGATAAGCGGCGAACCGGAAAGAGGTGGCATGACGACGCAGGTCCAAAAACAAAAACGACCAGAAATCGACAGCAAGGTCATCCCCCTCCAAGGCCGCCCTGGCCGGCCGACCCCGGTGCAAAGATCCTACCTTGCGCGTGGCCTGGAACAGCCTGGCGGCAAGCTGCCGCTGTTTAACGAGCAGGGGCAGCTTTACAGTGAGCGCACCATTCGCGCCTGCCTGGAACACGGCTGGGCGGAAGCTTGGTTTTCCAATCCGCTCAAGCCGGACTGGCTGGTCTGCAAGCTGACCGAGGCGGGACGCGCGCTCTTTAAATAGCTCTTCCCCCCCTTCAGCAATTAATCCAATTCCAGACCGTCAGGATCGACGGCCAGGGGCGCCGCGCAAACAGCAGGCGGAGTCTAGGTTGCAACAGGAAAACGCGATTCGCGAAAAGGCTGTTGCGGTCCGGACCGTCGTTTTTTCATAGCCCAAAGGCCGCCGGCGCGGAAAAACAACCTTGAATTACCCTCTCTAAAAAGACACGGTCCTCGTCCGCTTGGATAACCTTCAATAAAAATTAAGGTTGCTAATAATTAAACTTTCTACATTTCTAAAATTTTCGAAAAAACTATAGAAATCAATAAGTGTTGCGGAAAATTAAAACTACACTAATTACCATTTTACACGTTCGTGATTTACCAGATAACTCTTCATACTGAAACGCTCAGTCTTCGGACTGGATATTCCGATATGATTCTTGCATGATTTTGTATTTCCAATAGGAATAAAGGACGACAAAAATCATAAAATGCGATGTAATTTCCATCATATTTTTCACTCCCGATAGAGCAGCATCTACCCGCCTTGGCAAAGAAAGCACCTCTATGATGAAGACCGCCGCCATTATTCAGGACCAATCGCGCCTGCTAATTTTTCATCTCTTCGCCGATGGCTTTAGTCTTTCTGCCGTCAACAGTTTGGTCAAAGAAATTCCTTACAAGGTTGACGTCAAGAATTTCGAGAGTTGGACCGCCCTTCACCAATGCCCCGCCGAAACATTTCAGCGTTGTGATCTGTTGCTCTGTTCGGAAGCCGCCCTCGACAATGACCCGCCACGGCATCTGATCGCGCTTAAAAAGGCCTGCCCCGACGTACGGGTGGCGGTCTATGCCGTGAGCAATGAAACAACCGCGAAACAGTGGCTCGACCTGGGAATCGAGGGGATTTTATCCCGGCATATATCGCCGGCCGCGCTTCGAAACGCCCTGGCCTTCATCCTTCGGGGCAATCGCTATCTCTCGCCGGCTTGCATCAATCCGGTCGCTGTCTCGGATGTGTCGCCGGTGGCGTCCGTTCAGTCGAGAGCCGACAGCTCTCTTCTCAATACATTGCCGTTTGGATTTGCGGTCATTCAACGGGGAAAAATCGCTTACGCCAATCACGCGCTGCAAAATCTTCTGGGCCTCCCCGAACGCCTGATTCTGCAGCGTCCCTATAGCGATTTCATTGATGAAGATCACCGTGGAAGCCTGATCACCGAGGCCTTGGCCTGGGAAAAAAGTGACCAGAGCCACTACCAAAAGACCATCCCGCTGATCAGAAACAGCCGGGGCGAGACGCGGGTCATAACCTGTATCGGCCGCTGGGCAACCTACGACGGCCGGCGCGCCGTGGCGATCACCTGTCTGCCGGTTGATCATCGGACAAGCCATGAGGCAAGCGCCGACAGCGACTCCTCGGTCAGTTGGCCCGTCCAACGCAGCGATGGCGCCGGCGACCATGCGGCTCCCAACATCGACGGGTTGACCCGACGACAGCGCGAGGTGCTGTTGCTGCTGTCACTGGGCGCGACAAACAAGAACATCGCCGCAGAGCTCAAGATCAGCGAAGCGACGGTCAAGCTGCATGTGCACCACATCCTGCGCACTCTGAAAGCCAAAAATCGGACAGAGGCCGCGCTGACGGCGCGGCGCGCCGATATCAAACCGCCGGCCGGCTGACGCCCCGATGCGTCAGATCGACGGCGACCAAGCCGGAAGAAAAACAAGCGGGTTCCTTGGCGTGTCGTCCGTGACGTGTCGTTCCGTGACGTGTGATCGAGGTGGACAGCCGCGCGTGGCGCTTCGACACTCGTCCAACAACGCAGCAATGGCCTTGGCGGTTGGCCTATCAGCCGGCCGCCAAGGCCATTGTTCACTCTGCGGTCACCCTGTCGCAGTCAACCCGCGCATTAACCCGCGCAGTCAGCCCGCGCGAACCTGCGCTCTCGGATTACCCCTGGGCGGCGAAGCGCTGCAACAGGGGTAAGACGTTGGACAGGTCCCGCTGCGCCGCTGCCGCCTGGGCGACAACCTCCTCGGGCGACCGGCCTTCGGCTATTTCAGTGAGCGCCCAAAGAATGGTGGAGCGGGCGCCGGTGCGGCAATGCGCGAAAATCGGCCCCGCTGCTTGGCCCCTTATCTGCCGAAACTGCGTCACCATATCCGGGGTGATCCCCTCGGGCGTCATCGGCAAATAATGGTAGCTCAAGCCGGCGACACGCGCGGCCTCGCCAACGACGGCGGAAGAAGGCTGGTCCGGCCCGCCTTCCCCATCGGGACGGTTGTTGACAATCACCGAAAATCCGGCGGCGGCAATGCCGGCCACATCCTCTGCGGTGATTTGCCCGGCTGTGCTTAACGACTCATCGATTTTTGTAGCTGGAACCATACGACCCTCACCTGGTTTTCTCTGTTGAAATGCACACCGGACCCGAAAGCCCGGCAGGTTAAAAATCCATCGCGAAATTTCCAGGGCGAAGACAAAAATCCTGGCTTGTCTTGCCCCAGTCCACGCGCACCGACCGACATATCACAAGACACATCAAAAGACGTCGAGCGGCAGCTTGATGTAACTCACCCCATTGGATTCCGGCGGCGGTCGTTCACCGCCACGCATATTCACCTGGACCGACGGCAACAGCAACCTTGGTAGGTCCAGGGTCGCATCCCTTGCCTGCCGGAAGGCAACGAACTCCTCCTCGGTTACCGATTCATTGATATGGATGTTGCTTGCCAACTGCTCCAGCACGGTGGTTTCCCACGCCGGTTCGCGCCCGTTGGGGGCGTAGTCATGGCACATGAACAATCGGGTCTCGGGCGGCAGGGAAAGCAAACGGCGGATAGAATGAAACAGCTTGTGGGCGTCCCCCCCCGGAAAATCACAGCGGGCGCTGCCGTAGTCGGGCATGAACAGCGTGTCGCCGACAAAGACCGCATCACCGATTTTATAGCTCACACAAGCCGGCGTATGTCCGGGCGTATGCAGAACCTCGACCTGCAGCCCGCCGAGTTGGAAGGTCTCCCCGTCGGCGAAGGTATGGTCGAAATAGCGCTGTTTTTGGCCAACCTCCTGCTCAAGATTGAAAATCCTGGCAAAGGTCTGCTGCACCTCGCTCACCTGTTGGCCGATCGCGATCTTGGCGTTGAGCTTTTTGCGAAGGTAGGGCGCCGCCGATAGGTGATCGGCATGCACATGGGTTTCCAGGACCCAAGTAATCCGGTAGCCCTTCTCCGCCACGCGGCGCAAAAGCTTGTCGGCTGTTTTGGTCGAGGTGCGCCCCGACACCAGATCAAAATCCAGCACCGAATCGATCACCGCCGCCTCGCCGGACTCCGGGTCGGCTGCCAGATAACTGATGGTAAAGGTCTCGGGATCAAAGAAAGCCGTTATTTCTGGAACCGTCATCTACCTCTCCCGAGCGTCGCCCATCGGTCATGATAAGAAAGATCGGCGGCGGTCGCCGTCGCCACCCATTATATTCACAATTCCTTATATACGATGCCGGATGACGTTTTCAAGAGATCCTTGGGAAAAAGATCAGGCCGCGGCGCGAAGATGGCGCGGGCCGTCAAATCACGCAGGCCGTCGGATCAATAGCCAGCCGAAATCAATAGCGCACGCGCAACGGAGATCTTTTGTCGCGCGACGGCGCTTCAGCCGAGGGATCCCAACAAATTCGCACGGTCTTGCCCCGCAGCATACGGCGACGCAATTTGGTTATTACTCTAAAAATCCAATTGGTTAACATAATCAGCCTCCTGACGGTCCAATGGTGCTATCCCGAGGCGGGTCCTCAAGGATAAAATACCTACCAGCGAACTGCAATCACCACGGAGGCAACGCGCCAAGCGCCTCTTTCCACGTCGAACGCAGTCTAAGGTAGACTTGGGAACGGCGGCGGCGAAAAGCCAGCGAAGAATGGAATAAAATCTATTGAAATGTCACCAAGATC
>CAXBMB010000019.1:0-56040 GCA_963976695.1 uncultured Rhodovibrionaceae bacterium
TGGGACGAAGAGCCTTGGGACGAAGGGTCCTGGGAGGAAGGACTCTGCGGGTCCTTGTTCCTATCCGGCGCCGGCAGGTCTTCATCGTCATCAAACAGAATGCGATGGGCGGCGCCGTCCAGGTCATCGAATTGACCGCTGCGCAGCGCCCAAAGAAAGGCCATCAAGCCGAGGAAGCCGAGAAACAAGGCGGCCGGGATCAAATAGAGCAGGGAACTCACGGCGCCACCGCTTCCCGGTCGTCGCCGGCGGCCGGCGCTGGCGATCCGACAGCTTCGCGGCGATGTCCCGCGGGCCGCGCCAAGTTCAAGCGCAGCGAGTTGCCGATCACAACCAGCGACGAAGACGACATGGAAATGGCGGCCACCAGGGGGGTAACAAACCCGGCCACCGCCAAGGGCACGGCAAAGAGGTTGTAGAGCACCGCCAAGGTGAAGTTCTGCTTGACCAGCGCGTCGGCGCGGCGGGCCACCTCCATCGCCGCCAAAACCGGAGACAGGCGTTCGCCCTGGAAGACAAGATCCGCCGCCACCTGGGAGATGTCCGCGGCCGAGGTGGGCGAGAGGGAAACCGAAGCCGCCGCCAAAGCCGGGGCGTCGTTGAGACCGTCGCCGACCATCAGAACCCGGCGCCCCTGCCGGGACAGCGCCTCCAGACGGGCGACCTTGTCGGCCGGACTGAGCGCCCCCTGCCACTGTTCGATGCCGAGCCGCTCGGCGGTTTTGCGAACCGTGGCCACCCGATCTCCGGACAGCAATTCGATCGCCTTGCCCTGCGCCTTCAAGTCCGCCACCACCTGGCTGGCGTCGGCGCGCAGGCGATCATCGAAGGCAAAGCGCAAGGGGGCCTGACCGGGCTGAGACAGCCAGAGTTCGGGCGTGGTTTCCTGTTGGTCTTCGGGCACGCCGCACCAGGCGCGGCTTCCCAGCCGCAGCTCTCCCGCTCCACCGTCGCCCGACGGCGCGACGCAGCGCAGTCCCCGGCCGGCAACCTCTTCCACGCCGTCCAGCGCCACCGCCGCCGGGGCCGCCGCCACCAGGGCCCGGGCCAGCGGATGGCGGCTGTTTGCCGCCAACCTGGCGGCCAGCGCCAGGGCGTCCGTCGATTGACCCTCGTCGCGCAGCAGCGGCTGGCCCAGGGTAAGCGTTCCGGTTTTGTCGAACACCACCGTGTCGACCCGGACCAAGCGTTCCAGGGCGGTGCCGGATTTGAGCAACACCCCCTGACGCATCAACCGGCCCGAGGCGATGACCTGAACCGCCGGGACCGCCAGCCCCAGGGCGCAGGGACAGGTGATGATCAGCACCGCCACGGCGATCAGCAACGCGGGCTGCCAGGCCAAGCCGCCGATCAGCCACCAGCCGAGAAACGCCGCCAGCGCGGCCAGATGCACCACCGGTGCATAGATACGCGACAGCCGATCGGCCAGGGATACGAACCGCGCGCGCTTTTGCTCGGCCACCTCCATGAGCCGGACGATCCCCGCCAACAGGGTCTTTTCACCCACCGCGGTAACCGCAAGCCGCAACGGCGCGGACAGGTTGATTGTGCCGGCATAGACCCGATCGCCCGGCGTCACCAGCGACGGCAGGCTTTCCCCGGTTATCAGGCTGGTGTCGATCTCACTGCTGCCCCCCCGCACCTCGCCGTCGACAGAAATGCGTTCCCCCCGGGCCACCAAGACCACCATGTCCTGCGTCACCTGATCGGGGGGCAAGCGCTGCTGTCCCTTGTCGGGCGACAGCACAGTGACGGCCTGGGCGTCGAGCGCCAGCAGCCGCTCCGCGGCGGAGCGGGCCTTGCCGCGCGCCCGCCGATCCAAAAATCGGCCCAGCAGAAGGAAGAAAAGCAGGGTGATCGCCGAATCGAAGTAGGCATGCCGGCCGCCGGTGATGGTTTCGGTCAAGGACATGCCCGAGGCCAACAGCACGGCCAGTGAAATCGGCACATCCATATTGGTGCTGCGCACCTTGAGGGCGGTCCAGGCCGAATAAAAAAACGGGCGCCCGGCATAGATCAGGGCGGGCAAGGCGATCAGCGCCGAAAACCAATGCAGCAGAGAGCGGGTCGCCGCGCCCATGCCCTGGCTTTGCCCGGCCCAAACCGCCACCGACAGCAGCATGACGTTGGCCGCGGCAAAGCCGGCCACCGCCAAACATCGCAGCAGTTCCTTTTCCTGTCGGCTGTCTTGATCGCTCAGCCGGGAAGGCTCATAGGGCACCACCTTATAGCCCAGCCCCTCCACCTTGGCGACAAAGCTGGACGCCAGGTCGCGCGGCCCCTTCCAGGTAATCGCCAGCCGTCGGGTGGTCATGTTGAGGCGCGCGTTGCCCACCTCCGGCATGGCGTTAAGGCCGCGCTCGATTTTCTGCACGCAGCCACCGCAATGCACCCCCTCGACCAACAGATGCAGCGCCCGAGCGCCATCCTCGCCGAGCCCGACATAGGCATTGACGTCGATTGTCGGGGACATTTGTTGGCTCTGCTTGGTCACCACGGCATTTCCTTACGCCCTGCATTATCGCCGGCGGACGGCCTAACCGGTCCCCCGGGGTGGATCGACCGCGAAGGAAGCGCGATGCGCTTGCCCGCTGTCGCCAAGCCCCCTACAGGGGAGCGATCCGCCCCTATCGATCCCGAAACCCCGGTTTCAGCTCCCGGCGTCAGCTATTGGGGGCCGCCCCCGGTTCCACGAACACGCGGCGCACCAGCACATAGCGATCCTGGCCGCGGGTAATCCGCACCCGCATTTCCCACTTCCCGGCCAGGGGCATGGCCCACTGTCCGGTAAACACGCCGGCGCCCTGGGCGGTCAACTCATCGGAAAAGTCGTAGCCATCATTGGTGGGTCGCACGAAATTCACCGCCACGATCTCGGCGGCGACCGGCTGCCCCTGGCGGTCATCCACCCGCAGCGAAGCGGTCAGGACACTGTTGCTGGAGGACAGCTCGAGCTGATTTTGCCAACCAAGCGCCTGCTGCGTCTGATCGGCGGCCAGGACCTGATTGTATTTCAGTCCCTTGTTGTAGTTGTCCTCGGTAACGCCGGTCCAACTGTTGAGCGCGATATAGATCATCAAGCCATTGACGGCAAAAATGATCCCAAACATCCCAAAGAAGATGCTGGGAATCCAACGCTGGTCCTTCTTGAAGAAGGTGAGACTGCTTGCGATCACGTTCAACGCCCTGGCCCCCTAAACACTGATTCATGCACCACCGTTTCGCCCTTGTCGGGATCGGTGAGCTGGAAAAAGACCGTCGTGATCTCCTTGCTCACCGCGTCCCTGGCGGCGCTGACATACACTTGGTAGCTGACCACCGAATCCGCGGCGGCGGACAGCGCGATCTTGCCGTCGTCTTGCGATGCTTGGCCGACAATGCGCATCTTGCTGTCGGGCAGCCCGCGATAACTCAGATTGAAGGTCCGGGGCTCCCGGGTCTTGTTCACCAGTTTGACTGTGTAGCCGTTTCGCAAATCGCCGTTCGACAGGGTGACGAAAAGCGGGTTGCGGTCACGGAACACGGTGATGTCCAGGGTGTCGCGCACCAAAAGTTGATAGAGCAGCAAGACGCTGATGCCAACAAACAACATGGCATATAACAGCGTGCGCAGCCGAAGTATTTTGTACTTCGGCCGACTTCCGCCTTGCTCCAGCGCCTTCTGGTTGGCCTCGGTGTCGTAGGTGATGAGGCTTCCCGGACGGCCGATTTTCGCCATCACGTCGTTGCAGGCGTCAATACACAGCGCGCAGGAAATGCACTCCAACTGCACCCCGTCGCGAATGTCGATGCCGGTGGGGCAAACATGCACGCAAGCCAGGCAGTCGATGCAGTCGCCGTGCCCCTCCCAGCTTTCGCCAGCCTTGGGTTTTTTGCCGCGTGGTTCGCCACGCCACTTTTGATAGGTCACCACCAGCGTGTCCTCGTCGAACATCGCGGTTTGAAAGCGCGGCCAGGGGCACATATAGGTGCAAACCTGCTCGCGGGCCATTCCCGCCAAGAGATAGGTGGTGGAGGTCAGGACGATGACCGAGCCGTAGACCACGCTAGAGGATTCGCCAACGAAGAACTGGCTGAGCAACGTCGGGGCGTCAACGAAGTACAGGCTCCAGGCGCCGCCGGTCAGGAAGGAGATGGCCAGCCAAATGGCGTGTTTGCTGACCTTCCGGACCGCCTTCTTGAGCGAATAGTGCTGCTTGTCCAAGCGCATCCGAGCGTTGCGGTCTCCCTCGACCAGGCGCTCGACCCACATGAAAAGATCGGTCCAGACGGTCTGCGGGCAGGTGTATCCACACCAAACCCGCCCGGCCATCGAGGTGGCGAGAAACAGACCAACCGCGGCCAGCACCAGCAGCCCGGTCAGGTAATAAATTTCCTGCGGCCAGATCTCGATGAAAAAGAAGTAGGCCCGGGCGTTGGGCAGGTCGGCGAGGATCGCCTGGTTGGGCGCATTGGGGCCGCGATCCCAGCGAATGAAAGGAGCCAGGTAGTAGATGGCCAGCAGAATGGTCAAGGCCGTCCATTTAATTCGCCGAAACCGTCCGGCGACCTTTCGCGGATAAATCTGTTGCCGGCTGGCGTAGAGGCTGGGCCGTGTGGTCTCGCTGTTGTCTGCCGGCGAGGTGACCGTCTGGTCGGTCATTGTCGCTATTTCTCCTCTGGGCAAGCGGGCCACATGCAACAGGACACCCACCGCGGTACCCGTCTGGCGCTGCCCATGTTATCCATGTGAACCAAATGCCTCTTAAGCTGTATTTCGTCAAATCAATCGGCGTTATAGCGGCCTTGCGCAGGACAAAATGACGCAGATTTAAAACGACCTGTCCTTGATAAATGTCAACGACAAGCCGGCCACGGGGAACCCTCCGCCAGCGGAATCGCACCGGCCTCGATAACCTCACGGCCGCCTCGAACGCACGGTGTTTCACCGTCTTTGACTGTCTTGGACCGCCTGTCACAGGGCGAGCCCGAGCCGGCCGCGCGCCGAGCAGGGCGGCAACCCGGAGGCGACGGCGCGCCGCCGGGTTGCTTTTCGCATCGGCTACGCCGCCGCGACAGAAGCGGGCGGCGCAGCGGTCAGAACGCTATTGGCCGCCACCCAGCGAGTAGATGTAGACCGTCAGCATCTTGATGGTGTTCTCATCCAACCGGCCTTGCCAGGCGGGCATGACCCCCAGGCGCGGCTTGGTGATCTGCGCCACGATATCGGCCTTTTCGCCGCCGTAGAACCAGATCTGGTCGCTGAGGTTGGGCGCGCCGAACTCCTTTAGGCCCGTCCCGCCATCGCCGTGACAGGAAGAGCAGCTTTCGCTGAACAGTCCCTGACCGGCCTGCACCGCCGCGGCATCCTCGGACCGCCCGCTCAGAGACAGCACATACTCGGCGATTTGATCGACCTCGCCGCGCTCCATGAATTCACCAAAGGCCGGCATTTCGGAGATCCGGGTATCCTCGTCTTCCGTCCAGCGGATGCCATGGGTGATGGTGGTTTGGATATCCTCCAGCGACCCGCCCCAGATCCAGGCGTCGTCCGCCAGGATCGGGAAGCCTTTCTGGCCCGCGCCGCCCGGCCCGTGACAGGCCGCGCAGTTATCGGCGAAGGCCGCCTTACCGCCGGCCAGCGAGAAGGTCAGCAAGGTCTGGTCCTGCGTGATCTCTGCGGTGGTCGACTTGCTGATGCCGTCATAGAAACTGGCTTGCGCCGCCGACGCCTGCTGCATTTTCTCCGCCAGCTCGACGCGCGAGTTATAGCCCAGGATCCCCTTGGTATAGCCGCTAATGTAGGGGATGGAGGGATAGAAGAAGTAATAACCGACCGACCAAATAATGGTGGCGAAGAGCACATAGAGCCACCAGCGCGGCATGGGGGTATCAAGTTCCTTGATGCCGTCCCACTCATGCCCCGTGGTCATCGTACCGGAAATGGCGTCTTTTTCTTTTTTGGTAGGCATTGTCAGAAATCCCCCCTGTCTTTTTTCCCGGACGAGTTTTTCGCGTCATCACGGAAGGGAATATTCGCGTGCTCCTGCATCTGCGCTTTGCGCGCCCGGCTGGGCCAGAACGCGTAGGCGAAGATGCCGATGAAAATGGCCATCAGCCAAACCACCCAAAACTCACGCAGGAATAGATAAATCTCGCTGTTCATTGCACCAGGTCTTCTGGCTTGATGTCAGAGAAATCAACCATTCGGCCGAGGATTTGCAAGAATGAGACCAGCGCATCCATTTCGGTGAGCCGTGTGGAATCGCCATCAAAGTTGCCGACCGCCGCCTTGGGATAGCGCGCCAGGAAGTCCTCCCAATCGCCGTCGGGATCGGCCTGCACCCGCAGGTCGTCCATTGCGCTGGCGATCATCTCGTCGCTGTACGGCACCCCCAAGGCGCTGTTGGCCTTCAAGTGCTCGGCGACGTTGTCGGCCTCCAACTCGGTCTTGGCCAGGAAGGGGTAGCCCGGCATGACCGATTCCGGCACCACGGACCGCGGATCCTTCAAATGCGCCACTTGCCAGGCGTTGGAGTATTTGCCGCCGACACGGGCGAGATCGGGCCCGGTGCGCTTCGACCCCCATTGGAAGGGATGGTCATACATCGATTCAGCGGCCAGGGAGTAGTTACCGTAACGCTCCACCTCGTCGCGGAAGGGGCGGATCATCTGGGAGTGACAGGTATAGCAGCCCTCCCGGATGTAGATGTTGCGCCCCATCAACTCCAGCGGGCTGTAGGGTCGAACGCCCTTGACCCGCTCGATGGTGCTTTCAATCGTGTACAGCGGCACGATCTCCACCAAGCCGCCGATGGACACGGTCAGTAGAATCAACACCAGCATGAGGATGGCGTTTTTTTCAATCGTCGAATGGGAAAACATTATCGCTCTCTCCTCACGCGGGCTGCTGCGCCGAAGCCGGAACAATCGGCAGGGCTTCTTGGCGAACGTCACCGCGGATCGTACGGATCAGGTTGTAAACCATGATGATGGCGCCCAGCAGGAACAACACGCCCCCCAGGCCGCGGATAACGTAGAAGGGGTGCATGGCGTCCACCGTCTCGACGAAGGAGTACTGTAGGAAGCCCAGGGCGTCATAGGTTCGCCACATCAAGCCCTGCATGATCCCGCTCACCCACATGGAGGTGATGTAGAGAACGATGCCCAGGGTGGCGATCCAGAAGTGGTAACTGACCAGCTTGTAGGAATAGAGCCGTTGGGTGTTCCACAGCTTCGGCACGATATAGTAGAGCATGCCAAAAGTGACGAAGGCGACCCAGCCCAGCGTGCCGGAATGCACATGGCCGATCGTCCAGTCGGTGTAGTGACTGAGCGCGTTGACCGGCTTCACCGCCATCAGCGGCCCTTCGAAGGTGCTCATGCCGTAGAAGGCGACCGAGGTCACGAGGAAACGCAGGATCGGGTCGGTGCGCAGTTTGTCCCAAGCCCCCGACAGCGTCATCATCCCGTTGATCATCCCGCCCCAGGACGGCATCCAGAGCATCACCGAGAAGGTCATGCCCAGGGTCTGCGACCAATCCGGCAAGGCGGTATAGAGCAGATGGTGAGGTCCGGCCCAGATATAGAGGAAGATCAAGGACCAGAAATGAACGATCGAGAGGCGATAGGAGTAGATCGGCCGCTCAGCCTGCTTGGGAATGAAGTAGTACATGATGCCCAAGAAGCCGGCGGTCAAAAAGAAGCCCACGGCATTGTGGCCGTACCACCACTGGGTCAGGGCGTCCTGCACACCGGCATAGACGATATAGCTCTTGGCGCCGGTCCAGCTGACAGGCAACGCCAGATTGTTGACAATGTGCAGCAAGGCGATGGTCAGGATAAAGCCCAGGTAGAACCAGTTGGCGACATAGATGTGGGGCTCCTTGCGCTTGATCAGCGTCCCCAGGAAAATCACCAGGTAAACCACCCACACCAGAGCCAGCCAAATATCAACATACCACTCCGGCTCGGCGTACTCTTTGCCCTGGGTGATGCCGTTGACATAGCCCCAGCCGGCCATCAGCAAAAACAGCTGGTACCCGAAAAAAACAAACAGCGCGCCTTCTTCGCCAAGAAAAAGCTTGGCGCGACAGGTTCGCTGCACCACATAGAACGACGTGGAGATCAAGGCGCTACCGCCGAACCCGAAAATTACCCCGGAGGTATGTAATGGCCGCAAGCGCCCAAAGGTCGTCCATTGTAAATCCAAGTTCAGTTGGGGGTATGCCAGCTGAAACGCAATAATGACACCAACTAGAAAGCCGACAATAGCCCAAACCATCGTTGCGATGATAAAGAGCCGAATGGCTTTTTCATGATAGCGGGTATCTTCTGCAGTCCCGCCTGCAGCGACCGATATGGCCATGGATTGCCCCTCTTTTTAATTTTTCAATTTCACGTTGGCGCCCTAACTCCAACCGACTCTTTATAAAGAGCACGGCACCAACTCCGTACATTGTACGGCCCGACAGCCTGCACGATCACAAAGCATAGACGAATTGACATTGATCTGAGTCAATAATCTATGCACCATTGGCGACAATTCCGGCCGAACAACACCGTGGATTGGTTGCGCAGAGGCAGGGGATCGGCCATCAGATCGTGTGAAAAATCCCCCCATCCAAATAGAGTTGAACTATTTATAAGGACGACGCATGGCACAGCAGTCGGTTAGCCAACAGCTCCCAAGAATTCGGCAGATCACGGTAGATCAACCCTGGATTTGGCTGACCAAAGGCTGGCACGATTTGGGAACCACCCCCGGGGTTAGCCTGGGTTATGGTGCGCTGTTTTCCCTGTTCGGGCTGATCATCGCCGGGCTCACCTACACGCTGGGAAATCTGGCCTGGATCCTGCCTTTGTCGGGTGGCTTTCTGCTTTTGGCGCCGGTGTTGGCGGTGGGGCTCTACGAAGTCAGCCGGCACATCGCCCGGGGCGAGCCGGTGACCATGGGTACGGCGCTGCTGGCCTGGCGGCACAACCTGGGACAGGTCGCCTTCATGGGGGTGATTCTGCTGCTGTTCCTGATTGCCTGGACCCGGTTGGCCTTTCTGCTGTTCATGCTGTTCTTCTCCGACCAGCCGATTGATCCGGCCAACTTCATTCACGAGGTTTTCTTCACGCCCGAGAACTGGAGTTTCCTGGTGGTCGGCACCCTGGTCGGGGCGATCCTGGCGACCCTGGTCTTCGCCATTTCGGCGATTTCCATCCCGATGTTGATTGACCGGGAGGTGAACGTGGTGGTCGCCATGGCCACCTCGGTCGAAGCCGTGCGGAAGAACTTTTTCCCCATGGTGGTCTGGGCCAGTCTCATTGTCCTGTTCACCGGCGCCGGCCTGTTGACCTTCTGCCTGGGGCTGATCGTCACCTTGCCGCTGATCGCCCACGCCACCTGGCACGCCTATGAAGACCTGGTAAACGGCCGGAGCTGACCCCCCGCCGGCCGGTCGCTTGGCCCGCTGATTTGGTTATCCAGCCGTTGACGCCAAACCGACACCACGCCGGGCGCGGCTCTTTCAGTCGATCCGACTCGCGCACGTCAGCAGCTTTCGGGCGGCCGCCCGCAGGGCGTCGGGGGCCTGGCGGCTGTCGAGTCGTCGCCAGGTGATTGTCCCCAGGTCATAGTCGGCTTGCTGGCGAACCACCGCCGGTCCGGCGTCCGACGCGTCGTCGCGGCGGGCGCGCACCCGGTTCAACAGCTCGGGCTGTGGCGCGGTGAGCCAAATGCCGGTGAAACCGGCCCCGACCCGCGCGGCCAAGCGCGCCAGTTCGTCGCGTTCCGCCGGACGGGCCCAGACCGCGTCGGCGATCACCGGGAACCCGGCCGCCAAGGCTTCTTCGGCTTCCTGAAAAAGCGTTGCGTAAACCTGCCGGCTGACCGACGCGTCATAGGCCTGCGGCCCCAAGGGCGCTTCGGGCGCCACGCCCATCAGCCGCTTACGGATCATGTCGCTGCGCAGATGGACGGCGCCGATCTGCTGCTCGCCAAGCTCCGGCGCCAACATCCCGGCCAAACTCGACTTACCGCTGCCCGACAGGCCGCCGACCGCCAGCAGCCTCACCCGCGGCGCGGGCGCTGCCCCGGACGGTGGCAGGAACCGCTCGGCCTGCGCCAGATAGTCCAGCGCCTTGCGCCGCTCCACCGCCCCCGGGCCGCGGGGCTGCGCCTCCTGGTCCAACTGCGCGGCGGTGAAGCCGGCCACCTTGGCCCGAATACTGGCGCGTAACGACAGCATCAGCGGCAACGCCGCCAGGCCGTCGTAGCCGGCCTGGCGGCTCAAATAGCGGTTCAGCGCCTGATTGGCCAAGGCCGGCCTGCCGCGATAGATCAGATCCATCAAGAGGAATGACAGGTCATAGAGCAAATCTTCCGTGCCAATTTCCTCGTCGAACTCGATGGCGTCGAACAGCACCGGTTGATCACGCCAAATCACCAGGTTGCCCAGGTGCAGATCGCCGTGGCCGCGCCGGACCCAGCCTTGCGTGCGCCGCTGGTCCAGTCGCGCCGCCGCCGCCGCCAGGCTGTCGTTTTGTCGGGCGCAGAGCGCGGCGATCCGCTGGCCATCGAACAGCTTGGGCTGCTGGGCGAAATCGCTTTGGTTCTGCTGGATGATCTTTTCCAGCGCCGACGCCCCGCCAAAGGGCGCAAAACGAACCTCGGCGGTCTGATGGTAACGGTAGATCTGATCCACCACCTGGCGCAGCAGCTTGTCATCCAGGCCGCCGCGTTCGCACAGCCGGTCCAGGCGCAGGTCGTTGTCAAAACAGCGCATCACCAAGGCCCAGTCGCATGCGCCGGGCGGATCCTTTTGTCCGGCGCGCAGCGGCTGAAAGGCCAAGGGTCCCTCCGCCGCGCCGGTGATGGCCGCCAGGCCCAGATAAAGCTCCTCGGCCCCTCGGCTGTTCAGCGCCAACTCCCGCGCCAAGGCGGCGCGGCGCTTCGGCGCCGAGGAAAAATCAAGGAAGGAATAGCGCACCGGCCGCTTGATCTTCACCGCCAAGTCGCCGCACAGAAAAACCTGGGCGGCGTGGGTTTCCACCTTCGCCACCTCGGAGCCCGGCTGAAGCCCGTAGGCCTGCGCCAAGCCCCGGTAGCTTTCCGGCCGCTGCAGGAAGGCCGCCATACCGCCTTTTGTCCCAGACATTCTAGCCGTGCGCCAGTCGGTTTTGCTGTCGTCCGCGCCGCCGGCGCAAGGGGTCAAAAACCAGCATGTAAAGCGACAACAGCATGGGCAAGAGAACAGCCAGATACATCACAAAAAGCAGCGACGGCGTGTTGACCACCAGCCCCTGGACGCTCAGTTTCAGCGCCTCCAAAATGCCGACGCAGAGCACGGCGAGGAGAATGCGCTTCAACTGACCCCGGCGGTTGAATTCACCCGACAACAGCCAGGCCAAGGCGATAAAAACATAGGTCAGGGTGTAGAGTGGCGCGACGATCCGCTGATGGCCCTCGACGATCAGCTCCGGTCGGTAGCGCTGGTCCTCTTCCGACTTCGCCTCGCCAAAAAGCTCGTTCATGTAGCGCTCGTTGGGTTTGCGCCAGCGCCAGGTTTCCTCCTCGCCGGTGAACTGCGACAGCTCGACGGTATAGCGATCGAAGCGCAGAAGCGAAAGTCGCCCGGTTTTCCGGTCAATTTGCTGCCGGTTGCCCTCCAGCATGACCACCATCGGACCATCGTCCCCGTTCACCAACGCCCCGCTCTTGGCCAGCATGGTCACCGGGGCCTCCGGGTCGCGGGTGTCGTGAACCATCAGACCCAACAACTCCCCCTTGTCGTTGCGTTGGCGCACATAGAGGGTCACCCCATCCTCGATCTCGGAGAACACGCCTTCTTGCAACAGCACCGTGGAATAGTCATTGCGCAGTTGCCATTGCAGATCCTTGAAGGAGCGCAGCGACGCGGGCTGCAGGTAGAGCGAGATGGCGTACCCCACCAGCACGATGATGAAACCCATGATGATCGCCGGCCGCGCCAGCCGCCAGGGACTAAGCCCGGCGGCGCGCATCACCACCAATTCCCGGTCGGCCAGCAGCTTGTTATAGATAAACAGCACCGCGACAAAGACGCCAATGGGCAGGACAATTCCCATAAAATAGG
Organism: uncultured Rhodovibrionaceae bacterium; assembly: GCA_963976695.1. Taxonomy (GTDB): domain Bacteria; phylum Pseudomonadota; class Alphaproteobacteria; order Kiloniellales; family DSM-21159; genus CAXBMB01. The sequence continues at coordinate 12,084 of CAXBMB010000019.1, forward strand.
GCATCAACAGGCCGGCGAAGACCAGGAACCTGTCGGCGGGCAGTCCCCGATTGACGATGAAATCAAAAAGTCGCAGTGACTGGGTTAACCAGACAGCGAAGGTCAGGGCCAAGGCCACGAAAACCGTGGTTCCGGCAATCTGTCGAATGACATAGCGGTCGAGCACGTGCATGGCCGAACTATAGGCCCAAGCCCCCCAGCCAAGACAAGGGCAAAGACAAGCCGAACGCGCCGATCCGGGCGCGAAAACGGCGGACCGGGACAGGGCAAGCGCAATTCGGCGGCGCAAGGCAGCCTTACCCAAGCAGCGCTTTTCCTCATCACCCTCATCTTCTAGGCTGTGATCGACGTCAGCAGCGGCGCGTCGACTTCGTCGTCAAACGCCCGTCTTCGTCGTCAAACACCCGCCGATCGGGTAATCAGAAGCGCGGCCAGGGTTCAACCGGGATCACCAAGCGAGCCCGGTCGGACCAACCCGACTGTGAAAGTTTGACGGCGGCACGGAAAGGTTCGCCGCGCTTGGCCGTGCCGCTGTGTTTGTTGTTGTCTTTTGTTTCCGGGTCGTTTTTCAGTTCGACACCGTTTCAGTTCCATGTGGTTTCAGTTCGATACCGTTTCAGTTTTACGCCGTCGCGATATGCCCAAACCCGCTGCACGCGCACCCGGCCTGTTCAAAAATTCCGCGCCTGTGGCCAAATCCAGACGCGCATACTCCAGACGACGCTTTCGCCTTTCATCCAGCCATAAAGAACCTCTGATTTGACCAGCGTCACCCGTTCAACCGTCACCGCCCAGCCTCCCCGGGCCCCGCTGGGGACTCCTGCCAGCGAACCGGACAACAAGTCGGTAAAGCGCGGCATCGCCTGGATCCTCTTGACCATGCTGCTGTTTGTCACCATGGACAGCCTGGCCAAGTACCTGACCCAGTCCTATCCGGTCGCCCAGGTGGTCTGGGCTCGCTACTTCTTTCACATGAGCTTCCTGGTGCTGCTGTTTAACCGCCGGATTCCGACGCTGTTGCGCAGCCGCCGACTGCCCCTCCAGTTGGGCCGCTCGACCCTTTTGGTGGCCACCACCGTGCTGTTCTTTTTCGCGGTCAGCGAAATGGCCCTGGTGAACGCCAGCGCGATCATGCTCACCGCCCCCATGCTGGTGACCATTCTTTCGGTGTTTCTGCTCGACGAGCAGGTGGGTGTCCGCCGCTCTTTGGCCATTGTGATCGGCTTCGGCGGCGCGCTGGTGATCCTGCGCCCCGGCAGCGAGCTCTTTCAGCTTTGGGCCCTCTTCCCGCTTGGCGCGGCGGTGCTGTACGCTTTCTATCAAGTCACCACCCGCATGCTGAGCAAGTCCGACGGACCGCTGACCACCCTGCTCTACACCGCCTTGGTCGGCACCCTGCTCTCAAGCCTGATTGTCCCCGTCTATTGGCTGACGCCGGACCTGAAGGGCTGGACGATCATGGTGAGCCTCGGCTTCTTCGGCGGGGTCAGTCAATTTTGCCTTATCAAGGCGTTCCAGGCCGCGCCGGCGTCATCCGTCGCCCCCTTCTCCTACTCCAACATGATTTGGGCAACCCTGTTCGGCTATATCATTTTCGACGATCTGCCAGACTTCTGGACCGTTATCGGCGCGGTGATTCTGATCAGCTCCGGGCTTTATATTTTCCATCGCGAGCACCTGCGCAAAGCCGCTAATTAGCGCCGGGCGACAGACGGTCCCTTGTTTGATCGCGCCGCATGACCAAATGGAAGATCTCGCCATCGCCGCGCCGCGGTCGCTTTTTCGCCCGAGGGGATGACAACCTCATGACGCGAAAGGCGCGCGCGGGCGCGAACCCTGCGCCAAGCAGGGCCGCCCGGAACCATCCACCGGCAAGAGAGTCGATTTTTCACCGCATCACCCCTTGAAAAAATCTGGTGGGAAGCGTACATCCCTATCCGATTGGCACTCGCCAGTCGGGAGTGCTAACAGAACGGGGCGAAATCGCTCGCCCGTTTCAAACACTGTGGAATATCAGGAGAAGCTTTATGAGCCTTAGGCCGCTTCACGACCGCGTGCTCGTTCGTCGTATTGACGAGGACGAAAAAACTGCGGGTGGGATCATCATTCCAGACTCCGCCAAAGAAAAGCCCTCTCAGGGTGTGATCGTCGCCGCCGGCAACGGCGCCAAGAACGACAAGGGTGAGATTTCTCCCCTCGACGTTAAATCTGGCGACACAATCCTCTTCGGCAAATGGTCCGGTACGGAAGTCAAACTCGACGGCGAAGAACTGCTGATCATGCGCGAGTCCGACATCCTCGGCGTCATTGACGCTTAAAAATCCTAAGGAGCTATATCACTATGGCTAAGGAAGTTAAATTTTCAACCGACGCGCGCGACCGTTTGCTGCGCGGCGTCGACATTCTGGCGAACGCCGTCAAGGTCACCCTCGGCCCGAAAGGCCGCAACGTGGTCTTGGACAAGTCCTTTGGCGCCCCGCGCATCACCAAGGACGGCGTCTCTGTCGCCAAGGAAATCGACCTGTCTGACAAATTCGAGAACATGGGCGCACAGATGCTGCGCGAAGTGGCCTCGAAGACCAATGACATCGCCGGTGACGGCACCACCACGGCGACCGTTCTGGCCCAGGCCATCGTGCGCGAAGGCGTCAAGTCCGTCGCCGCAGGCATGAACCCGATGGACCTGAAGCGCGGCATCGACCTGGCGGTTGAAGCCGTGGTCGCCGATCTGGCGTCCCGCACCAAGGCTGTCTCTCAGAACGAAGAGATCAAGCAGGTTGGCACCATCTCCGCCAACGGCGACGCCGAAGTCGGCGCGATCCTGGCAGAGGCCATGCAGACTGTCGGCAACGACGGTGTCATCACCGTTGAAGAAGCCAAGTCCCTGGGCACCGAGCTGGAAACCGTCGAAGGCATGCAGTTCGACCGCGGTTACCTGTCGCCTTACTTCGTCACCGACACCGAAAAGATGCGTGTTGAGCTCGAAGATCCGTTCATTCTGATCCACGAGAAGAAGCTGACCAACCTGCAGCCCATGCTGCCGATCCTCGAGGCTGTCGTTCAGTCCAGCCGTCCGCTGCTGATCATCGCAGAGGACATCGAAGGCGAGGCGCTGGCCACCCTGGTGGTGAACCGTCTGCGCGGCGGCCTGAAGGTTGCTGCGGTGAAGGCACCGGGTTTCGGCGATCGCCGCAAAGCCATGCTGGAAGACATCTCCATCTTGACCGGTGGTACGGCTGTCAGCGAAGATCTGGGCATCAAGCTTGAGACCGTTACCCTGGACATGCTGGGCACCGCCAAGCGGGTCACGATCACCAAGGAAGACACCACCATCATCGATGGCGCTGGCACCAAGGACGAGATCGCAAGCCGCTGCAACCAGATCCGTGCTCAGATCGAGGAAACCTCTTCTGACTACGACCGCGAGAAGTTGCAGGAACGCCTGGCCAAGCTGGCCGGCGGTGTTGCCGTGATCCGCGTTGGTGGCGCCACCGAAGTGGAAGTGAAAGAAAAGAAAGACCGCGTCGACGACGCGCTGCACGCCACGCGCGCAGCCGTTGAAGAAGGCGTTCTGCCCGGCGGCGGCGCTGCCCTTTTGCGGTCCATCAAGGCGCTGGACGACTTCAAGACCGGCAACAGCGATCAAGACGTTGGCGTGATGATCGTCCGCAAGGCCTTGCAGTCTCCGTTGCGTCAGATCGCCGAAAACGCCGGCTTTGACGGTGCGGTTGTCGCCGGCAAGCTGCTGGAAGGCGACGACCCCGATATGGGCTTCGACGCGCAGAACGGCGTGTACGTCAACATGGTCACGGCGGGCATCATTGACCCGACCAAGGTCGTGCGGGCCGCACTGCAGGACGCCGCGTCGGTGGCCGGTCTGCTGATCACCACCGAAGCCATGGTCGCCGAAAAGCCTGAGCCGGCGAAGTCGGCCGCCGGTGGCGGCGCGCCCGACATGGGTGGCATGGGCGGTATGGGCGGCATGGGCGGCATGGGCTTCTAAAAGCCCGGTTGGTTCAAATAGATCCTCCGGTGATCTATTTGTTTCGATTGCCCTGCTCGATAGCCAAACGAGCAGCCGGTGATGTCGCGTTCGGTTAAGCCCCAACAGGGTCGCGCCGACCGCGTCACGCTCAAAGCGCCAAGTTATCTGGATCGGAACGTCGCCCGAATTGGGGAGATGTTCCGGCCCAGCCAAACAGCCAAAAAAGCCAAAGGCCGCTTCCTCCTGGAAGCGGCCTTTGCGCATTTTACGCTGGCCGCCCCAGCTATGGCCCCAGCATGGACGCAACTACGGACGGCGCTGTCCTACCGGTCGCGTCGGGCTAGGAAAAGAAGCTCTGAAACCGGTCCAACAGGCACGAGAAGGTGATTGAGCGCTCTAGCGACGGCTCGACGACGCAAGAAACGCATCGCGTTTGGCGGTTAGCGGCGCCAGCCCGCCGCCGGGCCCAATCACACCGGTCACGCCTTCCAGCGCGCCGGGCAGCAGTTCACAGACCTGAAAGCGCGCCGACTCCACCGGCCCCGGCAGAATCAAACCGTAGGCGCCGGCGGCCTGAAACCCGAAAACGCCGTAATACGCCGGGTCGCCAACCACCACACAGATGCCATGGCCGAGCCGACGGGCCTTGGCCAAGCTGTGGCGAATCAGCGCCTTGCCGATGCCCTGTCCCTGAAGTCGAGGCTGCACGGAAAGCGGACCCAGCAAAAGCGCCGGACGGCGCGCAATCTCCAGCGGCCAGTAACGGATGGTTCCCAGAAGTTCACCTTCGTCGTCCACCGCCACCAGATCCAAATCCGGCAGCGACCCGACGTCGGGCCTGAGGGTATAGACCGTGCGCTTAATCCTGTCCGCGCCAAAGGTCCGGTCATGCAACGCCTCAATCAGCGCGGCGTCGTCTTTGCGTTCCGGTACAATTCTGTGGTTCATGGAAGTGGTCTTTCTTCGACCGTCAGCGCCCTTATCCTTCGCACCGTCGATGATCAAGAACGATGATCAAGAGCGATGATCGCGAGCGGAGGTGGGGCGCCTCAGCGGTCTCTGCTTGGGGTCCCGGCCGCGGGCCAAACGGTAAAAACCGTTCAATCGGTCCGTCGTTATGGCCTGTTCTGTCGCGTGGCCTGCCTGTCGGTTGCCGCGGATGCACCACAAATGCCCGCCGCGGCGCCGTCTTCTATAAAAGACGTCGTCGTCGTCGCGACAGACCGGAAAGCAGCAGCGGAAAAGACTGAGACACCAAGTAACCTCTCGTCACGAGAAGAAAGCCTATTTTTTTCTTTATCATGGGTTTTGATTTTTGCCAATCGGCAAAACGCCGTGGCGCGCCGAACCCGTCGAAAAGATCGGACCGGTAAATCGGGCCGGTGGATCGGACCATGCCTGGCGGCTTTGCCCGCCCCGGCCTCACGGCCCCTGCAGCGCCTCGTCCCAATAGGGATCCGGGCCGAAGTGAGCGATCAGAAAGTCGATAAAAACCCGCACCTTGGGCGGTAAATTTCGCCGCGCCGGATAAACCGCATACATGGCGAAGTCCGCCCCCAAGTGCCAATCGGGAAACAGTTGGATCATGCGCCCGGCGCGCAGGTCCTCTCCGACGATAAAGGTCGGCTCGATGCAAATCCCCAGCCCGGCCAGGGCCGCCTCGCGAATGGCGTCGCCATTGTTGATCGAAAGCTGGCCCGTGGTGCGCACCCGCCGCACCTCCTCATCCCGGTGAAAGGTCCAACTGCCCGATTCCCGGCCATAGCTGTAGATCAGGCAGCGGTGGCTTTCCAGGTCTTCGGGGCGCGCCGGTGTGCCATGGGCCGCCAGGTAGGCCGGCGCGGCGCTGACCACCGATCGCATGGTGCAGATCCGCCGTGCGACCAGGCTGGAATCATCCAGATGCCCGATGCGGATCGCCAGGTCATAGCCTTCCTCCACCAGGTCGACCATCCGGTCTTCAAGCGTCAATTTAATGTTGAGCTCCGGATAGTCCGCCAGGAATTTCCCCAGGTTGGGCGCCAGGTGGGTGGTTCCGAAGGACATGGGGGCGTTGATCTTCAATTGCCCGCGCGGCGCTTCCACCAGCCGACTGACCGCCAGGTCGGCGGACTCGGCCTCATCCAGCACCCGGCGGCACCCCTCAAAGTAGGTGGCGCCGGCTTCGGTCAGCGACAGCTTGCGCGTGGTTCGATTGAGCAACCGAACCCCCAAACGGTCCTCCAGGCGCGAGATCTGCTTCGACACCGCGGATTTGGACAGATTCATCTCCCGCGCGGCGGCGGAAAAGCCCTCCATCTCCACGACCCGGACGAAGATAACCATGGCCGGCAAAAGATCAGGCTGCATTGTCGTTTCTCCAAAGAAACAATCTGCTTCAATTTTCGCATGTCGCAATTGAAATAGAAACTATTATCTATCTAAAAACAGGCGGACTTCCAGACCGATCGCCGCCATGTCATTCAACGCCGCGCCGTGCAACAGCGCGCGGTGGCAGACCGGAGGACAGAACCATTATCGAGCGACGTCCCTTCGATAGCCTCGGCCGTTTTAGCAACGACTGGCTGTCGGCCCGCTATCATTTCAGTTTTTCCGGGTACCACGACCCCAGCCGCCTCGGCATCGGACCGCTGCTGGTGTGGAACGATGACACCATCGCGCCGAAGCAGGGCTTTGATTTGCACGGTCACCGGGACATGGAAATCATCACCTATGTGCGAAAGGGCGCGATCACCCACCGCGATCACCTGGGCAACGAAGGCCGCACCGAAGCGGGCGACGTTCAGGTCATGAGCGCCGGCCGGGGCATTCAGCACGCCGAATTCAACTTGGAAAGCAGCGAGACCCAACTCTATCAGATTTGGATCGCGCCCCGCGACAAAGCCGTGGCGCCGCGATGGGAAACACGGCGCTTTCCGCAACAGGACCGCAACGGCACCCTGGTCGCCTTGGCGTCGGGACGCGCGGCGGATCTGGAGACAGGCGCCCTGCCCATTCATCAGGACGCCGCGTTGCTGGGCGCCACCCTGGCGCAGGGAACCGACACCAGCCATCTGCTGGGCCGGAGCCGGCAGGCCTATCTGGTGGTCTCCACCGGTCAGCTCGAGGTGACCGACCAGGCCGGGCAGGTCGTCACCCTGGGGGCGCGCGACGGCGCGGTGATTGGCGACAGCCAGACCGTCGGCCTGCGCGCGGTGGAAAACAGCGAGATTCTGCTCGCCGATCTGCCAGGCGGGCCCAGCTACCGCTAATCGCGATTTTTCCGCCGGTTCCCCGGCGGCGGCTTTTCCTGACCTGCCCAATCCAGTGCGGGCCGGAGATGTGGCCGCCGGGGTTTCGGGCGGAAAGTTTCGCCGTTGCGCATGGTTTGTTGAATGCCCGCGCCGCCGCAAGGAAAGGCAGGGGCGAGGAGTGGAAAAATGGGTTTACTGGTAGAGGGTGTCTGGCACGACCCGTGGTATGACACCAAGAGCCATGGCGGAAAATTCGAACGCGACCAGGCGCGCTTCCGCAACTGGATTACCCCGGACGGCGCGCCGGGCGTCACCGGCGTCGGCGGCTTCAAAGCCGAACCGGGGCGCTATCATCTCTATGTCTCCTACGCCTGCCCCTGGGCGCAGCGCACGCTTATCTTCTGCAAGCTCAAAGGTCTGGAAGAGATTATTTCCTGCTCCGCCGTTCACTGGAATATGGGCAAGAACGGCTGGGAATTCCAACCGCCTTACAGCGACCCGCTGTTCGGCTATGACTTTGCCCACCAGGTCTATACCCGCAGCGCGCCGAACTACAGCGGCCGGGTAACCGTGCCGGTGCTGTACGACAAGCAGCGGGACTGCATCGTCAACAACGAATCGGCCGAGATCATTCGGATGTTGAACAGCGCCTTCAACGCCTGGGGACGGGCCGATTTGGATTTCTATCCCGGCGCGCTTCGCGGCGAGATCGATCAGCTGAACGGGCCAATCTACGCCGAGGTCAACAACGGTGTGTACCGGGCCGGCTTCGCCACCAGCCAGGCGGCCTATGAAGAGGCGGTCACCAGCCTGTTCAACCGTTTGGACTGGCTGGAGGCGCGCCTGTCGAGGCAGCGCTACCTGCTCGGCGCGCAGCTGACCGAAGCCGACTGGCGGCTGTTCACCACGCTGCTGCGCTTTGACCCGGTCTATGTCGGGCACTTCAAATGCAACCTGCGCCGTCTGGTGGACTACCCGAACCTCTGGGCCTACACCCGTGAGCTCTTTCAAGTTCCCGGGGTGGCGCAGACCGTGCGCATGGATCATATCAAGCAGCACTACTACATCAGCCATCCGACCATCAATCCGGCCGGCTTGGTGCCGATGGGACCGGAAATCGACCTCCACGCGCCCCATGATCGCGACAGATTCCAAGCCGCATGATCCGCGGCTTGCCGAAATGCGGCGCAGCGGGCGCGGTCGGGCCGATGCGGCGCATTGGCGCGCCCAGCGGTGGGCGAAGAGACAATGCGCCGGTCAGCACCGCCCGTTAACCATTTGATAACATATAAATACTTGCTCCAAACCAGCCAACCAGACAATCTGCGGCGCACCATCGCCGATGGTCGATTTTTCCGCCAGCACGGGCCGGGCAGTTCCAGCAAGCAACGCGCGGCCCCTAGAGTCAAATCGATCCGGAATGAAGCGTTTCACGCTTCAACGCCGTCGCAAGTCAGCCGCGAACTGGTTGATAACAGTCGAAGTGACGACAAAATCACGACGGTGTCATGACGGCGTCACGACGCCATCGATTGCACTCTAGCCTTGCCCACCGCCTTTCGTGAGGAGGTCCCGTTCCTTGAGTCACCCGTCCCGCAACAGTTTCCTTTCCTTGCCGCTTCCCGAAGGCATTGAACTGATTGAGATTCTTCAGCAGGTCCAGCAGTCCCTTCGCCAGGCCTGCCAAGATCACGCCGCCGCCCTGCGCTACGCCACCCTGGCCAGTCGCGATCTCCAAGGCGAAGCCGACGCCCGCACGCTGGTGCTGCGATCGGCGGGCGAAGCCGCCGGGCGGTTGCGCTTTTTCAGCGATTCCCGGGCGCCCAAGGTGGCGCAGTTGCGCGCCCACCCACGCTGCACGCTGGTTTTCCTGTCACCGACCGAAGGACTGCAATACCGCTTCACCGGACAGGCGCAAATTCACCAGGATACAGCCGAGTTGACCCAGCTCTGGCATCAACTGCCGGTCTCGGGACGCTTCAACTATCTGACCCGTCTGTCGCCCGGCGAACGCCTTGAACAAAGCGACGACAGCAGGGCGCCGGCGTCCGACCCGCCCGCCGCTGACCGGTCGGACCCGCCCAGCCATTTCGCCGCGATTGATGTCGTCATCGACAGTTTGGATTGGCTGCAATTGGGCCGCACCCACCATCACCGCGCCCGCTTTGACTGGCGCGCCGAAGCGGGCTGTGAGGCGAGTTGGATCACCGCCTAGGCCCCGACGTGATCTGCCGCCTGAAGGCAAGAAGAAAAGAACCGGTCCAGCCGCGAGCCGGGGCGGCGCGAGAAACCTGCCGTCGCCACCCCACGCGAAGGGGCTTGGCGACAGCGGCGAAGCGCTGCTTTTCCCGTCGATCCCGGCTAGAACGACGAACCCGGTTGTTGCAAAAAGGCCTCTTCTTCGGCGGTGCTTTGCCGTCCGATCACGGCGTTGCGGTGCGGAAAGCGGCCGAAGCGCGCGATGATGTCGCGATGGGCGATGGCATGTCTGGCGGTCTCTGGGTCGCCCAGGGTCGTCATCAGCGTGACCGAGCGCTCCTGATCTTCCAACGCCTCGCTGTGTTCCAGCGGTAAATAGAGAAACAGCCGCTGTTGCTTGGTCAGCAGCGTGTCAAACCCCACCTCCAGCGCGTGTCGGGTGACATCGAGCGCGGCGGCGTCAAAAGCAAAACTACGCGGATCCTGCCGATAGATGTTACGCGGCACTTGATCCAACAACAGCACCAGCGCCAGACAACCTTCCGCATCGTCACGCCAAGCATCCAGGCTCCAGTCGGATGCTTGGCGATGCAAATCGCCCAGCGTCTCGGCGACCTGCTGGTCGAATTGCGGTTCCTTAACCCACCATTTTTTTCTCGTCTCCGCTGCGAACCAAAACTCAAGTACCTTCTCAGTGGACAAAATGTCCCTCCTTTGATGCTGCTTTAACGAGTGGCAGCATAGTGACCTATCGGGCCAACGCCTAGGGCAACATCGTTTCAGATCAAATGACCGGGTGATTTATTCGACCCGCACGGCGCATCGGAACGAAAAGAGTTGAGCGCCCATCTCCCTCGGCGGCGAGGGCGGCGGCCGAACGAAGCTGTCGGCAAGCCTGTCTGGGCCCCGCGCCGTGCTGTCGCCAAGCGGCTTTCCATCCTGCGTCACAAAGCCGCGCCACCCCCCGGAACTTCGGTGTATTTTTGGCCGGGCGTCGCCCCGCACCCTGTGTCGCCGCCCGTCGATCCGGGCCGTTTGCCGCGTCCCATTGTCGATTTGGCGTAAAAAGGGTAAAAAAAGTCCGATCTGGAGCAACCCGATAATCGCACCTGTCGGAAACAAGGCGTCACCCGAGAGACGCTGCGCCCCGGCGATCACCTCGACGGCAAACGCGAAAGGCAGTCTCTTGAAGCGCCACGGTTTTCTTCTGGTCGAGGGCTTCGACCTTGAATCCTTCGCCACCTGCGCGGAAACCCTCAAGGCGGCCAACGATCTGGCGGGTCAGAACCTGTATGACTGGCGGCTGGTCGGCGAGTACGCCGCGCCGGTCACCAGCCACTCCGGGATCTCTTTGCCGATTCAGGTGGTGGCGGGTGAAGGCTTGCCGTTCGACGCCATTATGGTCTTCGCCGCCGATGCCGCGCTGACCTACAAGGCGCCGGAAGTGCTGGCCTGGCTGCGCCGCGCCGCCCGCTTTGGCGCCGATCTGGGCGGTGTCGACTGCGGGGCTTGGGTTTTGGCCAAGGCCGGCTTGCTGGATGATCGACGCATCGCGCTGCACTGGCCCTATGCCGGGGCCTTCCGCGAGACCTTCGATCTGCCCCTCGACCTGCGCGATACCTTCGCCCTCGACAAGGGGCGCTTCACCTGCGGGCGCGGCGAGTCGGTCTTCGAAATGATGCTGGCGCGGGTCGAAGCCGACCACGGGCGCGAGCTGGCGCAGGCGGTGGCGCAAAAGCGGGCGCGCGAGCCGGGTGAGCGCAGCGGGCCTCAGCAGCGCGCCGGTCTTTCCCAGCGGCTCGGGGTTCAAAACGCCAAGCTGGCGGCCTGCCTGGACGCCATGGAAGCCAACATCGACGCGCCCCTGACCAACCGGGAACTGGCCGAAACAGCCGGGGTCTCGGTGCGCCATCTGGAGCGGCTCTTTGCCGCCCACTTTCGTGAGGCGCCGGCCCAGTTCTACCGCAATCTCCGGCTGGAGCAGGCGCGCCGCTTGCTATCGCAGACCCAGATGCCGATCACCGACATCGCCATGGCCACCGGCTTCGTCAATGTTTCCCACTTCGCCCGCGCCTTCCGAGAGGTTTACAACACCTCCCCCTCGCAATTGCGCAGCCAGAAAGACCGGCAGGTCTCGCTGCAATATCTCAGGCGCATGGTCTGACCGATCGACCAAAAAAGGACGCGCTTGGCGCGTCGCCCCCGTCTCGACCCCGGCTCCCATCCGTCGATCGCGCTGCAAGGCCGCCCGGCCGGCTTCACCGCGCCGGCGCGCCGCGATCCGCCAAGATCATCTGCGCTGCTTTTTCGCCAATCATGATCGATGGACTGTTGGTGTTGCCGGAGGTGATGGTGGGCATGATCGAGGCATCGGCGACGCGCAGGCCCTGAATGCCGTGGACCCGCAGGCGCGAATCAACCACCGCCAAATCGTCCTGGCCCATTTTACAGGTCGACACCGGATGGAAGATGGTCGTGGCGATGTCGCCGGCGGCCTTGGCCAACTCGTCGTTGCTGGCGATCTCCGGGCCGGGCTTGTATTCCTGCGGATTGAAGCGCGCCAGGGCCGGTTGGGCGGCGATTTTACGGGCCAACTGAATCGATTGGGCGGCGATCACGCGGTCGGCTTCGGCCGACAGATAGTTGGGCCGGATGGCCGGTTGATCGCGGGGATCGGCCGAGTTGATATGCACCGTTCCCCGGCTTTCCGGCCGAAGGTTGCAGATCGAGGCGGTAAAGGCCGGAAAATCGTGCAGCGGGTCGCCAAATTTATCCAGGCTCAAGGGCTGGACGTGGAACTCGACATTCGGGGTTTCCTGCGCCTCGTTCGACTTGGCGAAAGCTCCCAGTTGGCTGGGCGCCATGGTCAGAGGACCCGACTTGAACAGCAGATACTCCAGCCCCATCATCGCTTTACCAACCAGCGAATTGGCCCGCTGGTTGAGGGTCTTGGTGTTCTCCACCTTGAAGATGGTGCGGATCTGCAGATGGTCCTGCAGGTTTTCTCCCACCCCGGGCAAGGCGTGTTCCAGGGCGATCCCCTGGGCCTGCAACACCTCGCCCCGCCCGATGCCGGACAGCTCGAGAAGCTGCGGCGAACCGATCGAGCCCGCCGAAAGAATCACCTCGCCGCGCACCGAGGCCGCGGCATCGGCGCCATCGAGCCAGAACTGCACGCCGGTGACCTTTTTCTTGCCGTCGACCGTCGCCATGGTCAGCTGCTTGGCCTGGGCGTGGGTCGCCACCGTCAAGTTCTTGCGATGGGCGACCGGCTTCAAGAAACCTTTCGAGGTATTCCAGCGCACCCCCCGGCGTTGGTTGACCTGGAAATAGCCAACGCCTTCGTTGTTGCCGCCGTTGAAATCGCTGCTTTTGGGGATCCCCGCCTGCTCGGCGGCATCGGCGAAGGCGTCAAGAATCTCCCAGCGCAGACGCTGTTCCTCGACCCGCCACTCGCCGCCTTGGCCATGCAAGTCCGTGCCGCCTTGAAAGTGATCTTCCGAGCGCTTGAACAGCGGCAGGACATCGTTCCATCCCCAGCCTTCATTGCCCATCTGCCGCCAGGTGTCATAGTCGCGGGCCTGGCCGCGCATGTAGATCATGCCGTTGATCGAAGAACAGCCCCCCAGCACCTTGCCGCGCGGATAGTTCAAGGCGCGACCGTTGAGGCCGGCGTCGGCTTCGGTCTTGAAACACCAGTCGGTGCGCGGATTGCCCATGCAATAGAGGTAGCCGACCGGGATATGGATCCAGTGATAGTTGTCCTTGCCCCCCGCCTCCAGCAGCAAAACCGACACCTCCGGGTCGGCGGACAGACGGTTGGCCAAAACACAGCCCGCGCTGCCCGCGCCCACGATGATATAATCAAAAGCTCCCAGGTCTCGTGTCACGTGACGCCCCTTTTAGAGTGTTAGTTTGCGCAAGCGGGCCCGACCCGACCCCGGTCGCCGGCGCAACAAGACATCCTACCTCTCCGAAAAATCGGCGGCCAGCAGGGATGATAAGCACGCCTGTGCGCAACTTGTCATCTCATAGCAGACCGCAGCGGTTTTAGCCGAACATAAATCGCCGTTTCCTCGCCAGCCAGTCGGGGGCCGGGTCGGCCGGCGCGGCGAGAATCGGGCGTTGAAAAAATTTGCCGCCGGCGCTGGGAAGCGGCGGCGCGCGCCCTTCCGGGCTACCACCCCGGGAGCTGGAAACCCGGCCGGCGGACAGAATTTTCCGGCCAAATTCCGACCCGGCTTGCCGGTCACCCCGCCACCCGGTCGGCCGCCTGACAAAAATAAATCTTCCAACGCCGTCTTGCCGGCCTATCATCACAGGTCCTTGTCTCCGGGAAAACAACGCGGCGGCGGTTAGGGCAATTGACAAGCAAAGTTTGGACAGCAACACTTTGTCCGACAAACCGACATAACCAGTCGATCGACCGGCGAAACGGTCAGGCAACAGGGGATCAACGCGATGGAGCAGCAGGCGCTGGCGCAGCGTTTTGGTTTTGACCGCGCTTCCGTGGACAGCTATCTGCGGGACAACCTGCCGGGTCTGAAGGGCCTAATGGCGGTGCAGCCCATTGCCGGTGGCCAGTCCAACCCGACCTTCTTCCTGACCTTCGGGTCTCGCCGTCTGGTGCTGCGCAAGCAGCCGCCCGGCGAGCTGTTGCCCTCCGCCCACGCCGTTGACCGTGAATTTCGGGTGATGAAGGCGCTGGCCGGCACCAAGGTGCCGGTGCCGGAAATGCTGCTGCTGTGCGACGACCTCTCGGTCACCGGCACGCTGTTTTACGTGATGGAGTGCCTGGAGGGTCGGGTGTTCCACGACAACGCCCTGCCCGGTCTGTCGCCGCAGACGCGCGCCGGCTGCTTTGGCGCCATGGCCGATACGCTGGCCGATCTGCATGAGGTCGATCCGGCGGCCGTTGGCTTGAGCGACTACGGAAAACCGGGAAGTTATTTTTCCCGGCAGATCGGCCGCTGGTCGCGCCAGTACCAGGAAAACCGGACCCGGGACTTGCCCGATGTCGAGTTGATGATCGACTGGTTGCCGCGGCACGAGCCAAACGAGCAGCATGAAAGCGCCGGCCTGATCCACGGCGACTACCGTCTGGGCAACCTGCTGTTCCATCCCGACCGGCCTGAAATTCTTGGCGTGCTGGATTGGGAACTCTCGACCCTGGGCCATCCGCTGGGCGATCTGGGCTACAATCTGATGTTCTGGCGCATGCGACCGGAGGACTATGGCGGGCTCGCCGGGCTGGACCTGGAAGCGCTGGGGATCCCCTCGGAGGAAAACTATGTGGCGCGCTATTTCGCCCGGCGGGGTCGCCCCAATAGCTTGACGCCCTTTCACCTGGTCTTCGCGCTGTTCCGCTTCGCGATGATTCTGGAAGGCATCGCCGGACGGGTGGAAAAGGGCAACGCCTCCGCCGAGAACGCCGGGCAGGTCGGGGTGCTGGCCGGCGCCTTCGCGCGGCAAGGCGCCGACATGATCCGCAAGCTGGCATGACGCGGGACGACGCAAGAGACTGAACCACGCCTCGCGCGCAAGAAAAAACAAGCGGCCTCAGGGCAAGCCCCGGGCCAAAGATCAAGGACAAGGGAAGGAAAAACCATGGATTTTGCCTATAGCGACAGCTCCTTGGCCATGCAGCAGAAGCTGCGGGCCTTCATGGAGACCCATGTGGTGCCGCGCAACGCCGCCTACATCGCCGCCACCGAAAAGGGCGACTTTCCGCCCCCTTTCATGGAGGACCTGAAGGATCTGGCCAAGGCGGAGGGCTTGTGGAATCTCTTCCTGCCCGCACTGCGCGACGATGAACCCGGCCAGGGTCTGAGCAACATGGACTACGCGCCGCTGGCGGAAATTATGGGGCGGATGATCTGGTCGGCGGAAATTTTCAACTGCAACGCGCCCGACACCGGCAATATGGAGCTGCTGCACCTGTTCGCCTCCCCCTACCAGTATGATCGCTGGCTAAAACCACTGCTCAATGGTGAAATTCGCTCGGCGTTCGCCATGACCGAGCCCGATGTGGCCTCTTCCGACGCCACCAACATTGCCACCCGCATCACCCGCGACGGCGACGACTATGTCATCAACGGTCGCAAGTGGTTCATCTCCAACGCCGCCGATCCGCGCTGTGAGATCTTCATCTTGATGGGGGTCAGCAACCCGGACGGCGAGTCGCATAACAGCCACTCGATGATCCTAATCCCGCGCGACACCCCGGGGCTGGAGATCAAGCGCAACATTCCCATCCTGTCGCAGCTTGATCCAGAAGGCCACTGCGAGATCCTGCTGCGCAATGTGCGGGTGCCGAAGGAGAACCTGCTGGGCGAGGAGGGAACGGGCTTCGCCATGGCCCAGGCGCGTCTCGGGCCGGGCCGGATCCACCACTGCATGCGCTCCATCGGCCAGTGCGAGGTGGCGATGGAGCTGATGCTGATGCGGGCGCGCGAACGCAAGACCTTCGGCAAGCACCTGCATGAGCACGGCAGCATTCAGAACTGGATCGCCTTAACCCGCTGCGAGATCGAACAGGCCCGACTGCTGGTGCTCAAGGCCGCCTGGTTGATCGACCAGCAGGGCGCCAAGGCCGCCCGGCATGAAATCTCCCTGATCAAGGTGATCGTGCCGCGCATTCAATGTGCGATCACTGACCGCGCCATCCAACTGTTCGGGGCCGCCGGTCTGACACCCGACACCCCGCTGGCCTTCCTCTATACCTGGGGGCGGGCGCTGCGGATCGTGGACGGACCGGACGAGGTCCATATTCGCGCCATCGCCCGGCGGGAAATCAAGCGCGCGGAAGGCAACAGCCAAGCCGCCGTCTTCCTGACCCCGCCAGAGGTGCTGGAAAAGGCAAGCTACTAGCCGGTGACCGACGGAGACAGACGCGCTTGGCGCTTTCTGTCTCCGTCGCCAAGCACCCGCTAAGACCGCCCGGACCTGCGCGGCTGTCCGGGCGTCACTGTCTTTCCCGCCGCCCTCCACACCCCTCCTCTTTCCAGCGGAAAGGAAGTTTGGATGCTTACCGTCGAGACCCCCCGCGATCTGCTGGCGAAAATCGGCAGCGACCTGGGGGCCAGCGACTGGGTGGAAATCACCCAGCAAAAGATCAATGCCTTCGCCGAGGCAACCGGCGATTACCAATGGATCCATGTTGACGTGGAAAGGGCCAAGACGGCCCTGCCCGGCGGCACAACCATCGCCCATGGCTATCTGTCGCTGGCGCTGATCGCCGGTTTGATGCCGCAGTTGCTGCGGATTGAAAAAACCAGCGCCACCCTCAATTACGGCTCCAACAAGGTGCGCTTTACCGCGCCCGTGCCGGTCGGCAGCCGTCTGCGCCTGACAAGCACCCTGGCCAAGGTGGCGCCGCTGGGGGAAAAAGACGTCCGCGTGACCTTCGCCTCGGTCATGGAGCTGGAAGGCAGCGACCGCCCGGCGCTGATCGTCGAGAACCTGACCCAGATAATGGGATAGTGGGATAACCAGGGGTGATGGAGCAGGCGGCCAGGCACGTCCAGCCCCCTCGCCCGTCGGCAGGCGGCAACGAACGCGCGGCGACGCCGGTTAACCCCGGGGCGCTTTTGCCGCCCGCGCCGCCCGCCAGGCGCTGAGCACCAGAATGACCGCGCAACCGAGAAACAGCAGCGGCGCGTCCCACGCCAGGTCGAGCGGCAATCGCGACAAGCCAAGGGTTCCAACGGCAATCCAAACCAGGATCGCCAAGGTAAAGCGCACGTCATCGACGAACAGCGAAAAAAGCTCACTCAGCGCCGCGGTAAACCAGCTCATCACAGGTCCTCCGCCACGACCGCCCGCTGGGCGATCTGTACCGCCAGCAGGGCGGCGAGCCAAAACCCGCCAATCAGGCCGAGGACGGCAAGGTCTTCTCCCGGCCAGGGCAACCCGCCGCCCTCGCCGATCCAAAAGACGCCAAAGCCCGACAGCAACACACCGACGGTAAACTTCAGGGTATTTTCCGGCACCCGGGCGAGCGGCCGATGGACCAGCAGCCCGAGCGCGACGACAAGCAAGAAAGCCGCACCCGCGCCGGCTGCCGCCGGAACAAGGGTCGCGCCGGCCGAACCGACCGCGATGACGATGAAGATCACCTCCAGGCCCTCAAGCAGCACCGCCTTAAAGCTGGTCACCAGCGCAATCGGATCCCAGACGCCCGCCGAGGGCGCCGCGCCCCGCAAGAGCCTTGTTTCCTGATCGAAAATCGCCGCTTCGTCGTGCAGCGCGATAACGCCGGCGGAACGCAGTACCGCCTTGCGCAGCCAGCGCATGCCGAACAGCAGCAGCAAGATCCCGACCACCAATTGCAGCCAGGTGATCGGCAGCGCGGCAAGCAGCGGTCCGAAAACCGCCACCAGCGCCAACAGCAAGGCCACCCCCGCCCCCGCCCCCAACAGGGCCGGCCGCCACCCGCGCACCGTGCCCACCGCAAGGACAATGGTCAGCGCCTCGACAAACTCCACCAGCGAGGCCAGAAAGGCAGCCAGAGCCACCGATAGCGATGACGCGGAGACTCCCCAGGACAGTATCTCCATAGTTACCACCTCTTGTTTCATAACGCCGTTCAGTTCGAAACGTGTTGTGTATGCTACAGCAATAATTTATTGTGTAGCAATTACAACAAAGCGAGTCAAGGAGGACCTTGCCATCATGACCCCAGCCCCCTTTGCGCAGCGGGTAACGGCCGGCCTGGAAGATCTGCGCCCAGCCGAGCAGCGCGTCGCCCGGTTCTTTCTGGAAAACCGCGAAGAAACCCTCATGGGAGCGGCGGCGTCGCTTGCCGAGCAGGTCGGCACCAGCGACGCCACGGTTATTCGCACGGTCAAGGCGCTGGGGTTTTCTGGCATGGAGGAACTGCGGCGCTGCCTGGCCGACGAAATGCGGCGCAACCCCTCGCCCGCTGATCGCTTGGCCCGAACGCTGGACGAGGTGAGCGACGATTTGATCTCGGCGCTGGATCTGACATTGGATATTCACCAGAAATCGCTGGAGCGGCTGCGCCGCGACATTCAGCCCGACGCCTTTGCATCCGCCGTCGCCCATATCGTTGCGGCGCAACGCGTCTTGATCTTCGGCATCGGGCCATCCAGCGCCATGGCGCGCTATTTCTCGGTCCAGCTTGAACGATTCGGCATCGAGGCATCCAGCCTTACCCAAACCGGCCTGCTTTTGGCGGATCAGCTGCTGCGCCTCAAGGAAGGCGATCTTTTGTTGATCTTCGCCTACGGGCGGATCTATCCCGAGTTGGCAACGCTGTTGGACCAGGCCGCCAAGCGTGGCGCCGTGACGATTTTGTTTTCCGACACGCTTGGCGCAAAATTACGCGACCAGGTGGATCTGGTGCTTGCGGTCCAGCGCGGCCGCACCGACCTGCTCAGCATGCACACCGCCACATTGGCGCTGATCGAGGCGCTGCTGGTGGCGGTGGCCAAGACCCAGCCGGACAAGACCTTGGCCAGCTTGAAGTTGCTGAACCAACTGCGCGCCGATCTGAGCGGGAAGCGCATGGATATTCCGGCAACCTGAAAAGTCCGACACCCGCCGGAAGTCGGCGAGAGTCGGGTCAAGCGATCGGCAGGCGCTGCGCCACAGCGATGACGCGCCACGCGCGGCTTTGCCAGCCGATCACGGGCGCGCGACCGCCGCAGGCCGCCTGCAGCGCTCAGCAGCGGCTGTTGAGATAGAGCAGACGCTGCAGAACCCGGTGCTGTGAAAGATCGCCGACCTTGCTGATTCCCAATGTTTCCTGGAGAAGCTCGGCGTCGGACTGGCTGATGCCGGACACCGCCGAAAGCGGCAGGAAGGCAATGGCGTCGCCGGCGTCTTCATAGGCTGCGTCCAACGACGCCCGCAGCGCGATCTGATCGGCGAGCCCGGGCGCGCAGAGCACCTTGAACGGCTCTTCGTCCAGCAGGACAAAGCTGCCCTCCTCATCGCTCACCTGCTTGGCCGCCAGGGGCGCCGGCCGCCACAGTTCCTTCAGCTTGGTCTTGCGGATGGCCTTCAAGGCATCGAGGATCTTCTGTCCACGGGTGCCCGCGCCCACTTTCAGGCGCGCCTTGATCTTCCGCGCCAGTTTGCGCCGTCGCCGGTTGGCCTTTTTGTATTCGGCGCGGGAGAGTTCTTCCTTGATCTCGTCCAATTCATCTTGAATGGCCTCGCCTTCGGCTTCCGCGGTGGCCTTGTCGACCTTCGCCTTCAAACCGTCGGAGCCAATCCGGGCCTTGGCCGCATCGGCCAGATCGTTGCCATCAAGGGCTTCGGCTTCGTCATAGGCCTTGTCGAGCTCATCGCCGACTTTCTTTTGTGCGTCGCGTTCTTCTTCGTCGGTTTTATCACTCATGGTACTTCCTCCAAAAGAGCAGCACCTCTCCCGTTCTTCGATAAGACCCCACTGTACGATAAGGCCGTTACGCAACCGGCGGAAGAAAAACTTTCATGGCACCGGCCCACCGCGCGTCGCCCGCATGACGGCGATCTCTCCAACCAGAAACGATCGAGATCGCCGTCAAGCGGGTTAGATCGGTTAGTCGGCTTGCAGCGCCAGCCAGGTCCAGCAGACCCCGGCGGCCCGGTTGGCCGATTGAACCGACGGCGACGAGACGTCAAAGACATGTCGAAAGCCCTGCGCCGCAGCCCACGCGACCGCATCCGACGGCCGCGCCGCATAAACCGGCCGCGACGCCGCGCCCGGGCCGTTGCGGATCGACAAGATCAGCAGACCGCCGGTGGCGGTTACCGCGCGAAGTTTCGGCAGGGCGATCCGGCGTTGCCCGTCGTCGAGATGCTGCCAAACCGCGCTCAGCACGACCAGGTCGAAGCTCCTGTCGCAGGCGCCAAGCCGTGTGAGGTTCGGAAGGGAATCGTCAAGCCAGGCGATGCGCGGGGATCGATGCCGCGCGCGCCCGGCCTCGCGAAACGCGGCAACCGGCTCGACCGCCACGACGTCATGGCCCTGGCTTGCCAACCAGGCCGCGTCCCGTCCCGTTCCGGCGCCGATATCCACAATGCGCGACGGTTTTTCCGGCAAGAGGTGCCGCACCGGGGCGTAGAGCTCGACCGATGAGATCGCGTCGAATTTCCGGATCAAGCTGGCCGATGCCGCTGCGTATCCCTGCAGTATCGCGCTGGTCACCGGGTTCAATTGTTTTCCCCAATAGAAAACGTAATGGCGGAGCTTTCAAAGCCGCAGGCTCCCACATCCTCGGCGGAAAGAAGCTCCGGCATTTCACCGTCTGCGCGCCAAGCACAGCGGCGGCCCTAGACCGTTGTACAGCGCAAAACATCGACGACCCGGCGCAGATCCGGCGCAGATCGGTCGCATACCCGTCGTGCGTGACCGACCACGCGCGACCGACCACGCGTCCCGGGGCATGTTCCAGACCCCAGGGACGCGAAATGTCCGCGCCATGCCCCGGCCTGTCGGCCCGTACGCCGTCGGCAAACGGCGTTACAGGCAACGCAGTCGCGCTGTGTGTGCAACAAACTCGAACAGCGTCGAGCGGTCGCCGCGCGCGGCGAAGAGATCTCCGGATTAACCCGGCGGCGGCTTAGCCGGCGCTGTCCAGGTAGTAGCCGCCGTAACTGTCGCGCAGCGAGGTCTTCAGCAATTTTCCGGTGGCGGTGTGGGGCAGTTCCGTGGTGATTACCACGCCGTTGGGAATCCACCACTTGGCGACCTTGCCGTCAAAGAAGGACAGCATCTCGGCCTCCTCCAGGTTTTCCCCGGCGGCCAAGCGGACGATCAACAGCGGCCGCTCATCCCACTTCGGATGCTGGGCGGCGATGACCGCGGCTTCGGCCACCTTGGGGTGGGACACCGCGATGTTTTCCAGTTCGATCGAACTGATCCACTCGCCGCCCGACTTGATCACGTCCTTGGTGCGGTCGGTGATCTCCATATAGCCGTCGGGGGTGATCTTCGCGACGTCACCGGTATAGAACCAGCCGTCGGGATCATGGCTGTTGGGGTCGTCGAGCTTGAAATAGCGTCGGCAGGCCCAGGGCCCCTTGACCAGCAGGTCGCCGAAGGCCTCGCCGTCCCACGGCAACTCCCGGCCCTCCGCATCGACGATCTTCATGTCGATGCCGTAGACGATCCGGCCTTGATTGAGATCCAGTTTACGCCTTTCGGCGGGACTGAGATGCTGATGCTTGGCCTTGGGGGTGTTGTAGGTGCCAATCGGGCTGATCTCGGTCATCCCCCAGGCGTGGTAGATATGGGCGCCGTACTCGGACTCGAAGGCGTCCATAAGCATTTCCGGGCAGGCCGAGCCGCCAACCACCAGCGACTTCACGCTATCGATGCGGGTGCCGCTGGCGCGCAGATGCTGCAGCAAACCGAACCAGATGGTCGGCACGCCCGCCGCGAAGGTCACCTTTTCGCCTTCCATCAGTTCCTGCAGCTCCGCGCCGCCCAGGCCCGGCCCGGGCATCACCAGGTCGGCGCCGACCATCGGCGCGGCATAGGGAATGCCCCAGGCGTTGACGTGGAACATCGGCACCACGGGCAGCACCCTTTCGCGCGCGTTCAGCCCCATGGCGTCGCGCAGATTGACCGCATAGGCATGCAAGACCGTGGAGCGGTGCGAGAACAGCACGCCCTTGGGATTGCCGGTGGTGCCGGAGGTGTAGCACAGCCCGGCCGCGCGGTTTTCATCGAACTCCGGCCAGACGTAGGTTTCATCGGCCGCCGCCATCAGGGTTTCATAGCAATAGAGTTCCATCCCCTCGGGCAGCGTCAGGCTTGGCATGTTCGCCGCGTCGGTCATCATGACGATGGCCTTCACCGACCCGGTGATGCTGGGCGCCAGCGCGGCGATCAAGGGCGCGAAGGTGTTGTCAACGAAGACAACCTGATCTTCGGCGTGATTGATGATGTAGCTCAGCTGCTCGGGAAACAGCCGGGGGTTGATGGTGTGAACCACCGCACCCATGCCGGAAATCGCATAGTAGAGTTCAAAATGCCGGTAGGTGTTCCAGGCCAAGGTGCCAACGCGGTCGCTGTCCTTGATGCCCAGCTTCTGCAGCACCCGAACCAGCCGGCGGGCCCGTTTCTCGGCCTCCGGATAGCAATAGCGGTGAATCGGGCCCTCTGTTGTTCGGGTGACGATCTCTCCGTCACGGTGATGCTTGGCCGCATGGGTCAGCAGTGAAGAGATCATTAAAGGGCGATCTTGCATCAATCCCAGCATTGGTTTCCTTCCTGTTTCTTGCCTGTTTCTTACTTGTTTCTTGGCAGCTTACCGGTCTTGCTGGCGACCGGCGCCAGCGACTTCCGACTTTATTTTGTTAAGCGCATTTCAGATTGTTACGGCCGAACCGGCAAGCGATTTTCCGGTGCCGGCCGTAAATAAATCACCGGGCGATCGATCACACCCTAGTCGTAGGTCATCCACCCCTGACCCGCCCGGCGTCCGTCATGGCCCGCCGCCACCTTCTGCTTCAACAGCGGCCGGGGCATAAAGCGGGGACCGTAGGCATCCTGCAGAATTTCCTGAACCTCCAGCGTCAGATGGTTCGAAACCAGATCCATCAGTTTGAAGGGCCCCAGGGCGTGTCCCAGGCCGAGCTCGCAAGCCTTGTCCACCTCCTCGGGCGTGCAAACCCCTTCCTCCACCAGGCGCACCGCTTCGATCACAAAGGCGTGCAGCACCCGATTGACGGCGAACCCCGCCACGTCCTTGACCCGGATCGGCTGCTTGTCCGCCGCCCGGCACAGCACCACTACCTGGTCGACCACGCCCGGGTTGGTCTCGAAGGCCGGGATCACCTCGACCAGCTTCATCCGGTGCACCGGCGAAAAAAAGTGCGTCCCCACGAAGCGCTTGCGCCGCGCCGGCGCGACCGCCGCAGCCAAGCTGGAAATCGGCAGGGTCGAGGTATTGGAGGCAAAAATACAGTCCGCCGGCGCAATGGCGTCGAGTGCGGCGAAGGTGTCCTTCTTCACCGCCTCCTGCTCGAACACCGCCTCAATCACCAGGTCGCGCTCCTGGTAAGCCTCCAGGCTATCCACCACGGCCAGATTCTCCAGGCACCTTTGGCGCTGGGCCGCATCAAAAAGGTTTCGCGCCACCGCCTTGTCCAGCAGGCCTTCCAACCGGTCCAGCACGCCCTGACGGGTCGCCGCGTTGCTGTCGGTCAAGATCGTCGGGTGCCCGGCCATGGCGAAGGTCAGGGCGATTTCCGACCCCATCATTCCCGCGCCCACAACACCAATTTTTTGCTTTGCCATCACGTCTTTCCCCTCGTTTCCAACTGTCGCCGCCTTGCCGGCGGACACGATCTTGTCACCACCCATCGCCCCGTCGATGACCGGGCGCCAACCGGTGATCGACGGACAGAGCCGCGCGTGGCGGGCCGTCTCGGTCGTCAACCACCCTCCCCCCGGTGGATCAGCAGCGGGGTTACGATTGAAACGGAACCGCGTCCTGCGTCCCTTCAAATCGATCCGGCGCTAGAAAATATCTTCCGGGCAGGCGTACCAACTCTCATCCAGGTCGCTAAGCCGCGCAAGCGCGCCCGCGTACTTGGGCAGTTCCCAGCGTAGAAAATAGCCGCAGGCGGCGCGCTTACCGGCGAGAAACGCGCGCACCTGCGGCGCCGGATCCGGGCCCAGGTTCGCCAATTTGGCGTGCGCCGCCAAGGCCTGCTCCAGCCAGATCCACGCGACCACGAAATGCCCCAGCGCCTCCAGATAGGGCGTGGCGTTGGCCAGCACCTCGCTCACCTGTCCCTGGCCTTGTCGCGTCACCAGCCGTTCGGTGACCTCGACGATCTGGCCGCGCGCCGCCGCCAACAGCTCGGCCAACGCCGCCAGCTCCGGAATTCGGCGCGCCTGGTCGATGGTCGCACCGACCCGGGCCTGCAACACATGGAATCCCTTCCCCCCGGTCAGCCGCAGCTTGCGCCCCAGCAGATCCAAGGCTTGAATGCCGTGAGTGCCCTCGTGAATCGGATTGAGACGGTTGTCCCGGTAGTGCTGTTCCACCGGGTAGTCCCGCGTGTAGCCGTAACCGCCGTGAATTTGAATCGCCAAGCCGTTGGCCTCCAGACACCACTGGCTGGGCCAGGACTTGACAATCGGGGTCAGCAGTTCCAACAGCAGGTTGGCGTCTTGGCGGGCCCGTTCGTCCGATGCGCTTTTTTCCGCGTCAACCAGTCGGGCGGCATAGAGACAGAGCGCCTGGGCGCCCTCCACGTAGGCCTTTTGCGCCAGCAGCATGCGCCGCACATCGGCATGGGCGATCAGCGGCAGTTGGGCCGTCGAGGGATCCTTGTTCAGCGGATGGCGCCCCTGATGACGGTTGCGGGCATAAGCCCGCGACGCCTGATAGCCGGCGAACCCCAAGGCCATGGCCCCGTTGCCGACGGAAATCCGCGCCTCGTTCATCATCTGGAACATATAGCGCAGACCCTGATGGGGGGCGCCCAGCAGATAACCGACCGCGCCGTCCCGCTCGCCAAAGTTCAGCAGCGTCGAGGTGGTGCCGCGATAGCCCATCTTATGGATCAGCCCGCCCAGCGCCACGTCGTTGCGCGCCCCTGACCGCGCGTCCTCGTCGACCAGGAACTTCGGCACAATGAACAGGCTGATGCCCTTGACCCCGGGCGCGGCGCCGTCGATCTTGGCCAGCACTAGGTGGATGATGTTCTCGCTCAGCTCATGATCACCGGCGGAAATAAAGATCTTGCTGCCGCGCAATCGATAGCTGCCATCGGACTGGGGAACGGCCTTGGTGGTGATGTCCGACAGCGACGAACCGGCCTGGGGTTCGGTCAGCGCCATGGTGCCGAAAAACCGCCCCTGGTACATCGGCTGCATAAAGCGCCGCTGCTGCGCCGCGCTGCCGAAGGAAGCGATCACGTTTGCCGCCGCCATGGTCAAGAAGGGATAAGCCATGGTGGCGACGTTGGCGGCGGAAAAGATCGACCCGACCGCCATCTGCAGGGTGAAGGGCTGCTGCGAGCCCCCCCACTTCTCCGGCGCCTGCAGCGCCATGAATCCGGCGTCGATGAACTGCCGCAGGGCCACTTTGACCTCCGGGAGGAGTACCACCCTGCCGGCCTCGACCCGTGGCTCCTGCTGATCCGCCTTTTGGTTATGGGGCGCGAAATGATCCCGAGCGATTGTCGTGGCAAGATCAAGAATAGATAGACAAGTCTCACGATCTATCGGATCACAAAGAAAAAAATTGTCGTCGTGATGAATTTTTAACCAATCAAATAGTAGAAATTCCATTGATTTATTCATGGTTTATTCTTTCTTTCGATCCTAATCACGATTAATTATTGTTGAGATAATTAAATTTTTCCAGTATTAATTTGTCAAAATAATATTCTATTTGGGAGGAAACAGCATGTTCAACATCAAGGGACAGGTGATGATCGTCACCGGCTCCAGCCGGGGAATTGGCCGGGCGATTGCCGAACGCGCCGCCGAGGCCGGGGCGAAAGTGGTGATTTCCAGCCGCAAGCAGGATGCCTGCGACGCGGTCGCGGCGGCGATCCGCGCCAAGGGCGGCGAGGCGCTGGCCATTGCCGCCAATGTCTCCGACAAAGCCGCGCTGCAACAGCTCGTGGCCCAGACCCGCCAAGCCTGGGGACGGATCGACAGTCTGGTCTGCAACGCCGCCATCAACCCGCACTACGGCCCGCTGTCGACCATCGAGGACAGCGCCTGGGACAAGATCATGGGCGCCAATTTGCGCGCCAATCTGTGGCTCGCCAACCTGGTCTTGCCGGGCATGGCCGACCAGGGGGGCGGCAGCATGATCCTGCTGTCCTCGGTGGTCGCCCTGCGGGGCAACAGCACCATCGGCGCCTATGGGATCTCCAAAACCGCCGACCTGGGCCTGACCCGCAACCTGGCTGTCGAGTGGGGCGAGAAGAACATCCGGGTCAACGCCATTTGTCCCGGGATCATCAAGACCGATTTCGCCCAGGCGCTCTGGGACAACCCCGAAGTCGCGGCCCCGGCGATTCGCGCCACCTGCCTGAAACGCCTGGGCGATCCGGACGACATCGCCGGGGTGGCGCTGTTTCTGGCCTCGCCGGCGGCCAAGTACATCACCGGGGCGGAAATCGTCGCCGACGGCGGCATGACCATCTCGCTGGCCATGTAGCCCCGCTTTCTCGGCGCCGCTCCGCTGGTTGCGCCGGCGCATTGGCGCACGCAAGCCAAGCGGGCGGGACAGGCGCACCCCGGTCCCGCCCGCCGGCTGCCGCGGCCTGAGTCGGCGGGAGGCGGTCACGGCCGCTTGCCCGCCAGGACGGCGGACAGCGGCTTGCCCTCGGCGACCAGATAGGTCAGCAGCGGGGCGGGTTTCCAGCGTGCGCCGAACTGTTCTTCCAAGCCCGCCAGCTTTGCCAGAACGGCCGGCAGACCCCAGATTTCGGCCTGATAGAGCGGGCCGCCCTTAAAGCGCGGGAAGCCATAGCCGGTCAGGTAAACCAGATCAATGTCCGACGCCCGCAGGGCAATGCCTTCATCCAGCAACTGCAGCCCTTCATTGATCAAGGCCAGCAACAGGCGTTGGCGGATATCCTTACGGTCCAGCGTCCGCCGCTGCAGGCCGAGTTGGGCGCTTTCCTCCTCGATCATGGCGTTGACCCAGGCGCTGGGAACCGGCTTGCGCGGCCCATCGGGATAGTCATACCAGCCCTTGGCCGTCTTCTGGCCGAACCGGCCCGCCTCGCACAGCCGGTTGAGCAGGCCCGAGGCGCGGCCCTTTTCCGGCGGAAGCGGCCCGCGCTGCTGTTGAATGCGCCAGCCCACGTCATTGCCCGCCAGGTCGCTCATCACAAAGGGCCCCATGGCCAGGCCCCATTGCTGAACAGCCTGATCGACCTGCTGGGGCAGGGCCCCTTCTTCCAGCATCATCAGCGCTTCGTGCAGGTAGCGGTCGATCATCCGATTGCCGATGAAGCCGTCGCAGACCCCGGAAACCACCGCGGTTTTCTGCAGGAACTTGGCGACCGTCAGACCGGTCGCCAGGGTCTGCTGCGAGGTCTTGTCCCCCTGGATCACCTCCAGCAGCTTCATCACCGGCGCCGGGCTGAAGAAATGCAGTCCCAGCACCCGGTCCGGCACGCCCGACGCCGCGGCCAGGATGTTGATGTCCAAGGTCGAGGTGTTGCTGGCGAGGACGCAGTCCTTGCCGACGATCGCCGGCAACTTGCCGAAGATCTCCTGCTTCAAGGCCAAATCCTCGAAAACCGCTTCGATCACCAGTTCGACATCCGCCACCGCCGACAGATCGTCAGCCAGCGCAATGCGTTGCACGGCCTGTTCGGCCATAGCCTTGCTCAGTCGGTTGCTGTCGGCCATGCGGTTGAAGTGCTGCTCGATGACGGTCGCGCAGCGCTGAAGCGCTTCTTCCGAGGGATCCACCAGGACCACCTCATAGCCGTAGGTCGCGCAGGCGATGGCGATGCCCGTGCCCATGGTGCCGCCGCCAAGCACACCGATCTTGTTGACCAGATAGGGTTTCACGCCACCTTCCAGGAAGGGAATTTTCCGGGCGGTGCGGTCGGCGAAGAAGGCATGAATCAGCGCCGCCGACTGGGGCGTCTGCCGGCAAAGCTCGAACAGGCGCCGCTCCTCGGCCAGTCCTTGGTCGAAAGGCCGGTCCGACGCCGACTTCACCGCTGCCAGGATATGCCTGACGGCGACAACCGCCGCCGGCCGACGCCCCTCCAACTGCTGCTCGAACTGGTTGAAAACCTCCGGCGCGGAGGCCAGGGTGCGCCGCGACAGCACCGGCAGTTCCTCATGCTCCGCCGCTTTCTCCTGCACAAAGGCGCCGGCCGATTCCAGCAGGTCGCCGTCAAGGATTTCATCCAACAAACCCAGTTTCGCCGCCATCGACGCCGGCACCGGCATGCCTGCCGTGATCATTTTCAGCGCGGCGTTCTGACCGATCAGCCGGGGCAGACGCTGGGTGCCGCCCGCACCGGGCAACAATCCCAAGGAAACCTCCGGCAAGCCCAAGCGGCAGCCGACCTTGCCGACGCGGTAGTGGCAGCTCAGCGCCAGTTCCAGCCCGCCGCCCAGGGCGCTTCCGTGGATGGCGGCGACCACCGGCTTGGGCGAGGCCTCAAGCGCGGCGTTGACGTCGTTGAGATCGGGCGGCGCCAGCGGCTGGTCGAACTCGCGAATGTCCGCGCCGGCGGGGAAGGTGTTCCCGTCGCCCAGCAGCACCAGGCCGACCGTGTCGGCGTCGGCGACGGCCGCTTGAACGGCGGCGAGCAAGCCGGCGCGCACCGCCTGGCTCAAGGCGTTGACCGGCGGGTTGGCCACCCGCACCACGCCAACATCCTCCAGCCGGCCATAGCTCACCGGGCCATGCTGGGAGAGGATTTCTTCTCGCAAGGGAGTGACGGCTTGTTGAGACATGAAAATCCTTATCTATGTTATCCGGCCGGCTTTTGCCGATAGGCGCGCCAAAAGCCGGTTCTGGTGTGAAGTCCCGCGCTGTTACCCCCGCTCCGACCCGCGCTCCCGGGCCCAGGCGGAAAACGGCGGCGCGAAAGGGTTAGTCTATCGGCAGCAGATCGACCTTTCCGTCAATATCCAGGCCGCAAATGTCGTAGCCCCGTTTAAAGTCGATAATGTGACGGCGCATCCAGTCGCGGGCCTGCTCCGAATCGCCGGCCCGCAGGGCGTCAAAGATATATTGGTGGGCGCTGAGCAGCCGCTTTTCCGCCCGGTCGCTGGTTTTGGCGTGGTTGAACAGCGTAGTGAGCGCCGGATAGAACAGCAGCGAAATCGGCTCACGCGCCAGCAGCAAGCCCCGGTTGCCGGTGGCCTCGGCCACCAGTTGATGGAAGGCGATATCCAGCGCGATCAGCGAGCGTCCCGCCGCCAGCGCCAACCGGGTGTCGGCGATATTGCGGTCGATCTTTTCCAGCAGCGTGGCGTCGATGCGCTGGGCCGCCGCCTCGGCGGCGCTGGGCTCCAGCAACATGGTCATCTCCCAAAGCTCCCGGAAGGTGATGTTGTGCATCACCAGCGCGCGCGACCCGCGGGTGGCCAGGGCCTTGTAATGCGGCAGGGTGACGAACAGGCGCCGCCCGGCCTCGCGCCGGACAAGCCCACTTTGCTCCAGCGAGCGGATGCCCTCGCGCACCGTCGAACGGTTAACGCCGAACTGCCCGGCCAGCACCGTTTCCGTGGGCAACTGGTCGCCCGGCAGCAGGTTTCCCGCCACGATCTCCCGCTCGATGGCCTCATAGACCAGTTTATAGGCGGGCGGCGCATCCAGGCGCTCAAAGGTCTGGGCCATGTCTCGTTCCTTTTTCCGGGCGGCGAAGCGGCGCCGGACTTTCCAAGGCCCCTGCCGTCCGCGACCTTGGCTGTCCAAGCCGGGGCGAGTCAAACCATCGCGCGCCTGAAAAGCAGCGCGCCGGCCGACAGTTTCCTGCTTTTTCCTTGCTCGCTCTGTTCGTTTGTCGGACATTCGAACTTACAACATTCCTGGAAAACAGGTCAACAAACCTGAAGCCGGGAGCGCCCAACAAAGCTGAACCTCGGGTTCAAGAGATCAGGCGGCGCGACGCGCCGCCAGGACAAGAAAAGGAGGCTGTTATGGAAGATGTGGTGATCGTCAGCGGCACGCGCACCGCCATTGGTGATTTTGGCGGAGGTCTGAAGAGCAAAAGTCCGGCCGAACTGGGCAGTCTGGTGATTGGCGAGGCCGTCCGGCGCGCCGGAATTGATCCCCGGGAGGTGCAGCATGTGGTGCTGGGGCAGGTGGTCCAAAGCGATCCGCGCGACATGTATCTGTCGCGCGTGGCCGCCCTGGAGTCGGGCATTCCCGCCGCCACGCCGGCGCTGACCCTGAACCGCCTCTGCGGTTCCGGCGCCCAGGCGATTATCTCCGCCGCCCAGATGATTAAGCTGGGCGAAATCGACACCGCCGTGGCCGGCGGCGCGGAGTCGATGAGCAATGCCCCCTATGTTATGAAAGCCGCCCGCTGGGGTCAACGCATGGGCGATGCGGCCATGGTGGACGCGCTGTTGGAAGCGCTGAACGACCCCTTCGGCCACGGCCACATGGGCATCACGGCGGAGAACGTCGCCGAGCGCTACAACCTGGACCGGGCAAGCCAGGACGCCTTTGCGGTTGAAAGCCACCGGCGCGCCGAGCAGGCGATCAACGACGGCCGCTTCAAAAGCCAAATCCTGCCGGTCACTCTGACGTCGCGACAGGGCGAGAGCGTGTTTGAACAGGACGAGCACGTCCGCCCCGGGCTGACCCTGGCCGACGTTGCCAAGCTCAAACCGGCGTTCAAAAAAGACGGCACGGTCACCGCCGGCAATGCCTCGGGCATCAACGACGGCGCGGCGGCCCTGGTGCTGATGTCGGCCCGGCAGGCGGAAAAGAAGGGATTGACGCCATTGGGGCGGATCCGCGCCTGGGGCCACGCCGGGGTTGACCCGGAAGTGATGGGACTGGGCCCAATCCACGCCGTGCCCCAGGCGTTACAGCGCGCCGGTCTTAGCATCGCGGACCTGGATGTGATCGAAAGCAACGAAGCCTTTGCCGCGCAGGCCTGCGCGGTGAACCAGCACCTGGGCCTGGACCCCGCCAAGGTCAACCCCAATGGCGGCGCGGTGGCCCTGGGCCACCCGGTTGGCGCCACCGGCGCGATCCTGACGGTCAAGGCGCTCTATGAACTGGCGCGCTCCGGCGGTCGCCACGGCCTGATCACCATGTGCATCGGCGGCGGCCAGGGCATCGCTCTGGTGGTGGAAAGACTGTAAGCGCCCGCGCCCCGACGCAAAGCGGCGGGATCGCCGGGCGGGGATCAACTGGCCTGTGATGAACTGGCCTGTGATGAACTGGCCTGTGATGAACTGGCCTGTGATCGACTGAGAAAGCAGCGCCTGGCGCGTCGCCGCCGTCGTCAAGCCGCCTCTCCCGGCGGGATCAGCAGCCAATCGGGCGCAAAAAAACAACCGGGCGGTGCGCGCATCGCGCCGCCCGGCTGGCTTTCCGACCCGATGAACGGGACGGCCGGTTCAGAAGCGCCGGCTGACGGCGTGATAGGCCCGCGCGCCGGCCTCATAGCCCAGGGACCAGAGGGCGCGTTGATCTTCACGATGCAGCGGCGTCAGCGGCAACGGTAAGGCCGCCCCGTCCCCGCTGGTCAGGTAGTCGGCCAGCGCCTCGCCGAAAACGGTTCCCGGACCGATGCCCCGGCCGTTGAAGGCGTAGGCGGTCACCACCCCCGGATGGGGCTCGCTGAGCTTGGGCAAATGATCCTTGGTCATGCCGATGGTTCCACACCAGCCTTCACTCAGCGCCACGTCACCGACTTGCGGGAAGAACTGTTTCAAGGTGCGCCGGGCCCAGGCCCGGTGCAGTCCCTGACCAAGTCCGGTCAGCCTGCCGACCGACCCGAAGATCAGCCGTCCGGCCTGATCCTTGCGAAAGGAGGTCAGCACCTTGAAGGTATCCCAACAGCCCTGTTCCTCGGGCAGGATCTCGCGCTGCAAGGCCTCGGGCAGCGGGTCGGTGGCGAAGTGAAAGTAATAGAAAGGGATGTGGGCCTGCCGCAAGCTCTCGCCAGCGCCGTGCGAATAGGCGTTGGTGGCGATCACCACCTTCTCCGCCCGCACCCGGCCCTTGGGGGTGGAGAGCCGCCAACGCCGGGCTTCGCGCTCCAGTCGCTGGACCGGAGACTGGCAATAGATTTTCGCGCCCGCCGCCAGCGCCGCCTTGGCCTGGCCCTGGACATAGCCCAGGGGTTGAATCGTGCCGGCGCGATGGTCCCACAGGGCGCCGTAAAAGCGATCCGTTCCAATTTTGTCGGCGGTCTCGCGCCGATCGATCACCTCCAGCTCGGCGCCCCGGGCCGCCCATTGCGCCTGACGGCGCGCCAGGTCCTTTAGGCCGGCCGGGGAATGGGCGCAATGCAGGGTGCCGGTCCGGCGCGCTTCGCAATCCATGGCGTGCTGTTCAATCAGCGCGAACACCCGCGCCGGCGCCGCCCCCAGGATATGGTTCAGGCGCTCACCCACGTCGGGCCCCAGGCCGGCGACCACATCCTCCGGCGCGAACCACAGACCGGCGTTGACCAAGCCGGAGTTGCGCCCGGAACAGCCGAAGCCGACCTGTTGCGCCTCCAGCACCGCCACCGAGGTTCCGCCCTCGGCCAACCGCAGCGCCGCCGCCAGTCCGGTGTAACCGGCGCCGATGATCGCCACGTCAACGGCGATTTCCTCTTGCAGGGCAGGCAGAATCGGCAACGCCGACGCCGTTGCCCCCCAGGCCCCATGGGTGGACGTTCCCGCGCCAAAAGACCAGGTATCGGGCGCGGTCATTGCTGCGCCGCCGCGCGAATCTTCGACAGGGTGGTAGCCGGAGAAATCGCTTCCGGGTCAATCTGCAGATGGAGCAAGGCCGGCGTTCCGGCGGCCTGGGCGCGGTTGAAGGCGGCGGTGAAATCTTCGCTGCGCGTCACCTTTTCGCCATAGCCGCCATAGGCCTTGGCCAGCGCCACAAAATCCGGATTGATCAAGTCGGTTGCCGAAATGCGCGCCGGGTAGTCGCGTTCCTGATGCATCCGGATAGTGCCATAGATGCCGTTGTCGATCACCAGCACGATCAGATTGGCGCCGGCCTGCATGGCCGTGCCAAACTCCTGACAGGTCATCTGGAAACAGCCGTCGCCGGCGAAGCAGACCACCGTTCGCTCCGGATGGCGCAGCTTGCCCGCCACCGCCGCCGGCAAGCCGTAGCCCATGGAACCGGAGGTCGGGGCCAATTGGGTGCCAAAGCGCTGAAAGCGATGAAAACGATGCACCCAGGTGGCATAGTTTCCCGCGCCGTTGGTCAGGATGGCGTCCGGCGGCAGCAGCGTCTCCAACTGCGCCATCACCTCGGCCATCTGCACCTGGCCGGGCGTGGTCATGTTGGGATGGGACCAGTCGAGATAGGCCTGATGGGCCTGGGTCACCGCCGTGGCCGGGGCTTGGCTCTGACCGGCGTCCAGTTGCTCGGCCAGGGCCAGGAACTGGCCCGGCGTGGCGTTGATGGCCAGGTCGGGGCGATAGATGCGGCCCAGTTCCTCGGGACCGGCGTGCACCTGAACCAGGGTTTGGCGGGGTTCGGGAATTTCCAGCAGCGTGAAGGATTGCGAGGGATTCTCCGAAAAACGACAGCCGACGAACAGCAGCAGATCGGCCTCTTCAATTCGGGCTCTGAGCTTGGGATTGATGCCCAATCCGACGTCGCCGGCGTAGTTGGGGTGCAGGTGATCAAACAGCATTTGACGGCGAAACGACAGGCCGACGGGAAGCTTCCAGGCTTCGGCGAACCGGGCCAAGGCGACCACCGACTCCGGGTCCCAGCGCGACCCGCCGGCAACCAGGAAAGGCTTCTTGGCCTTGGCCAGCAGCTCTTGCAGCCGGGCCATGGCGGCGGCGCTGGGCGCCGGCTCGGCCACCTCCACCCGCAGACCGGCCTGCACCGCCGCGGCTTCGCGCAGCATGTCCTCGGGCAGGGCCAGCACCACCGGACCGGGCCGCCCGCTCATCGCCACGTGAAAGGCGTGCGAGATAATTTCCGGAATCCGCTCCGCCTGATCAATCTGCTCGACCCACTTGGCCATACCGCCGTAAAAGCGGGTGTAGT
This sequence comes from uncultured Rhodovibrionaceae bacterium, assembly GCA_963976695.1. Lineage (GTDB taxonomy): Bacteria > Pseudomonadota > Alphaproteobacteria > Kiloniellales > DSM-21159 > CAXBMB01. The sequence continues at coordinate 46,166 of CAXBMB010000019.1, forward strand.
CAACCTCCTGGAAGGCGTCACGGCCGCGCATCGACCGGCCGATCTGTCCGACAAACAGGATCATCGGGGTGGAGTCCTGCTGGGCCACATGCACCCCGGAACTGGCGTTGGTCGCGCCGGGCGCCCGGGTCACCATGGCAATGCCCGGTCGCCCGGTCAGCTTGCCATCGGCCTCGGCCATCATCGCGGCGCCGCCTTCCTGGCGCGCCACCACCGCCTCGATCGGCGAGTCGTGCAACGCGTCCAGGACAGCCAGATAGCTTTCACCGGGGACGCAAAACACCCGCTCCACGCCCTGGGCTTCCAGGCAATCGACAATAAGCTGGCCACCGCTGCGGGCGGCGTTGCTTGCGCGGGTCATGTTTCTATTCTCCTAGGTCTTGCGGCGGGAGATTTAATTCCGCCAAAATTTCTTCGCTGTGTTCGCCCAGGCGCGGCGCGGCGCGCACCAGCTTCAACGGGCTATCGGAGAAGACGATGGGGCTTCGCAACGTCGGCACGGTGCCGCCCTTGGCGCCGGTTGAGGGCAGCTCCAGCACCATCTGGCGATGCTGGATCTGCGGGTCGGCGAAGACATCGTCAAGCTTGTTGATCGGGCCGGCCGGCACGTGCTTTTCCTCCAGCCTGGCCAGCAGATCATCACGGCTGAAGCGGCAGGTTTTTTCTTCGATCAACCGGGTGAGGCGATCACGATTCTTGATTCGGCTGGCGTTGTCCCGGAAGTCCGGCTGATCGGGCAGCGCCGGCAGTCCCAACACCGCGCAGAGCTTGACAAACTGGTTGTCGCTGCCGGTGGCGATGATCAGGTGGCCGTCGGACGTGGGATAGACCTGATACGGCACGATGTTGGGATGGGCGTTGCCCATGCGGGTCGGCGCCTGACCCGACACCAGATAGTTCTGCGCCTGGTTGGCCAGGACCGCGGTCATGGAGTCCAACAGGGCCATGTCCACCTGCTGTCCCTGGCCGGTCTTTTCCCGCTGGGCCAGGGCCGCCTGAATAGCGATCACCCCATAGAGCCCGGTGAAGATATCGGCGAAGGCCACGCCGACCTTTTGCGGCTCGCCAGCCGGATCCCCGGTCAGGTCCATGATGCCGCCCATGCCCTGGATCATGAAGTCATAGCCGGCGCGGTGCGAATAGGGCCCATCCTGACCAAAGCCGGTGACCGAACAATAGATCAGCCGTGGATTGACCGTCTTGAGACTCTGGTAGTCCAGGCCGTATTTTTCCAGGCCGCCAACCTTGAAATTCTCGATCAGCACATCGGACCGCGCGGCCAGCGCCCGGACGATCCGCTGTCCCTCCGGGGTCCGAAAATCCACGGTGATGGAGCGCTTGCCCCGATTGCAGCTGTTGAAGTAAGCGGCATCCAGGTCTTCGCCGTCTTCGCCCTTGATGAAGGGCGGGCCCCATTTGCGGGTATCGTCGCCGGCCGGAGCCTCGACCTTGATCACCTCGGCGCCCAGGTCGGCCAAGGTCTGTCCGATCCAAGGTCCGGCCAGGATGCGCGCCAACTCCAGCACCTTGAGCCCCTCCAAAGGAGCTGTCGCTTTCTGCCTATCCGTCATTTGATACCCTTAGACGACCCGGAATAGATAACCTGGACGAAGACGCCGGCCCGGCGCAAACCAGGCCGGGACCAGCGCAAACCAGGCTTCGAGGGTGCCTCCGCCGTTAGAAAAAGGCCTGCAACCCGGTCTGCGCGCGCCCCAAAATCAGCGCGTGCACATCATGGGTGCCTTCGTAGGTGTTGACCGTTTCCAGGTTGCACATATGGCGGAAAACATGGAATTCGTCGGCGATGCCGTTGCCGCCGTGCATGTCGCGGGCCAGCCGGGCGATCTCCAGGGCCTTGCCGCAGTTGTTGCGCTTGATCAAGGAGATCATCTCCGGCGCGGCTTCGGCCTGGTCCATCAAACGTCCCACCGCCAAACAGCCTTGCAGGCCCAGGGTGATTTCCGTCTGCATGTCGGCGAGTTTTTTCTGCACCAGCTGGGTTTGCGCCAAGGGGCGCCCGAACTGCGTCCGGTCCAGGGTGTATTGACGCGCGGCGTGCCAGCAGAATTCCGCCGCCCCCATCGCGCCCCAGGCGATGCCATAGCGCGCCCGGTTGAGACAGCCGAAGGGCCCCTTGAGACCTTCCACATTGGGCAACAGGGCCTCTTCGCCGACCGCCACGTTGTCCATCACCACTTCGCCGGTAATCGAGGCGCGCAACGACAGCTTGCCCTCGATTTTCGGGGCGCTCAGACCCTTGGCGCCCTTGTCCAGGACAAAGCCGCGAATTTTACCGTCATGGGCGTCCGACTTGGCCCAAATGACGAAGACATCGGCGACCGGGGAGTTGGAGATCCACATCTTCGAGCCATTGAGGACATAGCCGCCCTCGACCTTGATGGCGCGGGTTTTCATACCGCCCGGATCGGAGCCGGCGTCGGGTTCGGTCAGCCCGAAGCAGCCGATATAGTCACCGGAAGCCAGCTTTGGCAGATACTTCTGCCGCTGCGCCTCGCTGCCGTAGGCATAGATCGGATACATCACCAGCGAAGACTGCACCGACATGGCCGAGCGATAGCCGCTGTCGACCCGCTCGACTTCCCGGGCGATCAGGCCATAGGCGACATAGGAAACGCCGGGACCGCCGTAGGTCTCCGGGATGGTCGGGCCGAGCAGGCCCATCTCACCCATCTCATTCATTGTTTCCCGATCGAAGCGCTCCTCCCGATAGGCGGTGAGCACACGGGGCTGAAGCTTATCCTGCGCATAGGCGCGGGCCGCGTCGCGGATCATCCGCTCCTCTTCGCTCAACTGGCTTTCCATTTTGAACGGATCTTGCCAATCAAAGGAGCTTAGACTTGGGGAGTCTTTGGCTTTCAGGCCGGTCATGGTCGGGTCCTCTCAAGGTCTTGCAATAGGGCGGTCTGCCGGGCAGCGCCACCTTCCAGGCCGGAAGGGACATCCGCCCGGGCGAGCCTTGCCCCGGATCAGGTTAGCTGTTCAACGGCTTGCTGGATACGGCGGCAGGCGCGCGCCAAATCAGCTTTTGCGTAAGCATAGGAAATACGGAAATGCCCCGGCGCCCCAAAGGCGCTGCCCGGCACCACCGCCACATCCGCGCTGTTCAAGATGAACGTGCAGAAATCCATATCGGTCGCCAGGGTCCGGCCGTCGGGCGTGGTCTTGCCCAACAGGCCGACGCAGGAAGGAAAGACATAAAACGCGCCTTCCGGCATCAAACAGGAAATTCCCTCGGTGGCGTTCAGCAGAGAAACCACCATGTCCCGGCGATCCTGGAACGCCGCGCAGCGCGTCGCCACCAGTTCTTGCGGACCGTTCAGCGCCGCCACGGCGGCGGCCTGCGAGATCGAGCAGGCCCCCGAGGTGGCCTGCGCCTGAACCACCGTCATTTCCTTGATCAGCGCCGCCGGACCGGCGGCGTAGCCAATTCGCCAGCCGGTCATGGCGTAGGCCTTGGAAACGCCGTTGACTGAAAGAATGCGGGCGCGCAGCTCCGGCGCCACCTGAAGCGGGCTGACAAAGGCGTTGTTGTCGTACACCAGATGTTCGTAGATGTCGTCGCTCATCACCCAGAGATCGGGATATTCCGCGACCACGTCCATCAGCGCGCGCAGGCTGTCACGATCATAGGCCGCGCCTGAAGGATTGCCCGGCGAATTGAGCAGCAGCCAGCGGGTTTTCGGGGTGATGGCGGCGCGCAGTTGGTCCGGCGTCAGAAGGAAGCCCTTGTCCGCCGTGCAGGTAACCGTCACCGGCACGCCGCCGGCGACCTTCACGATATCCAAATAAGAGGTCCAGTAGGGCGCCGGAATGATCACTTCGTCGCCGAGGTCCAGGGTCGCCATGAAGGCGTTGAACAGCACCTGCTTGGCGCCGACGCTGATTAGAATTTCATTGGCCGCGAAGTCCAGATTGTTTTCCCGGCGATACTTTTCCCGCACCGCCGCCTTCAATTCAGCGGTGCCGGCGGTGGCGGTGTACTTGGTATCGCCCGCCCACATCGCCTCTTGCGCGGCCTGCTTCACATGATCGGGGGTATCAAAGTCCGGCTCGCCGGTGCCCAGGGCAATGATATCCGCCCCCTCCGCCTTGCGGGCCCGCGCCGCCTCGGTGATCTGCACGATCATCGACATCTCGATGCCTTGAAGACGCGTGGCCTTGCGAAAAGAGCTCTCAACTGCGCTCATGAGGTCCTGCTTCCCTGCTTTGCGAGCCGATCACCCGACCCGTTCGACGCAAAAGCGCGGGCCGCCGCAAGGCAGGCCTGGGAAAAGGCGGCTGGCTCAAATCTCGATCGCGCCGACTTTCGCCTCTTTTCATCCGGGAGGCAAACGACTATTTTTCCCTAAAGTCATTACAAACGGTAATCATCAAACCACCAGGCGAAAGAAGAAACCGGCTATGACTCCGCCCCGCCGATTGTTGCCCTCCATGTCGGCCCTACAGGCCTTCGACGCGGCGGCGCGCAGCGGCTCCTTTTCCGCCGCCGCGCGGGAACTGAACCTCACCCAGGGCGCCATTTCCCGACAGATCCGCACCCTGGAGGCGCAGCTTCAGGTGCAGCTTTTTGCCCGCGACAAGCAGGCCGTCAACCTGACCGACGAGGGGCGATCCTATGCGCGCGCGGTGAATACGGCGCTGAAAAACCTGCGGACCGCCGCGCTTCACATCATCAGCGATCCCAAGGCCGGCGTGCTCAACCTGGGCATTTTACCGACCTTCGGCATGCGCTGGCTGGTGCCGCGCATTCCGCTGTTCCTGGAAACCCATCCCGGGATCACCCTGAATTTTGTCACCCATGTGCGGCCGTTTGACTTCAGCCGGGAAAACCTCGACGCGGCCATTCACTTCGGCGACCCCGATTGGCCCGACGCGGACTGTGTTTTTTTGATGAAGGAGGTGGCGCTACCGCTCTGCGCACCGGCTTTTCTGGCCGAGCGCCGAATCGAAACCGCCGCCGACCTGCTGGAAACGCCGCTGCTGCACATCGCCACCCGGCCGCTGGCCTGGGCGGATTGGTTCGCCGTCCAGGGCCTGACGCTGGACGGCGAAACGGGCATGCAATTCGAGCAGTACACCCTGGTTTCCCAAGCCGCCGTCGCCGGCCTGGGGATCGCCTTGCTGCCTGAATTCCTGGTGCGTAGCGAACTGGAGCGGGGCGATCTGGTCAGCCCCTTGGATCTGCCGATCAAAAGCACCCAGGCTTACTATCTGGTGATCCCCAAGGACCGCGCCGACGCGCCGCCGGTGCAGCTGTTCAAAACCTGGCTGTTGGCCCAAATCACCGATTGACCCGATCCGCGCGTGATCGGCTCACCCGTCAACCTGGGCGACTTTCAACGCCCGGTCCTTGGGGAACCACAGGGTTACCTTGGTGCCGGCCCCCAACGTGCTCTCGATTTCCAACTGCCCGCCGTGAAGTTCGGTCAGTTTCTTACTCAGCGACAGCCCCAGGCCGGTGCCCTCATGGGACTGCAGCGACCCGGTACGGACCTGGCCAAAGGGCTCGAGAACCTTGGGAATGTCTTCGCTCGACAGGCCGCAGCCGGTATCGGTGACCGTCACGCGCCACCCCTGACTATCGCCATAGTCGGCGCGCACCACCACCTCGCCGTCCGGATGGGTAAACTTTACCGCATTGGACAGCAGATTGAGCAGGATCTGGGTCATCAGCCGCTCATCGCCGAGGAAGAAGGGCAGCTTTCCCCGATCCTCCAGCCAGAGGGAACAGATCCCGGTCGTTTCCCGGCCGGTGATCATTTGAACACAGGCCGCCAGGGTTTTATTCAACTCGAAGGGCTTTTCATCCAGGCCCAGCTCGCCGGCCTCGACCTTCGACAGGTCAAGCACATCGTTGATCAACGACAGCAGGTGTTCGCCCGACTGCAACACCAGCTCAACGTAACCGACATATTTTTCATGTCCCAGCGGACCGAAGAGCTGCTCCCTCATCACCTGGGTAAAGCCCAGGATAGAGTTGAGTGGTGTGCGCAGTTCATGACTCATATGGGCGAGGAATTCCGATTTGGCGTGGTTGGCGGCCACCGCCTCGTCACGCAGCCGCGACAGTTCCTTTTCGGCGTGTTTCAATTCGGAAATGTCGGTTTGGATCGACACGATGCCGCCGCTATCGGTTTGCCGGTCGCTGAGCAGAAGATGGCGGCCGTCGCGCAGCTACACCACCATGAACTTGGACAGCCCGGCGCCGAGGTTCTCGCGGCGCAGCGAATACTCTTCGCCGCTGGCCTCGGGCGGCAGCAGGACAGCGCCGCGCTGCACATCCAAGCGGCCCAATTCGATGGCGCTCACCCCCGGCGCGGTCTCGCTTTTGCTGTAGCCATAAAATTCGCGAAATTTCGAGTTGCAGACGATCAGGCGGTGGCTGGCGTCGTAAAGCACGAAACCTTCGTTGATGCTCTCGATCGCGTCGGCCAGAATGGCGCGCGACGCCAAGACGGTTTTCTCGGCCTGCTTGTCGGCGGTGATGTCTTCGCTGCTGAAAAGGTAGCACTCGACGCCCTTGTTGTCGAAGGCCCGGGCGGTGACCAGACAGTGGCGGCGGCGGCCATCCTTACCTTGGAACAGCGCCTCGAACTGATCGTGCTCGCCGTCGGTCTCGATGACGTTCTTCAAGCACTGGCGCTGGGCCTGGTCGACCCACAGGTTCAGTTCTTGGCTCGTCTTGCCGACCACCTCGCTGGCCTGGTAGCCGAAGGCGTTGAGCCAGGCGGGATTGACCCTGAGGATGCAATTGTCGGCCACCCGCGTGATCGACAGAAGATTGCTGCTGATGTTGAAAATCATCGGAAAGAGTTCATCGAAATCCAACGAAGGATCCGACAGGTTCATCAGCGCCTCTTCCATCAGATGCCCCCAGTTTATCGCTTGCCGGCCGCCGCGCCGCCCGGCTTTCCTCCGCCCGATCAACAGCGCAGCTTCACCGCCTGGCGGTGCGGGACCCCCAAGAACCGAACGTCTTGTTCCAAAGCCTAATCGCCAGAGACAGAAGCGCTTGGCGCTTCGTTTCTGGCGTCGCTCAACCTCTGCTCTTCTGGGTAGGGCGCGGTCGGCCAAACAGATCAACCACCGGGTGGTGCTGTTTGACCGGACGGCGCTTCAGCAAAGAGCTGCGCCATCTTGGCAATTCAAAGCTAACAAAAAATAAACGGTCCCGCGGCGGTCCGGGCTTGGGGCGGTCAGATTGTCAGCAGCCGCGCCCGCGCCACCTGGGCTTCGGCGTTCAGTTGCTCGACAATCTGCGCTATTCCGGCCACGCGGTCGGCAAAAACCACCGCATGGCCCATGGACAGCAGCCCCCTGGAGCAGTCGCCGGTTTCATAGGCCTGGCGGCCAATCTTGCCAGAGACCAGCGGCAACAGCTGCTGAATGGTGACCTCGGGATTTTCCTGCTCAATCTTCGACACCGCCTCGGTGGTCTGGTTCTTGAGCGTGCGGATGGTGTTGCGCACCGACGACATGGTCAGCACGGTATCGCGCTCGTTGGCGGCCACCATCACCTGCTTGTAGGCGTCGCAGGCCCAAAGCTCCTCGGCGACCAGAAAACGGGTCCCGATGACCACGCCGCCAGCCCCCATCGACAGCGCGGCGATGATTTGCGAGCCGTGCCCGACGCCACCGCCGATCAGATAGGGGATGTCCAAGACCGACGCCGCCATGGCGGCGTTGACAAAGGAACCCACCATGTCCATCCCCGGATGGCCGCCGCACTCCGCCCCGACAATCGAAACCGCATCGACGCCAATCGATTGGGCCTTGAGCGCATAGCGCACGGCGGGAACCTTGTGGATCACCTTGATGCCGGCGGCTTTCAGCGGCGGCAGGTAAGGCTCCGGATTGCGGCCGGAGGTTTCGACGAACTTCACCCCCTCCTCGACAATCAGATCGAAAACCTGCTGGGTCTTTTCGCCCTGCACCAACTTGGGCAGCATGGACACGTTGACGCCGAAGGGTTTGCCGTCGCACAGATCGCGGCACTTGCGAATTTCATCGCGCAACTCGGACAGTTCGGCAAACGACGCCGCCGTGACAAACCCGATTGAGCCGGCCCGGCCAACCGCGGCCACATAGGCCGCATCGGCCAGCCACTGCAACCCGCCCGCGACAATCGGGGTCTGAATGCCAAACAGCTCGGTAATCGGGGTTTTCAAGCTGGGGGCGGTTACCTGATCCAACATCTTTCCTACTTTCTGCTGCCGTTTCGGGGCGATGGAATCCCATTAAACGTACGGTCGTTCTTTTTCGCAAGTCCCTTGCGGAGGCTTACTTGGAAAAGTTTGCCGTCCGCTTTTCCAGAAACGCGTCGATGCCCTCGGCGCCGTCGGCGCTGCCCAGGGCCTTGGCCATGAACTGGGCTTCCAGTTCCAACTGGCTGTCGAGATTGTTGCCGCTGGCCGCGCTGCACAACTCCTTGATCCGCGCGAGAGACTGGCCGGGTCCGCGGGCCAGTTCGGCGGCGAACCGTACCGCTTCGTCCCGCGCCTGGCCCGGCTCGACCAGACGATTGACCAGACCGAACGTCGCCAGCCGGGTCGCCGTGACCGGCTGGCCGGTCATGCAAAGTTCAGTGACCAGCTGGCGCGGCAGAGCCCGCGACAAAAAGTATGTCGCCCCGCCATCGGGGGTCAGGCCGATTTTAACGTAGGCGACGGAAAAGGAAGCCGGCGCGGCGGCAACCAGCAGATCACAGGCCAAGGCCAGGGAAACGCCGGCGCCGGCCGCCCCGCCTTCCACCGCCGCCACGATCGGCTTGGCGCAGGCCCGCATCGCGCGAATCAGATCATGGAGTTTGTCCAGACTGGCGCGCCGCCCGGCTTCATCCAGCAGGCGCCGCGCTTGCAGACCCTTGAGATTGCCGCCGGAACAGAAGAAATCACCGGCCCCGGTTAACACAACGGCGCCCACGCCCGGGTCCTTGTCCGCCTTGCCCAGGGCGGCCCTAAAGTTCAGATAGAACTCCGGCGTCAAGGCATTGCGGGTGGCCGGGCTGTCGTTGGTGACCACCAGCACCCGCCCATCCTGCTTAATATCGATTCCCTGCGTCATAATCCGCTCTTCTCTCTTCTATTCTCGCCGCTGGGCGGCTTCCTTCGGCCTCCCGGGGAGCTAACCCAGGGAACGCGCCCGCGCGGTTCCGTCGCCGTCGCTTTCGGTGCGCCGCTGGAGCAGCTTCCAGTTCCCGTTGGCCTTAGCCAGCAAGCGGCCGTCCTGGCTGTAGATCTCGCCCTCGGCGAAGAGGGTTTTGCGTCCACCGCCCAGCACCCGGGCCCGGGTCAGCAAGCGCCCCTGTTGCACCGTGCCGACAAACTGGGTGGTGAGCGACAGGGTCACCACCGGCACGGCCATCCGGGGATCGGCGTGGCGCACGCAGGCGTAGGAACAGGCGGCGTCCAACAGCGTGCAGACCACCCCGCCATGCAGATTATCGGCGATGTTGAGGTGACGCCCCGCCACCGTCATGACGATTTCGCATTCTTCGGCCCCCACCTTGACCAGATAGCCAAAGGTTTCCTGCACGCCCGCAGTGGTTTCGATCAGCCTCTCCACCGCCGCGCCGTTGGACAGCCGGGTGTGGTCCCGCCAGCTTTCCTCGGCGATGGAAAGCGGGCCGGGCGCGCTCACGCCGCCCCCTGATTGAGGGCGATGAAACGCTCCAAGTGATGGTCGGTATCGCCCAGCAAGTGGTCAATCATGGTGAGGCGCTTGGCAAAATGCGGCAGGGCGTACTCCCAGGTCATGGCGATGCCGCCGTGAAGCTGGATGGTTTCCTCCGCGACCAGGCGACCGACCCGGCCGATAAGATTTTTCGCCGCCGAGATGGTCCGCTCCCGCTGCGC
>CAXBMB010000020.1:0-54371 GCA_963976695.1 uncultured Rhodovibrionaceae bacterium
ACCCCGGGCCGGAGCCAACATCTGGTTCGCCTGCCCGCAACCACCAAACGCCTGCGGCTGGACATAAAAGGCGATCACCCGCTGCAGTTCACCGCGATCAAGGCCACTCACCTTGGTCAAATCCAACTTTTGCATCAGCTTTTGCAGCATCAGCCTTCCGGCCTGCCGGGCTTTATCGGCTTGCTTGTCAAAAAAGGGGTTCACCAGGCCAAGATCGACCTGCTCGCGCCGATCCGAAGCGGCCTGGAGGCCGGATATCGGATCTGGGCGGCGCGCTTTGACAGCCTGGACCAGGAGGATCTCGCCGCCATCGGGCGACAGATCGAGGATTTCGCCTATCGGCCGCTTATTTCCATCGTCATGCCAACCTACAACAGCGACCCGGACTATCTGGCCGCCGCGCTGGACTCGGTGCTGGCCCAGGCCTATTCCAACTGGGAACTCTGCATCGCCGACGACTGCTCGCCCGAGCCGGCGGGCAAGGCGGTGCTGCGGCGCTATGCCGAGAAGGACCGGCGCATCAAGCTGACCTTCAGGACGGAAAACGGCAACATCTCCGCCGCCACCAATTCGGCCATCGACTTGGCGGAAGGCGAATTCACCGCGCTGATGGACCATGATGATCTTTTGCCCGCCCATGCTCTCTATCGGCTGGTCCTGGAACTGCAAGATCACCCCGAGGCGGACATCCTTTACAGCAGCGAGGACAAGATCGACGAAGCCGGTGAACGCTGGGGCCCCTACTTCAAGCAAGACTGGAACTATGATCTTTTCCTCGGTCAAAACCTGGTCAGCCATCTGGGTGTCTATCGCACGGCGCTGCTGAAAAAGATCGGCGGATTCCAGCTCGGTTACGAAGGCAGCCAGGACTACGATCTGGCGATCCGCGCCCTGGAAGCCACCCGCCACGACAAGGTGCGCCGGATCCCGGATGTGCTCTATCATTGGCGGGTCTTTTCCACCTCCGGCTCCTTTTCCACCACCCAGCAGGGCCGCGCCCTGGCAACCGCCCGCCAAGCTTTGGTCGATCACGAGCGGCGTTGCCACAGCCGAGAGGTCGAGGTGAGGGAAGCGGAAAACACACCGATTTTTCATCTCGTTTCCCATCCACTGCCCAGTCCGCTGCCCAAGATCAGCCTGATTGCCAGCCAGCCCTTCGCCAGCCCGTCGCAACAGCAAGCCCTGGCCCGCTTGCAGCGCGACAGCGACCATCCGGCTTTGGAGCTGCTTTGGGCCCGTCGGCCGGGACAAACGCCGCCAGCCGATCCCACCGACGACGCGCCCCATAAAGCCCTCAGCCTGACGGAAACCGCATCGCCGAGCGTCGCGCTGAATTCCTTGGCGGCGGCGGCAACGGGCGACTATCTCTGCTTCCTTTCGCCCGCCGCCGAGCTGGTGGAGCGGAACTGGCTGACCAGCTTGCTGGCCCAGGCCCACCGACCCGGCATCGGCGCGGTGGGCAGCCGGTTGCTGGATCACAGGGATCGGGTCTATTTTTCCGGCTACTGCCTGGACGAAGACGCGCTGCTGACCGCCCCCTTCCGCGGCGCCGAGCGAGGCGACGCGGGCTACAACGGGTGGCTTTGCCTGCCCCGCAACGTCTCGTCGCTGAGCCTGGATTGCCTGTTGATCCGAAAAGATCTCTTTATCGAATGCGGCGGCTTCGATGCCTCGGCCTTTCCAGACGGCCTGGCCGACGCGGATCTTTGCCTTCGACTTTGGCAGGCCGGGTTGCGGGTGCTTTGGACGCCCGAAAGCAGCCTGAAGTTGACCGACCGGGATTCCCATCCCTTACGTCCGGCGCTGTGTGATGTTGACCTATCGGTGGAAAGCCGCAAGCTGTTCAGCCAGCGCTGGCGCAAGGAGATCGCCGACAACCGGTTTTTCAACCCCTTTCTGACCCTCCATGGCGAGGGATTGGATTACGCCTGTCCACCGCGGATCGCACGGCCCTGGCAGGCCTACAAGTCCTGACCAACCGGATGGCCCGGCAAGATAGCGGTCGAGCCAAATCCCGCCCCGTTATCCAACACACCGTTATCCAACACACCGTTATCCAACACCGTTATCCACCTCCACGATCCACGCCCTCGGCGTTTAAAAAAAAGAGCCCGATCATCCATGCCTCGCTCAAGCGCAGCTCCCCGCAAGTCCAAGTCGGCCCAAACCAAGGCAAAGAAGGTTCAGCCTGTTCAAACCTCCGAAAACATGGAGGCTTTGGAGCATGCGCGGCTGCGCGATGAGCGGGAGAACCTGCGCCAGCGCGGCGACGCGGCGCGCCGGTTGATCGCCGAGATGACGGAAAAGGCGGTGGCGGCCGAGGCGCGAATTTCCACCCTTCGCCAATCGAAAACCTGGCGGCTCGCCGCCCCCTTGCGACTTTGGGAAACAATAACCACGCCGTTCAAGAAGCTATGGCGAAGCAAAACCCACGGCCTCACCTTGGTTCCGGTGCTGGATATCGTCGCGTTGAAAGATGGTCACGGGCGACCCTACCATCGCGCGGTGCGGGCCGTTCCGCAGTTCCGGCTGGACACGGATCAAGCCTTCTTGCCCAACGGTTGGGTGCATCTGTCCTTTAGCTATACCGGCAGCCGCAGCCTGATGGCGCAGCTCGCCTACAATGCGGGCGCCGGCTATGGCGACGACTGTTGCATTCCGCTGATCGCCAACGAACAGGGCAATATTTCGCAATATCTTTGGCTGCCCAATCCGACCTTGGGCCTGCGGCTTGACCCCTTTATCGGCCTGGGGGACTTCCGGATTGATGACCTGGAGATTCGCGAAGTCGGGGGGCTGGAGGTGTTTCGGGCGCGCAGGGAAATTGTCGGCCTTACGCCCTGGCGGGCGCTGTGCTCGTTGCCGCCGCTTGCGCTTCCCCGCGCCGAGGGGCGTTTCGAGGAGCCCTTTACCTCCGCCAACGCCTACGGCTTTTGGATCAAGCACCACGAGACCCGCAGCCCGGCGGACCGAAAGGCCATCGCCACCCACCAGGCCGACCTTGCCCTGCGCCCGCTGATTTCCGTGGTCATGCCGGTTTACAACAGCGCGCCGGACTATTTGCGCGCCGCAATCGGGTCGGTGCAAAACCAGCTCTACGACAACTGGGAGCTTTGCATCGCCGACGACGCCTCGTCCAACCCGCAAACCCGCCAGGTGCTGCGCGAAGAAAGCAGCCGGGACCCGCGCATCAAGCTGATCTTTCGGGAAGAAAACGGGCACATTTCCGCCGCGAGCAACACCGCCCTCGAGTTGGCGGCGGGCGAGTTCGTCGCCCTGATGGATCACGACGATCTGCTTCCCGACCACGCGCTCTATTTCCTGGCGCTGGAAATCAACAGTCATCCCGATCTGGACATCATCTATTCGGATGAAGACAAGATCGATGAAGCGGGACGCCGCTACGAGCCCTACTTCAAAACCGATTGGAACCACGAGCTGTTTCTGGGGCAGAACATCATCAGCCACCTGGGCGCGTACCGGACCCGGCTGCTGAAGGAAATTGGTGGTTTCCGCCTGGGGTTCGAAGGAAGCCAGGACTACGACCTGGCGCTTCGCGCGGTGGGCGCAACCCAGCCTGAAAAAATTCGCCATATCCCCCGGGTGCTCTATCACTGGCGCAATTTCGCGTCGGCCGAAACCTTTTCCATCACCCAGCAGGACAGGGCGCGCGAAACCGCGCGCCGGGCGCTGAAGGAGCACTTGGAACAGCAATCGGTGGCGGTGGCGGCGATCGAGGCGGCCCCGCTTTCGCCCGGCTATCACCGGGTCCGGCGCGCCTGGCCCGACGACTGGCCGCTGGTCTCGCTGATCGTGCCGACGCGCGACAAGGTGGGGTTGCTGCGCGGTTGCATCGAGGGGCTGCGGCACAAGACCGACTATCCGAAGCTGGAAATTCTGATCGTCGACAACGGCAGCGAAGAGCCGGAAACCTTTGCCTACTTCGAAGAACTCAAGGCCGACGCGCGGGTGAAAATCCTTTCCTATGGCGCGGCTTTCAACTTTTCCGCCATCAACAACTTCGCCGCCCGACAGGCCAAGGGGCAACTGCTGGGACTGATCAACAACGACATCGAAATCATTCACGATGACTGGCTGAAGGAAATGGTCAGCCATCTGCTGCGCGACGAGGTGGGCGCGGTGGGCGCCAAGCTCTACTACGGCGATGGCTCGATCCAACATGGCGGCGTGGTGATCGGCATGGGCGGCGTTGCCGGGCACGTCTTTCGCTACTGGTCGCACGCCGACCCCGGCTACATGGGCTGGCTCGGCCTCACCCGCGAGGTTTCCTGCTGTACGGCCGCCTGTTTGCTGGTCAAGAAAACCGTCTATGAAGAGGTCGGAATGCTGGACGAAAAGAATTTCGCCGTCGCCTTCAACGACGTGGATTTCTGTATGAAGATACGCCAGCAGGGCCACAAGATCATTTGGACGCCGCACGCCGAGCTATATCACTTGGAATCGGCGTCGCGGGGATCGGATCTGGCCGAGGAGAAAATCGACCGCTTCAAGCGTGAGATTCAGGTAATGGAGGACCGCTGGGGCGCGACATTGCACACCGATCCCCACTACAACCCCAACCTCTGCTACATCGTCGATGAGTTTGGCTACGCCTTTCCGCCGCGCCTGACCACGCCCTGGCAGGACTATCTGGAAGACGATGACAGGCAAAAGCGGTGAAACGATCGCTGACAGACCCGCAGGCGGGAAAAAGACGGCAAAGCGGCGCCACGGATCGCCTTTTTCCCACAAATCACGCGTCTCGGCGGTTTCGTTACCCGCCCTATAACGCTAGAGTCGGATCGGTTTAACGGGAATCGCGCCATGATCCCCGTTAGTCCGTGAATCCGCCTCTTATCAAGCGATTAGAAGGTGACTGACGACAGAGCCGGAGCGCCAAGCGCTTCCTTCCGAACCGATCACCCTCTTCGTGCCCCGCAGATATTTCTCGCCGACCAAGTCAGAGCATTCATGTCAGAAAATAAGGCCTTGCCCGCATCGGATCTGGTGGCGGGCAATAAAGTCAAACATCCCTCGGCGGCGCGGCGCTTTCTTTGCAAGCTGTTACGCTTTCGCCGCTATCATCTGCATCTGGACCCGCAGCAGGATCTGGCGCGCGACGGTGATGGCTGGCGCGCGGAGAGTGAAGAGGCCTGCTTCAAACTGGTGCCGCACAGGGACTGGTCGCCGACAGGCTGGGTGATGCTGAGCTACCACGCCGAAACCGAAGAGCAGGCGCTTGTCCCGCGCCTCTACTGGCGAGGTTGCGAGACAGGTGACGAAAATCCTCCCCTCACCTTGGCCCGCCACTTCAGCGGCGAGATTCGCCACCGCTTTCCCCTGCCCCAGCAAACCGAAGCGATCCACCTCAAACCGGTGGCGCGCGCCGGACACTTCAAAATTGATCAAGCGCGGCTCTATGAGCTGGGCACGCTGGCCTTGGCGGCAAGCCTGATCTGGCCGCGCGTGAAGCTGATTCTGCGCCACCCGACCTCGGTCCTGTCACTCGTCAACCGCTTGCTGCTAACCCTGCGCGAAGGCGGATTGGGACTGCTCAAAGCCCGCCTGCTGCGCACCTACCGCAGCGCCAATGACTATGACGAGTGGATCGCCCGCTTCGACGACCTCAGCACTTCGGACCGGGTGCTGATCCAAGCCGCCATCGATATCATGGCGGAAAAGCCGCTGATTTCCGTGGTTATGCCGGTTTACAACGCGCCGGAGAAGTGGCTGCGCAAGGCGATCGGTTCGCTGCAACGCCAACTCTACGGCAACTGGGAACTCTGTATTGGCGAGGACTGTTCCACCGACCCCGCCGTTCGGTCGCTGATTGAAGACCTGATCCGCGAAGACTCCCGGATCAAAGCGACCTTCCGGGAGGAAAACGGCAAAATTTCCGCCGCCACCAATTCCGCGCTCGCCTTGGCGCAGGGTGAATTCGTGGTTTTCATGGATCATGACGACGAGCTTTCGGAGCACGCGCTCTATTATCTGGCCGAGGAAATCAATGCCCATCCGGACGTTGAAATTATCTATTCCGACGAAGACAAGATGGATGAAACCGGGCGACGCTACGACCCTTACTTCAAGCCCGACTGGTCCTACGATCTGTTGCTCAGCCAGAACTACTTCAACCACCTGACCGCCATCCGCCGCGCGCTGGTGAAAGAGCTTGGCGGCCTGCGCGACGCCTTCAACGGCTCGCAGGACTACGACCTGGTGCTGCGGGTGATTGATCGGATTGCGCCCGACAAAATTCGCCACATCCCGCACATCCTCTACCACTGGCGGGCCATTCCCGGCTCCACGGCTCTGTCGCAGGATGAAAAGGATTACCCGTTCGAAGCGGCGCAAAAGGCGCTGCGCGAGCACTTGGCGCGACGCGACATAACCGCCACCATCACAAAGGCTCCCGGCGTCCCCTATCACCGCGTGCTCTATCGCCTGCCGGAAGATCTGCCGCTGGTGTCGCTGATCGTCCCCACCCGCGACAAGCTTTCCCTGCTGCGCAATTGCCTGGATGGTCTGTTGAACCGCACCGACTATTCGGCGGTGGAAATCATCATTGTCGACAATCTTAGCGAAAAGCAGGAAACGCTCGACTACTTTGACAAGGTTGTCGCCGACCCGCGCATCCGGGTGCTGAAATACGAAAAGCCGTACAACTTCTCCGCCATCAACAACTGGGCGGTCGAAAAAGCCAACGGGTCGATCATTGGCTTGATCAACAACGATGTGGAGGTCATCCACCGCGCCTGGCTGAAGGAAATGGTTTCCCACGCGCTGCGCCCGGAAATCGGCGGCGTGGGCGCCAAGCTCTACTATGAGGACGGGTCGCTGCAACACGCTGGCGTGGTTCTTGGGCTGTCGGGAACCGCCGGGCATATCTACAAGCACGAACCCCGCTCATTCCCAGGCTATTTCGGCCGCGCCTTCGTGACCCAGAATTTCGCCGCGGTCACCGCCGCCTGCCTGGTTTTGCGCCGCGATGTCTACCGCGAGGTTGGCGGCTTTAACGAGGAAATCGCCGTCGCCTTCAACGACGTTGATTTTTGCCTGCGTCTGCATCGCGCCAACTACCGTCTGCTGTGGACGCCCTATGCCGAGCTTTATCATCTGGAATCCGCCACCCGGGTGCCCGACGAGACGCCGGAACGCCGAATGGCCTTTGCCCGGGAAGTGCGCGAGATCGAGGAAACCTGGGGCGGATTGCTCCGCCAGGATCCCTACTACAACCCCAACTTGACCCTGGACGCGACCGATCTGTCGCTTGCTTTTCCACCTCGTCACCGCCCGCCCTGGGTCCGATAATGTTTGCCGGCTCTTGTTCCCCCGCCCCCCCCCTGCGCCAATGCACGGTCCGCGGCGCGCCGGGGCCGGACAAGCCAATCAGGATAGCCTCAATTCGAATGAGCCCAATTCGGATGAACCCCATTAGGATGAACCTTTGCCATGTTGTTTGAAAATCACCGGAAAACCATTCTCTCCGTCCGTGGCTCCATGCATCCCACCGAGGTGGAACTGCTGTACAGCCTGGCCAGTCAAGTCACCGAGGGTTGCATTCTGGAAGTCGGCTCCTGGCGCGGGCGCTCCTCAACCGCCATGGGATTGGCCGTGCTGGACGCGGGCTTCGACATCAAGGTCTACGCGGTGGATCCCCACGAACCCTTCACCGGTATCTACGGCGGCGAATTCGGTGCCAACGACCGGGGGCATTTCTATAAGAACATGCTGCGCACCGGCTGTTTCAAGGCCGTGCGGCTGGTCAACCTTTCCAGTGAAATCATCGCGCCGGGCTGGAAAGACCCTATCAGCTTGCTGTTCATTGACGGCGACCACTCCTACGAAGGGGTCAAGCGCGATGCGGACTGCTGGCTTCCCCACCTGACAAAGGGAGGAATCGCGGTTTTCGACGACGCCACCGATCCCGAAGTTGGACCCTACCAATTGATGCAAGAACTGCAGCGAAGCGGCGACTACGAACACCAGGAGACCGTTGGCAAGGTTGTGGTCCTGAAGAAGAAGCGCTGATTTCCCCGCCCGCGGCGCACCGGACCCGCTGCGCCGTTGCATCGCTCCTCCAAGGCGCTGTCGGACGCGCGTTGGAACCTGCATAATCACACTTGATCTTGTGTTAATAAATTTGTTCTCCAGAATTTTTTGTAAAATTCTTCGCCCTTGCCGCCGCTTTGTACTTGACCCTGAGGGTCTTCAAGGGTTCATTGGCACTTCGGTTGCCGACAGGTGAAAACTCCAGAAGTTTTCACCCTTTTGGTTTGCGCCCCTGGCACAGCCGTTTCGGTCCGCCGTCTTTCCATCCGGAAGGTCGGCTGACGGATCCCGCTTGTGCCGCGGTGGCAAGGCCAGGAGGCCGGGTCGGCTTTCACCTTTTTTATCGAGCTTTTGATCGCCGCCGTATGACCATGCCCAAGTCCAACCCGTTGCCTCGCGACCTGCAAGCCCTTGAAGCAGAGAGCATCTATATCTTCCGCGAACTGGCTGCCGAGTTCCGCAAGCCGGTCATGATGTATTCCATCGGCAAGGACTCCAGCGTACTGCTGCATTTGGCGCGCAAGGCTTTCTGGCCCTCCGTCCCGCCCTTTCCATTGCTGCATGTGGATACCGGCTGGAAGTTCCGCGAGATGATTGAATTTCGCGACGAAACCGCCCAACGCTACGGCCTGGATCTGATCGTGCACCAAAATCCTCGCGGCAGGGCGGAGGGTATCGGTCCGATCAGCCACGGCGGCGAGGTCCACACCCAGGTCATGAAAACCGAAGCGCTGCGCCAGGCGCTGAACATGCACGGCTTTGACGCCGCCATCGGCGGGGCGCGCCGCGATGAGGAAAAATCCCGCGCCAAGGAGCGTGTCTTCTCCCATCGCACCGCCGCGCATCGCTGGGACCCGAAAAAGCAGCGCCCCGAACTGTGGCAGGTTTTTAACGCGCGGCTGGCCGACGGCGAGTCGATGCGGATCTTCCCGCTGTCCAACTGGACCGAACTGGATGTCTGGCGCTACATCGTCCACGAAGACATTCCCCTGGTGCCGCTCTACTTCGCCAAGGAACGCCCGGTTGTCCATCGCAGCGGCACTCTGATCATGGTCGACGACGCGCGCTACCCGCTCAACCCGGGCGAAGAGGTGGAAATGCGCAAGGTGCGGTTCCGCACCCTGGGCTGCTATCCCCTGACCGGAGCGATCGATTCGACGGCCGAAACCCTCGATGAAATCATCGAGGAAATGGTCGAGAGCCGCTCCTCCGAACGCCAAGGCCGGCTGATCGATGGCGATGGCTCGGCCTCCATGGAACGCAAGAAGCAGGAAGGTTACTTCTGATGCGCGGCGACGAAATTATCACAACGACCTCCGGCTCCGCCGCCCAGATCGACCGCGACCTGCTGCGTTTTCTGACCTGCGGCTCGGTCGACGATGGAAAATCGACGCTGATTGGGCGGCTGCTGTTTGACGCCGGACTGATCCTCGACGACCAGTTGGCGCAGGCGCGCGCACTGAGCGCCGGTCGCCCGACCGGCCCGGAGGGCATCGATTTTTCGCTTTTCGTCGACGGCTTGGAAGCCGAGCGCGAGCAGGGCATCACCATCGATGTGGCCTATCGCTTCTTCAATACGCCGCGCCGCAAATTCATCGTCGCCGACACCCCCGGTCACGAGCAGTACACCCGCAACATGGCCACCGGGGCCTCGAACTCCGATCTGGCGGTTTTGCTGATCGATGCGCGCAAGGGCATTCTCACCCAGACCCGCCGCCACAGCCTGATCGTCTCGCTGTTGGGGGTGAAGACCGTCGTCTTGGCCGTCAACAAGATGGATCTGGTTAACTACGACGAAGCCACCTACCGGGCGATTGAAGACACCTACCACGAAATCGCCGACGGTCTGGGGCTGCAGGTTACGGCAATCCCGGTCTCCGCCATGGCCGGCGACAATCTGGCCAAGCGCTACAGCAACACTGCCTGGTACCAAGGCCCGACCCTGTTGGAGTTCCTCGAGCAGGCCGCGCCTTCGGTGGCCCGCCAAAGCGGCCAATTTCGCTTGCCGGTTCAGTGGGTCAACCGACCCAACCTGGATTTTCGCGGCTTCGCGGGCACGGTCCTGGGCGCGCCGATCCAGGTGGGCGACACGGTCGCCGTGGCTGGCGCCGGGCAAAAGGCCGTGGTCAAGGACCTGGTGACCTTCGACGGCAGCCAGGCGCAGGCAAATCCGGGCACCGCCATCACCCTGGTGCTGGACCGGGAAATCGACGTCAGCCGGGGCGACATCCTGGTGCCGCAGGAAAGCACCCTGGAACATGCCGACCAGCTTTCCGCCGACCTGATCTGGATGGACGGCGAGCATCTGCTGCCGGGCCGGCCCTATCTGTTGCAGCTGGGGCCGCAAACCGCCAACGCCACGATTTCCGAACTGAAGTACAAGGTCGATATCAATTCGGGCATGCACGAGGCCGCCAAGGTCTTGGAAATGAACGAAATCGGCCGCTGTAACATTTCCCTGGACCGGGCCATCAACTTCGATCCCTACGAAGACAATCGGGAAATGGGCGGCTTTATTCTGATCGACCGCACCACCAACGCCACGGTGGCCGCCGGCTTGATGCGCTTTGCCCTGCGCCGCGCCTCCAACATCGTCTGGCATCAACTGGAAGTGTCGAAGACCGCCCACGGCAACCTCAAGGGCCAAAAGCCCTGCGTGCTGTGGTTTACCGGCCTGTCTGGCTCTGGAAAGTCGACCGTCGCCAATCTGGTGGAAAAGCGGCTGCACTCGCTGGGTCGGCACACCTACACCCTGGACGGCGACAATGTCCGCCACGGCCTCAACCGAGACCTGGGCTTTACCGATGCCGACCGGGTGGAAAACATCCGCCGGGTGGGGGAAGTGTCGCGCCTGTTTGTCGAAGCCGGTTTGATCACCCTGGTCTCCTTCATCTCCCCCTTCAAGAGCGAGCGGGAACTGGCCCGTTCCCTGGTGGCGGAGAGCGAGTTCCTGGAGATCTTCGTCGACGCGCCGCTGGCGCTCTGTGAAAGCCGTGATCCCAAAGGGCTTTACGCCAAGGCCCGCGAAGGTCTGATCAAGAACTTCACCGGGATTGATCAACCCTATGAAGCGCCCGAACAGCCGGATATTCATCTGGACTCCGGCAAGTACAGCGCCGAGCAGCTGGCCGAACAGGTGGTCGACCACCTTAAACGCGCCGGCCTGATTCACCTGCCGATCTAGGCCAGATGGCCATAAAAGGGCTTCACAAGCTGTCTGCGATGTGAAGCCCTTTCCCGAATTCCTGGAAGCGGGGATGACCGGCGAGTTCTGAACGGCATCTTCTGGCGACTCAGGACCGCTTGCTTGCGCCAGCGGCGGACATTCCGCCCCGATAGATATGGGCCGCATATAACCTGGGTGGACCGGTCTAACCGATGGCGCGGAACGGGCGATTGGCTGACGAGGTTGTTCAGCAAACTCAAGCGTTTCCGGGCTGTCGCAACCCGCTATGACAAGCTTCCTCGCATCGGTCCAGCGGGCATCGCAGCCCATTTGGTTGCGCACGTACGAGTCGGTGACTTAGCCTGAGATCGACGAGGAAAGAAGCCAACGACAAAGGCCCGACGGGACACTCCCCGCCGGGCCTTTTTTTAGCCGTCGCCGGTCGGCTTCAGCGCCCCTGAACCAGCCGCTCCAGGTACAGGCCGTAGCCGGATTTCTTCAGCGGTTCGGCCAGGCGCAGCACCTGTTCGGCGTCGATCCAACCGTTGCGGTAGGCGATTTCTTCCAGGCAGGCGATTTTCTGGCCTTGGCGTTTTTCCAGCACCCGGACAAACTCGGCGGCTTCCAGCAACGAGTCGCAGGTGCCGGTGTCGAACCAGGCATGGCCGCGCCCCAGCTGGGCGACATGCAGCTTCTTGGCCTCGAGATAGTGGTTGTTGACATCGGTGATTTCCAACTCGCCACGCCCCGACGGCTTGATCTGCTTGGCCACGTCCACCACGTCATTGTCGTAGAAATAAATGCCGGTGACGGCCAGGTTGGACTTCGGCATCTGGGGTTTTTCCTCGATCGAGACCGCCAGGCCATTGCGGTCCATTTCCACCACGCCATAGCGTTCCGGATCAACCACCGAATAGGCAAAGACCGTGGCGCCATCATCCTTCTTGGCGGCGGCCGAAAGCGCTTCCGGCAGACCGTGGCCATAGAAAATGTTGTCCCCCAACACCAGCGCGCAGGAATCGTTGCCGACAAACTGCTCGCCGATGATGAAGGCCTGGGCCAGGCCTTCCGGTTTGGGCTGGGCGGCATAGGACAAGTTCAGTCCCCAATCGCCGCCATCGCCCAACAGCGCTTGAAACAGGTGCTGATCGTGGGGCGTGGTGATGATCAAGATGTCTTTGATGCCCGCGAACATCAGCACCGACAGCGGGTAGTAGATCATCGGCTTGTCGTAGACCGGCAGCAACTGCTTGCAGACCGCGCGTGTAATGGGGTGGAGCCGTGTGCCGGACCCACCGGCGAGGATAATGCCACGCATCGTTTTCTGTCCTTTATGACGTTTGCCGGCTGTTGGCTTTTTCAAACGCTGGGCGCTAGAGTCGGAGCGGTTCAAACCGGATCGCACCCTGATTTCGTGTGAACCGTGAGGTGCATAGCACAGGCCCGCCCTCAAGAAAAAACCCTGAGGCCGGAACCTCAGGGTTTTCCCGCAATCACGACTGACTACGCCTTGTAACCCTTGATTTTGAGGTACCGGTCCAGGGCATCGCTCCAGGCCGGCACCGCGCCGATCACGCCACTCAGCTTGCTGTTGTCCAGCACTGAGTAAACCGGCCGTTGGGCCTTGGTCGGAAAGGCGTTGCTGTCACAGGGCGCCACCGTCGCCTTGACCCCCGCCTGCTCAATAATCTGACGGGCGAACTGGTACCAGGTGGCCTGGCCGGAGTTGACGCCATGGTAGATCCCGCCGTCGGCTTCCCTGGTCAGCAGCGATAGAATCATCCAGGCGATGTCGGCGGTTGCCGTCGGGCTCATGGTGATGTCGTCGACCACTTTCAGCTCGCCGCGGTCGCGGCCAACTTTGATCATGGTTTCGACGAAGTTTCCCCCCTTGCCCGAGGCCCCGGCGACGCCAAACAGCGAGGCCACCCGCAGCACGATGCTGTCAGGATGGGCGATCAACGCCAGGTTCTCGCCACAGGCCTTGCTGGCGCCATAGACATTGAGCGGCCCCACGCCGTCATCTTCGCGGTAGGGCGTCCGGCGTTCCCGACCCGAAAAGACATAGTCGGTGGAGACATGGACAAGTCGGGCCTTCTTTTCCGCGCACACCTCGGCCAGCCGCCGCACCGCAAAGGCATTGACCTTAAAGCCCATGTCGGCGTTGTCTTCGACTTCATCGGTCTTGTGGTAGCTGGTGCAGTTGATCACCGCGTCGAACGCCTGAGCTTGCAGGGCAGGCGCGATGGCCGCGACATCGGACACGTCCAATTGGTCGCGTCCGAAGGGAATCAAGGTGATGTCGCCGTAGTCCCCAGCGGCCACGGCCGCCATCAGATCGGTGCCGAGCTGCCCATTGGGGCCGAGCAGAAGCGCCTTCATATTTTCAGCATCCCGCCGTACATGACGGTGCTTTCGACGACCTTGCGCTCCTCAGTGCTGACTTCGCCGCTTTTTTCAACCAGATCCAGCCATTTGGAAAGGTTCTTGTACCATTCCAGCGTGATGGTCTTGTCGTCCTTGTCGAGCGTGCCCGCATCCAGCGCCGCGCAGATTTCCCGCACCCCGTCTTCAGCGGTCAGCTCGGCCTTGTAGCCGAGGGCCTCGATTTTGTCGAAGCTCACCCGGTAGGAACGATGGTCGACGTCCCCATACCATTCCACCTCCACATCGCGCGGCACCTCGTTGGCCACCAATTCGCCCAGGGGCCCAAGCTGATAGACATTTTCCGCCGAACCGACGTTGAACACCTGGCCGTTCACCTTATCGGCGTCGGCCGTCAGCATGAACATTTGCGCCCGCGCGGTATCGCGAACATGGACCATCGGACGCCACTGCTTGCCATCGCGCATCAGCGGCAGCTTACCAGTTTTCCACGCCCCAAAGGTCATGCCGTTGATTGCCAGGTCAAACCGCATGCGCGGGGCCAGCCCGTACACCGTCGACTGCCGCAACACCACCACGGTAAAGTTCTCGTCCGCCAGCGGCAGGGTGTCCTGCTCGGCCTTTTCGTTGGCCTTGGCGTAGGTGGTCAGCGGGTTGGTTGCGGTGGTTTCATCGGCGATGAATTCCGGATCCTGGAAGCCATAGATCGAACAGGACGACGGCAGAATGTAGCGGGAGGCCCCTGCGTCCTTGGCCATCCGCGCGCTGCTGGCGCGGGACTGCCAGTTGATCTGCATGGTCGGCTCTTGGAAAAGTTCGCCCGAGGGATCATTTGAAATGGCGACCAGATCGATCACCCCGTCGATGCCGGTGAAATGCTCCGGCCTCAGCTTGCGGGTGTCTTCCTGGATAAGCTCCAGGCGCTCGTGCTTGGCGAGCATTTCCTGACCGAAGAAGAAGCGGTCAATGGCGCGGACTTCATAGCCCTCTTCCAAGAGCAGGGGGACAAGAGTGCTGCCGATGTAGCCACCAGCGCCGGTCACCAGAATGCGTTTCATAGGGAAGGAACCTCTTTCGCTCAGCTTTGTCTCGGGACGCCGCCGTGTCTCGGGACAAAGCTTTGTCTCAGGAAAGGAAAAAGCCCAGCCGGAAATCAGGACGGCTGGGCGATCTGTTAGAAGGGCAGATTGTCGGCCACGTCGGCCAGCAGCGGCTGGTTCAAATCCTTATCCGAAAGGATCACCTCACCCGCCGGCAGCGGCCAGGCGATGCCCAGCGCGGGATCGTCCCACTTGATGCCGAAATCGTTTTTCGGGCCGTAGTAGTTGGAAACCTTGTAGACCGCCTCGGTGTTGGGCTCCAAGGTCATGAAGCCGTGCGCGAAACCAATCGGCACCAGGATCTGATTCCACTCATCGGCGCTGATCACCGCGCTGACATGCTGGCCGTAAGTCGGGGAGTTCTTGCGCAGGTCGACGGCGACGTCAAACAAGCTGCCGCGCACGCAGCGCACCAGCTTGTCTTGCGCGAAGGGCGGCGTCTGGAAGTGCAGTCCCCGCATGACACCCTTTTCGACGGACAGCGACTGGTTGTCCTGCACGAAGTCGATCGCGATGCCAGCGTCCTTCAAGGCCTTGGCGTTGTAGGTTTCCGAAAAGAAACCTCGGTGGTCACCATGCTTTTTCGGTTTGATGATCTTTACATCAGGAATGGCGGTCGAAATGACTTCCATAAGCGTTCCCCTTACCAGCCGATCAGGCTTCTTTCGTGACTACGTGGTTCGCCGCCAACGGTAAAGCCCCGTGTAGCTGGCGTCACTCGAACCACCGACCAATGACTCTGTGGATCGCTCCGGTTCGACAAAAACCATCGCCGCCAAGCCCGATCCACGATTGAACTCGCGGCTGCCGCCAAACTTCTCGCCACCACCAATCCCAAGCGCACACCCCAAGCGCACACCCAGGACATTCACCAAAGCAAGCGTCCGCAAAGGTACCGCGTCGGCAAACAAGGAGGGTGACTTCAACCCGTCACTTTCCACTCTGTCGTCGCCGCATCCCTTTTGCCGCATTCCCTTTGCCGCATTCTTGGGAAAAGAACGTCGGGACCTGTTGAAAAGAACCCCCGCGAACAGAACTCCAGCGGTACTGGCGCTTCGCCCAAACCCACACCCTGTCCGCCCGAAATTTTCATGCTGGAAAGCGCGGAGGGATTGGGAAAATCCCAACAAGAAAAGCCGAAGCCAGCGCCAAGGTTTTAGCCCTTTCGGCAAGCGGAAACAAGCTGTTTGCCCCGCTATTTCAAGAAAAACTCCGATCCGTTTTTCCGCCGCGATTGCGGCTCCCGCAGCCGGCGTTGCGCGCGCCGATATCGCGGCGGAAAACAGCGCTTGGCGCGTCGCCCCCGCCGGTGATCACCCACCAATCGGTTGCGACGCGGCGGCTTGACGCAGCAGCGCGGGAAGACGGGGGCCCCAACTTTCCAGACTGTAGTTCTGTTCAACCCGTTGCCGCCCGGCCCGGCCCATGGCGCGGCGCAGCTCCGGGTCATCGATCAGCCGCCGCAGCGCAGTGCGCCAAGCCGCGGAACCTTCGGCAAGAAACCCCACATCCGGGCTGACGATCTCGACGTTCACGCCAACCGGAGAGGCCACCACCGGCAGACCGGCAGCCATATATTGCAGCAGTTTATAGCCACACTTGCCCCGTTCAAACGGCGTGTCGGGAAGCGGCATCAGGCCGATATCACAGGCCGCCAGCGCCGCGCCCTCGCCAGCTTCGCTCCAGGGTTGATGCACCACCGGCAGGCCGCCGAAATCTCGGCCGTCGCCGCCCACCAGCACCAGCTCCACCCGACCGTCGCGGCAGAGCTCCCGCAGAACCGGCGCCAGAAAATCCAGATAGCGGGTGTTGAGGGGCGTGCCCATCCACACCAGCCGCAGCGGCGCGGCGCGTTGGTCCGGATCGGCGGCCAGCGGCGTCGCCTGGCGAACGGGATAGCGCGCCGCCTCGACCACGGTCGGCACCAGCTCGACCGCCCTGGCGCCGGCCTGGCGGGCATGGTCGGCCAGGACCGGCGATCCGGCGATAACCAGCGCCGCCCCGGCCATGATCCTTTCCAGCTTACCGGCCAGCAGCGCCCGAATCAGCGGCGAGGCGGCGTCGTTGTAGCGCAGATACCACGCATCATCGAAATCAACCACATAGGGTCCGGCACAGGCCAACAGCGCCCGCTCCAGACCATAGGGCAGATAGGGAATCAGTTCCTTTTCAAACCAAAGCAGATCGTAACGCCCGGCGCCGAGCAGCAGGCGCGCGCGCGTCAGCATGGCTGACAGAATGGCGCGCTTGGAGGAGGGTTGGCCGCGATAAAGCCGGGTCAAATAGTCGTCATCCAGCAAGCTGGAAACCGTGACCTCCAGCCCGTCCGCCGCCAGATAGGGCAAAAAGTCATAGCACCGCAGGCGACTGCTGCCGCCCTTGCGGCTGTAGCGGGTGAGCGCCAGAACCTTCATCGGCGCGCGCTCCCGGCCGGCTGGGGCGCCTCGGCGGCGGACGACCCCCGACCATATCGCCGGGCGGTGGCCAAAGTCCGAGGCAAGCTTGCATAGAGCTGGCCAAAGGCCGCCAGGCAAAAGCCCGCCTCCTTGAGCGACCCACGCGTCAGCGCCAGAGTCAGGCGCGGCCAGGGCTCCAACAGGCAGGTGCCCGCAAGCACCCCCCAGGCCGCCAGCGGCGAAAAATGCTTGAAGCTGTAGAGCAGGCGACTTTGCAGCGACAAAAACAGTCGGCGCGCCGGAATCTGCGCGGAAATACCGCCCGAGGCGTGGTGCACCTTGGCGGCGGCGAAATATCGGCTGCGCCAACCGGCGGCGGCCATCTGGTTGGAGAAGTCCAGATCCTCGAGATAGAGGAAAAAGCGGTCGTCGAAGCCGCCCAAGGCCTGGAACAGGCTGCGCCTGACCAGATAGAACGCCCCCATGACATGGTCCACGTCCCGGCTGTCGGCATGATCCCAATCGGTCATCAGCATGCCGGCGGCGCGCTGCGGAAACAACCGGTGCAGCCCGAAAATCATCGACCAGAAATTGCCGGCGCGCGGCAGGCGCGCACAGCAGCGGGCCACCGTGCCGTCGTCGTTGAGCAACTGCGCGCCCAGCACGCCGACAGCGTCGTTTTCCGGTTTCATCAACTCGGCAACCGCCGCCGCGACGGCGTCGGGCGCGACCCGGGTGTCCGGGTTGAGAAACAGCAGCAGCTCCGCCTGCCCCGCCGCCGCGCCGCGATTGCAAGCCCGGCCAAACCCCAGGTTCTCGCCGTTTTGCAGAACCACCAGCGGCAGATCGCTGTCCGGCAAGGCCGCCAGCGAGCCATCGCGCGAATCATTGTCGGACAGAATAACCTTGTCCAGGGTAAGGCCGGACCAACGGCTTGCGGCCAAGGCCTCCAGACAAGCATGGATCTGCCGCCCGGCGTTCCAGGTGACGATAACGATGTCCAGACCGGGCGCCTTGACCGAGGGCGTTTTGGCGGGGGACGTCTTGGCATCGGCTGCCGTGGTATGGGAAGAGCTGTTGGTCATCCGTGAAGCGCAACCTGTTGATCGTGCGGCAGGGCGGGCAAAAGCCCCGCTTTGTCCCTGTTAGGTCGCACACTGGCGCGCGAACGACAATGATCGATCACCTCTGGTCCCGCCGACGCCGACCGATGGCGGCGCCGCGCCTCGGGTCCGGACCATTGAAGCGCCAGGATGGACGGCGGCGAAAAAAGCGCCGGCCATCGCGGAGCCGCGCTTGTTTTCCCAGCGCTTGGCGGCGATGCTCGGGAGCTAAAAAACCGAGGCCGTCGCTTGTTGTCGTCGCGTGTGATCATTTTGGAAAGACGCGCGGCGCGCTTCGTCTCCGTCGCCCGCCACCCGCGAATGGCTTGATCAAGGGGCGGCGTCACGGTTTAAGCGACATCACGGCGTGATTCGGGTTAAGCCGATCCGACTCTGGCCAAAAACACCGCGAAAGCCGCGACGGCGGTTTCCTTGCGCTTTCATTCGTGGCATTAGCCTGATCCCATGACGACAAAACCTGCCCTCACCGCCGCTGCCCCCGCCGCGCCCGCCGGCGCCCCCTTGGACCCCTCCCGACCCGCCGCGTCGCCGTGGGCCGACAGGCTGCAGGCTCTCGGCCTGGGATGTCTGCTGCTGCTGGCGCCGACTTTTTCCGTGCTGGTGCCCAAGGGACTGGTGCCGCTGCTGCTGGTTGGCAGCCTGCTGTTCTTGCTCGGCTGCTGGCAGGCGCGGCGACGCCTGCTTGCGCCGCCGCTGGATCTTTCGCTGTTGTTCGGCGCTTTGGTGGTCTGGACCGCGATCGGCCTACTCTGGACGTTGCTGGAAGGCGGTCTCAGCCATATGGCCGGGCTGGCCGTGTTGCTGCTGGCCGGCTTGCTGCTGGCGGCGCAGATTCCCAGCCTCACCGAACGGCAAAAGGCCCAGGCGCAAAACCTGTTGCTGATCGGCTTTGCGCTGGGTCTGGGCGTGCTGATTTTCGAGGGCCTGACCGGCCGATGGCTGCTCTATACCTTTGGCGAGCCCCGGGAATGGGGATACCCGATAAGTCGGCTCAACCGCGGCGCCACCGCCTTGGCGCTGTTCGCCTGGCCGGTTGCGGTGTTGCTCCATCGCGGATCGCGCCCTTGGCTTGTCTGGCCGATGGTCGCCATAACCCTGGCGGTGCTGAGCAATTTCGAAAGCCTGGCGGCGACGGTTGGTTTCGGCGCGGGCGCGCTGCTGCTGGTAATCGCACGCCTCGGGCCCAGGCTGGCGCGGCTGCTGCTGCTGCTGGGGATGCTGCTGGCGCTGCTGACGCCTTCGCTGCTGACCAAGCAACTGCATCAACTGGGCGTCGAGCAGGACCTGCGCTTTGAATATAGCCTGCGCCACCGGGTCTATATCTGGAACTTTGTCACCGACCGCTGGCTGGAAAAACCGCTGTGGGGCTGGGGTTTCAATTCGTCCAAGGTGCTGCCGATCGGCGACACCAAGCCCTTCAGTCCGGGTCTCAAGCATCCGGTGCCCTCTCACCCGCACAACTTCGCCTTGCAGGTGTTGGCGGAGTTGGGCCTGCCCGGCCTGTTGCTGGTCACGCTGCTGGCCATCGCGCTGTGGCGGCGGCTCGAACCCGGCGGGCGCGACGGCGGCGCGGAACTGGCCCTCACGGCGACTGCGGTGATCATCCTGATGACCGCCTACGGCGCCTGGCAGGGGCAATGGATCGCCAATCTGTTCCTGGCCGCGACCTTTGCCTATCTGGCGCGCCAGAGCCCGGCCCGGCCGGCAGCGTCAACAGAGCAAGCAAAACCCGCCGACAAATCCACCCCGCCACCGCCCCAACCACAGGAGGGCTGATCCGGATGTGCGGCATTGTTGGTTTCTGGGCGCGTCAGGCCCTGGACAGCGCCGACGCCATGACCAGGCGGGTGCGCGCCATGGCCGCGATGATCGCCCATCGCGGACCCGACGACCTGCGAGGCTGGAGCGATGGCCGCCTGGGCCTGGGCTACACCCGGCTGGCGATCATTGACCTGAGCAACCACGGCCAGCAGCCGATGGTCGACCCGGAAACCGGCAACATCCTGGTGTTCAATGGCGAAATCTACAACTACCAGCAACTGCGCGAAGAACTGAGCGCCCTTGGCGCCCGCTTTCAGTCCCACGGGGACACCGAAACGCTTTTGCTGGGCTACCGCTACTGGGGCGATCAGGTTATCGAACGGCTGCGCGGGATGTTCTGCTTCGCGCTGTGGGACAAGCAGCAGGACCGCCTGCTCATCGCCCGTGACCGGGCCGGGCAAAAGCCGTTGTTTTATGGCTGGCACCAGGGAAATCTGCTGTTCGGCTCGGAGATCAAAACGCTCTTTGCCTGGCCGGAGTTGCCCAGAGAGGCCAACCCCCAGGCGCTCAGCCATTATTTTTCCTACCAGGCGGTTCCCGCGCCGCTTACCGCCTATAAAAACATCCTCGCCCTGCCGCCCGCCCACAAGCTGGTGATCGATTCCGCCGGCAACAGCCAACTGACTCGCTATTGGTCCTTGCCGCTTCCCAATGAAGAGCAGAACCTGGCCCGCGACGAAGCGGTGGAAGAACTGCGCTACCGGCTGCGCGACGCCGTCCGCAGCCAGTTGGTGGCCGACGTGCCCGTCGGGGCCTTTCTGTCCGGCGGTCTGGATTCCTCCTCCATCGTCGCCCAGATGCAGCAGCTGGCCGGCGGCCGGGTCGAAACCTTCACCCTGGGCTTCGAGGAAGCCGAGCAGGACGAACGGGGCGCCGCGCGCCAGGTTGCCAAATTGCTTGGGACAACCCATCACGAGGCGGTGTTGCGACCCGGCGACGTCACCTGGATTGACCAGTTGGCCTGGTACCATGACCAGCCGTTTGCCGACCCCTCGGCGATCCCGACGTTCCTGCTGTCGCGCTTTACCGCGCAGCGGCTCAAAGTGGTGCTGTCGGGCGACGCCGGCGACGAGCTGTTCATGGGCTACCCGCGCTATCTGGCCTGCCGTATGACCGGTCTGACCGACCGCCTGCCCGGCGCGCTGCTGCGGGCCGGCGCGCTTTCGGAAAAGCTGCTGCGGCTGCAAGCCAGCGGAAACCTGACCCTAAGACGCGCGGGACGCTTCCTGGCGGACCTGGGCAGCGATCCCTTGAGCCGCTATGTCGCCTGGGTGGGCTTTATGACCGAAGCCGAAAAGCAGCAGGCTTTTGGCCCGGCCTTGCGCGACGGGCTGACGCCCCCGGCCCCCGACCTGCTGGCCGGCTGGTTTGGTGAAGGACTGCCCGCCGAAGTGGCGGCGGCCAGAGCCGACTTTCACCACTACCTTCCCGATGTCATTCTGACCAAGGTGGACATCGCGTCCATGGCCAATGGACTGGAGGCCCGCGCCCCCTTCCTCGACCATGAGTTGGTTGAGTGGATCGCCGCCCTGCCGACTCACCTGAAGTTTAAGGGCCGGACCGCCAAGGTCTTGCTGAAGGAGGCCGCCCGGGGCCTTCTGCCTGACAGCATTATCGACCGGCGCAAGCAGGGCTTTAATGTTCCGCTGGCGCAGTGGTTCAAGGGGCCGCTGGAGGACTTGGCGCGGGAAATGCTGTTAAGCCAACGCAGCCGCGAGCGCGGCTTGATCGACCCGCGCTATGCCGAACAGCTGCTCAACGCGCATTTGACGGGCAGCCGGCGTAATGAAAACCGCATCTGGGCGCTGGTCATGCAGGAACTGTGGTTCAGAACCTGGATCGATCAGGCGCCAAGCGCGCACCCGCCGCGCTAAACCGGCTGGGCCCGGCTGGACCTGGCTCTTGGTGGCGCGGAATTATCGCAACAGATCGCGGTAGACCGCCAAGGTGGCGGCGTTGACCCTGTCGATGCCGAATTCCCGTTCCGCCAGCTGACGGGCCGCCGCGCCATAGGCTTGGCGCTTTTTCTTGTCCGCCACCAGGGATCCGATGGCCTGGGCCAGGGCGGCGGCGTCGCGCGGCGGCACCAAGTGCCCGGTTTTACCCTCGATCACCACTTCACGGCAGCCGGCGATATCTGTCGCCACCATGGGCCGACCCGAGGCGGCGGCCTCCAACAGCACCTTGGGAACCCCCTCGCCGTAGGCGCTGGGCAAGCAAACGATGTGGCTTTCGGCAATCACCTGCGCCATGTTGGTGCGCTTGCCCAGCCACGCCACCAAACCTTCCTTTTGCCAGCGTTCCAACTCGTCATGGGTCACCGAGTCCGGATTGCCTGGATCCGGGTCTCCGGCCAGCAGAAACCGCACCCGGGTGCCCGCGGCTTTCAAAATCCGCGCGGCTTCGACGAATTCTGGAATGCCCTTTTTTTTGATCAGGCGGGAAGCCAACAGGACCGAGGCGGGCATTTTTCCTTCCGGCTCAACCCGGTAGGTGGTCAGGTCCACACCAGACCCGCGAATCAGAACGCATTTTTCGCGCCATTTCCCAGTCGGCGCGAGCACCTCCCTATTTTCCGGGTTCTGGACGATCAAGCGCGTGCGGCGGTTGGCCAGGCTCCGCAATACCAGGGTCAAGACCCAGCGCAGCCGCGCGCCAACGCGCCCCTGTTTGGTAAAGAGCGTGCCGCCGCCGGTGACCGCGAAGACCTGGGCGGGCACCAGCGCCAGGCGCGCCGCGATGGCGGCGGGCAGCACGGCGCGCAGGGTAACCGAATGAACCACATCGGGCTTGAAGGCGCGCATGGTGCGCCAAAGCCGCCAGACCGACTTTAATTCCTTGAAGGGATTGAGCGAAAAGCGTTCCAAGGGAAAAGCGAAACATTCAAATCCCGCCGCCGCGATCTGCGCCTGCGCCGCGTCGGGCGGCGTGGCCACCGCCACCTGCCAGCCCGCGGCCTGGGCCGCCTGGGCCAGGGGCCAACGATGAGAGAGAAAAAAACCCGCGTCGTTCACAACGAAAAGCAGCCGTTTGCCCATGGCCTTTTGGCGCACCATCTTGATTTGAAGGAAAGTAATAGCTCAACCTACAAGAAGAAAAGCTGCTCGTCTTCTTCCGTCGGTTCTTTTACCGGGCGGTGGAATTTTTCAGCTTCTTAAGGCTTGCCGCAAAGGCGACGCAAGGGTCTTCATCCTTCCACTGCGGCGTATACCAGTCGAAAGCCGGCAAAAAACGTCCCGCGGCAGACGCGCCGTCATCCGCCGAAACATTCGCGGCGTTCGCGGCGCGCGCCTCGCGAAAGGACAGCGCCAACACCTTCAGCTCCGGCGCGCGCTGGCGCAGATACCAGCCAACGGCGTAATCGGGCGCCACATGGCCATTTCCTGCAATCAGCACCACCGGGCCGCCATCGCGGGTCCGCGCGGCCAGCAACGCATCGGCCATGGCGGCGTCGCGCGCGCGCTGCACCTTGGCCATCGCCGGCAGGGCGGTTTCCGGCAACAGGCCGCAGTGCGCTTGCGCAATGCTGTCGCGCAAGCGCGCCTCGGCGCCGTCAAGGAACGGCTGGGTCAGACCAAGCCGCTGCGCTTCGGCGCGTCCCAGCGCCGCGAAGCCGGTCTGACCGACCGCTTTCTTTTGCTGGCGCGTCAGGTCGGCCCCGACCTGTGGCGCGTCAGCCGCCAGGGCCGCTTCGGCAATCGGTTGATACAGCGCCCAGTTATCGCCCCAGACCTGCGTCCAGTTCACGAAATCGCCAAAACCGGCCGCCGTGCCGGTGTAGCGGTCGAGCGCAGGGGTGCGATCCTGGGGAAGCATTTCCCAGGCAAGGGTCGGCCGGCGGCCCAACTCAACAAGCCGGGAAACCAACCAGGCTTGCAGACGATGCTGGTCGGGGTGATCGTGCCGTTCCCCCAATAAAATAAAATCAGCCGCCCGCAGTTCGTCCGTCAGGCCGGGTTTGTCGGGGCTGTCCGCCGACGCCAACCGCCAAACCCTGCCGACCCTGGGGTCGTCCTGGTTAAGTTTCGCCTGCCAAACCCAGTCCTGGGGGCCGGCGCGTTCCTGCGCCTGGCTGGCCAGCGGCGCCAGCAGGAAAAGCGGCAGGCAGAGCCAAAATCGTCGATTTTTCATCATGCCAGAATGCCCATTGTCTGACAGACTGCAAGTCGCATTGCCGGTCGCGACAGCTTTTTTTGCGCCCCGAAGCAGGTTTTCGACCGGGACGCTGGTTTTGGCGCGGCCCTCCGGTATTCAGCCTTGCGAATATCCGTCCGACCCCCGGTTCAGCCCCCGGTCCGGCCACCCAGTTGGCGCGCAAATCAATCGGGCAACACCTAGGCGCACGGCCGGTTCACTGCCTTTCGCCTTGGAAGCGCGGCCGCTCTTGCTTATGTTTTGATCCGGCTCTTTAAGTAATTTTTGCGAACGAGAAAGTTTCCTATTTATGTCGATCACCTTGTCCGCCGCCCAGTCCGAGACCACCGCCGCGCCCGCGTTTCGTCCGCAAAAGCTCACACTGGAGCTCAACCGCAGGGAGTCCGGCGACGGCGACGGCGGTAGAAGAAACCCGTTCGAACGACGCGGCGGGTCCGGGCAAGAACCCGACGGCGGGGGCCCCGCCAATCCCAACGGCGGCGCCGACCCACAGCCGGCGGTGCAACTGCCCAAGACCATCATCCTGTTGATCGCGCTGATGGCCCTGGTGCAGTTCATCCGTGGCGCTCTTCCGCCGGAACTGGATCGTGAGCTGATGTTCCGCGGCGCCCTGCTGCTGACCTATCAGGGTAATTTTCTTTGGGACCGGCTTTATACCTTGATCACCAGCGCGTTCCTGCACGACGGCTGGCTGCACTTCGGCTTCAACGCCTTCTGGCTGGCCACCATCGGAACCTTGGTCCAGCGCGTGTTGGGCGACGTCAGGTTTTTGCTGCTGTTCTTTGCGGCGGTGATCGCCGGGGGCTTAGCCCAGACCGTCATCGCCTGGGAGTCGCCAGTGTTCCTGATCGGCGCGTCCGGCGGCGTTTTCGGCATGATCGGCGCGCTCGGCCACATCTCCGTGGTCAAGCCCTGGGACAGTCCCTTGCAACGGCTGCGCAAACTGACGGTCTTCACCGCCATCATGATGGCGCTGAACCTTGCCTATGCCTATATCGGCGGCGGACTGCCAACCGGCGAGCCGATGGCTATTTCCTGGGCGGCCCATGGCGGCGGCCTCCTGGCGGGCGTGCTGCTGTTCCCGCTGCTCTGGAAGCGGCCGCAAATTGCGCCCTTTCGGCGTCCCGGCGCCTAACCTGTGATCAGCGGCGGGTCGGCGCTGTAGGTTACGACAGCAGCGCCAGCAACGCGGCGTGCAGCGCCGGGCTCGACGCGGCCACCACCGTACCCGGCGAGCGCAGTGTCAGCGGCTGGCCTTGCCAGTCGGTGATCACCCCGCCGGCTTGCTCGACCAGCGGCGCCACCGCCAGGTAGTCATAGGGTTGCAGGCCGTAGTCGATCAGCGCGTCGACCTGCCCGCTTGCCAACATCGCATAGGAATAGGCGTCATAGGAAAAGCGCAGGATGCCGCAGCTCCGATTCAAACGCGCCAGCAGATCCCCTTCGGCCGCCAAAATCCGGTCGCCCTCGTTGACGTAGACCATCGCCTCGTTGAACGGACAGCCGTCGCGGACCCGCAGCCGCGCGGTGCCGCAGAACGCGCCGCGCCCGCGGATGGCCGAATACTGCTCGGCCAGCGCCGGAAAGGTGACCGAGCCCAGCAAGGTGGCGTCCCTTTCCTGATCCACCAACGCGATCAGCGTGCTGAACAGGGGATTTCCCGAGATAAAGGACTTCGTTCCGTCGATCGGGTCCACCACCCAAAGAAACCGCCGCGCCGCGCCGCAGGTCCCGAACTCCTCGCCCAGCAGCCCATGATCGGGAAAGGCCCGCATCAAGCCGTCGCGAATGACCTGCTCGGTTTCCCGATCGGCGCGGGTCACCGGGGATTGATCGCCTTTGCGTTCAACCGCAAGGTTTTGCTTGAAGTAACGCAGCGGCACAGAACTGGCGTCGGTGGCGATTTGATTGGCCTGGGCCAACCACGCGTCCAGGGCAAGAGAGGTCATGGCGGTATCCTCGATGACAAAATTCAAACGGCATGGCTGGCGCGCGGCTCAAACCGGATCATGGCCTGCGCCGCTTTAAACCGATCCGCCTTTCGGACCGGACAGGTCAGTCGGCGATGTCGACGGCGACCTCGGCCTTGGCCAACAACGCGGCGATGTCGGGCGGCGGGCGGCTGTCGGTCACCAACAGATCGATCAGGCTGGGATCGGAAATCCGCACCGGCGCGGTCTTGCCAAACTTGGTCGCGTCGGCGGCGACAATGCTGCTTGGCGCGCGGCGCATAATCTCGCGGGTAAACTCGGCCTCCTGCAAATCCATCAGCATGAAGCCGTTTTCCGCATTTATCGCCGCCGCCGACAAAATGGCGTGCTGCACCGAGAACTGACGGACAAAGCTCAGGGCTTCATGGCCAAAGCTGCCGCCATCGTGGCTGCGCAGTTCGCCACCGGCCATGAACACCCGGTTGTTGTTTCGGGCGGCGAGACTGTGCGCCACGCTCAAGGAATTGGTGACCACGAAAAGATTGCTGTGGTGACGAAGCGCCTGGGCAACAAAAGCGGTGGTCGAGCCGATGTCCAGAATCACCGAGTCGCCGTCTTGGATAAGCTCGGCAATACGCCGCGCGATGCGCTGCTTGGCGTCGCGCTGCTCGCCCATGCGCTGCTGAAAGGTCAGCTCCTGAAAGTTGTGATCGGGCAGATAAACGCCGCCATGCACCTTGCGCACCGCGCCGCTTGAGGCCAGTTGGCGAACATTTCGGCGAATGGTCTCTTCCGAGACTTTCAGCCGGGTGGCCAGGTCCTGGATACGGCAGGAACCGGTGAGGCGCAGTTCCTCGAGAATTTCCATCTGGCGTTGCGTTGAGTGCATGTCGGGTTTTCGCGCTTTCCAGGAGCAACGGGGCGGAGGGGCAACCTATCCAACTGACCTAACATCCGGCAAACCGAAAAGAAAAACAACAAAAAGCCACATTAACACACATAAACACACAATGGTTTGTTGACATCTCATTGTTATTCCCCAAAATTGGACCCAGAAATGTTGCGATCAGAGACCGCTTGCAGCGATTGCGTCTGCCGGGGTTGTCGGTACGCAGCAAAATTGCGGGCACAAAAGTCCCGCGCCCTGCGAACAGGATGGAGGCAAAGGCAATGCAGTATAAGCGGTTAGGCGCGTTGGCCCTGGGGGCCGTCGCTTCCCTTTATTTGGTGGCCAGCAGCCCTGCGCTGGCGGCCGAATCAACTGACCCCATCAAATTAACCCTGCACGATTGGACCGGGCAGCTCATCACCACCAAGCTGATGGGCGAGGTGCTAAAAAAAGACGGATACAACATCGAATATGTCCAGGCCGACTACATCGCGCAGTTCGCCGGCCTGAAGACCGGCGATCTTGATGTCGCGATGGAAATTTGGGAGACCACGGGCCGGGAAGCCATGGATGAAGCCATCGCCACCGGCAAGGTCGAAAACCTTGGCGAAACCGGCATGCAGGCGATCGAGGACTGGTGGTATCCCGCCTATATGAAGGAACGCTGCCCGGGTCTGCCCGACTGGCAAGCCCTCAACGATTGCGCGGAAGTCTTCGCCACACCCGAAACAGCCCCCAAGGGCCGCTATCTCGGCGGTCCGGTGACCTGGGGCGGGTTCGACGACGAACGGGTCGAGGCGCTTGAACTCGACTATGAAGTGGTCCACGCCGGCACCGACGCCGCGCTGTTCGCCGAACTGGAGTCCGCCTACCAACGCAAAGCCCCGGTGCTACTGTGGGTCTACGCCCCCCATTGGGCGCCGATTAAATTCGACGGCGAATGGGTGAAGTTCCCGACCTATGAGGCGGCCTGCTATAGCGATCCGGCTTGGGGATCCAACCCCGACCTGCCCTACGACTGTGGCAAGCCACGCGGGCCGATCTGGAAAGTCAGCTGGTCCGGGGTAAAGGACAAATGGCCTGGGGCGTACAAAGCCATCAAAAACTTTACCATTTCCAACAGCGAAATGGGCGCGATGGTCGCCGCCGTTGATCTGGAGGGCAAGGATCTGGACGCCGTGGTCGCGGATTGGATCAACAACAATGAAGCCACCTGGAAAGGCTGGATTCAGTAAGGTTCCTGATGCCGGATAGCCTTGGGGGCAAGCTCGCCCAATTGACCGGGCGCTTCTTGGTCTTCCCGCGGGCTATCCGGCGTTTTTTTCCGCCGCCGCGGCACACTCCTGGTTTTCCGCCGCGCCGCGCGCGGTTATGCTTTTCCCTTGGATTGGTACGATGCCCAACAGTTTGATCAAGCTGGCCTGCAACAATGTCTGGAAGCTGTTCGGAAGCAACGCCGACAGCTTCATTAAAGCGCAGCCATCAACGCCGAGCCTGGAAAGCATTCAAGCCGCGGGGTTGATCGGCGCGGTGCGCGCGGCAAATCTCCAGGTTCGACAGGGTGAAATCTTTGTCATCATGGGCTTGTCAGGCTCGGGAAAATCCACCCTGGTGCGCTGTCTGTCCCGCTTGATCGAGCCAACCGCCGGTGAAATCCTGTTCGAAGGCCAAGACCTTCTCAAGGCCAGCGAACAGGAAATGATCGAGATCCGCCGCCACAAAATGGGCATGGTCTTCCAGCATTTCGCCCTGCTACCCC
Source organism: uncultured Rhodovibrionaceae bacterium (assembly GCA_963976695.1). Lineage (GTDB taxonomy): Bacteria > Pseudomonadota > Alphaproteobacteria > Kiloniellales > DSM-21159 > CAXBMB01. Next base: position 28,779 of record CAXBMB010000020.1, read on the forward strand.
ATCTCACGGTGCTGCAAAACGTCGCTTTCCCCTTGGAGGTGCAAGGCATAGACCGCCGCCGTCGCGAGGCGCGGGCCCATGAGATCATCGAACTGGTCGGCCTGACCGGTCGGCAGGCCTACTATCCCCGCGAACTGTCCGGTGGCCAGCAGCAACGGGTGGGCATCGCCCGATCGCTGGCCGTGGAACCGGAAATCTGGTTTCTCGACGAACCCTTTTCCGCCCTGGATCCCTTGATCCGGCGCGAAATGCAGGATGAATTCCTGCGCCTGCAGTCGGTGCTGAAAAAAACCATCGTTTTCATTACCCACGACTTCGACGAAGCCATCCGCCTGGCCGACCGGATCGCCATCATGAAGGACGGCGAAATCATCCAGGTCGCCACGCCGGAAGAACTGGTGGTCCGTCCGGCGACCGACTACGTCGCCGAATTCACCCGCCATGTCCCCCGCGCCAAGGTCCTGACGGCAAAGGCGGTGATGACCGTGGGCGACCACCGCGACGCCGTCGCCGGGCAGGTGCCCGCCAGCGCGCGGATTGAGGAAATCGCCGACCTGGTCGAGGCCGCCAGCCAGCCTTTCGCCGTGGTCAACGCCCAGGGACAGCGGCTGGGCACCCTTGATCGCGCGGCGGTGATCGATGTCTTGATCGGCCGGGAGGTCTGAACCGTGCGCCTCCTGTCGCTGCGACTGTCTCCCCGCACTCTCTTCTGGATCACCGCCTTCATTATCTCCTTGATTTTGGCGGCCAACGCCAAGAGCTGGTCCAAGACCCTGGACGCCAGATGGCTGATGAAGCTGCCGCAGGATTTTCGCCTGCCGATGAAGGGCGAAATTTCCAGCTTCATGGCCTGGTTGGTGGAGGACGCAACCTTCGGACTGTTCTCCTTCATGCAGTTGACCCGCGCCCTGGCCTGGCTGATCGAACAGCCTTACCTGCTGGTCAAAGCCCTGCTGGTGACCGGCTGGGTGCGGGGCTATGGCGACCAGGCGGTCCAGATCCTGCCGCCGCTTTCCTGGATCGCGGTCATCGCCACCGTCTTCGCCATGGGGTACTACGCCCGCAGTTGGCGGCTGGCGCTGTTCGTCGCCGCCTGCTTTGGCTATCTGGCGGTGTTTGGCCAGTGGGACAGCGCCATGGTGACCCTGGCGTCGATCGCCATTGCCGTGCCCGTCGGCATCGGCGGCGGCCTGTTGCTGGGGGTGTTGGGCTATCGCTGGCCCTGGTTCTATCGCCTGAGCACGCCGCTGCTTGACCTGATGCAGACCGTGCCGATTTTCGCCTACCTGGTCCCGATTCTGTTCCTCTTCGGTTTCAGTCCGGTCGCCGCCTTGATCGCCACCGTGATCTACGCCATGCCCCCGATGGTGCGGATCACCACCCTGGCGCTGCAATCCGTCCCCTCGGAGGTGAAGGAGTTCGGCGTCATGGCTGGCTGCACCGACCGGCAGATGATGTGGAAAGTGCTGGTGCCCTCGGCCCGGCGAAGCCTGATGGTCGGCGTCAATCAGGTGATCATGCTGTCGCTCAACATGGTCATCATCGCCTCGATGATCGGCGCCGGCGGACTGGGCTACGATGTCCTGGCCTCGCTGCGCCGCCTGGACATCGGCGCGGGCCTGGAAGCCGGCGTGGCGATCGTCGTCCTGGCGATTGCCCTGGATCGGCTCAGTCAAGCCTACGCCAACCGCCAGCCGCCCGAACATCGGGAGCAGCAACCCTCGTTGCTCAAGCGCCACCCCTGGATCGCCACCTGTGTGCTGGTGGCCGTCGGCGCCGGATTGGCGGGCCTATTCCTGCCCGCGCTGCAAAGCTATCCGGCAGGCCTGGAACTGACCACCGGCGACTTTTGGTCCAAGCTGGTTGAAGCCATCAACGTCAACTTCTTCGATCAAATCGAAGCGGTTAAAACCTTCATGCTGGTGACCTTTCTGGTGCCGGTGAAGCGGTTCCTGCTGGGCCTGCCCTGGCCCTGGGTTACCCTGCTTCTGGTCGTCGCCGCCTGGCAGCTCGGTCGCCTGAAGCTGGCGCTTCTGGTATTTTTATTAACAATGTTCATTTTAGTGAACGGCCTTTGGGACAAGGCCATGGTCACGGTTTACCTCAGCGGGGTTTCGGTGATAATCGCCAGCCTGATCGGTATCCCGCTGGGCATCTGGTCGGCCCAGAACCAGCGCGCCGACCGGGTTATCGCCGGGTTCATCGACACGCTGCAAACCCTGCCGAGCTTCGTCTATTTGATCCCGGTGGTGATGCTGTTCCGGGTCGGCGACTTCTCGGCGATGATCGCGGTGGTGCTTTATGCCCTGGCGCCGGCGGTGCGTTACGCCGCCCACGGCATCAAGTCAATTGATCCCCAACTGGTGGAAGCCGGCATCGTTTCCGGCTGCACCAAACGCCAGCTCCTCTGGCGGATCAAGCTGCCGCTGGCGCTGCCGGAAATCATGCTGGGGGTCAATCAAACCATTATGCTGGCGCTGTCCATGCTGGTCATCACCGCCCTGGTCGGAACCCGTGATCTGGGCCAGGAGGTCTACATCGCCCTGACCCGCGCCGATACCGGTCGGGGCATTATTGCCGGTGTGGCGATCGCCAGCATCGCCATCATCGCCGACCGAATGATCGGGGCCGCGGCCGGCCGCATGCGAGGTCGACTGGGATTGGAGAGCGCGCGATGAGCCCCACCGACGACCCGAACCGCCCAACCCTTCGGTCCAGTCCGCTGACCCCCATGAGTCCGCGGGCGCGCGCCGCGGCGCTGTCCTGCTGGTCCGGACCGGTGGCGCCCGAGCCGCTCGGCGGCGGCATCACCAACGTCAACTTCGTGGTGCGTGACCGGGGGAAAAAATACGTGGTGCGGGTGGGGGAGGACATCCCGATCCATCAGATCATGCGCTTCAATGAGTTGGCCGCCAGCAAGGCCGCCCAGGCCGCCGGACTGTCGCCGGCGGTGGTCCACCACGAACCGGGCGCGCTGGTGCTGGATTTTATCGAGGGGCAAACCCTGTCGGAGGCCGAGGTGCGCGACGATCGCCGGCTGGCCCGCATCCTGCCGGTGATCAAAAGCTGCCACCGGGAGCTGCCCAAGCATTTCAGGGGCCCGGCCTTGATCTTCTGGGTTTTCCACGTGCTGCGCGACTACGCCGCCAGCCTGACCGCCGGCAACAGCCGCCATCTGGACAAACTGGCCGGGCTGATGGCCCAGGCCGAGCGGCTGGAAGACGCCGTGGGGCCGATCGAGCTGGTCTATGGCCACAACGATCTGTTGCCCGCCAACTTCATCGATGACGGCGACAAGATCTGGCTGATCGACTGGGATTACGGCGGCTTCAATTCGCCGCTGTTCGATCTGGGGGGCCTGGCCTCCAACAACGGCCTGAGCCCCAGGCAGGAAGACTGGCTGCTGGAAAACTACTTCGAGCGACCGGCCACCGACGAGTTGCGGCAGCGCTATCTGGCGATGAAGTGCGCCTCTCTGCTGCGGGAGACTCTCTGGTCCATGGTCTCGGAACAGCACTCAGACCTGGACTTCGACTACCCGGCTTATACGGCGGAGAATCTCACCCGCTTCACCGCGGCGCTGCAAGACTTTGCCTAAAATTTCCAAGCGAATTTGAGGATGAAACAGATGGCGGACTTCCCCACGTCAGCAAAGGCGGTAATCATCGGCGGCGGCATCGTCGGCTGCTCCACGGCCTATCACCTGGGCAAACTGGGTTGGACCGACACGGTGCTGCTGGAGGCCAACAAGCTCACCTCCGGCACCACCTTCCACGCCGCCGGCTTGGTCGGGCAATTGCGCAGCAACGCCAACATCACGCAGCTTTTGGGAGACTCAGTCGCGCTTTACAATCGCCTCGAAGCCGAAACCGGCCTGTCCACCGGCTGGAAGATGAACGGCGGCCTGCGCCTGGCCTGCAACCAGGAACGCTGGACCGAAGTCAAGCGACAGGCCACCACCGCCCATTCCTTCGGCCTCGACATGCAGCTGCTGAGCGCACGGGAAGCCCAGGACCTCTGGCCCTTGATGAAAGTGGACGACGTGGTCGGCGCGGCCTTCCTGCCCACCGACGGCCAGGCCAACCCCAGCGATATCACCCAAGCCCTGGCCAAGGGAGCCCGACAGGCCGGCGTGTCGATTTTCGAGGACACCAAGGTTGTCCGCATCGAAACCAACAACGGCAAGGTGACGGCGGTGGTCACCAGCCAAGGCCGGATCGACTGCGAGGTGGTGATCTGCTGCGCCGGTCAATGGAGCCGCAGCTTGGCCGCAACGGTCGGGGTGAATGTCCCCCTGGTCTCGGTCGAGCATCAGTACATGGTCACCGAACCCATCGCCGAGATGCCGCGCAACCTGCCCACGCTGCGCGATCCCGACCGTCTGACCTACTACAAGGAAGAAGTCGGCGGCCTGGTGATGGGCGGCTACGAGCCCAACCCCATCGCCTGGGCGGTCGACGGCATCCCGGACAACTTCCACTATTCCCTGTTGGATTCGAATTTCGACCACTTCTCGCAGATGGTCGAGTTGGCCATGGGTCGGGTCCCGGCGCTGCAGACCGCCGGGGTGAAAGAGCTGATCAATGGGCCGGAAAGTTTCACCCCGGACGGCAATTTCATTTTGGGCGAGGCGCCGGAGCTGAAAAACTTCTTTGTCGGCGCCGGCTTCAACGCCTTTGGCATCGCCGCCGGCGGCGGCGCGGGCATGGCCTTGGCCGAATGGGTCAAGGCCGGCGAGCCGCCCTTCGATCTATGGCCGGTCGACATCCGGCGCTTTGGCCGCCCCCACTTCGACACCGACTGGGTGCGCACCCGCACGCTGGAAGCCTACGGCAAGCACTACACCATGGCATGGCCCCACGAGGAGCATGACTCCGGCCGTCCCTGCCGCCGCTCGCCGCTGTACAGTCAGATGAAGGAGGCCGGTGCCTGTTTTGGCGAAAAATTGGGCTGGGAGCGGCCCAACTGGTTCGCCGACCTGGCCGCCGGCCAGGAGCCCCGGGACCGCTACAGCTTTGAACGGCAGAACTGGTTCAAGAACGTCGGCGAAGAACATCAAGCCGCCCGGGAGGCGGCGGTGCTGTTCGACCAAAGCTCGTTTGCCAAATACAAGGTCGTCGGCCCCGACGCCGAGGCGGCGCTTTCCTGGATCTGCGCCAACGATGTGGTCAAGCCGGTTGGGTCGTTGATCTACACCCAGATGCTCAACGAACGCGGCGGCATCGAGTGCGACCTGACGGTGGCGCGTCTGGGCGAGGAGGAATTCTACCTCGTCACCGGCACCGGCTTCGCCACCCATGACTTCGACTGGATCAAGCGCAACATTCCCGAAGGGCTCAACGCCCAGATCGTCGATGTCACCTCAGCCTACGCCGTGCTGTCGCTGATGGGCCCCAAGGCGCGCGAGATTCTGCAAAGCGTGACCCGGGACGACGTTTCCAATGACGCCTTCGCCTTCGGCCGGGTCCGCGCCATCGGCATCGCCGGTGCGGCGGTGATGGCCTTGCGGGTCACCTACGTCGGAGAACTGGGCTGGGAGCTTCACTTGCCCGCGGAATACGCCGTCGGCGTCTACGAAGCCCTCAACGAGGCCGGCCGCCCCCATGGTCTGCGCCCGGCCGGGTACCGCGCCATTGAATCACTGCGGCTGGAAAAAGGCTACCGCGCCTGGGGCTCGGACATCGGTCCCGACCACACCCCGCTGGAATCCGGCCTGGGGTGGGCGGTGAAGCTCAAGAAGAACATCGACTTCAAGGGCCGGAAAGCGATTGAACGGCAGCGTGAAGCCGGTGTGAAGAAGATGCTCGCCTGCTTCACCATCGACGACCCCTCGGTGATCCTGATGGGCCGGGAAACCATCTTCCGCGACGGCGAGCGGGTCGGCTGGCTGACCTCGGGCGGCTACGGCTATCATCTGGGCCTCAACATCGGCTATGGCTATGTGCGCCGGGCCGAGGGCGTGGACGAGGACTTCGTGCTGTCGGGCGATTACGAGTTGGAAGTCGCCACCGAACGCCACCCCTGTAGCATCGGGCTCGCCCCGCTCTACGATCCAACGATGGCCAAGGTGAAGTGCTAGCGGGCGAGCGACCGGGTCGAAACACCCGCCAACGGACCGACAAAAGCCGGCGACGCCGTGCAAACGGCCCCTGCTGTCGCTAGCCCGCCGACGCCTATTCGGCCACCGCCAAGGCCGGCAGCGGATCCAACAGCGTGGCGACAAGCTCGCTGAACGACTGGTTGGCCTGGCCCAGTGACAGCACCGCCGCCGCCAGCGCGTTGCTGCGCGCCACCCCCAGGACCGGGGCGGTGAAGCTGTGGAACTTGGCGAGAATTTCCGCTTCGCTCAGCGGCAGATCCGGGCCGCCCAGCGGTTCCCGGTCTTGGGAGACCAGCTTGCGGCCGTCGCTCAAGGTCAGGCTGACACGGGCCAGACGCTGGACCGGGAACAGTTGGTTATGCAGCGGATCCTCGGACAGCTTGGTGCGGGCCACCAGGCGCGCAATGTCGCAGTTGGTCAGATTGTCACCGGTGATTTCGCTCAGCCCGACGCGGCCGTACAGCAGGGCGTTGGCCACGGAAAAAGGCAGGCTGTACTGCGCCATCGGGCTGCTGTCGGGCATGCCGCTGGCCAAACGGGTGGCCTCGTGGAAGGTGGTGATCTCGATTTCCTCGATCTGATCGGCGCTCAGCCCGTGATCGCGGCGCAGATCCAAGGCGGCGTCGATCGGCGCATGGGCCCAGCGGCAGACCGGATAGGGCTTGATGTACTGCGCCAGCACCAACCAGTCCCGCCCCAGATCCGCCCAGACCTCTTGGACCTCCTCAGCCTCCACGGTCAGGGCATGTCCGCCGGTAAACCCCTGCGCCGCCAGGGTCACCGCCGAAAGCCCGGCCAAGGCGCCCCAGCCGCCGCCATCGTGCAGCATGGACGGATCATCGACCTCGCGCATCATCTGGCTACGCGGGCCGTGAAACTCGGCGATCCCCAGGGCGTTGCGCAGCTGCGCCACGTCGAAGCCGCGGAACCGCGCGCCCAGCGCCGCGACGGCCAAGGCGTTCCAGGCCCCGGAAGTGTGGTAATCCGGCGCCGTCCCATGCAGCGCCAGCCCGCTGCGCGACGCGATCTCGTAGCCCGCGACCAGCGCAGTCAACGCCGCCTGGCCGGACAGCGGGCTTCCGCACTGCGCATAGGCCATCAGGGTGGGCAGGAGCACCACCCCCATATGGCCCTTCACCGGATTGAAACCGTCGTGCGCGTCCAGATTGTCAATTTGGCTGGCCAGCGCGTAGCCAAACCCGGCCAGCGACACCGGCCGCCCATCCAGCATCAGGCGGGCGGAGTCCGCACCGGGCCCGGCCCCGAACAGCGCCACCGCGCTGTCGCGCGCGATGACGCCCGCCTCCATGGTCTGGGCGGCGATGGCGACCCCCAGGGTATCGAGCAGCAATAGCGCGGCCTGCTTTTGCACCGGCGCGCACAGCGCCTCCCAGGTTAGGTCGGTGAGGAAGCGATGAAGCGTCGGCAAGGCCTGCGGGGCGATAGCTTGTCTGGCGGCTCCGGCCATGAAAAAGACTCCCTGTTGCGCGATTAATGCGGCGGACAAACCAGCGGATCGCGCCAGCCTGGAATCGGACCGCGATAGACGGAATTGCGTCGCGATCCCGTCTTTATCCCGTCTATCGCGTGACTGCGCCGCGGATCCGTCGATCACACTCTAGGCCGAGACGCCGCCGGCGCCGTGACCCGTTTGGGCCCTGTCCTATCGTGCTGGAGACCCCGGCAGCGAAAGTCCAACCGCGCCGGATCCGGCCTCAAATCAACTTGCGGCGCTCATCGCTGGGGGAATGACCGAACAGCGCCTTGTAGCATTTGGTAAAGTGGGAATGGGTGGCAAAGCCGGTGGCGATCGCCACGTCGAGAATGCGGGCCGGGGTCTGGGACAGCATCCGACGGGCGTGACGCAGACGCAAATCCCGATAGTAGTCGGAGGGTGATTGGTTGGTGTGACGGCGGAACAGACGGTGAAGCTGGCGCCGGGTCAGGCCGACATGGGCCGACAGGTCGGTCAGGCAAAGCGGATACTCCAAGTTGCTTTCCATGGCGGCGATGACCTTGGCCAGCTTTTCCGATTTGACCGACAGCGCGATCCGGTGCAGCCGGGCCTGTTCGTCCACACCGCCGCGAATCCGGTCCAACTGCATGACCTCGGCGATGGCGATGGCCGTATCCGCTCCCACCTCGCCGGCGATGATATGGAGGAAAAGATCGATCGCCGAGGTGCCGCCCGAGCAGGTGTAGCGGTTGCCGTCGATCACATAGAGGTGGTTGCGCAGATCGACATCGGGAAACAGCTCGGCAAAGGAGGCCGCGTTTTCCCAGTGTATGGTGCAGGAACGGCCCTGCAACAGGCCCGCCTTCGCCAAAATATGACTGCCGGTCGAAATCGCCCCGATGTGTGTCCCATGGCGGGCTTGGCTGCGCAGGTAAGACAGCAAGGCGGGCGCGCAGCAACGCTCGGGATGGAAACCGGCGCAAACAAACAGGTAATCCAGTTTCTCGGCCGCCGCCACCGCCGCATCGGGGGTGAGAACCAGGCCATTGCTGGTCTCCACGGCTTGGCCATCAAAGGAATAGGTTCGCCAAAGATAGCGCGCCTTGTCGCCGAACCGGTTGGCGTTGCGCAGCACATCCAAGGCCGAGATGACTCCGAGCAGCGACACCCCGGGCAGCAGCAGAAAGCCAAAGGTCACCAAGCGGCCAGGATCGCTCTGCGCTGGGGTTTCACTGATCGCCGTCGGTTTGAACACCTGCCGCATCGAAGACTTTCCTTTGATTTTCGCCCGCTGCCGACGGGCCGCGGGGAACCCTGACGGTCAGTCCCCGCCGCCTACCGCGCCTTGTCAGCCAAGGCGTCGACCTTTGTTGCTGGCGGCAAGCACGCCCAAACGAAACAAACCTGGATAGCGCCCGGCTTTTTTTCCACCGCTGATTTACAATTATAAGACTAAAATCAGCGGCTTTTCATCTTTTCACCGCGCGACAAACAAGGTCCCGTTCTGGACAGCGCTCGACAGGGCTTTACGCCGTTATTGAGAAAACCCAGGATGATCCCATCCGGCTGACCAGAAGGATGTAGTTTTCATGGCCAACAGTGAACGGCGGCGACGGCGACCCAAAAGCACAACCGACAAGCTGTCGCTGCCGGTAGCGCCGGCGGGGCTGTCCGGCGGCCAGTACCGCCCGCTTACCGACGCGCAGATCGAGCGGATCATCGCCGCCGCCTATGTCGTGCTGGCAGAAACCGGCATCGCGGTCGAGGCCAGTCCCTGCCGTGAGGTCTTTCGCGCCGCCGGCTGCCGGATCGACAGCGACCACAACCGCGTCTTCATCCCGGCGCATCTGATTGACGAGGCCCGCAAAGTTGCGCGACCCGAGGTGCTGCTGGCGGGGCGGGAGCGTAAACACGACCTGCATCTGGGGCAAAACCGTGTCTATATGGGCACCGGCGGCCAGGCGGTGAAGTTGCTGGATCTGGATGGCCAGGTTCGCGAAACCCGGATGGCCGACAACTATCATATCGGCCGCTTGTGCGACACGCTGGAGCACATCCACTTCTACATGCGTCCCGTGGTTCCCAGGGACCTGGCCAATGAAGACCTTGACGTCAACCAGCTTTACGCCTGTCTTGCCAGCACCAACAAGCACGTCATGGTCAACCTCTACGAACCGCAAAACGGCGGCAAGCTGCGAGCCATGGCCGACATGATCGCCGGCGGCGCGGCCGCCTTCGACGCACGGCCCTTTATGTCCTGTTCCAACTGCTGGACGGTTAGCCCGCTGCGCTATGCCACCGAGACGGTGGAAATTCTCGACCAACTGATCGCATACAACATCCCGGTGGCGCTGTCCTCGGCGCCGCAGTCCGGGGCCACCTCGCCAGCCTCCTTGGCCGGCACGCTGGTGCAGATCGTCGCCGAACAGTTCTCCGGCTTCACCTACGTCAATCTCAAGAAACCCGGCTTTCCCCTGCTGATGGGCTGCGTGCCGGCGCAGGCCGACCTGCGCACCGGGGCCTTCACCGGCGGATCGGCCGAGTTCGCCCTGCTGCACGCGGCCTGCGCTCAGATTTCCACCTATCTCAACCTGCCAATCTACAACTCTTCCGGCATTTCGGATTCGAAGATTCCCGATGCGCAGGCCGGCTTCGAAAAGGGTCTCACCACCGCGACGGCGGCGCTGGCCGGCTCCAACTACATCCATCACTCGGCCGGATTCCTCGAAAGCCTGCTGACCGTGGCCTATGAACAGTATGTCATCGACAACGACGTCAATGGCGCGGTGATGCGGTTGATTAAGGGGATCGAGGTCACCGATGAAAGCCTGGCCGTCGAGGTCATCCACGATGTGTGCACCAACGGTCCCAACCACTTCCTCGGCCACAGCCAGACCTTGGCCTTGATGAACAGCGAGTACCTCTATCCCCGCCTGTTCAACCGACAAACCCGCGACGACTGGGAAAAAGCCGGCGCGCTGGACACCCGTGATCTGGCGCGCGCCCAGGTGCGCGAGGTTTTAAGCCACCACTATCCCGAGGTCATTTCGGCGGAGCTGGATCGGGATCTCCGACAACAGTTCAAGATTTTGCTGCCGCGCAGTGAAATGCAGCCGGGCAACCTGTCGGCGCTGCCGCGAGCCAGCTAGCTGGAGTCAGCCCGCCCAAGCCCAAGGCAAGGCCATCGCCCCCTTCGGTCGCGATTGACAAGCCGGCGGACACGCGCCATCTCTGGGGCGGCAGTTCTGCTGAGCGCGCGGATCGACGCTATCGACGCTATCGACGCCAGCGGTGAAAGGGAAAACGGTTGGCCAAGGAAGAGCGGGACTTTCACGATCTGATCTACAACCTGCTGGTGGTTGAAAAATCCCCAACGGTGGAGATCGCGGCCCAGAAGATGGGCATGAGCTACGACATGCTCTATGCCCGTGTAAGCAACCGCGTGCCCTTTCGCGCCCACGAAATTCGCGCGCTGATCTCCGCGGTCGACGACAAGCGGCTGGCCGACTATTTCCTGCAGGACAGCACCTATATCGCCGTCGAGCGCGCCCTGCCCAACAGCGACGGTTCGGTTGAAAGCGATGTCTATCAGGGGGCGGCGCGCTATGTCTTGCAAGCAGCCTCGGTGCTGCGGGCGATCGACGACGGCCTGGCCGACCAGCATATCGACCACCGCGAACGCCTGGCCATCGAGCGAGAAATTCACGAGGCCGAACGGGCCTTGGCCGCCCTGCGGACGCGCATCGCCAACAACTGACCCCGCGCCTTCCTGCAAAAACCCTTTGCCACCGGGCGCTTGGCTTGCGACCCCGCTATCCGGTTGCCGCCGCCAGCCGGTTGAAGCGGCTGGTCAACACCGCGTCCTTGCGCGGGCCGGAGACCCGCCAGACCGTTGTCCAGCAGTCGGGTGAGATCACCACAAACTGCCCTCTATAGAGATCCGGACCACAGGAATGTTCAACCTCCCATCGGCCCCGGCGCAGATCCAGTCTGTGAAAAAATCGACCATCAGGAAAGTAAACTTCCGCGCTGCCGAGATCGAGAATCTGATAGCTGTAGGTTTGGCTGCAAACCAAGGACGGCTGATTTGGACGATCGAACCGGCCCTCCTCGCGGTAACTTAAACCGCCGCCACCAGCCCCCGGCCCCGAATTTGCAAAAACAGCCGCGCCACGTATGTCGCCCGACATCACTGACTTTTGGTCGTCGATGCGCCGTTGGAATTGCCAGCGGCCGACCAAATAGCCGCGCAGGTCGCGCACCGGCAGTCCGGCGGCCGCATTTTCCTCCGCAAGAGACCGGCTCTCTGACCAATACAACGGCAGCTTCCTTCTCTTTCAAATTCACGGTAAAATTCTACCGCCAGGGAGAAACAGGAACGAGAGGCCCTCATGCAAGAGCGCCCGCTCCGCTATCTTAACCTCATCTTGGCGACGCCCCATAAAAGGGCTTTTTGCGTCACCGCCCGCCAGCCTTTCCTTCAACCATCGCCCCGACGCGGCGCAAAGCATTCCACCCCTGGCTGGCGACGACCAGCCCCGCGCCGCGCCGGCTTGGCCCGGTCTACGACGAAAAACACCGTGGCGTCCATGGGATCGACGGAAATGATTGACGCCAATCCTGTCCCGGCGCGGCAAGTGCGCGGCGGGCGGCGGGGGTCAAAGCTGCCCGGATAGAATAGTTGCGACAGCCGGTCTGAACTCAAAGTCTGGGCTTGGTTCTGGACCGCCGAAACTGTATATATTATCCAATTTTTCCGACCCCTGGCTCGAGTTCCCAAAATGACTGATCGGCTGCCCAGCTCCTCACCGCCTTCGACCTTCTTTTGCGTGGATGCCCATACCTGCGGCAATCCGGTGCGGGTGGTGGCCGGCGGCGGCCCGGTTCTGACCGGCCAGACCATGAGCGACTGCCGCCAGGACTTTCTACAGCACCACGACTGGGTCCGGCGGGCCTTGATGTTCGAGCCGCGGGGCCATGACGTGATGAGCGGGTCAATCCTCTATCCGCCCCGCGATCCGGCCAACGATCTGGCGATCCTGTTTATCGAAACCAGTGGTTGCCTGCCGATGTGCGGCCACGGCACTATCGGGACGGCAACCGTCGCGCTGGAGCGGGGCCTGGTGCGCCCCAGGACGGAAGGCCTCCTGAAGCTGGAAGTGCCCGCCGGACTGGTCACGGCGGAATTCGGTCGCGACGGTCAATACATCGACTGGGTGCGGCTTAAAAACGTACCGGCGTATCTCGACAAGACCGAGGTCAAGGTGGACTGCCCGGGGCTGGGGGAAATTGTCGCCGACATTTCTTACGGCGGGAACTTCTATGCGATTGTGGAACCGCAAAAAAACTACCCCGGCCTGGAGAACGTCACCGCCGACCACATCCTGCGCTACTCCCCGCTGCTGCGCCAACTGTTCAACCAAGCGGTGACCTGCCAACACCCGGAAAACCCAACCATTCAAGGGGTGTCCCATCTGCTCTGGACCGGCCAGCCAACCAAGCCGCAAGCCCACGCCCGCAACGCCGTCTTCTACGGTGACAAGGCGATCGACCGCAGCCCCTGCGGAACCGGCACCTCGGCGCGGATGGCCCAGCTCTTTACCCGGGGCGAGCTGAGCCTGGGCGACGACTTTGTGCATGAATCGATCATCGGATCACTGTTCGAAGGCCGGGTGGAAGAGCGCCTGACGCTGGCGGGCAAACCCGCCATTCGACCGTCCATCAAGGGCTGGGCGCGCATCACCGGCCTCAATACGATTTTCGTCGATGATCGTGATCCCTTTGCCCACGGCTTCAGTGTAACCTAGAGTCGGATCGCCCGTCCCAAAGCGGTCAAACTGAACCCACGCGCGCCCGGCAAGACCCGCCCCCCGCCGCAACAAAGCTTTTACCCCATGCCCGAAAACGCCCGAGAAAACCGCTCGCGCCAGCTGAGCGAATTCGCCGCCAACTTTCTTCAGGTTCTGCCGCTGATCCTGTTCGCCCAAACCAGGGGGCCGGCTGTCTCCGATGCGGATCATTTCGCCTGGGGCGCTGGGGTGGCCTTGGCGGTGCTGGCCGTTCTGCTGCTGTGGCGTCGCCGTCCGCATCCGCTGTGGACCGGCGTCAACGTCTGGCTGATCCTGTCCGCCGCGCTATGGAACTCCGGCGTTCCCGGCTTGATCGACGGCGCGGAGCTATTGCGGGAAACCAGCCTGTTTGTTGTCTCGGCTTTGACGGTGTGCGGCTACCTGCTGCTGTCGCCGCGCGGCTTTTTCGACACCAGCCAGGGGGCCGATCCGGCGCTTTGTCGCCGCTACAGCTTTGTCTATTTGGCGCTGATCGGCGGCGCGCTGCTTTGGGCCCTGGGCCTGCAGGGCAATGACATGCTGGCCGGCGTGCTGCCGGCGATCCTGCTGGGCGGCGTCTATCTGGCGCTGGAGCGACGGCTAAGTCCCGGCAGCCCGCCGCGGATCGGCTAGCGCGTCGGCGCACGGCGGCGGCGAGGCGCCCGCGCGGCCTTGGTTGTCGATCCCCCGTTAGAAGCGGTCAACCCGATAGGGCGCCAGATCCAGTTGGGCGCGCGCGCCGCCAACCAGATCGGCGATGATCTGTCCGGTCACGGCGGCCTGGGTCAGGCCCAGATGCTGATGACCAAAGGCCCAAAAGAGATTTGCCGCTGCCGGGTCGCTTGAAATCACCGGCAGATAATCCGGCAAGGTCGGGCGGAAGCCTTGCCAGGCACTGGCCCCGTGCGTCCGCAACGCCGGCAAGAGCTGGTGGGCGTGATCGCACAGTCTGTGCGCCCGTTGATAGCGCGGCGGCGCATCCAGCTTGGCGAACTCCACCGTGCCCGCCAGGCGCAGGCCGCCGCGCAGCGGCGTCATGATGAATTTCCGCTCGCCCGAGGTTACCGCGACGCTCGGCATCCGCCCCGGGTCGGGCAGCATCATATGATAGCCGATTTCCGTATCCAACGGCAGCTTGCGGCCCAACTGGCGCGCCAAATCGCCGGACCAGGCGCCGGCGGCGACGAGCAATCGCCGCCCCTGGAAGGCTTGCCCGTCGGCGGCGCGGGCCTGGACCTGGCTTGCTTCCAGCGTCAAGTCAGTTATCGCGGCTTGCTCTATCCGGCCGCCCCGTTGGGTAACCTCCCGCGCCAGCGCCAGCGCCAACTCGTAGGGATCCAGCGTGTGACCGGTTTCCGGAAAAAACAGCGCACCGACCAGCTTGGGGCTCAACATCGGCTCGGCCTGCCGCAACTGCCCGGCGTCCCAGCTTTCCACCGCCACGCCCCGCGCCCGCAGATCGGCCATCCCGGCCTCCGCTTCGCGCCAGGCCGACGGCGTCTCGAACACCAGCAACGACCCCTGCCAGCGCAGCAGCGCGGTGATGCGCAGTTGCGCGGCCAGGTTTTGCCAAGCCTCCGACGACCGGGCGTTGAGCGCGCTCAGTGCTTGGGTTCCCCGCGCGAAGGGTTCCGGTCGCGCCGCCGCCATGAAGCGCAGGAACCAGGGCAGCAAGCGCGGCAGGTAGCGCCAGCGCAGCGACAAAGGCCCCAAGGGATCGGTCAACATGGCGGGGACGGACTTTAAAATTCCCGGCGCCGCCAACGGATAGATTTGCTCGGTCGCAAAGTGTCCGGCATTGCCCTTGGAGGCCCCCGACCCCGGACCTTGCCGATCCAGCAGGCAAACGCTCAGCCCGCGCTGTTGCAGCGCCAGCGCGCAGCAAAGGCCAACCACCCCGGCCCCGACGATCAGAACGTCGGAAGGCGGCGCGTCGTGGCAAGGCGCCCGCCGGTCGCTGACCCGCGCGTGGGTAGGCGGGCTGGTGGACGCACTGGCGGGCGGGCTGGTAGATGCACTGGCGGGTGAGCCGGTGGGCGAGCCGGCGGAGCAGCGTTGGGGAGTTTGCGGGGCGGTCATCGCCGCAAGTCCCGCGCCGGAAGACTACCGGCGGAAACAGAGCCGGCGGCGACGGGACCGGCCGCCGGCACCCGGTTGAGGATCAACCTGTCGGTTCGTCCTGTCCCGGCAGCAGCGCCAATTTTTCCAGCAGTTGGGCCTTTACCACGTCGATATGCTGCTCCAGGCACCGGACAGCACGGTCGCTGTCCTTTGCCCGGCACAGCGCGATCAGCTGCATATGTTCGACGTGCGCCCGCTTTTGGCCGGAGGTGATGGAAATTTGCAGCCGCACGTAGCGGTCCGTATTGGCATGGACCCGCTCGAGTATTTCCAGCGTCTTGGCCCGGCCCGACGGCGCCAGCAGCGCATGATGAAACATCCGATTGAGCACGCCCCACTCGGCAATGCGGTCGTTGATCACCATGCGTTCGACGATTTCCTCGGCCCTGTCCAGGTCGCGCTTGGTCATGCGGGGAATGGCCAGGCCCAGCAACCAAGTCTCCAACAGCCGCCGCAGTTCGAACAGCTCGGCAATTTCCGCTGTGGAAAGCTCTGCGACCACGGCGCCCTTGTGGGACACCAGGTTGATCAGCCCCTCGGCCTCCAGTTGCTTGAGCGCCTCGCGCACCGGAATCCGGCTGACGCCCAGGTCCGTCGCCACCGCATCCTGGCGAATTTGCTCGCCGTCGCACAGTTGACCGGAAAGAATGCGGTCGCGCAGCGCGTCGGCAACCAACATGGCGGTGGTTTTTCGGACCAGTCGTTTGTGAGCCAAGAGCTGCTCCTGAGGCGACAAAAGGGTACCCAAATTCCAACGAAGAATGCGCGGAACTCTTCGCAGCCTGTTCTTGTAAGCCGGAAGCCTTCATTTCAGCAACTCTTCTCTCTCAACAGCCGGTATAAGAACACTGAAAAACAAAGGTTTAACCGATCACACGCCACGAACGGCGCACGCTTCGGGTTATCCAGGGGTAACATAATTTTATATTGTATCCAAAGATCGTAAGCAAGCGCCCAGGAAAGAACCACCGACAAATCCCCGCCGCCGGGGCGCGCCGACCTCCACCGATCCCCGCCGGAGCGCCGCCCACCAACGCCCCACCAGCGCCGCCCCCCTTCAGGCGAGCATCACGAAGATGTTTCCCCAGGCCGGCGATCTGGACGCTCGACCCCAACCGCCAGAGCTTTTAGACTCACCGAACCGCTGTTGTCACACCGCAAAGGTCCAGCCCTGTCATGCCCGACGGTTCCGACGCCATTCAGATACAGGTCATCGCCTCGCTGAAGGAGGTAACCGCCGAGGCGTGGGACCAGTGCGCCGGCAGCAATCCCTTTGTCCGCCATGGCTTTTTAAGCGCCGCGGAGGACTCGGGCTCGGCCACGGCGGAGACCGGTTGGCTGGGTCAACATCTGCTGCTGCGCGACCAGGACCAGCGCCTGATCGGCGCCCTGCCGCTCTACCTGAAAAACCACTCCTACGGCGAGTATGTTTTCGATTGGGGTTGGGCCGACGCTTACGAGCGCGCCGGAGGCCACTATTATCCCAAACTGCAAGCAGCGGTCCCCTTTACCCCGGCCACCGGGCCGCGCTTCCTGGTCCACCCCGACGCCAACCCCACCGCCGTCCGCCAAGCGCTGATCGCCGGGCTGTGCGAATTGCAGCGCCGCCACGGCGCGGTAACCAGCCACGTCACCTTCCCGCAGCAGCACGAATGGGAAGAGCTAGGCGACAGCGACTTCCTGCAGCGCATCGGCCGCCAGTACCACTGGCGCAATCGCGGCTATGAAAGTTTCGATGATTTTCTTGCCACCCTAACCTCGCGCAAGCGCAAGGCGATCAAGAAAGAACGCCGCCAGGTCGCCGAAAGCGGGATCAAGCTGCGCGCCCTGTCCGGTTCGCAGATCGAAGAACGCCACTGGGATGCCTTCTATCGCTTCTACCGTGACACCAGCGCGCGCAAATGGGGACAGGCCTACTTAACCCGCGACTTTTTCTTTCTGCTCGGCGAGCGCCTGGCGTCGCAAACCGTGCTGGTGGTGGCCGAGGAAGGCGGGCAAACCGTGGCCGCCGCGTTGAACCTGCGCGACAGCACCACCCTGTACGGCCGCAACTGGGGCTGTTCGCAGGATCACCGGTTTCTGCATTTCGAAGCCTGCTACTACCAGGCGCTGGACTACGCCATCGCCCAGGGCCTGCAACAGGTCGAAGCCGGGGCGCAGGGCGAACACAAGATCCAGCGGGGCTACGAACCGGTGGAGACCTATTCGGCCCATCGCATTCTCGATCCCGGCCTGAAGGACGCCGTGGCCCACTTCCTCACCCAGGAAACCCGCCAGGTGCGCCGGGAGATCGCCGCCATGCGCAGCTGGCTGCCATATAGGGAGGGGTTTTTGTAGCCGCGGCCCGGTCCCGGCCACAAAGCCGCACCAGCGGCGGCGACGCCACCCCGGCCGCGCATCACCCACCGCCATCCGCGCCGCCGCCCCAGCCGGACGCGATCGCGGCAACGTCGCATTCTTCAAAGGCCGGGCGGGCTTTGGGCGGCTGCCGGTCAATCCAGCCACCGAACAGCGTTTCCACAAAGGCCTCCTGCCCGGTCTGCGGATCGGCGGCGTGGTGCCGCAGTTGTCCCCGCGCCTTGAGATGCGGATGATCCAGCATCTCCGGCGCGTCAAGCAGCGGTTCAAAACAGCAATCGACGTCCGCCAGCAGCGCCGTCCAGTGCGCCAGCGGCCGGCTGTTGAACAGCTGCGCCAGCCCGTCGATCAATCCGGTCTGCGGCAGGGCTTCGTTCTGGCGGGCCAGCCAATCGTCACGACCGACCGCCTGGCAAAAGGCCGCCCAGAACTTCGGCTCGATGGCGCCGAGGGAGACAAACCGTCGGTCGGCGGTTTCATAGATCCGGTAAAAGGCCGCCCCGCCGGTCAGCAGTCCTTCGCCGCGTGTGGCTTCGCCGCCGCCGCGCAGATCACAGGTCAGCGGAATGGCCTGCCAGGCCAGCACGGTTTCCATGATCGACAGATCGAGATCGGCGCCCTTGCCTTGCCGTTCCTTGCGAAAAAGCGCGGCGAGAATGCCGACAACCGCCTGCAGCGAGGCGGCATGATCGCCCACCGGCGGATAGATCAGCTCCGGCCGCGCCCTGCCGCCGGACAGCGCCGCATTGCCGCCGAGCGCCAAATAGTTGTTGTCGTGCCCGCCCTTGCGCGCCAGCGGACCGGTTTGTCCAAAGCCGGAAAGGGCGCAGTGCACCAGCGTTGGATTGATCGCCCTCACCGTCGCGCGGCTGAAATTCAGCTTTTCCATGGTGCCCGGTCGAAAGGACTCCAGCAGCACGTCGGCCTGGGCCAGCAGGTCCGCGAAATCGGCCTGGCCCCCGGGGCTTTTCAAATCCAAGCGCACAACCCGTTTGCCCGCGTTGACCAGCTTGTACCAGACGCAAATTCCATCCGGGTCCAGCCGGCCGATCCGCCGCATCGGGTCACCGTGCGGGGGCTCCACCTTCACCACATCGGCCCCAAGATCGGCCAGCAACTGGCCCGCCGCCGGACCCGGCAGCCATTGGCTCAAATCAATTACCCGCACCCCTGACAGCACCGCCGTCCCCTTCATTGTCGACCGCTCCGCCTGTCTGACAGCTTGGGCCGCCCCAGGTCAAGGCGGCAGCCCGAACGCCGCCCCATGCGCCACCCTGCGCGCCGCCCCGCGCGCCGCAAGGCGCTTGCCGAACTTACTCTGATGGCGCCGCCCGGCGACAGGCCGCCGCGACAGATTATTTCTTCTTTCCGGATGATAGAAAACAAAAAGAATTGAACCTGTGAAAGAAATATTATAAAAACCCTCCCTCACTGCGTGATCCCAAGGGAGCATAATGACCGCGCCGATTCGCACGCGCCTGGCCCAAGCACAGGAAAACGGCTCCAAGGCCGAGCGGGCGATTGCCGGCTACATGACGGGCGCCCTGGCGGAAATTCCCTTCGAAACCGCGGCGAGCCTGGCCAGGAAGATCGGTGTCAGCGAGCCGACGGTCGGGCGGTTCTGTCGGACGATCGGCTATGCCAGTTTCCGCGACCTCAAGGAACATCTGAAAGGCGACGTCGGCGAGCATCCCTGGCTGATCAGCGACCGGCTGGCCGAGTTCCGCGAGGACGGATTCGATGGTGAGCCGCAACTGGCGCGCGGGCTTGATCTGGAAATCGCCGGTCTGGTGGCCATCTACGAACAGGCCCGCGGCGAGGACTGGGCGCGGGTGGTCGCGCGCCTGGCGACGACCCCACGGGTCTATGCCGCCGGCTTTCAAACCGAACGCGGCCTGGCGCAATATTTCGTCAACCAACTGCAATACCTGCGCGACGGCGTACAGCTGCTCGACCTTGCTGCCGGAAATTTTGCCGAACTTCTGGCCTCGAAGGAGAACAGCTGCCTGGTGATCTTCGAGGCGCGGCGCTATTCGAGCCAGGCCAAGAAACTGACCGAGGCGGCGCGCACCGCGCAAATCCCCGTGACCCTTGTCACCGACCGGTTTTGCGACTGGGGCCAGGGCGCGGCCGACGAGGTCTTCGCGGTGGTGACCCAGTTTAACCAGTTCTGGGATTCCACCGCCCAGATGGCGAGCCTCGGCAATTTGCTAATCAACGGCGTCTTCATGGCCCTGGGCCCGGACGTCGAAGAGCGGCTGCGCAAGACCGCGCGGCTTTACAGCCGGTTCACCGGCCATGTGGACGGTCCGGCCAAACCGGCCGCCCGCCAAGAATCTTCACCACAACACAACCACCGAACAGAGGAACCATCCTGATGAGAAAGATCGCAAAATTTGCTGTTTTGACCACCGCGGCGCTGGGTATGCTGGCCGCGCCGACCCTGGCCGAAACGCTGCGGCTGGGAACCGAGGGAGCCTATCCGCCATTCAACTACATCGAATCCGACGGCAAGATCGCCGGCTTCGACGTGGAAATCGGCCTGGAGCTGTGCAAGCGCATCGGCGCGGAGTGCAACGTGGTGGCGCAGGATTGGGACGGCATTATCCCCGGACTGCTGGCCAACAAGTATGACTTCATCATCGCCTCGATGTTCATCACCAAAGACCGCAAGAAACAGGTGGATTTCACCGATCCCTATTACCTGGCGGCCATGACCCATGTGGTGCCCAAGGGGTCCGACATCACCGAATTCACCAACGATGCGCTCGCCGGCAAGGTGATCGGCGCGCAGTCGGGCACCACCCAGGCCGACTACATCGAAACCACCTATCCCGACGCCGACATCCGCCTCTACCCGACCCAGGACGAGGTAAACCTCGACATGGCCAGCGGGCGGATCGACCTGCAGGTGGGGGACATGCTTCCGATGCTGGACTGGACAACCAAGACCGAGGACGGCAGTGGCTTTGAACTGGCCGGCGCGCCGATCACCGACCCGGCCTTCGTCGGCGAAGGCGTGGGCATCGCGCTGCGTCAGGAAGACGACGCACTGCGCGAACGGCTGAACGCCGCCCTCAAGGAAATCCGCGCCGACGGCACCTACAAGACCATCAACGACAAGTATTTCACCGTTGATGTCTACACGATGAAGTAAAGACGGCCCCCAACCGGAAAGGCAGAAAATGATTGAACTTTTTGCATATGGTGACGCCGGCTGGGGGGATGAAATCCTGCAGGGGTTGGCGGTCACCGTTCAGCTGGCCCTTGCAACCCTGCCCCTGGGCCTGGCCCTGGGATTTCTGGCGGCCTTCGCCTCGATGTCCGAGCTGCGCCTGCTGCGGTTTATCGGGTTGGGCTACACCACCGTGATGCGCGGCCTGCCCGAAATTCTGACGCTCTTCGTGGTCTACAATGGCGTCGGGGTGCTGTTGAACAAGCTGCGCCTCTGGTGGGATCCAGCGGCTGGAAGCGGCGACTTCAGCCCTTTCGTCGCCGGCATCATCGCGCTGGGCATGGTTTTCGGCGCCTTCGCCGCCGAGGTGATCCGCGGCGCGTTCAGCGCGCTCGACGAGGGCCAAGCCGAGGCCGGCCGCGCGGTCGGCATGCGCCCGTCGCAAATCTTCTGGCGCATCAAGCTGCCGCAGCTTTGGCGCTTTGCCCTGCCGGGGCTGGGCAATCTTTGGATCAACATGCTCAAAGACACCGCGCTGGTCTCGGTCATTGCCCTCAACGACCTGATGCGGATGACCAAGGTCGCGGTGGGGGTGACGAAGCAGCCCTTTACCTTCTACCTGGTGGCATTGCTGCTCTACTGGCTGCTGTGTCTGATTTCCGAGTTTATCCTGGCGCGGATGGAACGCCACGCCAATCGCGGCATCCGGGGAGTGTGAAATGAACCCGATTGAGATCCTTGTTGAATACTGGCCGCGGCTCCTCGACGGCACGCTGATGACGCTGAAGTTGACCTTCCTGGGCGCGTTGATCGCCGGTCTGGTGGCGCCCGGTTTTGCGCTGATTCGCGTCTATGCCTCGCCGCTCGCCCAATCGCCGCTGCGCCTCTATATCTCCTTCATGCGCGGCACGCCGATCCTGGCGCAGCTCTTCCTGGTTTTTTACGGCTCGGGCCAGTTCCGCGCCGAGTTAACCGACTTGGGCCTCTGGGGCTTTTTCCGCGACCCCTTCAACTGCGCCCTGCTGGTCTTCGCGGTCAACTCCACCGCCTATCAAACCGAAATTCTGCGCGGCGGCATCCAGGGCGTGCCGCGCGGCGAGATCGAGGCGGCGCGGGCCGTTGGCATGGGCCCCATCACCCTGCTGCGGCGGGTGATCTTTCCCCATGCTTACCGCATCGCCTGGCCGGCGCTGGGCAACGAGGTGATCCTTTTGATGAAGGCCAGCGCACTGGCCAGCGTGATCACCGTCTTCGACCTGTTGGGGCGCACCCGGCAGATCTTCTCGCGCACTTTCGATTTTTCCACCTACCTTTGGGCGGCGCTCATCTACCTCTGTATCACGGCGGCCTTCGTGCTGCTGTGGCGGCTGGTTGAGCGGCGACTGAGCCGCCATATCCACGCCCGCGCCGCCACGGCGTCGATCATTAAGGAAATCCGGACATGACCCAGCCCGAGATCATTCTCAAGGCCGAGGATATCCACAAATCCTACGGAACTGTCGAGGTGCTCAAGGGCATCACGCTGGAGGCCCGCAATCACGATGTCGTCTCGATCCTCGGCGCCTCGGGCTCGGGCAAGAGCACCTTTCTGCGCTGCCTCAATTTCCTCGAAACCCCGACCTCGGGCCGGGTGACCGTGCATGGCGAGGAAATCACCGTGCGGCGCGGCAAACCGCTGAGCCCGCGCCAGGTGGAAGGGGTGCGCCAGCGTCTCGGCATGGTGTTCCAGCAATTCAACCTCTGGAGCCACCGCACGGTGCTGGAAAACGTCATGGAAGGCCCGGTGCAGGTGCGCCGAACCCCGAAAGCCGAGGCCCGCGACAAGGCCAAGGCCTTGCTCGACCGCGTCGGCCTGAGCGATCGGATAGACATGTATCCCTCGCAGCTGTCCGGCGGCCAGCAGCAGCGCGTCGCCATCGCCCGCGCGCTGGCGATGGAACCCGACGCGATCCTGTTTGACGAACCGACCTCGGCGCTCGATCCCGAACTGGTCGGCGAAGTGCTGAAGGTCATGCAATCGCTTGCCGAGGAAGGGCGCACCATGATCGTGGTCACTCACGAAATGTCCTTCGCCCGCGACGTGTCGACCGAAGTGGTCTTCCTGCACGAGGGCCGCATCCTCGAACAGGGCCCGCCCGAGGAGATGTTCACCAAGCCGAAATCACCCGAATTTCAGCGTTTTATCGCCAAGGTTCGCTAGCCGGCATTGGGCTTGGAAAGCCGCAGGTCGCCGCTCGGCTCCGTCGTCAAACTCCCACTCTCGCGCGCGCCGATCGCGCCGGGAGGCCGCAGTCCCACCGTCCCCTTCTTTTGAATGAGCCCCCCATGCAAGACCTTTCCCCCACCCCAGCCCAGCATTCCGCCGGGCCGCCGAGCCGACGCCCGGATCTTCTGATCGAGGCCGCCGAGCTCCGCATCGTCAGCCTGCCGCTGCTGACCCCCTTCGTCATCTCGAACGGCACCATGACCTGCAAGACCTTCCCGCTGCTGGTGCTCAAGGCCGCCGGCATCGAGGGCGTGGCCGAGGCGGTGATGGATCCGGCGCCGGACTATCTGGAAGAAACCATCGCCGGGTCGATGGACTTCCTGCGCCGGGTGCTGCTGCCCCGGATCGTCGGCCAGCGCTTCGCCGCACCCGCCGACCTGGCCCCGATCCTTGATCCCTGGCGCGGCAACCGGATGAGCAAGGCGGTGGTCGAGATGGCCTTCTGGGACCTCTGGGCCAAAAGCCTGGGACAACCGCTGAAAGCCGTGCTCGGCGGCAGCGGCGACGCGGTGGATGTGGGGGTGAGCCTGGGCATCGCGCCGATCGACACCACGCTGGCGCGGGTCGATGAAGCGCTGGACAAAGGCTACAAGCGCACCAAGCTGAAGATCGCCCGCGGCCATGACGTGAAGCTGGTCGAGGCGGTGCGGAACCGCCACCCCGAGATCAAGCTGACGGTCGACGCCAATACCGACTACGGGCTGGCCGATCTGCCGGTGCTGCAGGCGTTGGACGACTTCGGGCTCGACTACATCGAGCAACCGCTGGCCTACGACGACATTCACGATCACGCCCAGGTGCAGCGCGTCTTGAAGACGGCGATCTGCCTGGACGAGAGCATTCGTAGCGCCGTCGATGCCCGCAAGGCGCTCGAAGCCCGGGCGGCGCGGGTGATCAACATCAAGGTCGGCCGGGTCGGCGGCTTCATGGCGGCCCGCGCCATCCACGATGTCAGCGAGGCCTTCGGCGCGCCGGTCTGGTGCGGCGGCATGCTGGAAAGCGGCATCGGCCGGGCGCACAACATCCACCTGGCGACGCTGCGCAACTTCACCAAGCCCGGCGACACCTCCAGCGCCAGCCGCTATTTTCAGCGCGATATCATCCAGGAGCCGCTGGAGGCCGAGAACGGCCGGATGGCGGTGCCGGGCAACGGCCCGGGACTGGGCGTCACGCTGGATCGCGACTACCTGGAAAGCGTTACCGATCACCAAGAGGAGATCCGCCCGTGACCCGGCGCGACAAGATCGAGATCCGCGAACTGGCGACGCTCGCCGAGATGAAGCGGGCCGAGGCCTTGCAGGTTGAGGTCTGGGGCGAAGGCGACATACCTGAAAATTCCGACCTGATGCTGGCGATGCAGCACGAAGGTGGGCTGGTGGCCGGCGGTTTCCTCGACGGGCGACTGCTGGGTTTTCTGTTCGGCTTCCCCTCTTCCACCGCCGGGGTGCAGCACTCGCACCGCTTGGCGGTCCACCCCGACAGCCGCGGCCTGGGTCTGGGCACACAGCTCAAATGGTTCCAGCGCGACTGGTGTCTGGCGCGCGACATCACCCTGGTCCGCTGGACCTATGACCCGCTGCGCCGGGTCAACGCCAATCTCAACATCGCCCGGCTGGGCGCCACGGCGGGCACCTACTTCGTGAACTACTACGGCGAAATGATGGGCATCAACGCGGGCGTGCCCTCGGACCGGCTGCTGGCGGAATGGCAACTGGACTCGCCCTGGGTGCAGCAGCGCGCCGACAACGTTACCAGCGCCCGCCAAACCGACCCGGCCGCGCCAGCGGCCCCCACGCACCCGGCGGAAGTGTTGCGGGCCGCGATCCCGGCTGATTTTCCGGCGCTGCTGTCCGCCGCGCCCGACCAGGCCCTGATCGAGCGTCTGCGTCTGCGCGCGCAACTGATGGATTGCTTTCAGCAGGGCTATCGGATCGTCGATTTCGATCGCGACGCCTGCTGCTATCTGCTGGCGCAGGTTTCCCCGGCATAGCGACCGGTCGGCGCACCGCCCAAAGGGTGGGCGAACGTCGCGACCGCAGCCGCGAAAACCGGACGCAAAACCAGACACCCGGCCACAGATCCGCCACAACAACTAGGGGGCGGCCCGCAAGGACCGCCCCATCGCTTGGCGTCGGACTGGGTTAACCGAAATCGCATCGCAATCCGGTTTAACCCCTGTCTCTGGCGCTGATCACCCTCGCGCAACAGCGTTTCGGAAACGCTCACTCAACCAGGACGGCTTCCTTCTTGGCCGCTTTGCCGCCGCCGGTGGGGCCGCCGGTGGGGCCG
>CAXBMB010000021.1:0-52377 GCA_963976695.1 uncultured Rhodovibrionaceae bacterium
GCGCCGCTGCGGTTGCTGCTGAAGCGTCAAGCATCTCTGTCCTCGCAAACTTCACTGTTTTCTCAAAGCCGTTCGGCCGCGTTTTGCAATCCGGCGTCGCCAATCAGGACCTCCGGGTAACCTGCGCCGGGATTATGGTCAAGATCGCCATTGGTCGCAGCGGTGAAGCACCTGCCGACGGGGCGGGCGCAAAAAGGGCGTCACCCCGAATAAAATAGTAGGTAACGCCCATTTCACAAGGATAAAAGTGTTTTTATTTATTTCACACTTTTTCGTGGTGATTATTCCATCGCCGCAGCGATGGCCGCGGCCTTCTCAACCATCACCTTCGCCTGCTTGATGGAGGCGATGTCGATCAGGCGGCCATCAAGGGTGACGGCGCCCTTGCCTTGGCTTTGCGCCTGGGCCATGGCCTCCAGGATACGGTTGGCCTGGGCCACCTCCGCCTCGGACGGCTGATAGATCTCGTTGGCCAGCGCAATTTGACTGGGGTGAATGGCCCACTTGCCTTCACAGCCCAGCACGGCGGCCCGCCAGGCCTGGGCCTTATAGCCCTCGCTGTCGCGAATATCGCCAAAGGGGCCGTCGAGCGGTCGCAAGCCATTGGCCCGGGCCGCCACCACCATGCGGGCGATGGCGTAGTGCCACATATCGCCCCAGTGGAAATCGCGCTTGCCGTCGCTCAGTTCATGGGTCAGCACGCCATAGTTGGGGTGGGGGCCGCCAATGCCGGTGGTCCGGGCCTTGGTCGAGGCGGCGTAGTCGGCGACCCCGAAGTGCAGCGATTCATTGCGGGCGCTGGCGGCGGCGATTTCCTCCACGTTGGCCATGCCCAGGGCCGTTTCGATGATCATTTCGAAGCCAATGCGCTTCTTGCGCCCCACCGCGTCTTCCGCTTGGGTCACCAGCATGTCCACCGCGTAAATATCGGCGGCGGTGCCGGCCTTGGGAATCATGAAGAGGTCCAGCCGTTCTCCGCCCTGCTCAACAATGTCGATGACATCGCGGTACATGTAGTGGGTATCCAGACCGTTGATGCGGACCGAAACGGTGCGGCGCCCCCAATCCAGCTCATTCAACGCCTTGATGATGTTCTGTCGCGCCTGAACCTTGTCGTCCGGCGCCACGGCGTCTTCCAGGTCGAGGAAAACCACGTCGGCGTCACTTTCGGCGGCCTTTTCCAGAAAGCGGTAATTGCTTCCAGGCACGGCCAATTCGGAACGGTTGAGGCGCGCTGGTGCCGGTTCGATGATGGTGAAGCTCATGTGGTCTCTCCTCTGTGCGAACCCGCCGTTGGCGCGCGGATTCCTGCGATCTCGACGGGGTAATCTTGACTGGGCGATGCTGGCTGGCGGCAACCGTCAGCCGAACTGTGGCAATCTTCCTAAAGTGATTTTTGGTGCGCCGCAACAAAACCCTGCGCCAAAAGCACGGTGAGAAAGAATCTATCGCACCCGCAAAAAAACCCGCCGACCGCGCCACGAAGGTAACGGTCGGCGGGTTTTTCTCGCGCGGTCCGCGCCCGTCGCAAACCCAAAGCTGGCTCAAAGTTGGCCCAACTTTGGACAGCGCCGCGCGCCACCAGACAGGCCGCCCGCGCCCGGGTCAGCCGCCTCGGGCGACCTTGGGCAGCGCCGGAACCGGCGGCAGAGCGCCGGAGTCGCCCTCAATCGCCTTCTGCGACAGCGGGTGGCTGTGCTGCACCAGGGTCTTCAGGCGCTCGCCCAGGACATGGGTGTAGACCTGGGTGGTGGAAATATCGGCGTGGCCCAGCATCTGCTGAACCGAGCGCAGGTCAGCGCCGCGCGCCAGCAAATGGCTGGCAAAGGCGTGACGCAACACGTGGGGGGAAACATGGGAGGGGTCAATTCCCGCCGTCACCGCCAACTCCTTGAGCAGCTGCGCCACCCGATGGCGGGTCAAATGGCCGCCCCGGCTGCGCGAGGGAAACAGCCAGCGGCTGTCTTCCTTGCCCCGTTGAAAGCGAATGCGAACTTCCCGGTAGGCAATCAACGCCCGGCGGGCCGGCTCGCTGAGCGGCACCATGCGCTCCTTGTCGCCCTTGCCGGCAACCACCAACACCCGAGGATCACGGGCCACCGAAGACAGCGTCAGGCTGACCAGTTCGGTAACCCGCAAGCCGGTGGCGTAGAGCAACTCCAGCAAGGCGACCAGTCGGCGGCCTTCCGGCCCCGGGCGCAGCCGGGCGGCGCTCAGCAGGCTGTCCACCTCTTCCTCGCTCAACACCTTCGGCAGGGTTCGGCCCTGACGGGGACTTTCCACCAGGTTGGTCGGGTCGTCGTCGCGCAGTCCCTCGCCGAAAAGAAAACGGTGGAACTGACGCAAGGCCGACAGGCGACGGGCGACGGTGCGTGACGCCATGCCCTGGGTGGTCAGGCTCGCCAGATAGTCTCGAACATCTTCCGCGCTGCCTTCTTCGGCGGCGCGCTGGCGGCCCTGCAAAAAGGCCGCGTAGTGATCGAGGTCGCGACGATAGGCGTCAAGCGTATTGCGAGATGCGCCCCGTTCGGCGACCAGCATTTCCAGGAAAGCTTCCAAATGGCGGCTTCCACTGGGCGGAATGCGGCGCCGCGACGGGCGGCTTACCGGAGATTTCATTAACATTTTGTCCATTCGTCGGGAGGCCGCCAAGCCAGCAGCCTCTCCCATTACAGCGAGAGGCGCCGCGGCGCGGCGACCTCTTCCATGACAGCTAGAGACCCCGCAGGACGGCGGCCTCAATGGCTAGAGCGCGGGCTTCGGGGACCAGACCCAAGCGCGCGAGGGATTGCACCGCTACACTTAAGGCCGCCACATGGCTGTTACTAGGACCATCTTGTCCAAGCAGGCGAAGTGTCAGCAACAGGCTCTCACCTATTCGGTCCGTGGCGCTGGCCTGAATCAGCGCGAAAACCAGGGCCGCGTCGGGCATCGGTTCCGGCAGCAGATCAGGGTCGATAAGGTCCACCCATTCCTGAGTAGTCTCTTCTTCCAGGCCCAAAAGCAAGCCCTGCAGCAGGATCTTGTCTTGCGACAGCGCCACGGGATCCTGAATCCCAGCCCCCTCGGCCCAGGCGGCGATATCCAGCGGCCGGGTTTCATCCAGATTGGCCAGTTGAATCAACGGCCAAAGCGCGGCCAACGCCTGGGCGACCTCGGGGTTTCGCGGCGCCGACTGCCGCGCCAGCGTCAGCCAGGATTGCGCCTCGGCGGGATAGCCCGCCACCAGCAAGGCGCGTACTGCCGGACCGGAAAACCAGTCCAACTCCGGCAGCGGCGGAATGGCGCGAATCAGCGGCGCAAGCGCCTGGCTCATCGGCAATTCAAGCCGGTCTGTCCGGGCCATGGCCAGGCTGGCGGCGACGATCTCGGCCCGCGCCGCTGCGATCTTTTGCCGCTGAGCGGTTTGAAACAGCAAGGCCCGCGCACGCGCCCCCGAGAGGTTTTCGGTCAAGCTCAGGGCGGCGGCCCGTTCGCCCTGGGTAAAGGAAACCGCTTGATAGAGCGTCGCCAACTCGGCGGCGGGCAAGCCGCCCCGTGCGGTGGCCAGCTCGGCGAACGGCAGCCGCGCCTCGGGCGATAGCGTGGCCAGACGGGCCAGCCAGGCCAGATCACCCGGGCTGGCCTGACGCAGCGCCTGTGCGCCCGGAATGGCCCCGGCGCGCGCCAGCAGAACCTTTTCCAGCAGGTCGGCGGCGACAAAGGACCCAGCCGGGCCGTAGCCCAGCGCCGCGTTGACCGCCTGCTCAAAATCGGCCTGGCCGTCGCCGCCTTCACGCAGCAGGTCCAGGCCCAGCACCGCCGCCGCCTCATTGTTTTGCAGCACGAGGCAGGTGATCTGCGCTTTCTGCCAGAACAGCGCGCCTTCGAAGCGCGGCAGCACATTGCGCACGATGATGCAGGCCGACTCCTGCTCGCCGGCCAGCAGGGTGGCGGCAAACCGCAGCCGAGCGATTTCCTCGCGATCATTGGCGGTCGCTGGCACCAAGCGCAGCAGTTTGTTCAGCGCGTCGGTCTCTCCGAGGCGCAACAGCGCCTGCGCCCGCAGCACCAAAAGGCTGTCGCTGATCCGCTCGTCCGGGGCGAGTTGCGGCGCCGCGGCCTCGCTCAACAGCAAGCGACGCGCCATGTCGCGCAGGCTGGCAGAGGCCAGTTCGCCTGGCAGCAGGGCCAATAGGTTTTCCACCGATCGGCGGCTGCTTCCTTGCCACAAATTCAGGCCGTAGCCCCCTTGCGCCAGCGACAGCAGTCCCACGGTTTCCGGCGCCAGGTTGGACAGCCGGTTGATCTCGATCCCGCTGCGAACCTTGATCTCGGCCTGCCGTGACTCGGATTCGGCCGCGCGCGCCTCATCGCTGCTGGGCGCGCGCGGAAACAGCGACAAGGGCGCCAGCGGATCCGAGGGGCTGGTGGCGCCGCCCTCGCCCGGCTGCTGCGCCAGCGCCGCGCCGGCCGAAAGAAAAAGAAAAGCCGCCAGCGCCGCCGCGCCGCCCACAACCGCCGGGCGCGCCCGCCGCCGGGCGGTCATCTCAACATCGTCGGCCGCACCGGAGTTACTTGGGGAAGCTGTCATCTGGCAGCACCTTTTCAACGCGGGAGCTGGGCGGGGGAATATCGACCGTTAAAAGCGCCGCCGCGCCGCCCACAACCGTCAGGAGGACCAGCGAGAAGAGAAAGAGAGAAAATTTGCCCATTGTTTCCGGAAAACCATTCCTGTTTCAGTGATGAGTTAGGCTGGATCAAGCCC
Organism: uncultured Rhodovibrionaceae bacterium; assembly: GCA_963976695.1. Lineage (GTDB taxonomy): Bacteria > Pseudomonadota > Alphaproteobacteria > Kiloniellales > DSM-21159 > CAXBMB01. The sequence goes on from CAXBMB010000021.1 coordinate 4,748, forward strand.
GCTTTTCCTAACTCTCTATCGCGCCGGGCTCAATGCAGAAGGCGCGACGAGCCAACAAACCAAATCCGCGACCGCATTTCCAGGCTCGCACACCTGTTCCCGGCGCAGGCCAGCGCCCCCCGGCACGCAAGCCGGGCGAACAAACCAAATGGTCAAGCCGGAAGGATAACCAAGCCGAAAACCACGCCGGCGCCATCAAAAGCCGCCGAAACAGCCGCCGCAAAAATCCGCCGCCCGGATCACCGCCGCGTCACAGCCAACCCGGCCGCTCCAATCCGAGGCTTGCTCCGGAACCGCCAACCTATGATAAGGTGCTAAAAATGGCACGATTGCGGCGAACATACCCGCGTGCTTGAAGAGACGCAACGCCACCACCAGATCAAACGGCGCACCATCGCATGGCGGAAAGGAAGAAGCCCAGCGCGGCAAACAATGTGATGGATGTCACGGCGCCAGTTCATGGCGCACCCCTCGTGGGCTTGGGTCGCTGGGCTTGGGTAGTGGGCCACTGAGCCGGCAGGTCGCCCTGGATCCGCCAGGCGCACTCTGTAGCAGGAACGAAACAGCGCCCCTGCGGCGCGACGGGTAAGGAAATTGATGGTTAAGTCCGGCGAGCCTTCGCCTCTTGTTGCAGCGCAACCCGAGGCCCGCACGCAGAAAGTCATTCTGGTGGGCCTCATGGGCGCCGGCAAGTCGTGCATCGGCCGTCGCCTGGCCAGCAAGCTGGGCCTGCCGTTCATCGATTCCGATACCGAAATCGAGGCCGCCGCCGGCTGCAGCGTTCCCGAATACTTTGAAAAACACGGCGAGGCCGCCTTTCGGGACGGCGAACGCGCCGTGCTGCGCCGACTTTTGACCGAGCCGCGGGCCGTCATCGTGGCGACCGGCGGCGGGGCCTTCATGAATCGGAAGACCCGGCAAGTGATCCGGCAAAACGGCGTGTCGGTTTGGCTGCGCGCCGATCTGGATCTGCTGGTTCGACGCACCAGCCGCCGCGACCATCGCCCCCTGCTCAAGACCGGCAACCCGCGCGAAATTCTCGCGCGGCTGATCGACGAACGCTACCCGGTCTACGCCAAAGCCGATCTGGTGGTGGATTCGGTCGATGGACCGCCCGATATTACCGTTACCAAAGTCCTGACCACTCTCAAAAATTATGGAGTTGAATTTGAGCGCGTGTGAGCGCCTAACCGTTGAGTTGGGCGAGAGAAGCTACGACATTCTTGTGGGGGAACAGCTTATCGCCACCGCCGGTGCGCAGCTTGCTCCGTTGCTAAAAAGCCCCCGCGTCCTGGTGGTCACCGACAGCACGGTGGCCAAGCTCCATCTGCCGGCGCTCGAGCGCAGCCTGAGCCAGGCCGGGATCGAGTCGGAAGCCTTTGTTCTGCCGGCCGGCGAAGCCACGAAGAACTTCAGCAATCTGGCCAACCTCTGCAGCCGTCTACTCGCCGCGAAGATCGACAGGGACACCCTCCTGGTGGCCCTGGGCGGCGGCGTGGTTGGCGACATCACCGGTTTCGCCGCCGCGATCCTGCTGCGCGGCATCGACTTCGTCCAGATCCCCACCACCCTGCTGGCGCAAGTCGACAGCTCGGTCGGGGGCAAGACCGGGATCAATACGCCGGAAGGAAAAAACCTGGTCGGGGCCTTCCATCAGCCCCGCTTGGTCTTGGCCGACACCGGCGTGCTGTCCAGCTTGCCCGACCGGCAGCTAAAGGCCGGCTACGCCGAGGTGGTGAAATACGGCCTGATCAACGATCCGGCTTTCTTTTCCTGGCTGGAGGGCCACGGCCATCTGGTGGTCGAGGGCGAGAGCAACGCCTGCCGCCGCGCCGTGTTCCACGCCTGCCGGGCCAAGGCCGAAATCGTCGCCCAAGACGAGCGGGAGCGGGGTCTTCGCGCCTTGCTCAATCTGGGCCATACCTTTGGCCATGCCCTGGAGGCGGAGTGCGGCTATGGTGACGAACTGCTGCACGGCGAAGGCGTGGCCATCGGCATGCAGCTGGCCTTTGACCTGTCGGTCCAACTGGGGCATTGCCCGGCCGAGGACGCCGACCGGCTGCGCCGCCATCTGGTCGCGCTTGACCTGCCCTGTGGCTTCGGCCGGCTGCGGCAGCGCGCCTGGTCGGCGGAAATCCTGATCAACCACATGACGAAGGACAAAAAGGTCAAGAATGGCCGCATCACCTTCGTCTTGGCCCGAGGCATCGGCCAGGCCTTCATCGCCGACGATGTTCAGCCAGAGGAGTTGGAGCGGATGCTCAACGAAGCGCTGACCGACATTCTCGACGGCAACGTCGGCTTGGCTGGAGACTGATTGATCATGACCCTCCCCGCCGCCGCGCAAAAAATTACCGACCTTGCGCCGCCGACCCCTCCCGCCGACCCCGCGCCGCTGGACAGACTGCTCAGCAGCCTTGCCGTTTTCGACGGCGCGATCTTGATTACCTTGCTGGCGATTGTTCTGCTGCTGTTTCTTTCCGGCTTCTTTTCCGGCTCGGAAACCGCGCTCACCGCAGCCTCGCGGGTGCGCATGCACCGCCTGGAGCTTGAGGGCAACCGGCGCGCCGGACTGGTCAACCGGCTGTGGCTGCAAAAGGAACGGATGATCGGCGCCATCCTGCTGGGCAACAACCTGGTGAACATCTTGGCCTCGGCGCTGGCCACCAGCCTGCTGATCACGCTGTTTGGCGAAGCCGGCGTGGTCTACGCCACCCTGGCCATGACCGTGATGGTGCTGATCTTCTCCGAGGTGCTGCCGAAGACCTATGCGCTGCAGGACCCGGAGCTTACCGCCTTGCGCGTCGCGCCGATCATGCGGGTGATGGTTTTTCTGCTGGCGCCCTTTACCCGACTGGTGCAGCTGGTGGTTTCCGCCACCTTGCGGCTGTTCGGCATGCACATCGAGACCACCTACGGATCCGACCAGTGGGAAGAGGTGCTGCGCGGCGCGATCGAGCTGCACAAGGGCGAAGGCAGCGACGAGGAAAACCGGCGGGAAAGCGAGATGCTCAGTTCGATCCTCGATCTGGATCGGGTCGATGTCTCGGAGATCATGGTGCACCGCTCCAAGGTGGTTACCATCAATATCGATCTGCCCAACGAGAAGATTATCGAGGCCGTGTTGGCCAGCCCCCACACCCGCCTGCCGCTGTGGCGCGACGAACCCGACAACATCATCGGCGTGCTGCACGCCAAGGCGCTGTTCCGCGATGTGCGCGGTAACGAAGGCAATCTGGAAAAACTGGATTTTCTCAAAACCGCCGCCGCGCCCTGGTTTATTCCCGAAACCACCAACCTGCTGATCCAGTTGCAGGCCTTCCGCCACCGCAAGGAGCACTTCGCCATCGTCGTCGACGAGTATGGCGAGATGCTGGGGGTGGTCACCCTGGAAGACATTCTGGAGGAAATCGTCGGCGACATCTCGGACGAGCATGACGAGAAGGTGGACGGGGTGGAGATTCTCCCGGATGGCTCGGCGGTGGTGGACGGTACGGTTACCATCCGCGACCTCAACCGGCATTACGGCTGGCGCTTGCCCGACGATGAAGCCGCGACCGTCGCCGGCTTGATCCTCTATGAATCCCGTCGCATCCCCGAAGTGGGGCAATCCTTCGCCTTCCATGGCTTTCGCTTCGAAGTTCTCGGCCGGCAACGCCACCAGATCACCTTGATCAAGATGACCGAACTGGCCCCATCCAACGCCTCCGACACACCGACCTCGGCGGCGGCCAACGGCGGTTAGCGCCCGCAAAAAAACGCGCCGGCGGCGGTGCAAACCGCCGGCCCCACGGAAAGCGACAAAAGCAATCTTCTTATCCCCAAGGCCTTTCTTGACCCCCGACGCGGCCCTTGCCACACTGTTAGTTGAAAGAGTTTTCCGTTTCGGGTTTGACCCCACGAGGTTATCGGAGGCACGCCATGGATAGACGTATTGTTCCCGACATTGTCACAGGCCAGGAACTCACAACCCTGGACCCGAGCAACACCGTAAGCGACGCCGTGAAACATATGGCGCGCCGTAAGATCGGCGCGGTGCTGGTCGCCGAACAGGGCAAGCTCTGCGGCATTTTTACCGAGCGCGACGTGATCGGCCGGGTGTTGAGCAAGGACCTTGACCCCGTTACCACCCTCCTGTCCGCCGTAATGACCCACAACCCCGACACCGCCAAACCCTCCGATACCGCCATGTCGGCGTTGGACAAAATGAGCAGCAAGGGATACCGGCACCTGCCGGTCGTCGACGGCGGCAAGTTGGTCGGGATCGTCTCGATTCGCGATCTGTACGACTCGGTGCGCGCGCAACTGGAGCAAGATATCAAGCAGCGCGACCAGATGATCTTCGATACCGGCTACGGCGTGGGATAATCCGGCCGCCGCCCCGACCCGGCTGTGGTCGCTGCCGATCCAGCCGGGTCGGCGCTGCCTGCAGGGTCTCGTTCCCGGATCCCGTCCCGAAATCCCGTCCCGAAATCCGATGCCGGAATCCTGTCCCGGACCGGTTCTTGGGCCTTGCGTTGGCCCGCCACCCCGGCGGCTTAGCCGGCGGAGCGAGGCGGTGGCGGCCTTGCCGCAAAGCACCCGACCGAGTGCTGGATAAAAGCGCCCCCCCGGCTTGCGACCCGGGCCTGCTTGCGCTGGGCTGCTTGACCTGGCCGCTGGGGCTGGTTAACTATCTAACAACTGTTATTTTCTCGACTGTAAAATCATGCCCCTTACTCCGCCCGTCGACCGTGAGCAGCTACATACCCGCAAATACGACTTCAACGGCTATCTGCGCCGTGACGGCCTGTGGGATATCGAAGGCCGCATCACCGACGTGAAGAGCTATGACTTTGACAACGACTTTCGCGGCACGCTCAAAGCCGGCGATCCGCTGCATGATATGTGGCTGCGCGTCACCCTCGACAATCATTTCAAGATCCACGACATCGAGGCCGTCACCGACGGGTCGCCCTACGAGCTCTGCCCGAACATCACGCCGAATTTCAAGCGCATGATCGGGGCGAGCATCGGTCCGGGCTGGCGCAAGGTCATTCACGAGAGGTTGGGGGGCGTTCACGGCTGCACCCACCTGGTGGAGATGTTGCAGTCCATGGGAACCGTGGCTTTTCAGACCCTTTATCCGGCGCGCATCCGACAGGAACGCGCGCGCAAGAAAAAAGAGGCGGAAGAGCGACGGGAAAACGGCTTGCCCGACATCCCGCCGCCGCCGGCCGAAACGCCAAAGCGCCGCCCGCCGCTGCTCAACAGCTGCCACGCCTTTGCCAGCGACAGCCCGGTGGTGAAAGCAACCTGGCCGGATTTTTACAGCGGTCCCGAAAAGACCTAGCGTCGGATCCGTCGGTTGGCTTGGTTCGCGACAAAAACCACGCACCAAGCCAACTAGGACGCGCGACGCCAAACCGTCAGTCGCCCGTGCCCGGCTGCCGCATGGCCGCGATCGGTCGCCGCCGCGCGAAAGTAACTCAAGATATAAACCCGCACCGCGGCTGTCAGGCCCGACGTCATGCGCCGTTCCTCCACCCGGGTGCAAAGGCTTGAGACGCTCAGCCCTTCGCGCAAGGAAATTTCCTGCAGCGCCTCCCACATGGTCGGTTCCAGCTTCAAGGAAGTGCGACGACCCGAAACCACGACGTTGCGCACAACCAGCGAAGAGGGTTTTTTCCGCCTCGTCCGATCGGGATCATCCCCGTTTCGGGATGATGCTTCTTGCTTTTCCACGGCCTGAACCTTCTGATCTTTGTCAGAGGAGTGGCCAATGTCTAGCAGCCCTCATGCTCGACTACCAGTGAAAATACGTCTTATAGGGGTATATCTACTAAAGATAATAACCTATAACGCGGAAAACTCACCCCCTGGCGCGCTTTCATCGCTGTTCCCGACCGCTTTGCGAATGCCGTTATTACGCCGGGAGCGGCTTGGCCGCCGCCTCCTCCGGGGTGACGCAGGTCAACTGCAGGGCGTGAACCCGTTCCGCCATCTCCTCGGCCAGCAATTGGTAGATCTTTTGCTGGCGGGCGACCCGGCTCTGGCCTGCAAAGGTTTGCGAAACCACCACCACCTTAAAGTGGGTTTCACCGCCTTCGCGCCAGCCGCCATGGCCCTTGTGCTTGTCCGAATCGTCGATAACCTGAAGCTGTTCCGGCAGCAGGGCGTCCCGCAGCTTCTGTTCAATTCGTTCCGCAATCGACATGGCGCTTCTCCTAAAAGTTGGTCTGGCGGCTCCGCGCTGGGCTGGAGCCTTCGCCAGGATAGCTGTAGTCTCTGCCAGGCCCTGTCAAGATCAACAGGACGCATATCGTCGCGACCCGCCTTCCCCGCGCCGCGTGATCGTTTCTTGCCTGGTCGGCAAACCACCGAACGAAGCAATCCGAGGTTTCCTTTGGCCGTTACCCAACGCACCGCTTATCTGCTGCTGGCTGCCGTGGTCTTTCTTTGGGGCGCCAACTGGCCGGTGATGAAAATCGGGCTGGCTTTCATCCCGCCGCTCTGGTTTGCCAGCGCGCGCATGATTTTGGGCGCGCTTTTTATTTTCGCCCTGCTGGCCTGGCGCCGTAACCTGGCCCTGCCCAAGCGCCAGGACCTGCCGGTGCTGCTGGCCGTCGGGCTCTTGCAGATGGGTCTGTTCCTGGCCTTGGTCAACACCGCCCTGCAGTTTGTCGAGGCGGGGCGCTCGGCGGTGCTGGCCTACACCACGCCGCTTTGGGTGCTGCCGGGCGCGCTGCTGTTCCTGGGCGAGCGAATGAACCAGCTAAAGTTGGCGGGCTTCCTGCTCGGGCTGCTGGGCGTCGGGCTGCTGTTCAATCCCTTCGGCTTCGATTGGAGCGCCGGCGACGTGGTGCTGGGCAACGGCTTGCTGATGATCGCGGCCTTGGCCTGGGCGGTGACCATCTTAGTCATTCGCGGCCACCGCTGGGCCGCCACCCCCTTGCAGCTGGCCCCCTGGCAGATGCTGCTGGCGGCCTTGCCCCTGATGATCCTGGCGCTGATTTTCGAGGGACCGCCGATCGGGCCCCAATCGGTGATCCGCTGGCAACCGGAAGTCTGGGCGATCCTCTTGTACAACGGCCCGCTGGCCACCTCCTTTCCCTATTGGGCGACAGTCACCATTTCCCGGGCGCTGCCGGCGATCTCGGCGTCGCTCGGTTTCCTGCTGGTGCCGATCTTTGGGGTGATCAGTTCCGCCCTCTGGTTGGGCGAGAGCCTGGGCGTCACCCTGTTGACGGGCCTGGCGCTGCTGCTGCTCGGCTTGGCGCTGGTGGCCTGGTCGGATCGTCAGAAGAAACCCCGCGCCGGCGACGCCGCCCCGGCGCGGCCCTCCTGAGCCGGCCCGAAGCCGCCGAATGCCCCGCTGCGCCGGCTTTTCATGCATGGCAGTTTATCCGATCAATGGCTTGTCAGTCCCCCGGCGCCCTTTCATAATCCCGTCATGGTCCGTTCATCACCCCAAGCCCTCCAAGCCCCCTTGCGCGCGCTGGCCGCCGATCCGTCGGCGGCGGCGGCGCGTTGTTGCGCCCATCCGGGCTGTCAGGCATCGGGAGAGTTCAAGGCGCCGGTCGCCCGGGAGGCTCTCCGGTCCTATATTTGGTTCTGTTTGGACCATGTTCGGGCCTATAATCAGGCTTGGGACTATTTTGCCGGCCAGGGGCCGGAAGCGGTGGATATCCAGCGCCGCCAGGATCAAATCTGGGACCGCCCGACCTGGCGGATGGGCGAAAGCCGCTTTGCCACGGAAAGTCCGGAGATTCATGACGGTTTTTCGGCCTTTTCCGGTCGCCGACGCCACAGACCCGCCGACCCGGGTGCGGGAGACTTGCTAACCACCGGGGGGGCGACGAACCAGGCCCTGGACTGCCTGGGACTGAACCCTCCCGTCACCGCGCAGGAGGTCAAGCGCCGCTACAAGGCGCTGGCCAAGACCCTGCATCCCGACACCAATGGGGGAAGCAAAAAGGCGGAAGAACGCTTGAAACACGTCAATCAAGCCTATAGCACCCTCAAGGCGCTCTTTTCCTAAATCGGCCCCGGCTGGCCGATTCTTTGAAGCATGATGACCCCACGCGCGGGGAAGAAACGAGTAAGGAAGTTTTCCACCGATGGCTGACGCACAGGAATTTACTGGCGAAATGCCGATGGGCTTGCCCGATATCACGGTATCCGTTCGGCAAGTTTTCGGCCTCGACAGCGACATGATGGTTCCCGCTTTCTCGCAGAGTTGCGGCTATGTTCCCGACCTGGACGAGACCTATCAGTTTGACCATGACACCACCATGGCCATTCTGGCCGGCTTCGCTCACAACCGACGGGTGATGGTGCAGGGGTATCACGGGACGGGAAAGTCCACCCATATCGAACAGGTGGCGGCGCGTCTCAACTGGTCCTGTATCCGGATCAATCTGGACAGCCACGTCAGCCGCATCGACTTGATCGGCAAGGACGCCATCGTGCTGAAAGACGGCCGTCAGATCACCGAATTCCGCGAGGGGCTGTTGCCCTGGTGCCTGCAACGCCCCACCGCCCTGGTGTTCGATGAATATGACGCCGGCCGCGCCGACGTGATGTTTGTCATCCAGCGGGTGCTGGAGGTGGAGGGCAAGCTGACCCTGCTCGATCAGAATCAGGTGATCCGCCCCCACAAGGCCTTCCGGCTGTTCTCCACCACCAACACCGTCGGCCTGGGCGACACCACCGGCCTCTACCACGGCACCCAGCAGATCAACCAGGGTCAGATGGACCGCTGGAACATTGTCACCACGCTGAACTACCTGCCCCACCGGCAGGAAGAAAGCATCGTGCTGTCAAAGCTGGCCGACTACGACAACGACGCCGGTCGCGAAACCATCAAGGCGATGGTCGCGGTGGCTGACCTGACCCGCAGCGGATTTGTCAACGGAGACATCTCCACGGTGATGTCTCCGCGCACCGTCATTACCTGGGCCGAAAACGCCAAGATCTTCGCGGATATCGGTTTTGCCTTCCGGGTGACCTTCCTCAACAAGTGCGATGAGGTCGAACGTCCGCTGGTGGCCGAATACTACCAGCGTTGCTTCGGCGGCGAACTGCCGGAAAGCGGCATCAAAGCCACCCTGGTCTAGCCGGGCGACAAACGGGGGGGGCGAACCGGTCGCCCCCCGAAGAAGCGTCCCCAGCCGGCGCTACGGGCGGATCGGCTGACCGCGCGCCGCGGCTTGGCATAGGCGCGCCTGGTCACGGTATTCCAACTGGCACGCCAGGGACAGCGTCCGCACCTCACCGTTGTTTCCGGCCAGACGGTAGGCCTGGATAATCTCGGGATAGAACTGCGGGGGCTTCTGGAAGATCTCCCAGGCCTCCACCGCGACGGCCACGCCCTTTGCGGTTTGCCCCGCCTCCAGGTAACTGCGCGACAGGCTGCGATAGACTTCCAGCGGGGCGAACGGCGATTTCAGGGCCTTGTTCAAATTGATCTGCTGGTTCTTGCGGTTGCCCGCGGCGCCCCACAGCTGCGACCGGGTAAAGAGCGCCCAGTCGTGGTTGCGCCGTGGCCCCTTCCAAACCTTGTCGGTCTCGCTTTTGGCCTTGTCCAGATCGGCCTGCCGCAAGGCAAGCGCGGCGTCGCTCAGCGAGCGATAGTCGGCGAAAATCGCCTTGATTTTCTTGTCCCGCGCCAAGGCGAAGGCCCGGCTGGCCTCAGGTTCTTCAAATTCGGGCTGGTCGCGATACTCCCGATCCAGATAGTCAAACAGCGAATCCAAGCGCGCTTCGGCGCTGCGGTGTTTTTTCGCCGCCCGGCCAAAGATCTCCGAAACCGCGTCGCCCAGTTCCCCCAAAACCGCATTGACCGCCCCGCCGACATTGCCCTGCGCCATGTCGGCGCTGGCCGCCGCCCCGGTGGCCGCCTTTTTCCGCGCGGCCTGTTCAGCAGCCTGCGCGGCCAGCTGTTCCTCGATGTCCTGAAGGTTGCCGAGGAAATCGAACATCCCCTGATAGTTGAAGCCCGCCGCCATCATCAGGTCCAGTCCCAGCAGATCGGCCTCATCCTCCTGCTCCCGGGTCAGGCTGGGGAAAAATCCCTCGTCCAGCGCCCTGGAAGAGAGCTGGGCCATCATGACGTATTTCGTCGTATCGGCAAGAAAGTTGCCGCCAGCGCCGGTCTGCTGCGCCAGTTTCGCCAGCATCGTGGCGGCAAAGATGGCGCTGTTGACCATGTTGGACTGCAGCTGATTGTACCAATCCAGGTCATGATGCTCCAGAATGACGTGGGATAGTTCATGCGCCAGCAGCGCCGCGATTTCGTCCTCACTCTGCGCGGCCTCCAGAAAGGCCAGTGGAACCCCGATAACCCCGTCCGGCGTGGTGTCGGCTTCCTGATAGTTTCGGCCCGCCAGGATCAGCACCCTGCTCGGCACTCCTTGACGCGGAGAGTTCACCAGCAAGCGGGCGACCAGTCCTTGCAAATAGCCATAGAGCCGATTTTCCGGCAGCAGCCCATCGGCGCTCATGCGGAACAGGAGCACCCCATCGCGCACGATCGGCAGGCGATCGTCGTCGCGCCCGGGCGGGCGGGCTTGGTCATCACCCCTGACGCCATAGTCGCCGCTGTCATCGCCCAGGCTGCGCAGCTGTGTCGAAGACCGCGTCGCCCGCTGGGCTTGCTGCCGCTCCAAGGGCGGCGTCCAGGCCTGGCGGCTGACATTGTCGATGAAGCGGCCGTCAAACTCGGTTTGGGTTTCCATGCCCGGAAGGTTGCTGTGCACAAAGGCCTGCGCCGGCCAAATGTTCCCGGCCAGCAAACCGGCGGTGATCAGCCAGGCGCCGGTTGCGGTTCTTACCCCCCCTACTTCTGGCATGGGCTTTCTCCCGCGCCCCGACTGCTACCGGTGCTTTGGCTGACCTGCAGGCATTTGATCTTCACCTGCTTGTCGCCGACTTTGACCTTATGGGCCTCCACCCACTTCTCCTGGCCGTCGTAGGTCACCAACAGAAAGCCGTTGTCCGATTGGTCCAGCACCACCAGTGGCAAGCAATGCTGCGCCACCGCTTTCTTAACAACCTCCGACGCGGCGTTCTTGCGCGGTTCAGCAAACAGCTCCAACTTCGAGCCCCTGAACTTACTCACCGTTTCACGGCCGGCCGGGGCGGTAAGTTTGCACCCCTGGCCGGCCTGGGTCGGCCGCGGTGGCAGGAATGTCACCAATGCGGCGATCACCGCCACGGCGATCAGTGCGACAGGCGTCACGGCGACAGCCGCGCCGCGCAAAAACCCGGTAATCCGTCGTTGGGAGTTTTGTTGTTCCATTGCCCTACTCCTTCATCAACCTCTGATCTTTTGAGCATCGAGCCAAATAATCAGTTCTAGGACGCCAGCTTGTCATCCACGCTGGTCAAGTACTTCACGGTGCGGCCCAGCGCCCTTAGCAACGGGGTGAAATTCAGCAACAGACTAAAGACCCCCAGCAGGATGAAATCCACCAGGGTGCCCGGCTCCCAACTCAAAACGAAAATCGGGGCCAGCAAGAATATCAACCAAACCGCGGCGAAGCCGACAGCGCTCGCCGACAACATCCCCAAGACCCGCCATTTGAAGCGCACGGCCAGAAATAGAGATTGCTGCGCAGCGCCGCTGTTCGACCCGGCCACGCGCCCGTTGCGGCGCGATTTCCGTTCGGCCTGGGCGATTGCAGCCAAGCACCGGCCGCCAATCTTATGGAGAATAATACTTATCAACAGCGATAGTGCAAAGATACTGATGATCCGATAGCCCAAACTCATGTCCAGGCCGAACCACTCCGCCGGCTGGCTGAGGTAGCCGCAACCCGAGTTGGCCCAGTTGAGCCAAGCGCGCAGTTCAAGTCCCTCCAGCCACGCCGGCAACTCGGGCGCGACCAGGCAATAAGAGCCGGAAAAATCAAACAGAAACGGCAGATTATGGAGATTTTCCAATGCCATGGCATGTTGGAACACACCTGGAATATTGTTGTGCGTCGGCGGTTGGAACAGATCATTGCCCATCCGAAAATCCGCTCCGATCAGGATGCTCTTGCCGCGCACCAAGGCGTCATAGGCGCCGTAGCTGTTCAGGACCACTTCCGCCGAAAGCGAGCTGTAGGGCGGGCAGGTCTGTCGGCTGTATAGCCCGCCGAAAAACGTCGGCTCGTCCAGCAGCTGCCGTAAATTCTCCACGGTCGGGAAAATCAGGCCGGTGACGAGATTTTCCGGGGTATCCCGGCAGGGATAGGACTGCACGAAGCGGGGTTGCGCCTGATCCTGCCGTTTTCCCTCCGCCGCCGCCGAATTTCCGCCGGTCTGCGGCGTGCTGGTGGACCACTTGCGATTGGACCAATAGACCGACATCGCGTTGATCGCCGTCGCGCGCCAGTCGTCGGCAGCACCGTCGTCGCGCGCGCAAAAAAATTCCAATCCGTCGCCTTGCGGTGCGTTGGGCGGCGACGCCTGAGCGACGAGGCGTTTGCTACGCAAATGATGCAGATAGAGGCCGAGCGCCGCCGAAGGCCGTTGGGCGGCGCAGTCATACAGCGGATAGTAGGGCGGCTCCCGTCGCACCGAAACCACCTGTGCACCGGCTTCCAGCAGCTGTGGCATAACCTCACCGGTCCGTTTCGCGGCAATGGCGATCGCCGTCTCGCGCGCCTCGGGGTAAGGAATTTTTTCGCCGCCCTGGCAGAGGTAGTTGCCGCCCTCGTCAGCGCCGCGATAGCCTGAAAAATCGCCGGCCAGAAAAATCGGTATGGCGGGGGCCTGACGATTGGGGCCGGCGTAGCTCTCGATCACCTCCGCCAGGCGGCAGATGTCACTGCTGTCGCGGTCGCTGAGAAAGCCGACATCCAGAAAGACCGCTTCCGGCCCGGCGTCCAGCAGGACCTCGAGAATCTCACCGAACAGCGCCGCATTGGGAGGCCATTGGGTCCAACTCCGGTCATAGCCCTGCTGGGCCAGGGCCCGCTGGTCCTGTTCGGTCACCATGACCACCAAGGGGGCCAGGTCCGGTTCGCGCCCGGCGTGGGGAAAATAAGGCGCGGCCGAGCGATAGAGATAATCTTGCGCGACCTGATTGCTTTCCGCCAACAAGTTCCACGGAACGAGAATTTCAATCAGAAAAATCAGCAAACAATAGCCAAGCGCCCGAGCCAGAATTTTCGCCTTTATCCGCAGATTATAGGCGCGCCATTTCTGTCGCGCCTTTGCCGCCACCGCCCCGGCCGCCCGGTCCATCGCGCTCTTGAGCCGCAACCACCCCCGCCACCCGCGCTGACTTTCCCGCCACCCCCGAGCGACCCCGGGGTACTGCTTGAGCCGCGCGAGCCAGCCCGCCAACCGACCGGGGGCCGGCACCCCTGCTGCCGCTTGATCGCCCCCGCCGGGTGCGCGCCCCCTGCTGGCCAGCCGGCCACGCACAGATCGACCGGCCGACAGAGTCTTTTGCGTCAGGATCAGCGGCCATGCCAGGAACCACCCCAGCGCTCTGGTGATCAAGAAACCCAGATAAGGGTCTTGCAGTTCCTCGGCGGCGGCGCGCGCGCGCAGCGCCAGGCGCGCCAGCTCTTCGTCGTGTGTCAGGTCGTGATCTTGCCGGGCTTGCGGCTGTTGGTCGTCGCGACTCCCCGCCATTCGTTCCTCCCTCGGCCCGTCTCTTCCAATCCAGCCGGCCAACCGGCCAAAGCGCGCGCCCATCGGATCGATCCAACCCGAGCCATGGGCGGCGTTCGCTTGCGCCCTGACGGCGCCGCACAGTATACGCCCAATATAACAGAGGGCGAACAGCGGCGCAGGCGACGGCTGCTTGGGTCGCCGGAGGGCGGGGATCCCGTCGTTACCCTAGCCCAAAAGTCTTGATCCCGATGATTGAAAACCACTGCGCGGGCCGTCTTTACCCAGCCTGGCAGGCAGCCTACTATTACCGCCGAGATTTTTGATTTCCGGATGGTAGCATGGCTGAGAACGAATCCCCCATTGAGCGGTTTAAGCGGGCAACAGGCTCGACCTTACGCTCTCTGGCGCGCCGCGACGATCTGACGGCGTCCTTTTCGGCGGCCGGCCATGGCTTGATTGGCAGCGAGGTCCGGCTGCCCATGCCGGCGCGCGATCTGCCTTACGCCGACGCTGCCCTGGTGCGCGGCCAGGCCGATGCCATCGCGCTGCGCCAGCGCCATCACTCCAACAGCACCAAGGGAGCCTTTTTTCCCACCGGCGCCCAGGCGCAGGAAATCTTCAACGCCATCGAACAGGCGCGCTGTGAATCCCTCGGCATCAACCGCATGGCGGGCTGCGCCATGAATCTGGACGCTGCGGTGGAGGAAAAGTTCAAGCGTCGGGGCTGGTCACGCGCCGATAGCCATGAACAGGTGCCGCTTTCCGAGGCGCTGCACCTCTTGGCGCGGGAGGCCTTTTCACGGCAACCCGCCCCGCGCGAGGCGAAAAAAGCGGTCGAGCTGTGGCGCCGCGCCCTCGACCAGGACATCCTGAACGACCTGCATGATCTTGCCAATTTGGCCGATGATCAGCGCGAATTCTCCAAGCGTCTGAGACGCTTGCTGGAGCACCTGCAGCTCAATCCCGACGAGTTGGAGCAGGAGGCTGACGATCAGGATCAGGACCAGATCGACCACGACAATGCCGAGCAGGAGGCCCAGTCGCAGGGCGAAGCGGGCGAGGATGAGGAAGGCGATGCCTCGATGTCCGACGCCGGCGAAAGCACCGAGGGCGGCGACGGCGACGCCGGCGACGAAAGCGACGCCGATATGGACGGCGACATGATGCCCGGGGCCGGCGAAGACGAACCGGGCAATCCAGGTCAGCGCCCCGACCTGGACGAGCGGAAAAACAGCCAGATCAACACGCTCTACAAGTCCTTCACCAGCCAGTTCGACGAGGAGGTGGCGGCGGAAGACCTGTGCGACGCCGACGAACTGGCGCGCTTGCGTCAGATGCTCGATCAACAGTTGATCCACCTGCAGGGGGTCACCTCGCGCCTGGCAAACCGGATGCAGCGGCGGCTCATGGCCAAGCAGACCCGGGCGTGGGAATTCAATCTGGAAGAAGGCCTGCTGGACACCGCCCGGCTGTCCCAGGTGGTCACCAATCCGACCCATGCCCTGTCGTTCAAGCTGGAGCGCGACACCGATTTCCGCGACACGGTGGTTTCCCTGCTGATCGACAACTCCGGGTCGATGCGCGGCCGGCCGATCTCGGTGGCGGCGATGAGCGCCGACATCTTGGCCCGCACGCTGGAGCGTTGCGGCGTGAAGGTCGAGATCCTCGGCTTCACCACCCGGATGTGGAAAGGCGGTCAATCGCGCGAGAAGTGGATTGCCGAGGGCAAACCCGCCTTGCCCGGCCGACTCAACGACTTGCGGCACATCATCTATAAGTCCGCCGACGTGCCGCTGCGCCGCGCCCGCAAGAACATCGGCCTGATGCTGCGCGAAGGCATACTGAAGGAAAACATCGACGGCGAGGCCCTGCTTTGGGCGCACAACCGCTTGCTGGCCCGCCCCGAACAGCGGCGCATCCTGATGGTCATTTCCGACGGCGCGCCGGTGGACGATTCGACGCTGTCGGTCAATCCGGGAAACTATCTGGAAAAGCATCTGCGTGAGGCGATCGCCTACATCGAAACCCGCAGTCCTGTCGAATTGACCGCCATCGGCATTGGCCACGATGTGACGCGCTACTACCACCGTGCCGTGACCATTGTCGACGCCGAGCAACTTGGAGGAACGATGATGGAAAATCTGGCGGATCTTTTTGATGAAGATTCCGCGGTCCGCGCGGCGCAGGAACGACGGCGCGCCAGTTAACCGACGTCCCGCCGTCTTTCTCGGTTTGGTCGCAGCTTCGAGCGACCGGCCTGGGCGATCCCGGCTATCTATCAGAGTATGAGCGCTGTCGGTTTGTGCCCCAAGCGAGCCGACGATGAACTGGTGGCGGCGCGGCCCGGTGCGGCGACCAGGGATCTGTGCGCCTCACCGCCCCAATTCCCGCGATCTTTTTTCCTCTGCCAGGCGCGGCGACACCCCGGCGCCAGGGCGTAAATCTTTTCTCCCGCTGGCGTTGCCGCAACGGGCGCGAGAAGATCGATGCGCCGGCCGGTTCGCCCAATCTTGGCTGTCTGATTCTGCTTGCTTCACTGCCGGTAAACCGGGCTAAGCTGATCAAAAGCCAACGCGCGGCGACCGCATCCGAGCCTGAAAACCGCCGGTGTTCTCCGGTCGCCATCCCAGCGTTTGCAGAGCTTTTTCGAAGTGGAGAGACAGGTAAATGTCAGCCACGCAGAAAAACCATGCGCAAGAAAAAATCGCGGCATTCTTGAAAAACAGCAGCTCGGAAATCGGCCAGATGTTCGACTACTGGGTTTCCTTGAGGCGGACGCGGTTGCTGCCACGCAAGGAAGACTTCGACCCGACAAAGGTTCCCAATCTGCTTCGCTCCATCTGGATCTTCCGCTATGAGCGCCAACAGCGACGCTTCATCTGCAATCTGGCGGGTGAAGCGATCAACATGGCGTGGGACCAGACCTCCATCGCCGGCAAGGAAATCGAAGCCGTGATCGGCAAAAGAAATTTCCCCGCCGTTCAGGAACGTTGGATCCGCGCCATTGAAACCCCGGCGCTGCTCTACGCCATGCGTCTGGATCCAACCAGCACCGATCCTCATCCCTTTATTGAGCGCTTTGTCGCCCCGCTCAGCGACCACAGCGGACAGGCCAGCCATCTAATTGGCGTCAGTCTCTATTCGGTCTACTGTCGGATGTTTCCCAATACGCCGTTGGACAGCAATCAGTTCCGCTTCCTGGACATCCAGGACCTCTAGCGCGTGATCGGCGGGGAAAGAAGCGCGCGGCGCTGACCCTGCCGCCAATGGATCGACAGGCAGCGGTGCGGGCCTCACGCCGCAAGCCGGGCCTGGAAAAACGCCAGGGTTCGCGCCCAGGCAAGCGCCGCGTCCTCCTGGTCATAGCGCGCCGAGGTGGGATTGGCGAAGGCGTGCTGCGCCGCGTACCAATGGCTTTGATAGGGCTTTTCCAGATCCGTCATCGCCGCTTCATAGCGCGCCACCATCGCACGGTTGATCCAGGGATCCTCGGTGGCGAAATGGCCCAACACCGGGCCTTGCAGCCGCGCCAACTGCGCCGACTCAAAATCCACCCGGCCATAGTAGACCACGGTGGCGTCGACGGCCGCCGACATCGACGCCACCAGCGACCAGCCGCCGCCGAAACACCAGCCCACCGTTCCCAGCTTGCCGGCGAAACCGTCATGGCGTCGCAACCAGGCCATCCAAGCCGTCAAGCTGTCGACAGCTTCCTGATGCGCCACCGCCTGCATCAACTCGCGGGCCCGATCAGCGTCTCCGTTGGCGGCGACCTGGCCGCCGTAAAGATCCACCGCCAGCGCCAGGTAGCCGGCCTCGGCCAGCGCCGCCGCCACCGCTTTGATTTGATCGTTCAGCCCCCACCATTCGTGGATCAGCAGAACCGCCGGCGCTGGCGTCCGAGACGGCTTGGCCAGGGCCGCCGAGATCGTTCGCCCGCTTGCGGTGGTCAGGGTCACCGCGCGGGTTCGCGCCGCCGCCGCCGCGGCCCTGTCGGGGTCGGCCAGAACCGTCGCCAGAGGGGCCGCCAGCGACAGCGCCCCCACCCCACGGAGAAAGCCGCGACGCGCAAGGCCTGGACCCTTTGCCGGATCGACCCCGCCGGCGCGGCGGTTATGAGAAAATTCGGACATGGCCCACTCCTTCCAGCTCCTGCCAACGCCGTGACGCGCGTTGACCCCGCCCGGCCAACGCCAGGTCGCTCAAGCTAGGATAGGTTGGCCGCAACCGGAATTCACCTTTTCGACAGATCCGCTTCGACAGATCCGCTTCGACAGATCCGCGCGCGGCGGTCCTCCACCTGCGCCATCCGGACCAAAAATCTGCGCCCGTTGAAAAAACAGCTCTGCCCAAGCAGCCGCCGGATTGCTACAAGAAAGCCAACAGGATCTGGGTCCCGACCCACCGGTACCGGCCAGCAAAGAAGGAGCACCCATGCCCTCGACGTCTGTTTTATCCGCGACATACGGTGGCGGCCTGCTGGCGGCGGGTCTTTTGGTTTCCGCCATCGTCCAACCGGCGCTGGCGGAAGATTTCCAGTTTTCCATGATCCAGCCGCTGGCCTGCGCCGGCGCCATTAACCCGCTCAACCTGACGGTCACCGCGCTGGCGGACAGCGGCAACGAAATCACCCGCCAGCCCGGTGTCAATCTGGCGTGGCGCGGCGGGATCGCCGTACAGACCAATGTAAACGGCTTGCGGGGACTGTCCGATGTCACCCTGCTGTCGGACGGTCGTCTGCTGCTGGTGTCCGATCTGGGCTTCTGGTCGATCCTCGCGCTGTCCTTCGACGCCGACAACCGGCTTAGCGGCCTCACCCAGGTCCATTCCGGCCCCTTGAAGGGGGTCAGCGGTCGCAATCTCTGCGAAGGCGCCAAAAGCCGCTCGGACGCTGAATCGGTCACCCGTATCGGCCAGGACCGCGTGCTCGTCGGCTTTGAGCGCAATTCCCGCTTTCTGCTCTACAAGCTGGATCAGCCGGACCGGCTGGGCGCGGCGCAGCAGCGCCTCGACGCCCCGCCAGGCGTGGAGCAGATCACCAATCAGGGCCCCGAGGCCACGGCCTATCTGGGCG
The DNA here is from genome assembly GCA_963976695.1 of uncultured Rhodovibrionaceae bacterium. GTDB lineage: Bacteria > Pseudomonadota > Alphaproteobacteria > Kiloniellales > DSM-21159 > CAXBMB01. The sequence goes on from CAXBMB010000021.1 coordinate 23,415, forward strand.
ACAAGCGCTTGATCACCTTCAGCGAAGGCGTCAAGGAACAGGTTGGGGAAAGGGCCGCGCACGTCGGCTGGATCTCGTCGACGACCGCCGCCGACTGGCAGAAGCTGTACTATGAGCGCCGCGATCGGTTGGACCCGGTGGCCGCCACCGTCGACGGCGACCGGCTTTTGGTCCTTGAGCGGGCTTACTTCCGCGACGAAAACCTGCTGCGGCACCGCCTGGTGGCGCTGGAGATCAACGCGCTCGCGGCGGGCAGCCTTGTTCCTTCCCGAGAATTGGCCTTCATCACCTCTCCCACCGCTGTCCGCGACAACCTGGAGGGATTGGCGGTGATTGACCTGCCCGGTGGCGGCAAGGGGCTGCTGATTGTCGGCGACGACAACGCCGGGGCCTATGACCAACGCACCGCCTTGCTGCTGTTTCAGCTTTAGCCGCCAGCCGCCGCCACGCCACCGATCCGGCAAAAATTCGACAAAAAAAAAGGCCCGCCCCACTGGAGACGGACCTTTTTGAGAACCTCGCGACTGGGGCGCTTAAGCGCTCGCCTCGGCGCTTGCCGCCGCGCTCGCCTTGGCGATCTGGCGCTTGATCTTAAGCGCTTCATCACCCAGCTTGCGGTTTGGCGTTCCAAGCAAGAAGGCGTCCAGGCCTCCATTGTGCTCAACCGTGCGAATCCCGCGCGCCGAAACCTTTACGCGGACCAGGCGACCGAGAATTTCACTGTACAGCGACGTATCCTGCATGTTGGGCAGGAAGCGGCGCCGCGTCCTGTTGTTCGCGTGGCTGACATTGTTGCCGGTTTGAACACCCTTGCCGGTGAAGGCGCAACGACGTGCCATGGGTTTCTTCCAATCTGTGCGCAAAAACAAAAGAAAAGCCTGGAACCCCTGAGGTCCCTGGCGAGCCGCGTTTCTACAAGCGCGTCCCGGTTCCGTCAAGCCCCACACCGGCAGAATTACCGAGAATCTTGCCGGGCCGGCTAACGGTTACCGGCCGAAGAAGCGCTTGAGCAGCTCTTTTGCCGCCGCGGCGGCGGAATTCCGACCGCTCATCACCTCCGCCTCAAGGGTTTTCAGCGCGGTCGCCACCTGCTTTTCCTCGCGAAAGGCGCGCAGCAGCTCTTCCTCGATTTCATGCCACATCCAGGCCTTGGCCTGTTCGGCGCGCTTGGTCGCCAGGCCGGTTTCTCCCAGGGCCTCACGGTAGCGCCACACCGCCTTCCAGACCTCGTCCAGGCCGCTATCGTGCAGCGCCGAGACCTGCAGCACCGGCACCTGCCAGGCGTCGTTCAGCGGCCGCAGCATTCGCAGCGCGGATTGATATTCGGCCGCGGCCCGGCGCGCCGCCCGCGTCATATCGCCATCGGCCTTGTTGACCACCACCAGATCGGCCAGCTCGACAATACCCTTCTTGATGCCCTGCAGTTCATCGCCGCCACTGGGCAGCAGCAAAAGGGCGAAGAGATCGACCATATCAGCCACCGCCGTTTCCGACTGGCCGACCCCCACCGTTTCAATCACCACCACGTCGAAGCCGGCGGCCTCGCACAGCAGCATCACTTCCCGGGTGCGCCGCGCCACGCCGCCAAGAGACCCCGCCGAGGGCGAAGGACGAATGAAGGCCGCGTCATTGCGCGCCAACTGCTCCATCCGGGTTTTGTCGCCGAGGATCGAGCCCCCGGTCCGCCGCGACGACGGATCGATGGCCAGCACCGCCACCTTGTGGCCCTGGCCGATGGCGGAAAGGCCGAAAGCCTCGATGAAGGTGGACTTGCCCACCCCGGGCACGCCGGAAATGCCCAGGCGAACCGAGCGCCCGGTTTCCGGCAGCAGCCGCGCCAACAGCGCCTCGGCCTTTTCCCGGTGGTCGCGCCGGGTTGATTCAACCAGGGTAATTCCCTGGGCCAGCGCCCGGCGCTGGCCCGCCAGAATTCCTTGCGCCAGGGTCGCGACCAGGGCGTCCTGGCGGCGGCGCTTCGCGGGGGCGCCGTCATCGCCGTCACCGGCGCCCATGGCTGGAGATGTCAGACTGTTCATCGGGTCTCACCCTAGCGTGTGATCGACTAAGAAAGAAGCGCTTGGCGCTTTATTCGGCGGCATGGGTTGTGCGCCTGACGGCGGCAAGATCGACCGAGATCGGCCGAGCGCGCCGGGATCAAGCGATGGAATGATGCTGTTCTTCATTGCTTTCCTGCTGTCGGCGCCACATCTCGGCATAGAGCCCCCCGGCGGCCAACAGATCTTGATGGCGGCCCCGTTCGACCACCTGCCCCGCCTCCAGGACGATGATCTGGTCGGCGTCGATGACGGTGGAAAGCCGGTGGGCGATGACCAGGGTTGTGCGCCCGCGCGACACTTCCTTCAGACTGTTGAGAATGTCCTTTTCGGTCTTGGTATCGAGCGCCGAGGTGGCTTCGTCAAACAGCAGGATCGCCGGTTTCTTCAAAACGGCGCGGGCAATGGCGACGCGCTGCTTTTCGCCGCCGGACAGCTTCAAGCCCCGCTCGCCGACAATCGTCGCCATCCCGTCGGGCAGGTGGGCCATCAACTCTTCCAGCTGCGCCAGGTCGCGGGCCTCCAGCAGCTCGTCGGCGCCGGCCGTGGGGCGGCCATAGCCGATGTTATAGGCGATGGTGTCGTTGAACAGCACGGTGTCCTGGGGCACGATGCCGATGACTTCACGCAGCGAAAGTTGGGTTACCGCGCGGATGTCCTGGCCGTCGATCTCGATCGCCCCATCGACCACGTCATAGAACCGGAAAAGCAGCCGGGAGAGGGTGGACTTGCCGGCGCCGCTGGCCCCCACCACCGCCACCGTCTTGCCGGCCGGCACGGTGAAGGAAATGCCCCGCAAAATCGGCCGCGCCGCATGATAGTGAAAGCAGACGTTCTTGAAGCTGATTTCCGCCCCCTTGACCACCAAGGGCTTGGCGTCGGCGGCGTCGACGACGCCGGAAGAAACCAGCAGAAGCCGGAACATCGCCTCCATATCCACCAGCGACTGCTTGATCTCGCGGTAGACAAAACCGAAGAAATTCAGCGGCTGCGCCATCTGCATCATGTAAGCGTTCACGGCGACAAAATCACCGGTGGTCATCTGCCCGGCGGCGACCCGGCTGGCCGCCAGCAACATCAGGCTGGTCACCCCGACGGCGATGATCACGGCTTGGCCGATATTCAGGATCGACAGGCTGACCTTGGAAGCGGTGGCTGATTTCTCATAGGCTTGCAGCCCCTCGTCGTAACGCGCCTCTTCATGTTTTTCGTTGGTGAAGTACTTCACCGTCTCGAAGTTCAGCAGCGAGTCGACCGCCCGGGTATTGGCGCGCTGATCGCTCTCGTTCATCCGCCGCCGCAGCACCAGCCGCCATTCGGTCACCTTGTAGGTATAGATCACATAGGCCACCACGGTGACAAAGGTGATGGCCGCCACCTCCACGCCGTAGAGATACCAAAGAATGCCGGTCGAAAGCCCCAGTTCGACAAAGGTCGGGAGAATCGAAAAGAGCGTGAAATTCAGCAGCCCCTCGATGCCCTTGGTGCCGCGCTCGATCACCCGCGTGAGCCCGCCGGTCTGACGCTCCAGGTGAAACTGCAAGGATAGGGCATGGAGGTGGCGGAAAACCTCGACACCGACCTGACGCACCGCCCGCTGCCCGACCTTGACGAAGACCGCGTCGCGCAGCTCCTGAAAGCTCAAGGACAGCACGCGGGCCAGGCCGTAGGCAACGATGATCCAGACCGGAACCAGAACCTCACCCGGCAGGGCCGCCAACCCCGCCACCAGCGACGAGGCCGAACCGGCCGCGGAATCGGCGGCGGAACCGACAGCGGAACTCCCATTGCCGCCGGCGACCTGCGCCTTGGCGATCTGGTCACCAGTAAGAACGTCAACGGCTTGCTTGTAAAGCAGCGGCACTAAAGCATTGGCCACCTTAGCCAGCACCAGCAAGGCGATGGCCACCACCACCCGCAGCCGAAGTTCAAACTCCCCGGCTGGCCAGATGTAGCGGGACAGATCGGCCAGGGTGGCCCAGTGGCTGCGCGCCGGCGGCTCCTGGCTGCGCGCCGGACCGTCGATTGGATCGTGGGCGGGCTTGACCCCTTGCACCATTGCAACATTCCCCTTGCCGGAACCTGACGGGCGGCGCCGGTGCGCTTGTTACTGGCCGCGCCCCACCGAGCGCGACAGCATCAGATAGAGCTTTCCGACATCCGCCGTCATGAAGGTGGCGGTCAACACATTCTCCGGATCACAGGCCGCGGCTTGGTTCATCAAGGACTCGAACTGGGTAATATAGCGCGAGACCTGCTGACGAAACTGTGCGTCTTTTTCGTAACGCTGGGCGATCGCCGGCACCTTCAGGTCGCCCTTTTCCTTCCGCCGCACCAGACGGCGGGCGAAGATCGACTTGTCGCCCTTGCGCCAGCGCTTCCACGCCTCCTCGGGCAGGTCATCCTCGACCAGCCGGCTGAGATCAATTGATTGGGCGTTAAGGTCCTCCAGCATCACCGAGGCAGTGCGCAGGAACAGGTCGCGCCGCGCTTCCAAATCGGTTTCCTTCAGCTTCAAGGTCTGGCGGTTGGCCTCGTCGGCGGCGCGGCGCAGCTCCTCGGCCTGCAGCGCGCAGAGTTCGGACACCTCTTTCAAGGTCACCCCGCTCTGCGCCACCGTGGTCTGGAAGGCCGCGCCCTGATGGGTCAGCAGGTTGCCCAACTCCAGGGTTTTCTCCAGGGCCTCCTCCGAGACCTGGCTGAGGCTGGAGGTATGCTGCTGCATGCTCTCCCCCGACTCCTTCAGCCGGGCCAACGCCTTGTTGGAAATCTCCATCAGGCTTTGAGCCTGGGTCTGCAGTTCCGTTCGCAAGGCCGTGGTCAAGGCTTGGGCGTCGGCCCCGGCGGCCTTGGACTGTCCAACCTGTTCGCTCAGCAGGCCGGCGATCTGCTTGGATTGCGCCTCCAGGCCTGCCGCCACCTCGGTCATGTCCTTCAGCTCTTCCTGGGTCGCCGCCCGCAGCAGGACCGTCGCCTTCTGGGCCGCCGCCGAGGCCATCACCAGCGCCTCGCGATGCTGCCGAAGTTCGTCACTGGCTTCGCGGGTCCGCTCGCCGGCCTGGCGCGCGCCTTCGGTCAAAACACCGGAAAGCTCGCGGAAGCCCTTGCTGACGACCTCGATATGCGCGCCCGCCCGGTTGGAGCTCTCGCGCAGATCCTCGGCCCGGCGTTCGTAGGCCTCGCCGGCCTGGTTGGCCCGCTCCACCGCCCGGTCCGAGGCCGCCGTCAAGGCCTGGACATGCGGCCGAATGGTTTCGCTGGCCTCGTTCAAGCGGCGTCCGGCGTGGCCGACCATCTCGGTCAGGCTTTCGCCAATCGACTCGCCCATGGTCTTGAGCTCATGCTGCGCCCGGTCCACCGTTGAGGTCAGCTGTTGGGCCGAGCGTTCGGTGGTCTGGCCTACCGTCAGGGCGCGCTGCTCAAACGCCTCGGTCAGGCGCAGCGTCTCGCCGGACACCTTCTCGAAGGTCGCCACCGCCTGCTCCACCACCTGCTGCAGCGAGGAATTGATCAGACCGGATTGGTCTTCCAGCTCGCCGCTGAGCGTGCGCAGATCGCTGGTCTGATTGGTCACCGTGGCCTTGAGATAGTCGGCCTGATTGACCGCGTGTTCGAAGGACGCGGTCAAGGCGCCAAGCTGGTCGCGCAGTTCATCGCCCAGGTTATTGGACTGCTTGGCGAGATCGCGCGCGGCGGCGACAATGTGCTTGATGTCGCCTTCCAACTCCTTGCGCAGACCCTTTGCCGCCAGATTGACTTCGCTGGTGACCTGGCTGATATCCGCCCGCTGCTTGGACAGGATTTCCCCGGCGCGCGCGCCGTCGCTCACCGCCTTTTCCGAAGCGAGATTCAAATCCTCGATCGGCTTTTGCAGTAGGGCGCCAATCACCTCGGCCATTTCCTTGGTCTTGCGCGACGCCTCTTCCAGATCGGCGACCTGGCTGTCGGTTGCTTGCCGGGCCAGGGTGAGCTGTTGGCCAACGTCCTGGCTGGCGCGGGAGATCTGATCCGACTGGTCGGCCAGGGCTTCGCGCAGGCGGTCGGCCTGCGACGCCGCTCGGACCCCCGCGCCGCTCAACTCCTGGGTCTGCTGGCGAAAGGCGTCGCGCGCCTTATCCAGTTTCGCCGTCAAGTCATCGCCCGCCAGGCTCAACATTTCAGCCTGTTCCTGCAGGCTGTCGGTCAGCATGCGAACCCGGTAGTGGGCGTGATCGGCCGGGTAGGTCAACGCCGAGAGCCTGTCCAGCAGCAGCCGGGTTTCCAGCGACAGCGTCTTGCTGCGGGAAAAATAGAGCGCCAACAGCCAGACAAAGGCCAGCGGAGTAAAGACGCCGCCCAGAACGGTGGCCATTTCATAGGGCAGCAGCTGGGTGAGGTTTTCCAGGCCCATGGCGCGCAGGATGTAGACGCCCCACAGCACAATCCACGCCAGGCTGCCAACCCACAGCGCCCACAGCCCCCATTGCCCCCGCCGGGAAGTCTCTAGATCGTCCTCCATGGCCTTGCGCAATCCTCCCCTGCAATCCCGGTCCAGGCTCCTTCGGCTTCCGGGCGCAGGACAACAGGCGGCAAGGAAACGCAAAAGACCTTCTTCTGAATCCCATTGCTCGCACAAAATGGCCCGGGCGACAATGCGCTAGCGTGGGACCTCCGCTCGGAAAAACCGCGCCGCCTCGGGCCTTTGCGACCCGACCTCAACCCGCCGGGCGTTGCTGGCGGATCAAATCGAGGATTTCGCGGGCGGCGGCGGGAATGTTGGTGCCCGGACCATAGATCGCCGAAACGCCGGCCGCCTGTAGAAATTCGTAGTCCTGGGCGGGAATAACCCCGCCGCAGACCACCAGGATGTCACCGGCGCCGGCGTCCCGCAACGCGGCGATCATCGCCGGCACCAGGGTCTTGTGGCCGGCGGCCTGGCTCGACACGCCGATCACATGAACATCGTTTTCGATGGCCTGGCTGGCGGCCTCCTCGGGCGTCTGGAACAGCGGCCCGATATCGACGTCGAAGCCAATGTCGGCAAAAGCCGTGGCGATCACCTTCGCGCCGCGATCGTGGCCGTCCTGCCCCATCTTCACCACCAGCATGCGCGGGCGGCGACCTTCTTCCGCCGCGAAGGCCTCGATTTGCTGTTGAATCCGCAAGAACCCTTCATCCCCCTCGTAAGCGGCGCCATAAACCCCCGAAATCGAGCGGATGCTGGCCCGATGCCGGCTGTAAACCTCTTCCAGCGCATCGGAGATTTCCCCCACCGTCGCCCGCGCCCGGGTGGCCTCGATGGCCAGCGCCAAAAGGTTGCCCTCGCCGCTGGCCGCCGCGTCGCGCAACGCCGCCAAGCCGGCGTCGCACCTGGCTTGATCGCGCCGCGCCCGAAGGTCCTGCAAGCGGGCAATCTGCTGGGCGCGCACCGCCGCGTTGTCGACGCTCAAAATGTCGATCCGATCTTCTTTTTCCAAGCGGTACTTGTTGACCCCGACAATCACCTCCTCGCCCCGGTCGATAGCCGCTTGGCGGCGCGCCGCCGCCTCCTCGATCCGCAGCTTCGGCATGCCGCTTTCCACCGCTTTGGTCATGCCGCCCAGCGCCTCGACCTCATCGATCAGGTCCTTTGCGTGGCTGATCAGCGACTGGGTGAGGCTTTCCACATAGTAGCTGCCGGCCAGCGGATCGACCACCTTGGTAATGCCGGCTTCTTCTTGCAGGATCAGCTGGGTATTGCGGGCAATGCGGGCGGAAAAGGGCGTCGGCAACGCCACCGCCTCGTCCAGCGCGTTGGTGTGCAGCGACTGGGTGCCGCCCAGGGTCGCCGCCAGCGCCTCGATCGTTGTGCGGATCACGTTGTTGTAGGGATCCTGCTCGGTCAGCGACACCCCCGAGGTCTGACAGTGGGTGCGCAGCAGCAGCGACCGCGGATCCTCCGGCGCGAAGTTCTCGGCCATCAGCTGCGACCAGAGCGTACGCGCCGCCCGCAGCTTGGCCACCTCCATGAAGAAGTTCATGCCGATGGCGAAGAAGAAGGACAGCCGCGGCGCGAACTCGTCGACCGCCAGGCCGCGCGACTTGGCGGCCCGCACGTACTCCAAGCCGTCGGCGATGGTAAAGGCCAGTTCCTGCACCGCCGTCGCCCCGGCTTCCTGCATGTGATAGCCGGAAATCGAGATCGAGTTGAACTTCGGCATTTCCAGCGCGGTATAGCCGATGATGTCGGCGATGATCCGCATGGAGGGCTCGGGGGGATAAATGTAGGTGTTGCGGACCATGAACTCCTTCAGAATATCATTCTGAATGGTGCCGCTGAGGTCCTTGTGGGCCACGCCCTGTTCCTCGCCGGCGACGATGTAGCCGGCCAAAATCGGCAACACCGCCCCGTTCATGGTCATGGAAACGGACATTTTATCCAGCGGAATGCCGTCAAAGAGGATCTTCATGTCCTCGACCGAATCGATGGCGACCCCTGCCTTGCCCACATCGCCGGTCACCCGCGGATGGTCGGAATCATAGCCGCGATGGGTGGCCAGATCGAAGGCGACCGACAGGCCCTTTTGCCCGGCGGCCAGATTGGCCCGGTAGAAGGCATTGGACTCCTCGGCGGTGGAAAAGCCCGCATACTGGCGCACGGTCCAGGGTCGGCCGGCGTACATCGTCGCCTTGGGTCCGCGTGTGTAGGGCGCAAAACCCGGCAGGCCCGGGTCAAGCGACAGCTGCTCCAGATCCGCCGCCGTATAGAGCGGCTTCACGTCTATCCCCTCGGGCGTTTTCCAGGTCAGGCTGTCCAGCCCCGCGCCGCGCAGCTCTTTTTCAGCCAGCGCTTTCCAATCCTGTTCAGACCTTTTTGGAAAGTCAGCCATGACAAATCCGTCCTCTCTAGAGTGTGATCGACTTGGAAAGAAGCGCGGCGCGCGCCCTATCCATCATCAAGTACGCTCTACGATGATGATCAGAGGCGGATACAGGGTTTAATCGGAATCATTGGCTGATTCCACTTCGACCAATCCGGCTCCAGTGATCTTGTTGCAACGCACCAATTTTCGCCATAGAACCACGGCGATCCGCATTTGTCCATTTTCTGTACTTGCTCTAAGCCTAAGAAAATAGGGAACAAATCATCGTTTGGCGAAAAAAATTCCCGGTTGTTTCGCCAAACGCCAGCGCGCCCCCCGGCAAGCCCATGGCAGCGTTGAAGAATTTCGTCCGGCGGCGCGCGGCAGCCGGGTCGCTCGGATCGCTTTACGGCCGCAGCCGGATAAACGGCACCGGCGCGGCAAAGCCCTTCAGCACGGCTTCCTCGCGCTCGGTGGGGATTTCCGCCAAGCGCGCCTGAAGCTCCGGCAAGGCGGCCACCGCCGTTGAGAGGACAAAATCCCCGCCCTGGCTTTGCGCTTGCAAGCGCGCCGCCAGATTGACCGTGGAGCCGAAATAGTCCAGTCGATCGTTCAGCGTCACCGCAATGGTCGGCCCGGCGTGCAGCCCCAGCTTGATGACCAGGGGGCCGTCAGGATTTTCCTTGTTGAAGGCGGCGACCTGTTGCTGAATGGCCAGCCCGGCGGCCAGGGCCTTGTCCTCGCGATGAAAGGCCGCCATGACCGCGTCGCCGATGGTCTTGACCACCGCGCCCTCGTGGGCGCGGACAATCGCCGCCATAAAGGCGAAATGCTGCCGCACCAGGGCATAGGCCCGGGCGTCGCCGATCCGCTCGTAAAGCGCGGTCGAGCCATGCAGATCGGAAAACAGCAACACCGCGCGCGAAATCCCCACCTGGTCGCCCGCCCGCAGCACCTGGTCGGAAAACAAGTCCCGGAAGGCTTGATAGGTGGTCACCCGATCCGCGGTCAAGGCTTCGGCCCGCCACGCCAGACGCTCCAGCACCAGGCTTCGGGCGCGGCGGCTTTGGTTGACCATCTTCAGGCTCGAAACGGCGGACAGCACCACCGCCGGCCCGCCATCGCCGGCCTGGGTATCGGTGGGGGCGGCGCGGCCCGCCGCCAAAAGGTCCAGGCTCTGATCCGTGAGCAGCAGGGTCAGTTGCCCCGACGCGGCCGCGCCGTCGGCGGCTTGCCCGGCGGCCGGTTCGCGCGCCGGTTCGCTTTCGCGCTGCGACGCCCGGACCTCAAAGGTCCTCTCCGGCCCCGGGTCATGGGAGCGCACCCGGTATCCACCCGGCGGCAAGGCCAGGCTCAAGACCTCGGACCCGCCGGACGCCACCCGCTGTTGCGCCAGAATGTGCGGCGTCGCCAACGGGCCAGAAAAGCAAAACAGACCGCTGTCAATCTCTCGCAGGGCCGGTGAGGGCCGAAAGCTCAGCTCCACATTCGCCGAGAAATCCCCGTCGAAGCTGACATTGCAATAGGGGCAATGCGCGCCCTTTGGCATCTGATCCAGGCTGCGATAGCTCTCGTCGGGCATTTGGCAGCGCGGGCAAAGAATCGCCCACTCCAGTTCCAGCAAGCCAACCTTGGTGGCCTGCAGGCAAAGTTCCACCACCAGCCGCTCGTCTTCCTTCCAGATGTGGGCCAAATGCAGCGGCCGTAACGGCGAAAGGTCATTTTCCGAGCCGGTCAGCACAAAGTCCACCAACCGGGACGCCAGGCCATGACCATAGCCGCTGGCTTCGACTTCCTGGGCCAGGCGCGCGCCGCGCTGGCGCGTCGACGCCGTGGGCGCGGCGATTTGATAGTCGAAGGGCGTGACCCGTTCGTCGCGCAGATAGGCGTCCAACTCCGCCATCAGGCGCTGGCAGTCACGCTCGGCGGCGCGATGGAAGCGCCCGCTGCGCAGGATCAGCCAGCCGATGAAATTGCGGGGCGTCATCGCCAGTTGATAGGTGCCGAGACTGACATCGCCCTGCGGTTCGATCTGAAAATCGAAGGTCATCTCGACAAACGGGCCGCTGGAAAAGACCCGGCGGTGGAGATAGCGGCGGGGGGCGATCCAATCGGCTGGAAAATCTTCCCACTTCAGCGTCAGCCAACCGAGCCGCAACTGGCCGAAAAAGCGCATGCCGCCATCGGGCTGGGGTTCGGGGATCACCTTGTGCTTGGGAAAGCCGGTCGCTTCGTTGTAGCGCGAGGTATCGGCGACAAATGACCAGACCTCCTCCGCCGACCCGGCGAAGCGGTGGGACCAACTGCTCGAAAAACGACGCGTCATCGATGGCTGTCCTTGTTTCCATCCCTTCGGGGTCTCCCGCCAGCCAGAGATCTGGCGCGCCCGCCGGAACGCAAAAAGGATAGCCCTACCAGCGCAAGGTGGGCAACACCCAGTCAGGCCAAACGCCCTCGGCGGCGCAGAGCGCGTCAAGTTTCGGGCGCGACGGCAAGGCGCCCTCGGCCACGCCCAGGCTTTCGGCGTGAATGCCCCCGATCACCAAGATCGCGCCAATTCCGACCGAACGGGCGCCGGCGATGTCGGTGCGCAGCGAGTCGCCGATCATGGCGATCCGGCGCGCCGGAATGTCCTGCAGATAGTCGCGACAGGCCTGATAAATCTCCGGGTGAGGCTTGCCGTGATAGCGCACCTGACCGCCGAGCGCTTCGTAGCGCCGGGCCAGAGCCCCGGCGCAGATCTCGCGCTGGCCGCCGCGGATCACCTCCAGGTCCGGGTTGGCGCAGACCATCTTCAAGCCGCGGGCCTGCGCCGGGATCAGGATCGGATCGTAGTTGCAAGCCAGGTCGGCGGGACCGCGCGCGCCGGTGTTGAGCAGAAAATCCGCCCGCGCCACCTCGGTGACCACCTGCAAATCCAGGCCGTCGCGCATGCCGTTGTCCCGCGCCGGGCCCAGGTGCAGGCAGCGGTTGCCGAGCGTACGATACCAGTCGTCGGGTCGGGACTTGAGGCAGTGCCAGGCCTGCTCGCCCGACGACAGCACCCGATCGTAAAGCTGGGGAGAAATTCCCATCTCGTTCATCCGCGCTTCCACTTCGGCGGCGCGGCGCGGCGCGTTCGACAGGATGAAGATTTTCTTGCCGGCCCGCCTCAGCTGCGCGAGCGCGGCCACCGCCTCGGGAAAGGCCGTCACCCCATCATGCAGCACGCCCCAGAGATCACAGATATAGGCGTCATAGTTTTCGGCCAGGTCGGCCAAGCCGTCCCGCAGGTGATAGCGCTGTTCGGTCATGGATTCGCCGTCATGGATTCGCGTCATCTGTTCATCGGTCCGCCGGGGTCGAAATCGCCGCACAGGTGTGCCACAGCCGGTGATCAATGGAAAGCGTCTTGCCCCGGCGGCGGGCGGAAAGCCGCGGGCGGTCGCGCGGCCGTCGATCAAGTGGCCGTCGATCAAGCCGCCACCAATTAAGCCGCCGTCGATCAAGCCGCCGGGCGGGCCAGGCGCGGCTCGCCGAACAGATAGCCCTGCCCCAGGGTGATGCCAACTTCCAGCAGGGTCATCAGGTCCTCGTCCTGTTCCAGCTTTTCAACCACCAGCCGGATGCGTGACGGGCTGAAGGAGTCCACCAGCTCTTTCAACCGCGCCGCGCCCTTGGTCTTTCGCATCTCCATCAGCAGCGCGGAATCAACCTTCACAAAGGCCACGCCACGGCTTTCCAGATCGGCCAGGTCCAGGTCGAGCTCCTCCACCTGATCAATCGACAGACGCGCGCCGATGTTGACCAACCGGCGAAGCAGCAGACGCCCATCGGAATTCATTCCGGCGAAGTCCTTTTGCGGAAACTCGAACACCAGATTGGCAACCAGCAATCTGTTGTGTTCCAGATAGTCGACAAAGTCCCCGAAGAAATCCGCGTCCTTCAGGGAGTGCGAGGAAATGTTGCAGAAGAAATCCAATTCCTCATGCTTGCGCTGAATTTTACGCACCAACTGAATGGTGCGGAACAGCAACATATTATCGATGCCGGTCACCAGACCGGCTTTCTCGGCAACCGGAATGTAGTCGTTCGGCAAGATGTAGGCGCCGGTGGCGTCGCGGAGCCGCGAGTAGCATTCATAGTAGCGCTTTCGGCGTTTCGGCAGGGTGACGACCGGCTGCAACACCAAGTCGATCATGTCGTCGCGCAAGGCTTTCTGAACAAATTCCAACGTCCGGCGCTTGCTCAACCCCTCCAGCAGCTTACCGGCTTTGGGCGCGCGCGCGCCCAGGCCGATTTTCCGGGCCTTGCCGGCGATCACCTCCGACGCTTGCTTGCGCGCCGATTTTCGCCGCAGGCCGGGATCGGAAACCAGCTCCAGCAGCTCGCCATCGCCCTCCGGGTCGCGGTCCGGGCGCGCCGCCGCCCGATCGCGCGGCAGATCCACGCGCGGCGTCTGGCCGGCCGGCTTTCCCGACTGCTGGTCGTAAATTCCCGCCACCAGTGATTTCAGAATCCGCACTTCCGCCGCCACCTCGACCACCGCGTCTGGCGATCCCTTGCCTGGTTTGGGCCCGGTGGTCTTCTTGCTGCCGGCGGCGTCCAGGGCCTCCAGCACCGCCTTGATCTCGCCGCGAAGCCACAGCACTTCGTCTTCCATGCTTCGCTGCGACTGGGCCAGATTGCGCAGTTGCCGCGCCAGTTGGGTCGAGCGCCCAAGGCCAAGCAGCGTCATGTGAACCAGTGTTGCGAGAAGAAAAACAAACAACGCCAGCGCCATGGCCAAGGCCGGCGACAAGCCCAGATCGGTCGTCGGTAGCAGCGTCGCCCATAGCTCCGGCAAACCCAATCCGATGAATAGGGCCAGCCCGCTGTAGAGCGCAAAGAGAAGAATGTGTGGAATCATGCCCCGCAGCTTGCCCGCCAGGTCTTGAAATAAGGTTAAAGAGACCTTTCGAAAATCGGGGCGGCAATCACGCCGCGCGGAAATAATCCGGGCGGCGGCCCTGGCGTCGCCCGGCCGCCGCGCTTACATGAAACACCAACCGTTGAACTGGAAAGATCACCCTCCGGAAACCATCGGAGACCTTCCGCGCCCACCGGCCGGCGCGCCCCCTGTCACGAAGTGCGATTTGCCAATGTCCCCAACCCTTTCTCCCTCGCTGACGATTTATCACAATCCCCGCTGCAGCAAGTCCCGCCAAACCTTGCAGCTGCTGCGCGACAGGGGACTTGAGCCGACAATCGTCGAATACCTCAAGACCGCGCCGGACGCCGCCACCCTGGCGCGCCTGCTGGCGATGCTGGGCGTGCCGGCCCGCGACCTCCTGCGCAAGGGCGAAGCGCTCTACAAGGAACTGAACCTGGCCGACGACCGGCTCAGCCAGGACGCCTTGATCGCGGCGATGGTGGCGAACCCGATTCTCATCGAACGGCCAATCGTGGTGGCCAACGGCAAGGCCGCCCTCGGCCGGCCGCCGGAAAAGGTGCTGGAAATTCTCTAGCCTGTGCGCGGCGAAGAAAGCAGCGGATCGGTTCAGGCCCACCCCCACGCCGGCGGCGGAGACGCGGCGTCAGTGGTCGGCGCCGACCGCCTCGTTCAGCGACCGGAAGCCGTCGGCCCGCAGGGCCTGGGCCAGATCGCGCTTGATCGTCCGAACCAATCCAGGGCCGCCATAAATCAAGCCGCTGTAGAGTTGAACCAGCGAGGCCCCGGCGCGAATTTTCGCGTAGGCGTCGGCGCCCGTCGACAGCCCCCCCACGCCCACCAAGGGAATGCGGCCTTCGGTCAGCTGATAGATTTCCGCCAACAGATCGGTTGACGGGCGAAACAGCGGCGCGCCGCTCAGCCCGCCGCTTTCCCCGCGCTGCGCCGAACGAAGGCCTGCCGGCCGCGCGATGGTGGTGTTGGACACAATAATCCCGCTCAAGCCCGACGCCAGCGCCACCGCCGCGATATCACGACGGTCGTCGGCGGTAAGATCCGGCGCGATCTTCAGCAGCAGCGGCGGCGCCGGGTCGGGCAGAACCGCCTGCACCGCCGCGATCAAGGCCGCCACCTCGTCACGCCCCTGAAGCGCGCGCAGGCCGGGGGTGTTGGGCGAAGACACGTTGATCACCAGATAGTCGGCATGCTCCGCCAGACAGCGCGCCGCCGCCTGATAGTCCGCCGCCGCGTCGGCCGTGGTTTTGTTCTTGCCCAGGTTCACGCCGACCAGACCCGCCCCGGGCTCGGCCGCACGCCAGGCCTTGAGCTTGTCCGCCGCCGCCTGCATGCCCGCATTGTTGAACCCCATCCGGTTGATTACCGCCCGGTCTTTCACCAGCCGGAAGAGCCGCGGCTTGGGATTTCCCGCCTGGGGCTTGGGGGTGATCGACCCCACTTCGACAAAGCCAAAGCCCAGCTTCAGCAGCGGCCCCATGACCTCGGCGTCCTTGTCAAAACCGGCCGCCAGTCCGACCGGATTGGCGAAGTCGCGCCCCCAAAGCCGACTCTTCAAAATCGGATCGTCCCCGCCGGCGCTTCTCGGCCCCAGGCCGCTTTTCAAGGCGGCGATGGCCAGGCCGTGCGCACGTTCCCCGTCAACCTGAAAAAGCAGCGGTTGCAGCAGTTTGTATAGTCCGGTGAGCACGGCTTTTTCCTTCCGGCTGATTTCAGCCCCGGGCCTGGTGTCGGCTTCACGACAGAGCCGAAGCGCCAAGCTCTGCTTTCCGAGCCGCGCCGGCGCGACAGCGTGATGCGTTCGACCTGACCCGGAAAAGAGTCATCTGAACGGCTGTTGCTCTAGCGGCTTGGAGCCGGCGGAGCAAGCGCCGCAACCGCGCACGCCGCTTGCGCGGCTTCGCTAGGCTTGCTTTGGCGCACGCCGCTGCGCGGCTTCGCTAGGCTTGCTTTGGCGCACGCCGCTGCGCGGCTTCGCTGCCGTCGAGCCAGCCGTCCACGTCGCGCCAGTCGGGAAACAGATGATGACCGTCCGGCCCCAGCGGCAAGGGCGCCGTCCGGCGAACCGCGGTCAGCGGTAAGGGGCCATAGAGATGCGGAAAGCGCGCCCCGCCGCGCGATACCTCCCAGCGCAAATCCGCGCCAAGCGCCGCGCTCTCCACCTCCACAATCAGCAAGCCCGTTTGGCCGGCGCGATGCTTGCCAACCGAAACCAGCAACTGTCGCGCCGTCGAGAAATGCATAAAGCCATCGCGCAGATCGTCCGGCGAACCGGAATAGGAATTTCCAGCCAAAGCCGTGCGCCAGTCGTCCGCCGCGCACACGTGATAAATCGTCTTTTCCACTGTATTTGCTATGCTTTCGTTCTATATCAGAGGTTTAATGAGCCCGATTTGGCACCCATTTTGACGGAAATTCAAATGCTTACACCTGAAATCTCGAGAAAGAAATAAGATCATCTTCCTGCTGACATTTGCACCAACACATAAGATAATGTTCCCATGTTGACGCATAACCAAGTCTGGAGAGCTATTGATCGGCTAGCGGACAAGAATAACTTGTCAGCCTCTGGTTTGGCGCGTCGGTCTGGATTGGACCCCACCACTTTCAACAAATCCAAACGAATTACCGCCGAGGGCAAGCAGCGCTGGCCCAGCACCGAATCGCTTTCGAAAATCCTGCTCGCCACCGGCGCGACCATGGGCGAGTTCGTCATCCTGCTGGACGAGGAGGAAAGCGCCGCCCTGGCCCGGCGCATGCCGATGATCCCGCTGGAGCTGGCGGGCAACGAAGCGCTATTTGACGACAAGGGCTGCCCCACCGGCACCGGGTGGGATGAGGTGAATTTTCCCATTCTCAAGGACAGCGCCGCCTTTGCCATCGAGGTCAGCGGCGACAGCTTTGCCCCGATATTTCGCGAGGGCGACCGGGTGGTCGTCGCCCCCAACGTCGGCATCCGGCGCAACGATCGCGTCGCACTCTGCACCAAGCGCGGCAAGGTGCTGCTGATGGGCCTGCTGCGAGAAACGGCGACCCGTGTGGAGCTTTTCCCGCTCGGGCGCAGCGGCGAGGACGCGCAGTTCGACCGGGATGAACTGCTGTGGATTTCGCGCATCGTTTGGGCCAGCCAATAGCCCTGCCTTTCCGACACCCCGCGCCCAGCCTTTCCGGCAACCACCATCCGTCTGGCCCTTTCGAATCGGAAAGGGTGACATGCGGACAGCAATGCTTGTTCCCGGCGCGCCAGTCGCTATGCTGTCACGCTTCCGACAGATGGCGCCCGCCGCCGACCGCTCCCGCGCTCCCGCGAGGCGCCGGCCGATCGCCCCCTCTTCTCCTGATTGAAGGTACCTGGTGAAATGACTGCTGCTTGGCATTACGTTGACGGTTCTTGGGTCGATGGAAACCCACAGATCCTCGGCCCCATGTCTCATGCCTTTTGGCTGGCCTCGACGGTGTTCGACGGCGCCCGGGCCTTTGAAGGCGTCACGCCGGACCTGAATCTGCACTGCCAGCGCATCAACCGCTCGGCCGAAACCATGGGCCTGAAGGCGCTGCACCAGGCAGGGGAAATCCAAGAGTTGGTGCAGGAGGGCCTGAGCAGGTTCAACAAGGACGCGGCGCTCTATATCAAGCCGCTCTACTGGGCCGAGGGCGGCTTCGTCGCGGCCGATCCCGCCACCACCCGCTTTTGCCTCAGCCTCTATGAATCGCCGCTTCCCGATGCCGCCGGCATGAGCATCAACCTGTCGCGCTTCCGCCGTCCCAACTTCGAGGTGGCCCCCACCAACGCCAAGGCCGCCTGTCTCTACCCGAACTCCGGGCGGGCGCTTCGGGAAGCGATCGAGCAAGGCTTCGACAACGCCATCATGCTCGATAGCGCGGGCAACGTCGCCGAACTCTGCACCTCCAATATTTGGATGGCCAAGGACGGCATCGCCTACACCCCCGTGCCCAACGGCAGCTTCCTCAACGGCATCACCCGCCAGCGGGTCCTGCAGCTGTTGCGCGATTCCGGTCAAGAGGTGGTCGAACGCACCCTGAGTTATCAGGATTTCAAGCAAGCCGATGAGATCTTCAATACCGGCAACTATGGCAAGTTGATGCCCGTCACCCGGATTGACGACCGCCAGCTACAGCCCGGCCCGATCTACAGTCGCGCCCGCGACCTCTACTGGGAATACGCCCACAAGGGCTAGCTGGCGGCCTCGGCAAGCCGCCGACCGCGAAACCGATCCCGACCGGGCGTCGAGCAGACAGCCCGGTCGGTCACGCCTGGCTTGGCCTGCGGTTACGCCGCGCCGAGGTCGTCACCGGCAATGGCGCGGGCCAAGAGCTTTTTGCTCTCCTCCAGGCCGAACAGGGCAAAGAAGGAGCCCAGTCGCGGCCCCTGCTGCTGGCCGAACAGGATCTCATAGCAGGCCTTGAACCAGTCGCGCAGATTCTCATAGCCGTGTTGCTTGCCCACCGCATAGACCTGGTTCTGAATTTCCACGCCGTCCGCGCCCTCGTCCAGGGCCTCCAAAGCCGCCAAAAGATCGGTGAGCGCGGCTTTTTCCGCCGCGCTGGCTAGGCGATGGTTTTTCGACGGCTTCACAAAATCCTGATAGTAGCGGCCGGCGTAGCCCACCAGGCCATCCAGGATCGGGTCGCTCTGCGGCGTTGAGTTGGGGGCATAGCGGCTGATGAAGCCCCAGAGCACCGCAGGATCATCGCTGTTGCAGGTTCCCACCAGATTGAGCAGCAGATTGAAACTGACGCCCGCTTGTTCCTTGGGCGGCCGTCCGTTGTGAATATGCCAGATGGGAGATTCCAGCTGCTTGGCGGGCTCCAGCGTATCGTACTTGGCGAGGTGGCTGAGGTATTCGTCCACCGTCTTGGGAATAACCCCGAAAAACAGCTTCTTCGCCGCGCGGGGTTTGTTGAACATGAACAGCGACAGCGAGTCCGGCGGCGCGTACTGCAGCCACTCCTCCACCGACAGGCCGTTGCCCTTGGACTTGGAAATCTTCTGGCCCTGCTCATCCAGGAAAAGCTCGTAGTTGAAGCCGTCCGGCGGCCGCTGGCCCAAGATCCGACAGATTTTCGCGCCCAACTTGACCGAGTCGATCAGGTCCTTGCCGCTCATTTCATAGTCCACGCCCAAGGCGGCCCAGCGCATGCCCCAATCGGGTTTCCACTGCAGCTTGCAATGCCCGCCGGTCACCGGCACCTCGGTTTTCTTGCCGTTCTCGTCTTCAAACACCACGGTCCCGGCCGCCAGATCCCGCTCCAGAATCGGCACCTGCAGGACATTGCCGGTGGTTGGTGAAATCGGCAGGAAGGGGCTGTAGGACCTGCGCCGTTCCTCCCCCAGGGACGGCAGCATGACGGCCATGATCTCGTCATACCTCGCCAACACCGCCAGCAGCGTGGCGTCAAAAGCCCCTGAGCGATAGACCTCGGTCGCGGACTTGAACTCGTACTCGAAGCCGAAGGAATCGAGAAAGGCCATAAGCCGGGCATTGTTGTGCGCGCCGAAGCTGTCATGGCTGCCGAAGGGGTCCGGCACCTGGGTCAGCGGCTTGTTGAGATATTCACTCAACATCGCTTTGTTGGGGACGTTGTCCGGAACCTTGCGCAGCCCATCCAGATCGTCGGAAAAGCAAAAGAGACGGGTCGGGATGTCGCTCATCAACTGGAACGCCTGCCGCACCATGGTGGTGCGGGCCACCTCGCCGAAGGTGCCGATATGCGGCAGCCCGGAAGGACCGTAACCGGTCTCAAAAAGCACATAGCCTTTTTCCGGCGTTTTGCCTTTGGTACGTTCCAGGAGCTTTCGTGCTTCCTCGAAGGGCCAAGCCTTGCCCGCCAAAGCCAATTCACGCTCGGTCGACATGTTGGGTTCTTTCTCTTGTCTGCTGAAAAAAGGAGGGGGGCGCTGCGGACCCGCAACCGTATTTTTTTGCCGGGCAGTGACCCCGTCACGGGCCGGTCGGACCGGTCCAAGCCAGGCAAGCTAGGGCCAGGCAGGCCCCAGGTCAATCTCTAGAGTCGGATCGGTTTAAATGGACCTGCTGGCCGATCGCCTTGTTTCGGTCAGCCAGCATTACGACCCAAGAAAGCGGCGCGACGCGGCCGGAATTTGGCTAGTCAGCGTCGACGAACGCCAGACGCAAACCGAGGAGAATCAGCAGCGATCCGGCCACCCTGTTGGTGATCACCGCGGTTTTCTCACTGCGGGCCAAAAAGCGACGCAGCTGCCCGCCGGCAAAGCCCGCCGTCGCCATCACGCAAAAGGACACAACCAGGAAGATCACGCCCAAGACCAGAAACTGGCTGGCGACAGAACCTTTGGCGGGATCAACGAACTGCGGCAGCAGAGCCAGGAAAAACAGCGCAACCTTCGGATTGAGCAAATTCATCAGGATGGTCTGGCGGTAAATCGCGGCGATTTTCTTGTCCGCTTTCTTGTCCGCGCCCCCGCGCGCAAGATCCAGGCCCGAACGATCCAGCCACATCCGCACCCCCAAGTAGAGCAGATAGGCCGCGCCTGCCAATTTAACCACCAGGAAGGCTTGCGTGGAGGCCGCCAGAATCGCCGAGAACCCCACCACCGCCAAGAAAATATGGCCCAGGATACCGGTGCAGAGCCCGGCCGCCGCCGCCAACCCGGCCTTGGGACCCTGGGCGGCGCCGCGCACCAGCACATAGATGATGTCGGGTCCCGGCGTCAGGCCCAGCGCGATGGACAGCAGGGTGAAGGTGGCAAGGGTCGAAAGGTCGGGCATGTGGACTTTCTCTCTGAACGGCCCGCCAAGATCCGCAGCGCCACCAGCCCGCACAGTCCCGGCCCGCGCAGTCCCGGTTGGGGAAAGCCGGTCGGGGAAAACCCGGCGGAAGGCGGGGCGCGGCGAGCGGGACCCGGATCGGACGGCGCGCGGCAACCTGGCAATCGCAAACGGTTTGACGAAACAAAGCATCGGATCGACCGATCCAGTTGCTTAGCGGTCCCGTCGCAACAAGCCAACAAAAATCGCCCGCCCGGCCTTTCCAGCTTGCCAAGTCATGCCGGGCGTTCTAGGCACGAGGCATGAGCGAAGCGCCCCCTCTTTCGACCTCCTCTGGCGGACCCGCGCGCGATCGGGCCCAAGACGCCCCCGCCGGACCGCCGCCGGCCTTGGTCGCCGGATTCAAGGGCGCTGTCTGGTTGACCGCCGAGGGCGAGGTCAAGGAACCGAGCGCCAGGCAAGTCGCGAGTTGGAGCAGCCAGACCCCGCCGCTGCTGTGCCATGCGCCGGCGACCGCGCGCCGTCTGGGGCTGGCCGCCCTACCCGGCTTTGACCTGCTGGAACTCTACGCCTTCGTTCGCCCAGCGTCGTTTTGCGCCCCCACGCCGCGGGGCCTGGCGCGAAAGTATTCCCTGCCCGAACCGATCGAACTGGCGGACCAGGCCCTGGTGCTGCTGCAGGTCGCCGACCTGCTGCTGAAAGAGTTGGCGACCCGCAAAGGCAAGGACAGACAGGCTCTGGACCTCGCCTTCGCCATGGCCCAGGCCGGATGGCTGTGGGGGCCGGTGGTGCTGCGCGCGCTGGGCTATGGCCCGGGCAGCGACCAGCCCAACCCGCGCCTGGGCTACGAGGTTTGGCAGCGGCTGGGCGAATGGCAGGAACTGGCGCCCCCACCGCCGCCCGACCACCATCCGGTCAGCGCGCACGCGGCCCGCGAGCGCCTGGCGAGCCTGCTGGACGACAGCGCCGAAAGCCGGCCCGAACAGGCGGACTATTCCGGCCAGGTGGCCGCCGCCTTCTCCGCAAGACACGCCGAGGGCGCCCCCAATCTGGTGTTGGCGGAAGCCGGCACGGGGGTGGGAAAAACCCTCGGCTACATCGCCCCGGCCAGCCTTTGGGCCGAGCTGAACCAGGCCCCGATCTGGCTCAGCACCTACACCCGCAACCTGCAGCGCCAGATCGATGACGAGCTGGCGAAGCTCTACCCGCAGGCCAAGGAGAAGCGTCAGAAAGTGGTGATCCGCAAAGGCCGGGAGAACTATCTCTGCCTGCTGAACTACGCCGAATCGGCCCGATCGCTGAGCGGCGACTGGCAGGGCAGCGGCGAGCGGGCCGTGGCGCTCGGCCTGCTGGCGCGCTGGATCGAAGCCAGCCGCGACGGCGACATGGTCGGCGGCGATTTCACCGGCTGGCTGGCCGACCTGTTGGGGCGTCCCCGCACCCTGGGGCTCACCGACCGGCGCGGGGAGTGTATCTATTCGGCCTGTGAATTCTACAAAACCTGCTTTATCGAAAAGTCGGTGCGCCGCGCCAAGCGGGCGCAGATCGTCGTCGCCAACCATGCCCTGGTGATGATCCAGGCGGCCCTGGGCGCCAGCGAGGAAGGCGGCCTGCCGCCGCACTATGTGTTCGACGAGGGCCACCATCTTTTCGACGCCGCCGACAGCGCCTTTGCCTGTCATCTAAGCGGCTACGAGACCCGCGACCTGCGGCGCTGGCTGCTCGGCAATGAGGGGGGACGCCGGGGCGCCGGGGCCGGCCGGGTCAAGGGCCTGAAGCGACGGTTGGAGGACTTTCTCGACGGCGAGGACGGGTTGCGGGCGGCGCTGGATCAGGTACTGCGGGCGGCGCGCGACCTACCGGCGGAAAACTGGCACAGCCGCCTGTCGGAGGGCCGGCCCGAGGGACCCTGCGAAACCTTTTTGTCCCTGGTGCGCCAGCAGGTTTTCGCCCGCGCGCAGAAGGCCGGGGAAGGATACAGCCTGGAGTGTTCGCTCCAACCGGTGATCGCCGGCTTGCCAGAAGCCGCCCAGACCCTGGACCGGGCGCTGCGCGACCTGCTGGCGCCGCTGCAGGCGGTGGAAACCTGTCTGGCGCGGAAACTCGACCAGGACGCCGAGGAGCTGGACAGCGACGCGCGGCGGCGGATTGAAGCCACCCTGCGCGCGTTGCAGCGGCGCGCCACTACCCAGATCAAGGCCTGGAAAGAGATGCTGGCCTGCCTGGAAAAGCAAACCCCGGCCGACTACATCGACTGGCTGGCGGTGGAGCGCAGCGAGGGGCGCGAGGTGGACATCGGCTATTTCCGCCATCATCTGGATCCCACCCGCGCCTTTGCCGCCACGGTGCTGGCCCCGGCCCAGGGGGCGCTGGTCACCTCGGCGACCCTGACCGACCGCACGGGACAAAGGCAGCAGGACTGGGCGGCCGCCAAGGCCCGCACCGGCGCCTGTCACCTTCCGCTAGCCGCACAGGAAGTGAGCGTTCCCTCACCCTTCGACTATGCTCGGCAGACCCGTGTTTTGGTGGTCAACGACGTCCGCAAGGACGACTTGGATCAAGTGGCCGCGGCCTTGCGGGAACTGTTTCTGGCCGCCGGCGGCGGCGGGTTGGGGCTCTTTACCGCGATCTCCCGCCTGAAGGCGGTTCATCGGCGCATCGCCGTGGCGTTGGAGACGGCGGGCATCGACCTGCACGCGCAACACATCGACGGCATTGATGTGGCGACGCTGGTGGAAATCTTCCGCGCCGAAACCCATTCCTGCCTGCTGGGAACCGATGCGGTGCGCGACGGCATTGACGTGCCCGGCGATTCGCTGCGCCTGATCGTCTTCGACCGGGTGCCCTGGCCACGGCCCGACTTGCGCCACAAAGCCCGGCGGGCCCACTTCGGCAAGCGCCACTATGACGACATGCTCACCCGCTTCAAACTGCGCCAGGCCTATGGCCGGCTGATCCGCCGGGCTGACGACAGAGGAGTCTTCGTCCTGCTTGACCCGATGATGCCTTCACGGCTCGCCACCGCCTTCCCGGAAGGGGTGGAAATCCAGCGCGTCGGCCTGGCCCAGGCGATTGCCGAAACCCGCGACTTCCTGGGCCGCAACCCGGCCCAGGCCCGGTTGGCCGAGGGCGACCTGCCATTTTAGTCTGTGATCGAGGTGAACCGCAGCGCCGCGCTTCCAGTTAGCGCGCGCCGCCTGCTATCCGCCGATTGGCGGCGGGGCCGGGGTCGGCGGAATTTTCCCAAGCTCGAGAAACAGCGCGCGGTTGGTCAGCTTGGTCAGCGGCTCATAGTCCATTCGCGCGACGAAACCGCTGTGGTACTGGGTCGCCCCAATCACAAAGAAATTTCCCGCCTTATCCCGCAGCGGCAGAATAATCCGCTCACTCAGGCGCTCCTGTTCGCGCTGTCGCAGTGAGACCAACGCGCACGGCCGCTCGATCGTCTGGCGCCAGAGATAACGCCCGCGCATGCCGCTTTCCTTGCCCATCAGTTCATCCAGATATTGCCCCGGCTTATAGTGCCCCTGGCGAACGGTGAGGATGTTGTTGCCCACCAGCTTGATGAAGAAGTTTTTCCGCTGCGGGTCATACTGGTAGAGGAAAACGTCCGCCAGGAAGCGCTTGAACAGGGTGATGTCGAGCGCTTCCTTGTCGGGCAGGCGCTCGCCACGCCAAATCTGGCGCCAGGCCGCAAACAGCGCCCGGGGCGGCGCGCTGGTTATCAACCGCTCGAAATCCGCCAAGTCGGCGCATCGCTCTTCACCAAAGGATCTAAATGCGCGTTTCAAAAACAACACAGCAACATCCCTAAAACCTCATGAAGTAGTTATCCGTCGATGGATGACGCCGCCGTCCGGGCCCGAGCGCCTGGAACCGGTCGTGCGACCGAGCGCTTAACCCTCCGGTTCGGAAAAACAGCTCGATCAGCCCAGCCCCAAAAGGCTAAACAATACCGATAGGGTGACAACGGACAAGAGCGTGGTGATCAGAATCGAGGACGAGGCCCGCTGGACATAAACGTCGTAGCGACTGGCCAGAACAAACACCAGCGCGCCAATCGGCAGCGCCGCTTGAATCACCGCGGCCTTGGCCCACAGCGGATCCATTTCAAAGAGATGGAACGCCAGATAGTAGGTGATGGCGGGCATCAGCAAGAGCTTCAGCAGGCTAAGCCAGATCACCTCGGCCAATCCGTCGCGCAGGCGCTTTCCCACCAGGAACAACCCCATGGCGAAAAGTGCGCTGGGACCCGCCGCCGCGCCCAGGATCGTGGTGAAGTTGTCGATCGCCTGGGGCAGTGGAAAGCCCAGCGCGTTGTACAGCAGTCCGGCGACAGCCGACGTCACCAGGGGGTTTTTTACCAGGCCGACCCCGGCGTTGCGCAGCAGCACCAGGCTGCTCTGCCCTTCGTGGCGATCGGCTTCCAGAAAGATCACCCCGAACGCCATCACCAGGGCGCCGTTGTAAACAGTGGTGATCACCGCGGGCAGCACGCCGTCTTCACCGAAGGCGATCAGCAGCAGCGGAATGCCCATATAGCCGGTGTTGGAGAAGATCGAGGCGATTCCTCCCAGGGTAATTTCACCCAGGCGGCCATGAAAAAAGAAGGTGTTGACCAGCAGGCACAGCGCAAAGGTGCCCAGGACGCCGCCGGTGAAGGCCGCCAGGAACGGCCAGTTGAAAACCTCGCTCAAGGCCACCTGGGACATGGAGCCAAAAAACAACGCCGGCAGCGCGATGTAGTAGACAAAGCCGTTGAGCGCTTTGCTGCTGTCTTCGCCCAGCAACCCTGTCCGGCCGGAAAAATAGCCCGCCGCCATGATGGCGAAGACCGGCAAAACCACATTGATAATTGCTTCCATGGTTCGAATTAACCTTCCCTGCCCAGGCTGTCGAGCGCCGGTCCGGCACAGCTCTTATGCGTTCACCTGCCGCTCGACCGGCACCCCGTTCGGGCAGATCATCCTGGGTAAAATACCAGCCGAGAGCATAAAGCCGCTTGCTGAAAAACCAAGTTCTTGTTGCGCCGCACGCCCGCTGTCGCGCCGCCCCCCGGGCCGATCCTTGACCCCTTGGCCCACAGCCCCTACTGTCCGCCAACGTCACCCAAGGTCCCCGGGGGAGCCCCGCGCCGGTTGTGCGCGCCAAGGCTGCTCCACCCCCTTCGTATCGATCAAAAAGGCGCGGTGAAATTGCTCCCGACTTTACCTTGCCAGATCTAGAGGATAGCGGTTTTTAAGTATGCTCGATCATCACTCAGCCCTGATCTACACCATGGTTGTGGCCTCCGCCGCCGACCAGGAAATGACCGACTCTGAAGTCGCCATCATGAGCGACATCATCAAACTGCTGCCGATTTTCAAAGGCTACGATACCGACCGGATCAGCCAAACCGCCGCCGAATGCGCCGCGCTGCTGTCCGAGGTCGACGGCATCGAGCAGATCATTGATTTGATCGATGAGGCCTTGCCGGAGCGGCTGCGCGAAACGGCTTACGCCTTGGCGGTCGATGTGGTGGCGGCCGACGGCGTGGCCTCGCAGGAAGAGCTGCGCTTGCTGGAAATATTCCGCCATACCGTCAAGGTTGGCCGCCTGGAAGCGGCGGCCATTGAACGCGGCGCGGCGGCGCGGTTCCGCACCCTCTAATCCGCGTTAACCCGGCGCGGTTTTCTTCTGATCGGCGCGGGCTGTTCCGGCACCGGAACGGCCCCGTCGCCACCGCGCGGACGGGGCCGCTTGCCAGGTTGGCAGCAGTCTCGTCACTTTGCTGCTATCTTATTGTTTTTTTTATTTTATTTGCACAAGCTGCTTCTTGAGTCATACTGATTGTCCGGTCCCGATTGGACCCTGACTGACCTTTTGGGACCGTTCCTTGGACTGGTGCAAAGGAGCAACCCATGGCGGAACTCTTAAGGCAGATGAAAAACTACCGTCTGACCACGGCGGAAATTCTCTATCACCTGCCGGATCACCCGGGCCTACTGCAAAGCTATCTCTGGCAGGACTATGATTTGGCGCCCGCCTTTCCCGAACTGAACCGTTTTCTGACCTTCTGGACCAAAGAACTGGACGGCCCGCTGCACTCGGTTGTCGTGGCTCATGTGCCGCTGATCACCGAAGGCGAGACCCGTTTTGTCGATATGGAACTGCCGCTGCACTAGCGTCGGATCGGCTCACAGCCGCCCAGGGCGCGGTGTCGTCTGCCACGGCACTTTCCTCTCCGGTCGATCTAGCGGCGGGCGGCTTGGCGGCAACGGCGACGCAGCGCCGCGTGATCCGCTGGCCGGGCGACCTGGGGGCTTTTCGCAGATCCCTCTTTTCACCGTCGCTACTTTGCGTATAGTCGCCCACATGACAGACAGCGCCCCCAACACCCTGCCCTACGCGGACCGACGGTCAGCGGCCCGGGGCCAAGCCCCGCACCCCACCAAGGCCGTGGCCTATTGGCTGCTGACGGTTTGCGCCTTGATCTTCGCCATGGCGGTGATCGGCGCCATCACGCGGCTGACGGAATCCGGCTTGTCGATCATGGAGTGGGCGCCGCTCAAGGGAACCCTGCCGCCGCTGAGTCAGGCCGAGTGGGAGCGGGTGTTTTCGCTCTACAAAGCCATTCCCCAGTACCGGGAACTGAACGCCGACATGGAGCTGGCCCAGTTTAAGCAGATTTTTTGGTGGGAGTGGCTGCACCGCCTATGGGGACGGATGATCGGCCTGGTCTTCGCGCTGCCGTTTTTCTGGTTTATCTGGCGCTACCGGTTGCCCCGCGCCCTCCAGATCAAGCTGTGGATCGCACTGAGCTTGGGCGCGCTGCAGGGCTTCATGGGCTGGTACATGGTGGCCAGCGGCTTTGCCGAACGCACCGAAGTCAGCCAGTACCGCTTGGTCATGCACCTGGGTTTGGCGCTGCTGATTTACGGTTACCTCTTTTGGCTGGCGCTGTCGCTGCTGCTGCCGCCATCAGCCCGTCAGTCCAGCGCCGATGCCCGGCGCCTGCGCCCTTGGGTCGGGGTCTTGCTGGCGTTGGTCGCCTTGACCATCGCCTGGGGAGGCTTTGTCGCCGGGCTCAACGCCGGGCTGATTTACAACACCTTCCCGCTGATGGGCGGCGCGCTGGTGCCCGCCGACTACCTGACGCTCGATTCCTGGTGGCGCAATCACTTCGAAACCGCCGCCGCCGTGCAGTTCGATCACCGTCTGCTGGCCAGCCTGACCCTGCTGATGGCGGTCGCGCTGTTTGTCTGGAGCCGTCGACTGACGCTAAACCCCGGCCTTCGCCGCGCGCTGATCTTGATCCAGGCATGGGTGCTGGTCCAACTGGCCCTGGGCATCGCCACCCTGCTGCTGGTGGTGCCGGTCTGGCTGGCGGCGCTGCATCAAGCCGGCGCCATCGTGCTTCTTACCCTGGTCCTCAACGCCCTCTACCGCCTCACCCCCGCCACCCGGGCGCGCCAGGCGCGTTAGCGGCGAAGTCGCGCTGGGGTTGGCGGCGGACCCGCGGCGCCACGCGTTGCTTTACCGGCCGCGCACGCCCAAGCGGGCCGGGTCGCGCCGAAAAAAACGCAAGACGGCAGGCCTTGGACGCGGCTATATATTCGGTATCGCCCGCCGATCTTGCGGCGGACCGCCGGTAGCACCCCGCCAAAAAGGCGCGCCCGGCCGCCTCGGCACCCCCCCTCACACAGGAAACCCGCATGTTCATCATTGGCCGCAACCTATCGCCTTTTTCCCGCCGCTGTGTCATTTCGCTCAAACTTCTCGGTCTGGAGTTCGAGCGTCGGGAACTGGCGACCGGACCGGACTTTGATGAAATCCTGTCGTCCAATCCGGTTGGCCGGGTGCCCGCCCTGGTGCTGGACGATGGGCGGGTGATCTACGACAGCGCCTCGATTCTCGACTGGATCGACCAGCAGGTCGGTGCCGAGCGCGCGCTAATTCCTTTGGGCGGCGAGGCGCGCATCGACGTTCTGGCCCTGACCACCCTGGCCCTGGCCACCATGGAAAAGGCCGTCGCGGTGGTCTATGAAATCAACCACCGCCCCACCGAAAAGGTTCATCCCGATTGGCTGGCCCGTTTGAACCGACAGGCCCAAGGCGGCCTCACCGCCCTGGAGGCCAAGCTGGGCGACAACAGCCACTTCCACGGCGATCGCGTGACCCAGGCCGACATCACCGCCGCCGTGCTCTACGACTTCGCCAGCGTGATGACCCCGGCGCTGTTGGCGGACAACGCCCTGCCGCGACTGGCCGCCCACCTGGCGCGAATGAACCGGTTACCGGCCTTCCAGGAAACCGATCTGGCGCCGTTCAGAAAGTAGCGCGGCCGGAACGGGAAAAATTTGGAGCGGGCGAAGGGAATCGAACCCTCGTCGTAAGCTTGGGAAGCTTCTGCTC
>CAXBMB010000022.1:0-51693 GCA_963976695.1 uncultured Rhodovibrionaceae bacterium
GGCCAAGCCGACAGAACAGCTGCGCCGCGCCCAAGCCGGCCATCTCGCCAACTGTACCGCGCCAAGCTTGATGCAGATCGCAAGCCCCGCCTTGGGGGCCTTATTTCGGTGGCGGCTTAACAACGGATCCATCAACAAGCTGCATGGTAAAGCGATCCAAAACATTGAAAAACACCAGAGTTGATGAATGACTATCAACGGAGTATTGATAATTAATGGACACGATTGATGGCATGCGCACCCTGGTGGCGGTGGTGAAGGCCGGCTCCTTCACCGCCGCGGCGGCGCGTCTCAACATCTCCACCGCCCTGGTCAGCAAATACGTCGGCAAGCTGGAAGAGCGGCTCGGTTCTCGTCTGCTGCACCGAACAACCCGCTCGCTGGCGCTGACGGAAGTTGGCGCGGTCTATTACAAGCGTTGCCAGCAGGTGCTGGCGGACTTCGATCAGCTAGAGGCGGCGGTCCAGCATCGAAACGCCGCGCCCAGCGGCAAGCTCATCGTGTCCGCGCCGACCACCTTTGGCGAGCTGTACCTGACCGACGCGGTGGCGGATTTTCTCGAACAGCAACCGGCGATGACCCTCGACCTTCGCCTGACCGACCGCTTTGTCGGGCTGGTGGGTGAAGGCATCGATGTCGCCATCCGGATCGCCGAACTGGCCGACTCGACACTGATCGCCCGCCGGCTGGCCCCGGCCCGGGTTGTCGCCTGCGCCGCCCCCGCCTATTTGGCGCGCCACGGCACGCCGCGCGAACCGGCTGACCTGACGCACCATAGCTGCGTCGTCGACACCAACTTTCAAAATGGCCCGCTGTGGAGCTTCAAGGAAGGCGGCAAACCGAGGATGGTTAAGGTCGGCGGGCGGTTCTCGGTCAACAGCGCGCAGGCCGTTCGACGGATGCTGCTTGCCGGATTCGGCATCGGGATGATCCCCACCTATGCGGTGGGCGAGGACCTCCAGCAGGGCCGTCTTGCCGTTATTCTCGAACCCTTTGAAGCGCTGAATATGGGGGTTTACGCCATTTACGCGCACAATCGGCATCTGGCGGCCACGGTTCGGGCCTTCGTCGACTTTGCCGTCAAGCGATTTGGAAGCGCGCCGCCGTGGGATCGTTTCTAGCGGCCCGGTCGCCGGTGCAACGGAATGGCAAAGCGGTTTGGTTTGACCCGATCCGACTCGTATCATCCGCAAGGACTTTGCATGAAAGGATACCGACATGACCTCCCGGCACGCCGTCACACTGGCCACCGACACCCTGCACAATCCAGCCGAACCCCGGCATTTCATGGCGTTGAAGCCGATCACCAGGCGGGTGCGGGTTTACCTGGGCGACCGGCTGTTGGCCGACAGCCTGCAAGCCCTGCGCTTGGTGGAGGTCGGACGGTCGGTTTATCAGCCGATGATCTACATCCCGGCGGCGGACCTGGCGGTTGAGCTGACCGCTTTGGATAAAACCACCCACTGCCCGCTCAAGGGCGAGGCCAGCTATTTCGCCCTCCAGGGAGAAGAAATCGCCTGGGGCTACGACCGCCCCCTCGACTTCGCCCAGGCGTTGGCCGGCTTGCGGGCCTTCTGGCCGGACAAGGTGCGCGTGGTGGAAGGCGAATAGCCATCACTCAGCCGGCGGCGTGAACGGTCCTTGGTCACCAGCCGCGCGGCGGCAAAAACAAATATATACTGATCTGTACGTTTATTTACTTCATAAAAGAGACAGTTCTGTATATACAGGAGGAGCCCCCGGGAGGGCGCGCGGCCGATCCGCCGCCCCATCCCGTCCCGCAAGCCGCCGCATCGAGGACCCGCGCCATGTCACGCCCGCCGCTTCCCCCCTTCACCCCGGCCAGTGCCCGGCTCAAGGTCCGCGCCGCCGAGGACGCCTGGAACAATCAGGATCCGACGCAGGTCAGCCTGGCCTACAGCCTGGACAGCCAATGGCGCAACCGCGCCGAGTTCCTCAGCGGCCGTCCGGCCATCGCCGCCTTTTTGCAACGCAAATGGGCGAAGGAGCGCGACTATCGGCTGATCAAGGAGCTGTGGACCTTTGCCGACGCCCGGATTGCCGTGCGCTTTGCCTATGAATGGCATGACCATGCCGGCAACTGGACCCGGTCCTATGGCAATGAAAACTGGGAATTCGACGCCCAGGGCCTGATGCGCCGTCGACTCGCCAGCATCAACGACCTGCCAATCCGCGCCGCCGACCGCCTGTTTCACTGGCCCCTTGGCCCGCGCCCCGACGGCCATCCGGGCCTGAGCGACCTGGGTCTTTAGCGTCGGGTCGCGCCGGTCAAGGGCGCTGGCCGACCAAGGCCAAGCCCGCAGCGCGGCTTTTCCCCGGCGCCCAGGCAGCCGAAAAACCGGACAAGCTGGAAGCGGTGAAATGGGATATGCTCGCCGAACGGTCGACAACCAACAACGCCCCGAAACGGCCGCTTGGCTGCATGAGCGTGGCTGCATGAGCTTGACTGCATGAGCTTGACTGCATGAGAAAGATGCGCTCGAGCGTAACCTGGGCGCTTTCGAGCCCTTGACGCAGGCGACCGCGCGGCGGCAGCGCGCCTGGCTGGCGAACACCGTGTTTCATGCTTGACCGCAGGAACCGCCATGCAAACAACCTACGACTATCCGGAATTCGACTACCTGCAATCGGCCGAACAGCGAACCGGCACGGTAAGGCGTCACCCGGTGGTGGTGGTGGGCGCGGGGCCCGTCGGTCTCACCGCAGCGCTCGACTGCGCCGCCCGCGGCATGCCGGTGCTGGCCCTGGATGACAACAACACGGTCAGCGTCGGATCGCGCGCCGTTTGCTACGCCAAGCGACCGCTGGAAATCTGGGACCGGTTGGGGTGCGCCGCAGCGATGCTGGATAAAGGCGTAAGCTGGAAGACCGGCAAGGTTTTCCGCAAGCAGCGCCTGGCCTATCAGTTCGATCTTCTGCCCGAAGACGATCACAAGATGCCGGCGATGATCAACCTGCAGCAGTACTATCTGGAAGCGTACATGATCGACCGCTGCGCCACGCGCCCGGCGATTGATCTGCGCTGGAAGCATAAGGTGGTCAAGTTGGCGCAGCAGGAGGACCACTGCCTGCTGACGGTGGAAACCCCGGACGGGCGCTTCAACCTGGCGGCCGACTGGGTGATTGCCTGTGACGGGGCCAACTCCGACCTTCGCGAGATGGTCGGCGCCGACTTCACCGGCCAGTTCTTCCAGGATCGCTTTCTGATCGCCGACGTGGTGATGGCGGCGGACTTCCCGGCGGAGCGCTGGTTCTGGTTTGATCCGCCCTTTCATCCCGGCCAGTCGGTCCTGCTGCACAAGCAGTCGGACAATGTTTGGCGCATCGACTTTCAACTGGGCTGGCAGGCCGACCCGGAGGTGGAAAAGAAACCCGAGACTATCATCCCCCGGATCAAGGCGATGCTGGGCGACGCCCGGCCGTTCGAGTTGGAATGGACCTCGATCTATCAATTCGCCTGCCGCCGGATCGATAATTTCCGCTATGGCCGGGTGCTCTTTGCCGGGGACTCCGCCCACCAGGTCTCCCCCTTCGGCGCCCGGGGCGCCAACAGCGGCGTCCAGGACATCGACAACCTGGCCTGGAAGCTGAAGCTGGTTCTGGACGGTCAGGCCCCGACGCAGCTGTTGGACAGCTACAACGAGGAACGCGCTTTTGCCGCCGACGACAACCTGATGAACTCCGCCCGCTCGACCGATCTCATCACACCCAAATCCAAGGGAAGCCGCTTGTTCCGCGATGCGGTCCTGGAACTGGCGGAAACCACCGCCTTTGCCCGGCCGCTGGTCAATTCCGGGCGGCTTTCCACCCCCACGCCCTATTGCCAGTGTTCCCTCAACACCGCCGAGGAAGAGGCGGACTTCACCGGCAAGATGGCTCCCGGCACCAACTGCGCCGACGCGCCAATAACCCTGCGGGGAGAAGCCGGCTGGTTCCTCAACTGCATCGGCGACGGCTTTAGCCTGCTGATCTTTGGCGAAAAACCGCCGCGCCGCACCCTGACCTTCGACGGCCTAACGGTTCGGGTGTTGTGGGTCGGCGATGAGCTTCGGGACACCAAGGGCCTGTTGCGCGCCCGCTACGACGGCGCCAAGGGCGCGGTTTATCTGCTGCGTCCCGATCAACACGTGGCGGCGCGCTGGCGGCGCTTCGACGAAACCAAAATCAAAGCCGCCTTGTCGCGCGTGCTGTGCCGGACTTAAGGAGACCCGCAATGGCCCTACAGCAACAGCTAACCATCCCCGACCCCGACGGCTTTTATCAGGAATTGATCGAGGCCCAGCGCGACTTGAGCGAAGACCAGCAACAGTTGATGAACGCCAAGTTGATCCTGATTCTGGCCAATCAGGTCGGCGACCGCGCCACCCTGAGCCAGGCCATCCAACTGGCGCGCGGCCCCGCCGCCGGGTCGTAAGCCGGTTCGGCGATCGGGCTTTTTCGAGCCGCCGACGCGCCCAACACGTCTTACCGGTCGTTGCGCCGCTAGGTATGGTTGACGATAAAATCGGGAACAATGCCGCTGACGGCGATGTGACGGTCAACGTCCAGGCCGGTGAGCAGCCCATGGCCGGTGATCAGCGCGGTCGCGACCCCCGCTGCGGCCCCGCCCAGCACATCGGTGTGGAGGGTATCGCCGACCATGATGACGCGCGCCTGGCGCGATTCGATCGCCGCGCGCGCGAAGGCCATCGCATAGACATTGTCAAAGGGCTTGCCGAAGAACGTCGGGGTAATGGCGGTGGCGTCGGCCAGCTGGTGGGCAAAATACCCCGGCTCCAAGGACAACCCCTGTTCGCGCGGCGCCACCAAATCGGGATTGCCGACCAGCACCGGCCTGGGGTTCTCGACAAGCGCGCGTTGCAGCAACTGCTGTCGGGTCGGATTCCAGTCGGTTGAACTCAACAGCAAAAACCCGTCACAGGCCCGATAGGCGGCCGGATCCTCCGTCAGCAGCCGGCTCTCCACCGCCAGGTCGTCCAGCGCGCCGCCTTCCTTTCCCATCACGCCCCAGCAATAGCCGGGATAGCCGGGCAGCGCGGCGATCAGCGCGTCGCGACTGGAAACAATGTCCTGCGGGGCGAAGTCGAACCCGAAGGCGCGGTATTTTTCCAGCGCCGCGGCGGCCGGATCCGTCGCGCCGTTGGTCAGCACCAGCACACGCTTGCCGGCCGCCTGCAGGCTGGCCACCCGATCCAAGGCGGTCGGCACGACCGTCTCGCCGACATTGAGCACGCCGAACGCGTCCAGCAGCCAGACGTCGAACTGTGCGACGAGCGCGCCCAAATTGGCGACGCGCCGCGGACTGCCGGCAAAGCGCGCGGCCGGCAAACGACGCCGGATCGCCTCGTAGCGGGCGACGGCGGCCTCGGCATCCAATTGGATCATCTTAGATGATTGCCCCGCGAACCTTGGCTGACACCCATTCGCCGACGACCACGGCGGCAAAGATAACAATCAAGATAACCAGCACCTGCGACCAGGCCAGGACGTTCAGCGACGATTGCAGCTGCAGCCCGATTCCGCCCGCGCCGACCAACCCCAGCACCGTGCTCTCGCGGATGTTGATATCCCAGCGAAACACCGAAATACCGGCAAACGCGGGAAGGATCTGCGGCACAATACCGTAGACCATGACCTGCCAACGGCTGGCCCCGGTGGCGGTGATCGCCTCGACTTGCGATTGATCGATTTCCTCAATCGCCTCGTACAGCAGCTTAGCGCAGAAGCCGATCGACCGGATGGCGATAGCGATCATCCCGGCAAACACCCCGGGGCCGATGATGGCGACCAGCAACAGCGCCCAAATCAACGAATTGATCGAGCGCGAGGAAACGATAATAAACAGCGCGATCGGGCGGATGAAGTACGTGGACGGCGTGGTGTTGCGGGCCGCCAGAAAGGCGATGGGAACCGCCGCCAGCAGCGCCAGCAGGGTCCCCAGGGTGGCAATATTCAAGGTATCCCAGACCGGCAGCCACAGCTTGTCCATATAAGACCAGTTCGGCGGCCAGGTGCGGCTGGCGATATCGGCGGCGATGCGCGGCGCATCCTGGACGAAAAACCAGGTCGTGGCGTCGGAGATCTGCTGCCAGCTGTAAAGAAAGATCGCGGTTCCCAGCAGCCAGGCCGCCCAGCGCACCAGTTGGCTGCGCCGGTCTCTCCGTTGCCAGATTTTTCCCGTCGGGCTGTCGTGAATTGGCATTTACTGAACCCTCGCCCGGATGAGGCCGGAAATATACTCCAGCACCATGACAAAACCGATAATGATGAGCAGGATCGCCGCCGCGGTATCAAACTCATAGCGATCAAAGGCGGTGTTCAAGGTGGCGCCAATTCCCCCGGCGCCCACCAGGCCAAGCACCGCCGATTCGCGGAAATTGATATCAAGCCGATACATCGACAGGCCGATCAGGCGCGGCATGACCTGCGGCTGGACCCCGTAGTTGATTTTTTGCAGCCAGGAGGCGCCGGTCGCGGTAATCGCTTCGGTCTGCACCTTCTCCAAATCCTCGATGTTTTCCGCCAACAGCTTGGCGAGAAAGCCGATGGTCGCGAAACTCAGGGTGAGGAAGCCGGCCAGCGGACCGAAGCCGAAAATCGCCACCAGAAGAATCGCCACGATAATTTCGTTGAGGGCCCGGGACAGCGCGACGATGCCACGGCAAACCAAGTAGATCGGCAGCGGCGCCATGTTCCTGGCGGCCCCCAGGGCGATGGGAACCGACAAAAAGATACCGACGACCGTCGAGGTCACGGTCATGATCACGCTTTCAATCATGCCATCGCGGATATCGTTGGCGCGGGTGCCGAAGTCGGGGCTGGTGAAGGCAAGGAAGAAAGCCCAGCCGCGATCAAGTCCCTCATAGACCCGCGACCAGTTCACCTCCAGGGAGGCCAGCGCCAGCCCGAGATAAAGCAGCGCGCCGCCAATCAGAACGCGGCGCAGCAGGTTGGAGCGGATGAAGGGCGGCTTGCGCCAAGCGCGGCCAAGATGCGAGTCCAAGCTGCTCATTCGACCGCCTCCGCATCGGCCTTGATGGTTTCCTTCCAGTCCTCTTCGCCGTAGATCGTCGTCAAGACATCCGGCGTCAGGGCGGTGGGCGGACCGTCAAACTGAATTTCACCGGCTTTCAGGCCAACCACGCGCTGAACGAACATCTGCGCCAAAGCGACATCGTGAATATTGATGATCGCCGCCAGTCGGCGTTCGTCGCACAGCTCACAGATCAACCGCATGATTTGTCGTGAGGTTTTCGGATCCAGCGAGGCGGTCGGTTCATCCACCAACAGCAGGGCCGGGTCCTGAATCAGCGCCCGGGCGATGCCGACGCGCTGGCGCTGCCCGCCGGACAGTTCATCGGCGCGCTTGTCGGCCATGTCCAGCAGCCCGACGCGGTCCAGCAGACGAAAGGCTTCATCCACATCGCGCTGCGGGAATTTACGGGCCCAACTGCCCCAAAAACCAACATAGCCCAACCGCCCGGAAAGAACGTTTTCCATGACCGTAAGCCGTTCCACCAGGGCGTATTCCTGGAAGATCATGCCCATGCGCCGCCGTTCCCGCCGCAGTGCGGCGCCGCCCAGCTTGGCCAGGTTGATGTCTTCGAGAAAAATCTTGCCCGAGGTTGGTTCGACCAGCCGGTTGATGCAACGGATCAGGGTCGATTTCCCAGCGCCCGACGGGCCGATCAAAGCCAGAACCTGGCCTTCGGGAACCTCCAGATCTACGGCATTCAGAGCCTTATCGCCGGTTGGATAGGTTTTGGTGAGCTGTTCAAGGCGCAGCATAGTTCCCCCAAATATCAAGCACAAAAAAACGGCGGGGACCCAACCTGGCCCCCGCCGCCTTCGATCTTATTTACAGGCGTAGGAAACGCCATTCGCCCGGTCTATCTTGCGAATAACGTCCCAGAATTCCTTGTAAGTCATCTCGAGGAACTGACCTTCGTTCGACTTCTCGAATTCCTTTTGCAGGCTGGTGCCTTCCCAGTCAAAGGTGAAGAAGGCCTCGCGAACCTTGGCCGCCAATTCCGGCTTCAAGTTGTAAACCGTCCCGAAACCGGTGGTTGGAAAGGTTTGCGACTTGTAGATCGAAACGACCTGCTCGGGCTTGATCACCGCGCGCTTGATCATTCGGCTCATCACCGAGTTGGCGATCGACGCCGCGAGATAGTCCTTGTTGGCCACCCCCAGAATGGAGTTGTCGTGCTTGCCGGAGAAGAGGGGCTCAAAATCCCGATCCGGAATCAAGTTATAGTCGGCCTTTAGGATCGCCGAGGGCGCCTTGAAGCCCGAGTTGGACGTTGGCGCGGTGAAGGCGAGCTGCTTGCCCTTGATGTCTTCGACCTTTTCGATTCCCGACCCCGGGTAGGTGATGATCTCCATCTCATAGCCAAAATTTCCGTCCTTCGAGGCCATGATGGTGAAGGGACTAAACCCGGCGCAGTTCACCGCCAGCGGATTGGAACCGGTGTTGAAACCGGCAATATGCAATCGGCCCGAACGCATGGCCTCAATCTGGGCGGCGTTGGATTGAACCGGAAAAAATATGGCTTTCTTGCCGGTCACCTCTTCCAGATAGGTGAGGAAATCCGACCAGACTTCCTTATAGACGGCGGGATCTTCCACCGGGGTGTAGGCGAAAATCAGGGTATCGGGATCCAGCCACTTCGACGGATCGGTGGGTGTGTCGGCGATTAGATCGCCGTCGCGATCACAAAACCGCGTGTCCAGATCGCCGCGCGGACAGTCCTGCGCCGCCCGAGCATCGCCCACGCCGCCCACGCCAATAGCAAACGACAAGGCAACGACGCTGGCGCCCAATAAGGTTGTAAATCGAGCCACTTTCTATTCCTCCCTGTGCAGTCATTTTTACGACTTTCAAAACATACTAGAGTGTGATCGACCAAGAAAGAAGCGCTTGGCGCTTTAATTCTGTCGTGAACCACCCCCTAATAGGCTGATCAGAGGCGGCTTCACCGCTTAAACGGGATTCCGAAATGATTCCATTTCCGATTCCATTCAAACCGAGCGGACTCTAGGTCAAAGCCGGTTGAAGCCACAAACGAATAGTGACCCGGGTTTGGCGGCGGCAGCCCTTTGGGAAAGCCGCAACCGATCAGGCCGTCTCCTATAACGACGACTCTTGTCTGTGTTTTCATTGACTTATTCGTTGGGCGGCGCTCGGTGGGAATCGGCGGGCCGGAATTGGTGGGCCGGAATCGGGTGGGCCGCGACCAACGGCAAGCGACCCTCCGGCGGCCTGGCGGATTTGGTTGAGACGGAAGGGACGGGTTGCGGCCTGGATCGGGCCTTCCAGCCCGCGGCGGCGGCGCAAGCGGCGTGGCGGGCGGCGACTCTGTCGTCGATCCGCCGTTAGCCCGAGGTGGCGGCGGCGCCAAGCACCTGCGAGGCGGCCCAATGGTGGAAGCAGTGGGTCGGCCCGTCCATGACCGGCGAGAACTTGCCGCCATCGAACTTTTCGCCGTAACGGCCCTTTTGCATGCCCTCGACCACGAAGACATCCTCCGCAAAGACCGATTGCCAAAGGGCGGCGTTGGTCGCGCGCTGCTCCGCCCAGTCCGCCGCCTGCATCGCCTGGCTGGCGTAGTAAATCTCCACATGCTCCACCGTGGTGGTTTCGTCCACGGCCTCCAGCAAAATGGCGTAGGCGTGATCCCGATGAACGCCGAACAGCACATTGGGGTAGAACGCGATATATTCGCCGGCCTGGTCCCACTTAGCGGGCAGCCCCGGGAAATCGGCGAAGCTCTTGCCGTCGTCATGCGCCAGGGGCTTGTAGACCAGGGTGCCCTGGCCGGAATATTGCCCGGGCGCCTCGATGTGGTAGTGATCCTCGAGCCGTGAATAGCTGTTGAGACCAGGATGAATCCAAGGCAGGTGGTAGCTCTCGCAGTAGTTTTCGGCCGCCAGCTTCCAGTTGCCCTTCACCGTCAGCTTGAAGGAGCTTTCCGGACCGCCGTGGTACAGCGGCTTGTCGTGATCCCGCCAGCGCGCCATGGCATCGGCGGCGTAGTCTTCGAATTCCGGCGCCGCGCCCGAAACGTTGACAAAGATCACGTCCCGCCAAACGTAGGAGCGAATGACGCAGAGCCCCAATTCCTCCCGCTTGATGCCGGCGTGATCATTGACGCCGGGGCCGCCGACGTGCGGCGTGCTGCGCAAGTCGCCATCCAAGCCGTAGCACCAGGAGTGATAGGGACAGCGGATCACCCCTTTGATCTTACTGGGTTCGCTGATCAGAATCATGCCGCGGTGGCGGCAGGTGTTCTGATAAACCCGGACCGCGCCCTGCTTGTCGCGCAACAACAGCAGCGGCATGCCCAGCAGGCTCACCGGCCGGGCGTCGCCCACCTCCGGCAGGTCCTTGGCAAAGCCAACCGCCGCCCAGTTGTTGAAAAACAGCGCCCGCTTTTCCTGCTGAAACACCTCTCGGTCAATGTAGTGGCCGTTGGGCAGGCCGTGCGCTAAATCGACCGATGCCAAAACCTGCTGCAACGGACCGCTGTTCGGAGCGAGGGACATGGCGAAAACCTCCTTGCTGGACGCAGTTCATCCGCCGATCGGCGAGAGCACAGAAGACCCGGTCGGGCGCCATTTCGACAAGAGGGGAAAAGTTCACGACTGGATGAACTGACCTCATCCCTGGCCGCGGCGCGGCTGGCAACGAAGCGCGTCACCCGGCAAGAGCGCGACAGGCGGCGGCGGCGCGGTTCAAGCCAATCCGACACCCGCGGCGACAAAAGGCTTGAACCGCCCGGCGCCGCGCCCATAAATTGGCCCGAATTCAGCGCTGTTATGCGCCAGGCGATTGGCGTCAACGGCGTTTGGCGTCAACAAGGCGGCCGAACCCGCAAGCCACCCAACACGTCAAGGCGGTGCAATTTATCCGATGAAGCCCCCCGCATCCAAGGCGGCCAAGCCGCGCAAGCCTTCTTTGACCCTGTGGGAGGTCTTCTTCACCTTCAAAAAGGCAAGGGATTCGCTGTCCACCCGATCCCGGGGCGCCTACCGGCTGATCCCCTGGATCTTTCTGGCCAGCGGCCTGAGCCTGTTCATCGGCATCCTGGCGCCGCTGTTCAAGGTCAACAGCCTCTACTTGTTCACCGATGAGGTGTCCGTCGTTGAATCGATTGTCGTGCTGTTCGCCGACCAGGAATACTTCGTCGCCGGCGTGATCGCGCTGTTTTCCATCGTCACGCCGATAACGAAATTGCTGGCCTCCGACTATGTCTGGCGCGCCAAGCCGCTGGAGGAAAAGGCGGTCCAAAACACCATCAAGACAATCGATCTGCTGGGGAAGTGGAGCATGCTCGACGTCTTTGTCGTCGCCTTCATCATCTTCACCGTGAAAACCTCGATTTTCGCCGAGATCGAGACCAAAATCGGAATTTACTTCTTTGGCGCGTCGGTCCTTGGGTCCATGGTCGGCACCCTGCTGTTGAAGCGCGCCATCAAGGCGGCGCGCACCCCGGCCGCCCTCGCCCTTTCCACCGAACCCGGTTCTCCGTCCTAAACCGCCCGCGTCCTTGCCCGCGCCCTCGGCAGCGCCAGCGGCAGCGGGATCACGGGCAGTGGATCAACCAGTCGCGCAGGGTTCTCGCTGGCGGCGACAGCGCCGCCTCATCGTTCCAGGCAAGATAAATTCCCCCGGGCGAGGGGATCTGCGCCTTGGAGCAGATTTCAAGTTGACCGGCTTCCAGCAGCGGCGCCACCAGGCGCTCCCAGCCCAGGGCAATGCCCTTGCCGTCGCGCGCCACCTCAAGTGCGATGGTGTAGTTGTTCACCGAAATGGCGCGGCGGATCGGACCGTTGTAATTCTGCGAATCGAACCAGTCCCGCCAGGAGGTCCACTTGATGTCCACCCCATCCAGATGGATCAGCGGCAAGGACGCCAGTTCCTCCAAATCGGGCTGGACGCCGGACGGCAAAAAGCCGGGCGCGCAAACCGGCATAATTCGATCACGAAACAGCAGCGCCCGATTTTCCAATTCATCGGGCTCCAAATCATACTGCAGGCGCAGGTCGATGCTGGGCCGGTTGAGATCGCCAGCCAGATCCGAGGTGCGCTGGTTTACCAGGATATCCGGGTGATCGCGCCAAAACATCCGAATGCGCGGCATCAACCAGAGCATGGTGACCGCCGTCGAGGCGCCGATGGTGACCGACTGCGATCCCTGCTCCACCCTGAGGCGTTCCAGCACCGCCGCGGTTTGACTGAAGGACTGCGCCAGCACCTGGGACAGCGCCACCCCCGCCGAGGTCAGGTCCACCCCCCGGTGACGTCGCAGAAAAAGCGCAACCCCCAGTTCACCCTCCAGGGCCTTGACCTGGTGGCTCACCGCCCCCGGCGTGACGTTGAGTTCCTGGGCCGCCGACTTGAAGCTGAGGTGACGGGCGGCGGCTTCGAAAGCCGCCAGCGTGGTCAAGGGCGGCAGATTATAGTGGCGGCGCGCCATAGCGGCTCCCTGACTTATTTTTCGCATTCTACTGACAAAATTGTGACGCTTGAAGAGCAGAAGCGCCGCGCCGATAACACTAGTTTTGAACGCAATTGCGACAAAAGGCGCGCGACCTTGCTATAATTCTTTCAGCCCGGGGGCAACGGCCGGCGCGGCTTTGCCGGCTGGCTGTTTGAAAGCGCCTCCCGGCCCGACCCTAACGGAGAGAGCATGACCATCACCCGCTTCCCCGCCCGCTTGGCTCAGGTCACCGCCCTAAGCCCCGACACCTCGGCTTTCCGCTTTGAGGCGGTGACGGGCACCCCCTTCGCCGCGGCCACCGCCGGCGGCCATTTGGATATTCATCTCGGCCCGGACCTGCTGCGGCAGTACTCCCTGTGGGACTGGGACCCGGCGGGAAGCTGGGCGACAGTGGCGGTCAAGCGCGAGGAAAACGGCCGGGGCGGCTCGGCCGCCATGCATCAACTGCGCGAAGGCGCGCAGGTCATGCTGACCGGTCCGCGCAATGCCTTTGCGTTGAACGAAGCCGCCAGCCACCACCTCCTGATCGCCGGGGGCATCGGCGTCACCCCGCTTTACGCCATGGCCAAGACGCTGACCGCGCAAGGCAAAACGCCCAGCGTCCTCTATCTCACCCGCAATCCGAAAACAGCCGCGTTCCTACCGCTGCTCCAGGCTTTGCCGCTCGGCGACAACCTGAAGGTCAGCTATAGCGACAGCGAGGGCATGACCGACTTCCAGGCGCTGTTCAAGAGCTTACCGGCAACCACCGAGGTTTACGTCTGCGGTCCCGAGCCCATGCTTCAAGCCATTCTCGACGCCAGCAAGCTGCTGCCCGAAGGTCACGTGAAGTTCGAGCGCTTTTCCGCCGCACCCGAGCAAGTCGAGGGCGAAAACCGCGCCTTCACCGTGGCGTTGAAACGCTCTGGCCTGGAAATCGAGGTGCCCGCCGACAAGACCCTGCTGGACTGTCTGCTCGATGCCGACGTGGAGGTGGATTTCGGCTGCTCGGAAGGAATTTGCGGTGCCTGCATCACCGATGTGATCAGCGGCGAGATCGACCACCGCGACGGCATCCTGAACGACGAGGAAAAAGCCAAGGGCGACTGCATGTGCGTCTGCGTATCGCGCGCCAAGGCCGGCAAGCTGGTGCTGGACCTGTAGCATCGGATCGACCTGGCAAGCCGCGCTTGGCGTTTGCTTTCCATCAGCGCGCCCGCCTCGCCATCGCTCCAACCGAACCAACCAAGGAACCCCGTGGGCATGACCCCTCAAGACAGCTCTTTCGTCAACGCCTGCGAACTCGCGACCCAGGCCATCCGGGAGCTGTTCGCCCCGACCCCCCTGCAGCTCAATCTCCACCTCAGCGAAAAGTTCGGCGCTGAAATCTACCTCAAGCGCGAGGACCTGACGCCGGTCAGGAGCTACAAGCTGCGCGGCGCCTACAACTTCTTCCGCAAGGCGCTGGCGGCCAATGGCCCGGCCGCCGGGCTTGCGCGTCCGCGCTTTGTCTGCGCCTCGGCGGGCAACCACGCCCAGGGCTTTGCTTTCGCCTGCCAGCACTTTGGCGTCGGCGGCGTGGTTTTCATGCCGGTGACCACGCCGCAGCAGAAGATCGACAAGACCCGCGCTTTTGGCGGCGACAAGGTGGAAATCCGGCTGTTCGGCGACTTCTTCGACCAGTGCAACCAGGCCGCGCTCGACCATGCCCGCGACAGCGCGGCGATCATGGTGCCGCCCTTTGACCACCCCGACATCATCGAGGGTCAGGCCTCGGTGGCGCTGGAGTTGCTGGCACAATGCCCCAAAGCCATCGATCTGCTGATCCTGCCGGTGGGCGGCGGCGGGTTGGCGGCCGGCGTCTGCCAGATCATGGCGGCGCGCGCGCCGGCCACCCGCATTGTCTTTGCCGAACCCGAGGGCGCGCCCTCGTTCACCCAGTCGCTGCGCCACGGCAAACGGGTGAAGCTGGCGCGGGTCGACAACTTCGTCGACGGCGCTGCGGTGGCGCAGATCGGCGCGGCCAACTTCGAGATTCTCAAACAGCGCGCGGCCGATGACGTTTTGCTGATTTCCGAGGATCGGCTGTGCGAAACCATCATCGAGATGCTGAACATCGAGGGCGTGGTTTTGGAGCCTGCCGGGGCGCTGCAGATCGAGGCGCTCCGCGCTTTGCCGGCCGCCGATTTGAAGGGCAAAACCGTGGTCTGCGTGACCTCCGGCGGCAACTTCGATTTCGAACGTCTGCCCGAGGTGAAGGAGCGGGCGCTGAAAGCCGCCGGCCTGAAGAAATACTATATTCTGCGCCTGCCCCAGCGCCCCGGCGCACTGCGTGATTTCCTCGGCCTGCTGGGCCCCGAGGACGATATCGCGCGGTTCGAGTACCTGAAAAAGTCGGCCCGCAACTTTGGCTCCATTCTGCTGGGCGTGGAAACCAAGCAGCCGAAGAATTTCGACGACCTGAACCGCAACATGACCGAAGCCGGGTTCATCTACCGCGACATCACCCACGACCAAGACGTGGCCGATATCCTGATCTAACCGGCGCGGATCAAAGGACGCCCGGCGCGCCGGGGCCGGCGGCAAACGGCCCGCTCCCGCCCCCAAGCCCCGATACCCAGGTCCCGACCCCCAAGCCGGAGACCGAGCCCCGGCCCCCAGATTGGGCCGCAAGATCGGGCGCCGGGGGCGCGGGCCGGGCTCGCCGGCGCAGCTATGCCGTCAGGAAATCGTCGATGAAATCCTGCACCACCCGGTCGATGCTGTCATCCATCGGCAGGCCCAGCGCGGCGGCGCGGGAGTCGTCGATCCCGGTTGCCCAGGTTGCAACGATCGCCTCGACCACCGGATCGGGAGCCACGGAAATCTCGCCGAGCGCAATGGCGTTGCTGGCGGCGACGCGGCGCACCGCCTCGATCATCTCCTGCACCGAATAGGCGCGGTTGCGCAGCGAAAGCGCGCGGTCGTCGCCCAGTTCCTCGGCCGGCAGCTCGTGTAGGGCGATAAAGCTGGCGACGCAGTTGCGATAACCCAGCAGCGGCATCACCACATCGGTCGCCACCGGCAGCTGACAGGCCACGCCGTTCAAGGGCTCGCGAAAGACGCCGCTGCAAAAGCTCGAGGCCGCCGCGTTGGGCTTGCCGGGGCGAATGAAAATGGTTGGCAGGCGGGCGCTGCGTCCGTCCAAAAATCCCTTGCGGCTATAGTCGTTGATCAGCAGTTCGCCGATGGTCTTGGTAACGCCGTAGGTGGTTTGCGAGGTCTGCTTGCTGCTGTCGCTAACCGTCGGGGTCATCACGCTGCCGCCAAAGACCG
Source organism: uncultured Rhodovibrionaceae bacterium (assembly GCA_963976695.1). Lineage (GTDB taxonomy): Bacteria > Pseudomonadota > Alphaproteobacteria > Kiloniellales > DSM-21159 > CAXBMB01. Next base: position 15,819 of record CAXBMB010000022.1, read on the forward strand.
CGCAGCTGCTGGCAAAGACCACCCGTGGCTTTCCGGCCCGGGCGCGCACCGCCTCAAAGACGTTCAAGCCGCCCTGCAGATTGACCCGCATGGCGAGATCAAAATCCGACTCGCCTTGGCCCGACACCACCGACGCCAGATGAAACACCGAGATATCATCCCGATCAATTAGGCCAAAAACCGTGTCACGGTCGGAAATGTCGCCGGTGACGATGGTCACCCGGTCGTCCAGATCCGACGGGCGGGTTGTCGGCGCGAAGGCGTCAAACAGCACGATGCTGTCGATATCTTGCTGACCGCCGGTGGGGCCGGTCAGACGATTGCGAAGACAGAGTTGGCGCGCTAGGTTCAGACCGATAAAGCCGGTGCCGCCGGTAATGACTACTTTCATGTGCTTATTCTCGTTCCTTTGCTAACCGGTCCGGCTGGTTTTTCATGCCGCCTGGGCGAAAAAAACCGCAATCCGTCCCGACTGATTTCGCCCGATCAGGCAGATTTGCATTCAGTTCGTCTTTGATAATGCCACACTTTTCAACGATTTATAACTTTTTCCCGCTATTTGTATTAATATATTATGAAATGATCAAAGCCGCCGCTATGATCCAAACAACCAAAAGACAATTCGACAAGCGCGGCCGCTTCGCCGAAACGCTAAGTCGGATGAACAGGCATAACTGTTGAACAAGGAGGAAACAGGTGAATATCTGGAAGAAAGCCGCAACCACAGCCGGGGCGATCGCACTGGCCAGCGTTATGTCGACAGCGGTGCTGGCCGCCGAGTACGAGTGGAAATTCCAAACCTCGGCCCAGGCCGGCGACAACTTCTATCCCATTCAAAAGGCATGGGGAGATCGTGTTGGCGTGATGTCCGGCGGCCGGATCAAGATTGAAATCCTACCGGTCGGCGCCATCGTGCCCTACAACGAGACCCTCGACGCGGTGGGCGCAAACATTATTCAAGGCCACATTACCGATCCGTCCTATTTCGCGGGTAAGGATCCGGCCTTTGCGATGCTTGGCAACCTGGTCGGCGCCTACAGCGCGCCGCTGCAGATGTTCCGTTTCATGGAATACGGCGGCGGCAAGGAGCTGTTCAACGAATTGGTGAACCCCTATGGCCTGCAGTTCATTGGCGCGGCGGCCGCTGGCGTGGAAGCCTTTGTGTCGGCCAAGCCGATCCGCTCGGTCGCCGACCTGAAGGGCATCAAGATGCGCGCGCCCGAGGGCATGGTTCAGGAAATTTTCGCTTTGGCGGGCGCCTCGCCCGTGCCCCTGCCTGGCTCGGAAGTCTACACCTCGCTGGAAAAGGGCGTGATCGACGCGGCGGACTATACCGTGTTCTCCACCAACAACGCCCTTGGCCTGCACAAGTTCGCCAAATATCCCATCTACCCCGGCTTCCACTCCATGCCGGTGATGGACGTCTCCATGAACAAGGAGATCTGGGACGGCTTGCCTGACGATCTGAAAGAGATCCTCAGCGTGTCGGTGCGCGACTTCGCCTTCGATATTACCAGCCGGCTTGAAGCCCAGGACGCCAAGGCGGTGGTGGAAGTCCGCAAGGACCCCACCATTGAAATTATCGATTGGCCGATCGAGGAGCGGGTGAAGTTCACCACGATCGCCAAGAACGAATGGGCGAACTGGGCGAAACGCTCGCCCATGGCGCAGAAAGTTTATGACGCCGTAACGGTCTATCTTCGCTCACAAGGTCTTCTCGAGTAAGCTTTGTCCGAGCTGTCCGCCCCACGGCGGACAGCTCGCTTTTCTTATTTCTCAGGCGACCGATTGAAAAAGATGACTGACCCAACGACTTCGCTGGATGTGTCAGAGGCTGAAAAAGTCTTTGACCATATGGAAAACGCTGACATCCGAACCCGACTGGATGCCGTCATTGACCGCATCGGCAACGTTGTGTGCCTGCTGTTTCTGGTCGGAATGGCCATATCGGTCTACGAGGTCATCAGCCGCTATATTTTTGATTCCCCAACGCTTTGGGTGCATGAAAGCACCATTATGTTGGTCGCCTTGAGCTTTGCCTTCGGCGGCAGCTACAGCGTGGCGCGCAACTCGCACATTTCGATCAAGCTGCTGTACGATCACGTCTCGCCGCGGCAGCGCCAGCTTCTCGATATCCTCAACGCGTTCCTGGCCTTCATCTTCACCCTGGCTATCGCCTATGCGGCCTATGACATGGTGGAAAAATCGCTGTTTACCCCGCAGGGCGAATTTCGCTTGGAAACCAGTGGCTCGGCCTGGAACCCCCCCATTCCACCGCTGGTCAAGAGTGGGCTGCTGATCGCGCTCGGGCTGATGGCGCTACAGAATTTCCTGCACATCATCAAGGCGATACGAACCGGTCCCATTGCGCCGCATGGTCCACAAAACGACATTGGAGCCGCATAATGCTGGGTTTTCAGGCTCTGGGGATCGAATGGGTCAGTTATCTGCTCATCGGTACCGTTCTCGTTTTGCTGGTTACCGGGCTTCCGCTGGCCTTTGTCACCGGCCTCACCGCCATGATCTTTACCTACGGCTGGTTTGGTCCCATCGCCTTTCCGTTGATTACCAGTCGGGTCTATGGGTTTCTGAACGAGTACGTTCTGGTCGCCATCCCGATGTTCGTCTTGATGGCCTCGATTCTCGACCGCTCGGGGATTGCGCGGGACATGTACGCCACCATGCGCCTGCTGGCGGGTCGACTGCCCGGCGGCGTGGCGATTCAGACCCTGGTGGTCGCCCTCTTTCTGGCCGCCATGTCCGGCATCATCGGCGGCGAGATCGTCCTGCTGGGTCTGTTGGCGCTGCCGCAGATGCTGCGCATGGGCTATGACCGCAGCCTGGCCATCGGCACGGTGTGCGCCGGGGGGTCCCTGGGCACCATGGTGCCGCCGTCGATCGTCTTGATCATCTACGGCCTGACCGCCAACGTCTCGATCGGCGAACTGTTTGTCGCCACGGTGATTCCGGCCCTGCTGCTCGGCGGCCTTTACATCACCTACATCATTGTCCGCTGCACGATAAACCCGGCGCTGGCCCCGCCGCTGCCGCCGGAAGAGCTCGACATTCCGCTGGCGGAAAAGCTGCAGTCGATCAAAAACATCATCCTGCCGGTTCTGGTGGCCGTACTGGTGCTGGGGTCGATCTACGGCGGCATCGCTTCGGTTACCGAGGCGTCCTCGATGGGGGTGCTCGGCGTGCTGCTGTCGACCTGGGTGCGCGGCGAACTGAAGTGGAGCATGCTCCACAAAAGCCTGCGCCAGACCCTGAACACCTGCGGGATGATCGTGTGGATCGGCATCGGCGCCAATGCCCTGGTCGGGGCCTACAACCTGATGGGGGGCAACCGTTTCGTCGAAGGGGCGATCCTCGGCCTGGATGTGGCGCCGCTGGTAATCATCATGGTGATGATGGCGATCCTGCTGTTGCTGGGGCTGTTCATGGACTGGATCGGCATCGCCTTGCTGACCATGCCGATCTTTGTTCCCATCGTCATCAAGCTGGGCTTCGATCCGATTTGGTTCGGCATTCTCTTTTCCATGAACATGCAGGTCAGCTACCTCAGCCCACCCTTTGGCCCGGCGGCCTTCTACCTGAAAAGCGTCGCGCCGCCCGATATCACCCTGGGGGTGATCTTCAAGTCGATGTGGCCCTTCATCCTGATCCAGATCTTCGCCCTCAGCATGGTGCTGAGCTTCCCGCAAATCGCGCTTTGGCTGCCAGGTCTCTGACCCGCCGCGGCGGGGGGTCACGGCGGGGGACCGCAGCCCCCCGCCTGGTTCTTCAAACGGCCGGCTGAAAAGTCACCGTCGCCGCGCTCGCCCAGGTGTTCCATGATCGACCGCCCACGGCTTTCGGATCGTACCGGAATGGCTTACATGCTGTTCGGCATGTTCCTCTTTACCGTCAACGACGCGCTGGGCAAATGGCTGGTCACCAACTACGCCGTCGGCCAGGTGCTGGCCCTTCGAAGTTTCGCCGCCCTGACGATTTTGCTGCCGCTGCTGGTCCATCGGCGGGAACTTTTTCGGCTGCTGCCAGCCAAGAACCGGGTCCTGCACGGGCTGCGCCTGCTTCTCGTCGTCACCGAGGTGGCGTGTTTCTATTGGGCCGTGCGCTATCTGCCGCTGGCCGATGTCTTCATGTTCTATCTGGCCGCGCCGATCTTCGTGACCGCGCTGTCGCCGGTCCTGCTGGGCGAAAGGGTCGGGCCGCTTCGCTGGGGCGCGGTGCTGGTCGGCTTCGGGGGCGTGGTGCTGATTTTCCCGCCAAGCCAGGAGGTCGTGTCCCTGCCCGCCCTCATCGCCTTGGCCGGAAGCTTGGCGCTGGCGCTGATGATGATCCTGACCCGAAAGCTGCGCGATGTCGGCGGTCTGCAGTTGGTGACCCTGCAAACCCTGGCGGTTGCGGTCGCCGGATCGGCGACCTTGCCCTTTGTCTGGAAGACCCCGGACCCGCTCGACCTTCTGCTACTGTTCCTGCTGGGCCTGGTCGCCACCACGGCGCATTTCATGATGAACCACGCCGTGCGCATCGCCCCGGCCAGCGTGGTGGCCCCTTTCCAGTACAGCTCGATCTTTTGGGCGATGATCTTCGGCTATCTGTTCTGGCAGGACGTTCCGAGTGCGAAAAGCCTGCTCGGCATCGCCATTATCATCGCCTGCGGTCTGTTCATTTTCTACCGCGAAGGCCGGGCGGCGCGGCCCGGCGCGCCATAGCCGCCGTCGCCACCCGATTACCTCTCGGCCGGCGACCCGGCCAGACGAACGGCCTGCGCCGCCAACTTGCCAACGCCGGTCCAATCCTGCGTCTCGACCAGCGCGGCCGGGGTCAGCCAAGTTCCGCCGACGCAGACCACATTGGGCTGGGCGAGATAGTCCCGAAGGTTCTGTTCGTTCACCCCGCCGGTCGGGCAAAAACGGATATCGGCAAAGGGCCCGGCAAGGGCCTTCAGGCGCGCCACCCCGCCCAGCACCGCCGCCGGAAAGAGCTTGAGATAGCGCAGCCCCGCATCCTGGGCCAGCATGACTTCCGACGGGGTCGCCACCCCGGGAAGCAGCGGCAGCGCACCGGCGACGGCGGCCGCCAGCAATCGAGGTGTCAATCCCGGACTGACCGCAAAGCGGGCGCCCGCGTCCCGGGACCGGGCCAGATCCTCCGGCGTGGTGATGGTGCCCGCGCCGACCACGGCTTCCGGCACCTGCTGCGCGATCCGCTCGATCGCCTGCAGGGCGCAGTCGGTTCTCAGGGTAACCTCCAACACCGGCAAGCCGCCGGCGCACAGCGCCCGCGCCAAGGGCACGGCGTCGGCGATCCGGGTGATGGTTAGAACCGGAACAACCGGAGAAAGCGCCAAGGTTTTTCCGATGAAGGCAGTGTGGTTTTCCATTGAGCTGTTCCGTTCGGGATCACAGGAGGGGGGTGTTTTTGGGAATGATCGCGCCGGGATGACAGATCACCTTGGCGGCAATGGCGTGGGCGCGTTGGGCCGCCGCGCGCGGCGGCTGCCCCTGCAGGCGCGCCGCCAGATAGCCCGCATTGAACGAATCGCCCGCCGCCGTGGTATCGACCGGCGTCACGCCCTGGGTTGCCGGCACCGACAGCGGCGCGGCCAGGCCATCGGAGATCAGGCAACCTTGATCGCCCTGCTTGACCACCACCTCGGCAACGCCGAGTTGGTGCAGCCGCGCCACCGTTTCCGCCGGGCTGCGATCACCGAACAGGCCAACCTCGTCATCGAAGGTCGGCACCGCCAGATCGGTGCGCGCCAACATGGCGTTGACCGTCTCGCGGGCCCGCGCCTGGGACGGCCAGCCCGCCGGGCGATAGTTGCCGTCGAAGACCACCAGTCCCCCCCGGTCGCGAACCGCGTCCAGCAGCGCGAACAACGCCTGATGGCCGGCGGCGTCAAACAGCGAAAGCGAAATCCCCGACAGATAGACGACGTCGAATTGGCACAGCGCCTCACGGGTATCCGGTAAAAGATCGTTGAACAGCTCGCGCGCCGGGGCGTTGTTGCGCCAATAGGCGAAGCTGCGCTCGCCGTCGGCCGCGGTGGTGATCATATAGAGGCCCGGCAAGCGGCCCTCGATTTGCGCCACCATGCCGACATCAATGCCTTCTTCACGCCAATTGCGAAGCATGTCGTCGCTGTAGTGGTCGTTGCCCAAGCGGGTGATATAGCTGACGGCAATGCCTTGCCGCGCCAAATAGACGGCGGTGTTCAAGGTGTCGCCGCCAAAACCGCGGCGACACTGACCATCGGGTTGATTGGCGATTTCAATCATACATTCACCGATCGCGGCGACACGCGAATCGCTGGGCGGAAAAGTCAGGAAAGCCATGGGGGCAAAGGATCTTTTCTCTCAGGAACGGGAAGTAAACGGCGACGAAAAACAACGGGACGCCCGATCGGACACAACCGGATTGGGGAAAGCAACCACCCGGCGACAAGGCGCCGATGACGGCCCAAGCCGCGCCTGCGGGCCGTCCCCAGCAGCAAAAAAGCACCTTTGTCCGCGCAAGGAAAGAACTTTACCAATCCGCCCCGCAATCATCCCACCCATACACCACCGGCGGGCGCGTCGCGGCTCGGTCGCCGCGCCCGGGTCGGGCCTCGACCAAACAACACCGGCCACACAAGGCGGGACCGGGAAAGGGCGGTAAGGCGCCGCCTGGCTGGTTTCCGGCAGCGAAAAAAGCCGTACGCCAAAGGCCACTTTTCCACCGCCAGCCGGCTTATTAATGTTGCGCAGCTCTATAAATACACATATTGTATGAGGAATAATTGCGCCGCTTTGACATCACAATGGATCGCCGCTCATAACTGTAACGCTAGCGGCGAATTTATTCATTTAGACAAGAACTGGAAAACTTTGTGATTGGGATTTCAGGGCCAAACAGAACCTTTTCTCGACGCAGCCTCCATGGCCAAGTGGCGCATGAAATTGGCAAGCGGATTGTCAGCGGTGAATTCCCACCCGGCTCGCTGTTGCCAAACGAAGTTCAATTCAGCGAAAACATGCAGGTGAGCCGAACGGCCTTTCGCGAGGCGATGAAGGTTCTGGCCGCCAAGGGTTTGATCGAATCCCGCCCCAAGATCGGCACCACGGTTCGCCCGACCAACCGATGGAACACCCTCGATCCGGATATTATTTCCTGGATCTTCGCGTCGGGCCCCGATCCGCGCTACGCCGCCGATCTGTTTGAGTTGCGGCGCATTCTTGAACCCGCCGCCGCGGGCCTGGCGGCGCGGCGCCATACGCCGGAGACCTTCGCGCCGATCGAACAGGCCTATCTGGATATGGAGGCTGCGGGGGAAGATCTGGAGCTCGGACTGGAACCGGATCTTCGCTTCCACCAGGCGATTTTCAACGCCACCGGCAACGACCTGCTGGCGCCAATGGTGTTTTTGATCGAATCGGCGCTGGCCGAAACCATCAAGCTAAGCAACAGCACCCCTGGCGCCCGGTTGACCTCGATCCCTCGACACAAAGACATTCTCGAGGCGATCCGCCGCCGCGACCGCGCCGGGGCGGAACAGGCCTGCCTGGTCCTGCTGGGCGAGGCGCTCACCGACATCGAAAAAGTGCTGGGCGCACCAAGCGCTGGAGAAGAAACATAAAACAGCTTCCCGACCCGCCGACCTGCCCCGCACGATAAGACTTTTGCTTTTTCGCCCTTCCCGTTCGCCTTGCCCCGGACTGCTTTGTCGCCCGGCCGGGCCGACGGGAGATTGCTCACCGCATCTTGGAGAAGAGACACGATGACTGCCCCCGATGACAAAAAGAAAAAACTGCGCTCCTCGGCTTGGTATGGCGGCACGGACAAGGATGGCTTTATTCACCGCAGCTGGATGAAAAACCAAGGCACCCCGGACCACATGTTCGACGGGCGTCCGGTGATTGGGATTTGCAACACCTGGTCGGAGCTCAACCCCTGCAACGCGCACTTTCGCGACCTGGCCGAGTTTGTCAAAAAGGGCGTGATCGAGGCGGGTGGCTTTCCGGCTGAATTCCCGGCCATGTCCTTGGGCGAGACCACCCTTCGCCCGACCGCCATGCTGTTTCGCAACTTGGCGGCCATGGAGGTGGAGGAGTCAATCCGCGCCAATCCGCTCGACGGCGTGGTGCTGCTGGTCGGCTGCGACAAGACCACCCCGGCCTTGATGATGGGCGCCGCAAGCTGCGATTTGCCGACCATCGCGCTGTCCGGCGGCCCCATGCTCAACGGCAAGTTCCGCGGCCAGGACATCGGCTCGGGCACCGATGTGTGGAAATTCAGCGAAGCGGTCAACGCCGGGGAGATGACCCTGGCCGACTTTATGAGCGCCGAAGGCGGCATGTCGCGCAGCGCCGGCCACTGCATGACCATGGGAACGGCCTCGACCATGGCCTCAATGACCGAAGCGCTGGGCATGGGACTGCCGGAGAACGCCGCCATCCCCGCCGCCGACGCCCGCCGCCGTCGGCTCGCCTACGCCGCCGGCATGCGCGCGGTCGCCATGGTTCACGAAGACCTGCGGATGTCAAAGATCCTCACCCGCGAAGCATTCCAGAACGCCATTCGGGTCAATGGAGCCATTGGCGGCTCGACCAACGCCGTGGTCCACTTGCTGGCGATCGCCCGTCGGCTGAACATCGATCTTTCGCTCGACGATTGGGACGCTTGGGGCAAGGATGTCCCCACCATCGTCGATCTGATGCCGTCGGGCCGCTTCCTGATGGAAGACTTCTACTACGCCGGCGGCCTGCCCACCGTGATCAAAACCCTTGGCGACGCCGGCCTGTTGAACAGGCAAGCCCTAACGGTCAACGGCAAGGAAATCTGGGAAAACGTAAAGGACGCGGTCAATTACAACCCGGAAGTAATCCGGCCGATCGACAAGCCGCTGCTGGCCAGCGGCGGGATCGCCGTGCTGCGCGGCAATCTGGCGCCCAACGGCGCGATCATCAAACCCTCGGCGGCGACGCCGGCGCTGATGCAGCACCGCGGACGGGCGGTGGTCTTCGAAAATATCGACGACTACAAGGCCCGAATCGACGACCCGGAGCTGGATATCGACGAAACCTGCATGATGGTGCTGAAGAACTGCGGCCCCAAGGGCTATCCCGGCATGTCCGAGGTCGGCAACATGGGCCTGCCGCCAAAACTTCTGGCCAAGGGCATCAAGGACATGGTTCGGATCTCCGACGCCCGGATGAGCGGCACGGCTTATGGCACCGTGGTTCTGCACACCAGTCCGGAAGCCGCCGCCGGCGGCGTGCTGGCCTTGGTTCAGACCGGCGACATGATCGAGTTGGATGTGGCCAATCGCCGTCTGCATCTGGATGTTTCCGACGCCGTGCTGGCGGAACGGCGGAAGGCCTGGACCGCGCCGCCGCCACCGATGACCAGCGGCTATCAGAAGCTCTATTTCGATACCGTGTTGCAGGCCGATGAGGGCGCCGACCTGGACTTCCTCCAAGGTTGCCGAGGCGCGGCGGTGCCCCGCCACTCCCACTAGCCTGTGATCTAAGGCGCACGTCACGGCTCAAACCGGATCACGTCGCGATTCGGTTTGAGCCGATTTGACTCTAGCGCCGCCGCTCCGCCTGAACCGTTAGGTAGACGAACTCCGGCGTGATCACCTCGGTGAAGCCATGGCTGAGTTCCGCATCCAAGCTTAGGCTGTCGCCGGTCTCGAGGGTGATCCGGGTCGCACCATAGGCATAGCGGGCTTGGCCGGCGATCACATAGAGATAGATCACCCCGTGGCCGATGAAGATCGGCGGGCGGGCGCTTTGCCGCGCCAGCGTCACCTTACGGGCCTGGAACTGCAAATCCCGCCGTGGATGAAAGGCCAAATTGACGTACGCGTGGCTGTGGTTGTCAATAACCCGCGTCGACGTCAGCCCCGCGCCGGCCTTCACCAGGGTAAAGTCGGTATGATCGGAAGGGGTTTCCCGAAAGAGACTGACCAGCGGCACGGCCAGCGCCTTGCTGAGCGCGCCCAGAGTCGCAATCGAGGGCGAGACCTGGCCGCTTTCGATCCGGCTGATCATCGCCGCCGAAACATTGGCGTTGCCCGCCAGTTGCCGCGCCGTCAGGCCCCGGCTCTCGCGTAAATCGCGAAGGGCCGCGCCGATCGCCGCGTCGATGCCGTCGCTTTGCTGCACCGGGCTTTGGTGAAGAGGTTTTGGCTCGCTCATGGGCTTTGACGTTCCTGCGAGAGGAAAAGGCGCTGTCGAACCGCCGGACCAACGGGGCGCGACAGATCATCAATTCATTCTTATTCCAATGAATTTTACCGAAAAATTCCCATCAATCAATTCATTCGCGACCAGTCAATCGCGCCGACAGCCGATCCGAGAGTCGCCCGGCGGGTGATGGGCAAAAAAAACCGCCGCGACCGGGCGGGGTCGCGGCGGGTTTTCAGCGCGTGATCGACAAAGCATTTGCACACCGCGCGTGATCAATTTGAGACGCGCGTGATCCGCTTGGACTGGGGCGCTTGACGTTTCAACTCTGTCGCCAAGCCCCCGCCAATGACCGAACAGCAGGTCGATCAGGCCGCCTGCTTGCTGATCTGATAGTGCGAGGTGGCGAGCCAGTCCGGGCTCACCTCGACACCCCAACCCGGCGCGTCGGTGACAGTAGCCTGGCCGGCCTCGATGGTGTAGGGCGAGGTAACGAACAGTCCTTCCTGCCAGGGATAGTAATCCGCCCCCTCGATGGAAAACTCCAGATACTTGCCCGCGTTGGGAATGGCGCGCAGCAGATGCATGGTAAACAGCGTCACCATGGAAAGGTTGGCGCAGTGGGGGGTGCAAGGGATGCCGGCCTGCGCCGCCATTTCGGCCACCCGCAAGGTGCGGGACATGCCGCCAAGATAGCAGACGTCGGGCTGAATGACGTCAACCACCCGATCTTTGATCATCCGCCGCCAGTCGGGCAGCGCGCAGTCCTGCTCGCCGCCGGTCACATCGATCGCCAGCGCATCGGTTACCTGCTTGGTTTGATCATATTCCCAGTAAGGGCACGGTTCCTCGTAGTGGGAGACGCCGTTATCCTGCAGCAGCTTGCCGACGTCGATCGCCCGCTTGGGCGAAAAGCCGGAGTTGGCGTCCACCAGCAAGGCAACCTCGCCCTTCATGGTTTTGGCCATGGTCGTGACAATCTCCTCGGTCCGGCCGGGCCACTCGTCCAGGTCCCGGCCGCACTCCGCGCCAATCCGGAACTTGAACGCGTCAAAGCCATGGCTGTCGCGCAGCCTGCTCAGCCGGTCGGCCTCCTGCCGTGGGGTGATATCGCGCTTCATCGACGAGGCGTAGGCACGAATCTTACCCGGCGTTCCGCCCAACAGCTCACAAACCGGCTTGCCTTCCAGCTTGCCGCGAAGATCCCAAAGCGCGGTATCCAAGCCGCCAATGGCGCGGCGCAGATAGGATCCGGGGAACTTGTGCTCGCGCTCGGTGATCACGTCGACCAGATCGTCGACGTTGAGCGCGTCCTGGCCCAGCGCATAGGGCGCGACCTGGCGGTGCAGAACCTGCGCCGTGATGTCGGCGTAGTAGGGCGCGACCTGCCCCCAGCCCTCGCCGCCCTGATCGGTGCGGACCCGAACGAAGCAGACAAACTCATTGGTGAAGGTTTCGATACTGGCGATTTTCATAACGTCCTCGGGCTATAGCGATGGGACCGGGTCGGGAAAGCGCGGCGGTTCCGCCTTGCTCGATTTTCGCCGCCAAAAATACCTAAAATTGGTATCTAGAAAAGATCCATTGTGATTAATTAGGCAATCCAATTCACGGCAGTGGACGGACCGATGAAAACCGAAGCCGGCGCGTTGCTCTCCTCCATCCGGATCGATCGCGCCGCGCGGCGCAAGATCAGCGTTCAGCTCTACATGGCGCTCAAGGACATTCTGCTGTCCGGCGGCGTCACCCCTGGCGAGCGGCTGCCGGCCAGCCGCACGCTGGCCCAGGAAATCGGCGTCTCACGCACCACCGTGATCGACGCCCTGGACCGGCTGATTGCCGAAGGACTGCTGGAATCCCGGGTCGGCGCGGGCACCTATGTAAGCCGGGCGCTGGCCGGCCAACAACCCGTTTACCCGGTCTGGGCCCGGACTCCACGGCCAGTGACCCCGCCGCGTCTGAGCGCCGCCGCCACCCAGGCCGCCAGCCGCTTCGCGCCGCGCAGCTGGCTGCCCCACACCTCCCAGGCCTTCGTTACCGCGCTGCCGGCGCTGGACGCCTTTCCCATGGCGCACTGGGCGCGCCTGTCGGCCCGCCACTGGCGCGGCGATCGCGAGGCGGTGATGGGCTACGGCCATCCGCTGGGGCATCACGGGCTGCGCAAGGCCATCGCCACCCACTTGAACGCCAGCCGTGGAATCAAATGCGACCCCGAACAAATCTTTATTGTCGCCGGGGCGCAGCAAGCCTTTTCGCTTATCAGTTCCTTGCTCCTTGATCCCGGCGACCCGGTTTGGTTTGAAAATCCGGGCGCCAGCGGCGCGCGCAACGCCTTTATCGCCAACGGCGCCGATCTGATCGCCGTTCCGGTCGATCAAGAGGGCCTGTGCGTCGCCGAGGGGCTGAGCAAAGCGCCGCACTTCCACCTGGCCTTTGTCACGCCGTCCCACCAGCAACCCCTTGGTCCGGCCATGAGCCTGCCGCGCCGCCTGGAACTGCTCAAGGCCGCCGACGAGGCCAATGCCTTCATCGTCGAGGATGACTATGACGGCGACTTCTACTACGGCGATCAACCTCTGCCGCCGTTGAAAAGCATCGATACCCAGGAGCGGGTGATTTACGTCGGCACCTTCTCGAAGTCCCTGTTTCCCTCGCTGCGCCTGGGCTTCATTCTCTCGCCCCCCGGCTTGGTTGACGGCTTTGCCCAAATTTCCACCCACTGGGTGAGCGGCGTGCCGACCGCCACCCAGGCCACGGTCGCCGACTTCATGAACGAAGGCCTGTTTGCGACCCATATTCGGATGATGCGGCGGACCTACCAGGCGCGTCACGACGCCCTGCTGGACGCGGCAAAAGCCCTGACCGGCGTGCTGGATCTGGAAGCGGCGGCAAGCGGTTTTCATACCGTCGGCTATCTGCCCGATCATTTTGATGAAAATCTAATTGTTCGCCGCGCCGACGAAAAAGGAATTCTCTTGGCGCCTCTCAACCGCTATTGTCTGTCTCCCATTTCCAAGAAGGGACTTGTGCTGGGATTCGGCGGCGTCAATCCGGAACAAATCCAAGGCGGCATCGAGGTCTTGAAATCCTTACCGGAAATTGGCCTGTAAAATTGTCCAAAATGGATATATTTCACAGGCCAATAATATTTTAGACTCCGATCCGCAACAATCAGTTCTACAATAAAAGATTCTATGACGAACGATTCTGCATTGGCCCGGAACGATCCGAGCCTTTAGACACCAATAGGGAGGTTGAAATGCGATTGAGGGCAACTTTTGCCGGCTTATTAGCGGCAACCATGCTGACGGCGGTGACGACGGCGCAAGCCGACGAGCTGCGGCTGTTGACCTGGGGCTCCTATGCGCCCGACGCGGTGATCAAGCTGTTTGAGGAAAAGTATCCTGACATCAAGGTCCAGGTAACGCTTTCCAACAACGAAGAAATGGTCGCCAAGCTGCGGGCGACCGGCGGCGCGGGCTTCGATTTGGCGCAACCCAGCCACGATCGCGTCTACGGCGCCCAGCTCGAATACAACATCTACAAGCCAATGGATCTTTCCAAGATCGACACCTCGGTCATGGAGCCCAGCTTGCTGAACGGCGTGAAGGCGAACACCACCATCGATGGGGAGGTCTATTCGGTGCCCCACGTGTGGGGCACCTCCGGCCTGATGACCAACAAGGCCAAGGCGCCGGACGTCAAGGGGTGGGGCGATCTCTGCGATCCCAAGTACAAGGGCAAGACCTCGATGCGCCTGAAGCGCACGATCCTGCTGGGAACGGCCTTTTCCTTGGGCGAAGACCCTTTTGCCGCCTACAACGACCTGGACAAGTATCAGCAGATTCTCGACAAGTCGGTTGAAAAGCTGATCAGCTGCAAGGGCAACATCAAGGCTTACTGGAAGGGCGGCGACGACCTGTCGGCGATGATGCTTTCCGGTGAAATCTACGCTTCCGAGACCTGGGATTCGACCGCTTATAAGCTGTACAACCAGGATCCGAACATCGTGTTTGTGCCACCCGAGACCGGCGCGCTGGCCTGGATTGACACCTTCACCCTGCCGCGCAAGGGCAAGGACGACGATGCCGCCTACAAGTGGATTAACTTCGTCATGCAGCCGGAAATCGTCAAAATGATATCGGCGAGCACCGGCTCGATCGCCGCGGTCAAGGGCGGCAAGGAACTGCTACCCGATGACAAGAAAGCTGCGGTCAACGCCGCCTTCAGCGACGCGGACATCGACAATCTGAAGTTCTTCGCCAACATTCCCCCGGGTGTGGAGGACATGGAAGGCAAGGCTCTGGAGAAGATCAAGGCTGCAACGGGCGGCTGATCAAACTGGGTTTGAAAGGGGAACGCCGCACGGTTAAACCAACCTCGTGCGGCGTTCCCTTCTTCTGCCGTCGGCTATTTCCCAACAGTTTTGATCTCGATAGGCCCCTGCATGACCTCTTCTTCGACCTATGACCTTGAATGTAACAACCTTTCGAAAAATTTCGGCTCGGTGCGCGCGGTTGACGACGTCTCCTTCAACATCCCCAGCGGGTCGTTTTTTTCCATTCTAGGGCCTTCCGGCTGCGGCAAGACCACCTTGATGCGGATGATCGCGGGTTTTGAAGATCCCAGCGCCGGCGACATCAAGATCAAGGGAAAGTCGGTTCTGCAATTGGCGCCCAACAAGCGCAATGTGAAGATGGTCTTCCAGCACCTGGCGCTGTTTCCGATGATGAACGTCTACGGCAACATCGCCTACGGGCTGAAATGCACCGGCGCCAGCAAGGCCGAGATCGACCGCAAGGTAAAGGACGTGCTGGAGCGCATTTCGCTGCCGGACGTGGCGAATCGGGAAATTCACCAACTCTCCGGCGGGCAGAAGCAGCGCATCGCCATCGCCCGCTGCATGGTGCTGGACCCGGATGTGCTGCTGCTGGACGAGCCCTTGGGGGCGCTGGACCTGAAGCTGCGCGAGGCCATGAAAATCGAACTGAAACTTCTCCAGCATCAGTTCAACACCACCTTCATCTACATCACCCACGACCAGTCGGAGGCGCTGGTGATGTCCGACAATGTCGCCGTCATGAACCACGGCAAATTCGAACAGATCGGGACGCCGCAGGAGCTTTATCATGCGCCCGATACGGCGTTCGTCGCCGGTTTTGTCGGCAACACCAACCGCTGGAGCGGCCGGGCCGTCCAGGTCGAGGGCGCCAATATTCGGGTCACCACCGACAAGGGCCTGAACATAGCCTGCACCAACGCCAAGACCGCGCAGATCCGCCAGGGCAGCCCGGTGAAGATCTTCATCCGGCCCGAATTCGTGACCGCCGAACGGCTGAGCCAGTCGTCGGCGACGGCGGCCGACGGCAGCACCAACATCCTGGAGGGGACGGTCGACAGCCAACTGTTCAACGGCGCCAACAGTCAGATCCTGGTGCGCGACGGCTCCAACGAGCTGATCGAGGTTGATGTCACCCACACCGGCGGCGTCAGCGATCTGCGTCCCGGCGAAAAGGTCCGCCTCTCCTGGTCTTCGGACCAGGCCATGTGCTTTGCAGAGTGAGGGGACGGGCAATGGTCGACAAGGATATCCGGCGTCTGACGCTTATTTTGCTGTTCACGCCCTTTGCGCTCTGGATCTTGCTGCTGATCATCCTGCCCCATATCGGGATGGTCTTCCTGTCGCTGCGCGAAAAGGTCGGGCCGCGGGTTTATGAATACGGCCTGGGCAACTACATCGATTTCATCAACGAGCCGATCTACTGGAACACCCTGCTGCGCACCGGCTCCATGTCCCTGCTGGTGACCGTGCTGGCGCTGATTATCGGCTTCCCGATCGCCTACTACATCGCCAAGATCGCCGGAAAGCGGTCGCGCGGCGCGCTGTTCTTGCTCTGCCTGGTGCCGCTTTGGGTCAGCGACCTGATTCGGGCCTTCGGCTGGATCTTGCTGCTGCGTGAAACCGGCGTGATCTCCGGCTTTCTGCAGTGGGCCGGCCTGCTGAACGGCCCGGTCGAGCTGCTCTACAACGACGTCACCGTCATCATCGGCCTGGTCTATACCGTCATCCTCTTCATGATCGTTCCCTTGGTTTCCACGCTCGATGGGATGGACGACGCCATGGTCGAGGCCGGTTACAACCTGGGCGGCAGCGGCTTTACGGTGTTGCGGCGCATCATCGTCCCCTACGCCATGCCGGGCATCGTCTCGGGCTGCATCGTCGTCTTCATGCTCACCGCCGGCAGTTACCTGACGCCGATTCTGTTGGGGGGCAAGAACTCCAGCTGGTTCACCGAGCAGATTTACGATCAGTTCATCACCCGCTTCAACTGGGAATCCGGGGCCGCTTTTGGGTTTATCCTGCTGGCCTTTACCTCGTTTGTGATTTGGCTTGGCCTGCGGCTCTCCGGCCAATCGCTGGCCAACACCGTGGCGAAGACCTAAGGGGGAAACCATGCTCAATCGCAACAAAAACAGCGCGTTCCTCTGGGGCTACCGGATCTACGTCACCGCCTTTTTCATCTTCCTCGCCGCGCCGCTGGTGGCCGCGGGAAGCTTCGCCTTCAATGACTCTCTCTTTCCCTCGCTGCCGTGGCAGGGCTTCACCCTGGATTGGTTCTTCAACGATACCGAGCCCAAGCTGGGAATGTTCTACGACCGGCGTTTGCTGAGCGGGCTCTACTATTCCTTCGTGATCGCCTCAGCGGTGGCGGCGCTGTCGGTCTTCGTCGGCGCCTGCAACGCCTTCCTGTTCATACGGCACTCCTTTCCGGCGAAGAATTTCTTCTACATCATGACGATCCTGCCGCTGGTGATTCCCGGCGTGATCTTGGGCATCTCCATTCTCGTTCTCGCCAGCACCGTCGCCAACGGACTGGAAAACAACTACGACATCGAGCTGGAGTTCATGCGCCCCGGCATCGCCTTGGTGGTCTTCGGGCAGTTTTCCTTCATCACCACCATCACCACCTTGGTTATCAGCGCGCGCTTGAAGAAATTCGACACCTCGATGGAAGAAGCCGCGCTCAATCTGGGGGCCAGCCAACTTCGGGTGCTGGCCACGGTCACCCTGCCCTTCCTGCGGCCGGCGATGATCGCGGCGGGCCTTGTCGCCTTTCTGGTTTCCTTCGAGAACTTCAACACCACCCTGTTTCTCGTCGGCTCCGAATCGCCACTGACCATCACCATGTATGACCGCATGGCCAAGTCCGGTTCGACGCCGGTCCTCAATGCGGTTTCCTTCTTCTTGATGATTGGCTCGGGCCTGTTGGCGCTGGTCACCATCTTTGTCCAGCGCGACAAGAAAGCTGAGTAGGCCCGCGGCCATGCAGCAGTACGATTTTATCGTTGTCGGCGCGGGGTCGGCGGGCTGTGTGCTGGCCAATCGCCTCAGCGCCGAGGGGAAATACAGCGTGTTGCTGCTGGAAGCCGGCGGCAGCGATCTGAACTTCTGGATCTGGATGCCGATCGGCTACGGCAAGGCCTTCTACAACAAACGCATCAACTGGATGTATCTGACCGAACCCGATGCCGGCCTTGGCGGACGTCAAAGCTACTGGCCGCGCGGCAAGGTGCTGGGCGGCTCCAGCTCGATCAACGCCATGGTCTATATCCGGGGGCAGGACCGCGACTATGACGGTTGGGCGGCCAAGGGAAATCCCGGCTGGGGATGGCAGGATCTGCTGCCCTACTTCAAGAAGTCGGAGCAGAACGACCAGGGCGGCGATACCTGGCGCGGCGACAAGGGACCGCTCCACGTCGCCACCATGACCCGGGACCTGCACCCGCTGTGCAACCGCTTCGTCCAGGCCGGCCAGGACTGTGCGCAGCGGTTTAACCCGGACTTCAACGGTGCGACCCAGGAAGGGGTCGGCCTCTATCAGAACACCGCCAAAGGCGGCTTTCGCATGTCGACCGCCCGCGCCTACCTGCGCCCGGCGCGCCGCCGCAAGAACCTGCGGGTCGAGACCCACGCCCACACCACCCGGGTGCTCTTCACCGGCAAGACAGCGACCGCCGTCGAATACCGGCAAAACGGCGAATTGAAAACCGCCCGGGCAACCCGGGAGATAATTCTGTCCGCCGGGGCGATCAATTCCCCGCAGCTACTGCAGCTTTCGGGGGTTGGGCCCGCCGCACTCTTGACCCGGCTCGGCATCGACCTGGTTTGCGACGCCCCGGGGGTCGGCCGCAATCTGCAAGATCACCTGGCGATTGACTATCTCTACCGCGCCAAGGTGCCCACCCTGAACGATCAACTCTACCCCTGGTGGGGCAAGCTGTGGCATGGCCTACGCTATGTTCTGACCCAGCGGGGACCGCTGTCGCTCGGGGTCAATCAAGCCGGTGGGTTTGTGCGCAGCCGCGCCGACCTCACCCACCCGAACCTGCAACTCTTCTTCTCCCCGGTCAGCTACACCAAAGCGCCGCCGGGCCAGCGCCCCTTGATGAACCCCGACCCCTTCCCCGGGTTTCTTCTGTCCGCCCAGCCGACCCGGCCGACCAGCCTCGGCCATCTTGAAATCACCTCTCGCGATCCCTTCCAAGCTCCGGCCATTCATCCCAACTACCTCGCCACCGACCACGATCTGCAGGAGATGGTCGAGGGGGCGCGCTTCCTGCGCCGATTGGCCCAGACCCCGGCCTTGGCGCAGGTGATCGAGGCCGAAGTCGCGCCCGGCCCGGACTGCCAATCAGACGCCGACATCGTCGCCGACATTCGCGCCCGCGCCGGCACGGTGTTTCATCCGGTGAGCACCTGCCGCATGGGGCCGGACGCCCGCGGCGATGTGGTCGACAGCCGCCTGCGGGTCTATGGAACCGAACGGCTGCGCGTGATTGACGCGTCGATTTTCCCAAGCCTGATTTCAGGCAACACCAACGCCCCCGCCATCATGGTTGGCGAAAAGGGCGCCGACCTGATTTTGCAAGACCACCAGGGGTCCTAGACATGCCGGCGAGCGACATCTTCACCTCGGATTTCAAGCCCGATCCCTATTGGTGGGATCAGGCGCCCCTGGCCGCAGACCCGCCGGCCGCACTTCCCAAGACGGTCGATGTGGCGATCATCGGCGCGGGCTATAGCGGCCTGCACGCGGCGGTGCAAACCAGCCGCGCCGGTCTCTCCACCTTGGTGCTCGACGCCGAACAGGCCGGTTGGGGCTGCAGCACCCGCAATGGCGGCCAAATTTCCACCAGCATCAAACCCTCCTATGAAACCCTGGCGCGGCGCTATGGCGCGACCCTGGCGCAGGAAATCCTTAAGGAGGGACAAGCCTCGCTGGACTTCGTCGCGCGTTTCGTGCGCGAGGAAAAGCTCGACTGCGCGTTCAAGGTGGTGGGGCGGTTTCACGGCGCCCATACGCCCCGGCTCTATGAAAAGCTGGCGCGGGATTGCGACCGCGGCAATCCGGCCTTCGACAGTGGCGCCTACGTGGTTCCCCGATCGCAACAGCACCGGGAACTGAAGACCGCGGCCTACCACGGCGGCGTGGTCTTCCCGCACCATGCCAGCATTGACCCGGGACGCTATCACCAAGCGCTTCTTCAGGTCGCCCGAACCGCCGGCGCCCAGGTTCTCTCCCACTGCCGGGTCACCGAAATGACCCGGCGCGATTCTGGATTTCTGCTCACCACCGAACGCGGGCAGCTGCGCGCCGGCAAGGTCATCCTGGCCACCAACGGCTACACCGGCGCGCTGACCCCCTGGCATCGCCGGCGGGTTATTCCCATCGGCTCCTACGTCATCGCCACCGAGGAAATTGACCCGGCGCTGCTGGACGAGCTGATGCCGACAAACCGCATCCTCTCCGACACCCGCAAGCTGGTCTACTACTACCGGCCGTCGCCGGACCGCAAACGGGTGCTTTTCGGCGGCCGGGTCTCGCTGGGCGAAACCGATCCGCAGCGCAGCGGGCCCAAACTGCATGCCGAACTCAGCCGCCTGTTTCCCGAACTGGCCAAGGTTCGCATCAGCCACTCCTGGTCGGGCCTGGTTGCCTTCACCTTCGATACCCTGATGCACAGCGGGGCCGACAAGGGGCTGTACTACGCCATGGGCTACTGTGGCTCCGGCGTCGGCATGGCCAGCTATCTGGGAATGCGCATGGGCCAACAGGCAGCCGGACTAAAGCAAGGCCAAACCGCCTTTGACCGGCTGCCCTTTCAAACCCGCCCACTGTACCACGGCGACCCCTGGTTTCTGGCGCCTTCGGTCCTGGTCTACCGCGTGCGCGACCGGCTCGGCATTTAAGCCGCCGCCGCGCTACAGCGCCCAGGCCGCCTTCAACCCGTCCAGCACGGCCTCTTCGGCGGTGCGCGGCGCCAGGCAGTCGCCCATCGCCCGCACCTCGCCGGGGTAGTCGGCAAGCTGGTCAAGCAGCGTGGTTTCCGGCGCCTGACCCTGCGCCAGAACCAGCGTATCGACAGCGTCCAGCAGCATCGCCTCGCCGCTGGCCGCGTGCTGAAAATAGACCGTGTCTTCATCGCAGCCGTAGAGGCGCGCGTAGGAAATGACCTCGACCCCCAGCTTGTGCAGCCGCCCCGCCATCATGTCACGCACATAGCCCTGCAGCTGTTCACCGGCGTGCAGACCGTTGACCGCGAGTCGCACCTGGCATCCGGCGGTCGCCAACATTTCCGCCAGCCCGGCGCCGACCCAGTCGCAGCACCAGTCGGCGATCACCACCGAGGCGCCCACGTTGACCTCGCGGCGCAACACCTGCCAGGCATCGACCACCTGCATCCCCTCGTCGGCGGCAAAGCTGTCCGGCCAGCGCGGCTTGCCGCCGGTGCCAACCAGGATGGCATCGGGGCGTTCGCTGGCAATGCGCGCCAGGTCCACCGGGGTCTTCACCTTCACCGTCACGGCCGCCAGCTCCAGTTCGCGCGTGAGGTTGGTGACCAGGCCGCCAAATTCACTCCGCCCCGGCAGCAGCTGGGCCAGCAGCGCCTGCCCGCCGAGCCGCGCCTGCGCCTCATAGAGGGTGACCCGATGACCACGCCGGGCGGCGACAACGGCAGCCTTCATCCCGGCCGGACCACCGCCGATGACCATCACCGCCTTGGCTTGATCGGCGGGCCGCATCCGGCCAAAGCCCAGTTCGCGCCCGGTCTCGGGATGCTGAATGCAGGAGATCGGATAGCCCTTGTGGAAATGACCGATGCAGGCCTGGTTGCAGCCGATGCAGGCGCGAATGTCCTCCGCCCGATCCTGCCGGGCCTTTTCTGGCATCTCCGGATCGCAAATCATCGCCCGCGTCATGCCGCAGAGATCGGCCTGACCGGCGGCGAGGATCTTTTCCGCGTCCTGGGGCTGGTTGATTCGACCCGCGACCATCACCGGTATCCGCACCGCGCTTTTCACCGCCGCGGCAAAGGGCGCGACATAGGCGTTGGCGACGAACATCGGCGGCACGATATGGGTCGCGCCGCCCAGTGAAGCAGACGTTCCGGCGATCACGTTGACATAGTCGAGCTCGGCCTCCAACGCGACGATGGCTTGCAGCGACAGATCCTCGCGCAGCCCCTCGTGGTCCATTTCATCGCCGGAAATGCGCAGCCCGACGACGAAGTCGGGCCCGGCTTCCCGGCGGACGGCCGCCAACACCTGGCGGAAAATCCTCAGCCGATTGTCGAAGTCGCCGCCATAGTCATCGGTCCGCCGGTTAACCCTTGGATTGAGAAACTGCGACAGCAGATAGCCATGGCTGGCAACAATTTCCACCCCGTCGACTCCGGCGGCCTTCAGCCGCCGCGCAGCCTGGCCATACCCAGCGACAATCTCGTTAATCAGCGACAGCGGTAGGGCGCGCGGGATAACATGGAAACGCTCGCTGGGCGACAC
Organism: uncultured Rhodovibrionaceae bacterium; assembly: GCA_963976695.1. GTDB lineage: Bacteria > Pseudomonadota > Alphaproteobacteria > Kiloniellales > DSM-21159 > CAXBMB01. The sequence continues at coordinate 37,842 of CAXBMB010000022.1, forward strand.
CGACGGAGCGTAGGCCACCGGCGCGGCGCCGTCCTGGGACTCCATCACCTCGCGACCGGGGTGGAAGAGCTGCACGAACAGCTTACACCCCTGGGCCTGCACCGCCTCGGCAAGGCGGCGATAACCTGGAATGCAACCGTCATCGACGGCCATTAGGATATGTGAGGTGTAGCGGGCGGTTTCATGCACCCCGGTGACCTGCGCGATGATCAGCCCGGCGCCGCCCTTGGCGCGCGCCTCGTGATAGGCGACCAAGGCCGGGTTGACCCGGCCATCTGTCGGCAGGGTGGTGTCATGACCGGTCGAAAGAATCCGGTTCTTCAGCGTCACCGCGCCAATCTGAACCGGACTGAACAGCTTTGGAAAGTTTCTCGACTGGCTGCTTGTCACCCGCGCCCCTCCGGTTTCTTGGCTTGTTTTCCCCCGCCCGTCGTCACACGACGCGCCTGATCCCGCCGGGAATTTCCAAAGCTCCCGGCGACAGCAGACAGCGCTTGACGTGGGACGGCTTGCGCAAAAAGGCCGCAAAGCCATACTTTTTCCGACAAAAGGGCATTGCGCGCCGCCGTGGCGAGCGTTGCGCCGCCGCGCCGCGTCAGGCCCGGGGCGGTTTTTCACGCGCAAGGGCGCGCGCGGCGGGGAAAACAATTGTGACCACCGTACCCTCGCCTTGCTTGCTCCACAGCGTGAGGCTGCCGCCGTGCAGCGCGACCAGCGACTTGACGATGGGCAGACCGAGCCCAACCCCTTCGTACTTCCGCACCGCGCTGTTTTCCACCTTGCCAAAGGGCTCCAGCACCAGCTTTTGGTTCTCTTCGGAAATGCCGATGCCATTATCCATCACCTCGACAGAGATGGCGCCGTCTCCGCGGGCCTGTGCGGCGATCCTGGCCCGGCCCCCAGGGTCGGTGAACTTGATCGAATTGGCCAGCAAATTCAGGAATATCTGCTTCAGCCGCCGGGAGTCGGCCTGCATCAACGGCAGAGTGGCGTCAACCTCGCTCTCCAGTTTCACCCCCCGCTCCTTGGCCTTGGGGGTGATCATCACAATCATCGCGGCAATCACCTCGGCGACATCGACCGCTTCCTCCTCCAGCGTCAGTTTCCCGGCCTCGATTCGCGAAACGTCCAGAATGTCGTTGATGATCGCCATCAAGAAGGTGCCCGAGCTGTGGATATCCGCCACATAGTCGGCATAGTGGCTGTTCTCGACCGGCCCGAAGATCCGGTTCTTCATTAAGTCGGAGAACCCGATGATGGCGTTCAGCGGCGTGCGCAGCTCATGGCTCATGTTGTTCAGAAATTCGGTTTTCGAACGGTTGGCCAGTTCAGCCCGCTCCTTTTCCGCCTGCAGGTCGGCCGTTCTTTGCAGGATGCGCTTTTCCAACACCTTGTTGATGTCCAGCAGGGCCTGTTCCGCCGTGATCTCCTTGGTGACATCCGTGCCGGTGCCGCGATAGCCGAGAAAGGCCCCGGAAGACTCGAAAACCGGCTTGCCGCTGTAGCGGACATGGCAGGTGCGACCGGTTTTGTCCCGAATCGGATAGGTCACCCGAAAGGACCGATGCGCCTGAAGATCCTGTAAATGCCGGTCCCGCGCCGCGCGGTGCTCCTGGTCTGCGTCCGCCGCAGCCGCCGCGACCAACGGCTGACCGATGATGTCTTGCTGCTGGAAGCTGAAGATCTCGAAAAACCGGCTGGAAACCACGGTAAAGCGGTGTTGCCGATCCGTTTCCCACAGCCAGTCCGACGACGCCTCGGCAAAATCGCGGAATCGCGCCTCGCTGTCTTGCAGCGCCTGCTGCGCGGTGCGTTGCTGGCGCACCACAACCAGGAAGGTGTTGTACCACTGAGCCAGGTCGGCGATTTCATCGTTGCCGGTGACGGCAATCCGCTGTTCGGGATCCAATGTTCCCTGTTCGAAGGCCTTAAAGGCATTGGTGACGCGGCGGATCGGAGCCACCACCGTCCGCGAATAGCGATAGGCCACCAAACTCACCACGGCAAGGCAAAGTCCCAGGATAACCAAGGTGTAAAAGCCGATGTCGTGCGCTGATTGGGTCAGGGCCGCCAGCGGGACGAAGCGAGCGATCCGCCAGCCGGTGCGCGCCAGAACGGCGCTGTTCACCACCATCTCCTCGCCCTCGATCTCCAAGCTGGAGGGGTTGCCGCCGCTGTCGATCTGGCGAAGAAGCGGCGCCGGCGAGGCCTGACCGATCAGCCTGCTGTCGGGATGGTAGATCACCCGGTTTCGGGAATCGACAACAACAAAGTAGGCGCCGTCGTCGGCGCTGGTGGAACCCAGCTCGTCACTGAAGCTTTCAAGGCTGTAGTTGGCAACCAGCAACGCCAGCGGCTTCATCTCCAGCGTGGTCCGATCCACCTTGGTAAAGACGTTGGAGGCCGACAGCACCAGGGGTTCGGGCGAACTGGCATTGAGGTTGTCCTCTACCCCGGCCCAGTAGATGAATTTCCCACTGCTAATGGTTTCGCGCAACAGGCGCGCCTTGACGTCCTCGCGCAGTTCCGTGTCGTTCAGCGTATCGCCAACCTGGTAGACCGCGCCGTCCAAGGCGTAGACGCCGATCGACACCAATCCCTCCAGATTCAAATATCCATTGAGGATGTAGCCAATGCGCGCCTTGGTGGCCAGTTTGGCGTAGGCGCTGACCGACAGGTCGGCTTTGTTTAACGTGTCGGACAGCTCCTCGACCCCCGAAACATCCGAGATCAGGCTTTCGATCTGCGCCAGCCGCTGGTCAAGAATATCGCGCCGGTGATTGACCGCATCCTGGGCAAAGTCCATCGCCTGCGCCGTGATCGCCTTGCTCGCCAATTGGTAGGCCGCGCCGCCAATGACCAACAGCGGAATGACGCTGAACAGCATCAGGTAGATGAAAAATTTCTTCGCGATGCTCGGTTTGAAAGGTCCGGCGCCCCAGGTCAGCCTGGACATCATTCGGTAACCATCAGGCCGTCCAGCAGGGTCACCGCGGGGACCGGCTGGCCTTTGATGGCGCGCAGCGCCAGCACCACCCCCAAATAGCCCTGCTGCCACGGCTGTTGATCGACGGTGACCGCCAGCCAGCCGTCCCGGATCGCCGCGCGCGCGTCATCAATTGCGTCAAACGCCGCCACGGCAACCGATCTCCGCTGGCTCTCCTTCAAGTATTCGATGGCGCCCAGCGCCATCATATCGTTGGCGGCAAACAACAGCGCAACATTGGGGTAGGCCTGGAAAATTTCCTTGGTGACGTTATAGCCTTCATCAATTTTCCAGTGCGCGGTTTCCGACGCCACAACCGTCAGATTGGGATTTTCGGCAAAGGCCTGCAGGGCGCCGCGCTTGCGGGCGTCGGAATTGGCGGCGGCGGGGATCCCCTCGAGCAGCGCCGCTTCCGCCGGCGCGGTGATCCGGCTGGCGATGTATTTGGCGGCGAGATAGGCGCTCTTTTGGTTGTCGACGCTGACAAAGGGAATGGCGCGCTGGCCGGACTTTTTTAGAAAACCGGGGTCCAAACGGTTGTCGATATTAACCACGTGAATTCCCTTGTCCTGGGCTAGTTTAAGCGACGGGATCAAGCGGACGGAATCGGCCGGCGCGATGACAATTGCCTGAACTTCACCCTCGCGCACCAGCTTATCGACAATGCCGATCTGCTGCGTGGTCGAGGTCTCCTGCGCGGCGGTTCTGATCGTCAAGGCGATGCCCAGTTCCTGTTCCGCCGCCCGGGCCCCTTTTTCCATCTTGATGAAAAAGGGGTTGGTTCGGGTTTTCATCACCAGGGCGATCCGAATATCGCTATTGGCCTTCAAAGCCGCCGCCGCCGGCGCCAAGCTGGCCGAGGGTTCGATCGCTGTCCCGGCAGCTGTCCCGGGGGTCGTCCTGCTGGCGTCGCTTTTCTGTCGATTATTCTCGTTGCACCCGGCCAGCACAACCAGGGTCAGACCAAGCAGAAGGACGGAGAAAAACGCGCGCATGAACCAAACCTTATTGATTGATGTTTTTGTACCTCCCAGAACGGTGCCGGGTTGTTCCCAACGCCTTTGCTTTCTTACGCCCTCAAGTCGAAGCAGCCGGTTTTCGGCGTACCGCAACCGGTCCCGCTCACCCCCCGGCAACGCCACCGACCAACGGCGTTGACGCCACCGAGCAACGGCGTTGACCCGGTAGTTTTAACAAAAAATGATCCCGGCTGAAAATTCATTTCAAGGCCGCGCGACACCACGCCTCAAGTAATCGGACAGCACGCCGGTGGCCAGAAAAACAGATCCAACGAATCTTTCAACCGGTGGTTTTGCATCGATTGCGCGCCCCCGGGAAGTGTTTGCATCGGCTGCGCGCCCCCTGAGGCGACCGTCGCGCCCCGGCCGCTCGACCCGCGACTTGAATTATCGCGATAGAGATCCTATTATCAGGTTGTCCTACAACTTAACTCTCCGGATCTTGCGGCATGACACTCAACATCGGCCAACTTGGACGCGCGCCTCATCTCCCGACGCAAATTGCCGATCTGATCGCTCGACAGATTTCCCAAGGCCACCTGAAAACCGGCGACCGCCTGCCAACGGAGCACAGCCTTGCCAAGACCTTCGGCGTCAGTCGCAACGTGGTTCGCGAGGCCATATCCCGATTGAAATCCGACGGCTTAATCCGGTCGCGCCAAGGCGTCGGCGCTTTCGTCACCGGGGTGGAACAGCGGACCGCTTTTCGGATCGACGGAGCGACGCTGCGCGACGGCCCCGGCCTGCGGCACCTATTTGAGCTGCGCGGCCTGCTGGAGATCGACGCCGCCGGCCTGGCCGCCGAACGGCGCGATCAGGCGCAACTGCGGGCGCTCAAGGCGGCGCTGGACCGGATGCACGCGGCGCGCGGTGATGCCCTGGCGGAGATCGAGACGGATATCACGTTCCATCAAAAGGTCGCGGCGGCCACCAACAACTCCTACATGGTCACCTTCGTCAGCTACATCACCGGGCAAATCCGGGCCAGCATCCGCGCCACCCAGGATTGCTACTCCGGCGATCTCTACGAGATCACCCTGCAGGAACACGATGCGGTCTATCAGGCGATCGAAAGCGGCGACGCCGACCGCGCCCGGCAAACCATGCGCGACCATATTCTCGGCGCTGCCAAGCGGCTGAACATCCCGCTGTGCGCGCCCGATGAATTTCTATAGCCTGTTCCGCCGCCACGGCGCGGCAGCAGAAACCTCGAAATCAACAGAAATCTCGACGGCGGTGCTTTCCGGCGCGGGTCCCAACAAGCTCTCACGAAAGAAGCCCCATCATGTCCGACCCCTTCATTGTCGCCAGCCTGCCGCAAACCTCGGCCACCGCCGTCCTGCTGGGCCGTGTGCAGCTTCCGGCGGTCGCCGGCCCGGCTGTGGTGACGCTGCGCCAGGGCCAGGTGATCGACATCACCACGCCCGCCGCCCCCCTGGTGCGCGATATCTGTGAAATGGATGATCCGGCGGCCTATGTGCGCGCGGCCGCGGCAACCGGCCCAAGCCTTGGCAGCTTTGACGAGATCGCCCGAAACTCCGACGAGGCGCGCCGCGACAGCGATACGCCCTGGTTCCTAGCCCCGATCGACCTGCAGGCGATAAAGGCCTCGGGCGTAACCTTCGTGGTCAGCCTGTTGGAGCGGGTGATCGAGGAACAGGCCCGGGGCGAACCGGAAAAGGCCGCGGCGATCCGAAATGAAATCGCCGCGCTGATCGGCGACGACCTGTCCAATCTCGTCCCCGGCTCGCCCGAGGCCATGGCGATCAAGGCGACGCTGATTGCCAAGGGCGTCTGGTCGCAATACCTGGAAGTCGGCATTGGCGCGGACGCAGAAATCTTCACCAAGGCGCAACCGCTGTCGGCGGTCGGCGCGGGAGCGCACATCGGGATTCATCCGATCTCCACCTGGAACAACCCGGAACCGGAAATCGCGCTCGCCGTCTCCAGCCGGGGCAAGCCGGTGGGCGCGCTGCTGGCCAACGATGTCAATCTGCGCGATGTCGAGGGACGCTCGGCACTGCTGTTGGGCAAGGCCAAGGACAACAACGCCAGTTGCGCCCTGGGGCCGTTCCTCCGTCTGTTTGACCGGGATTTTGGCCTGGACCAGGTGCGGCAAGCCGACGTTCGCCTGCGCGTCGAAGGCGAAGATCAATTCGTCCTGGAGGGACTGAGTTCGCTCAGCCAGATCAGCCGCGATCCGGCCGACCTCGTCGCCGCCACGATCAATGAACATCACCAATATCCCGACGGGCTGGTGCTGCTGCTCGGCACCATGTTCGCGCCGGTCAAGGACCGCGACGTCCAAGGCGAGGGATTCACTCACAAAATCAACGACATCGTCACCATTTCCTCGCCCGAGCTTGGCGCCCTGTCAAACCGCGTCAAGTACACCTCGGACTGCGCCCCCTGGCAGGTTGGCCAGGCCGATTTGTTCCGCAATCTTGCACGGCGGAAGCTGCTGCAATAGTCACACCGATCCGCGAAAGCCTCAACGCGCTAGACACCTGGAGAGAATCTATGACCGAGTTACACAAGAACTTCATCGCCGGAGACTGGGTTTCCGGCCCGGCGGCGGCTGACAACATCAACCCCTCGGATCTTTCCGATGTGGTTGGCGCCTACAGCCGCGCCAACAAAGCCCAGGCATTGGACGCCATCGCCGCCGCGCGCGCGGCCTTTCCGCGATGGTCGCGCTCGGGCATTCAACAGCGCCACGACATCCTGCAGGGCATTGCCAACGAACTGACGGCGCGCAAACAAGAAATCGGCGAGCTGCTGGCGCGCGAGGAAGGCAAGACCCTGCCCGAGGGCATTGGCGAAACCCTGCGCGCCGCGCAGATCTTCGACTTTTTCGCCGGTGAGGTGCTGCGTCTTGCCGGTGAGAAGCTGCCGTCGACCCGCCCGGGCCTGGAGGTGGAGATCACCCGCGAACCGCTGGGGGTTATCGGCATCATTGCCCCCTGGAACTTCCCCATCGCCATTCCAGCCTGGAAAATCGCGCCGGCCTTGGCCTATGGCAACTGCGTGGTTTTCAAGCCCGCCGAGCTGGTGCCCGGCTGCGCCTGGGCCCTGGCTGACATCATCAGCCGGGCGGGACTTCCCGAAGGCGTCTTCAATCTGGTGATGGGCCCCGGCCGCGACGTCGGCCAGACCCTGCTGGACAGCAAGGACGTCGACGGCATTTCCTTTACCGGCTCGGTCGAAACCGGCCAAAAGGTCGCCCTGGCCTGCGCCACGCGCGGCGCCAAGTACCAACTAGAAATGGGCGGCAAGAACCCGCTGGTGGTGCTGGATGACGCCGACCTCACCACGGCGGTCGACTGCGCGGTGAACGGCGCCTTCTTCTCCACCGGCCAGCGCTGCACCGCCTCCAGCCGGCTGATCGTCACCGAGGGGATTCACGACCGTTTTGTCGCCGCCCTGCTGGAACGGCTGAATGCCCTGGAAGTCGACGACGCGCGCAAGCCCGGCACCCATATCGGGCCGGTGGTCGATCCCAGCCAGCTCAAGCAAGACCTGGCGTATATCGAGATCGGCAAGCAGGAAGGCGCCAAGCTGGCCTTCGGCGGCAACACCCTGCGCCGCGACACCGAGGGACATTACCTGCAACCGGCTCTCTTTACCGAGGCCAACAACCAAATGCGCATCGCCCGCGAGGAGATTTTCGGTCCGGTGGCCGCGGTCATTCGCGCAACCGACTACGCCGAAGCGCTGGCGCTGGCCAACGACACCCCCTTCGGCCTGTCGGCCGGGATCTGCACCGGCAGCCTCAAGTACGCCACCGACTTCAAGCGCAACGCCGAGGCCGGCATGGTGATGCTCAACCTGCCGACCGCCGGCGTCGACTATCATGTGCCGTTCGGCGGCCGCAAGGGCTCGTCCTTTGGTCCACGTGAACAGGGCCGCTACGCCAGCGAGTTCTACACCACCGTCAAAACCGCCTACACCTACGCCTAGAAGGCCAACGGCTTAAGTGGACTGGCGCCGCCCCGGCGGGCTGGGCCCGGACTTTAAAACCGCCTCGCTTTCTGTGCGAGGCGGTTTTGCGCTTTGGCCGCCCGTTCAGCGCGACTTGACCTTTGGCCGCGTCAGCAAATATCTTTGCGCGTAAAAATAATTGGGGACGGCCTGTTGAAAACCGGCGATTCGGATCTGATCAAGCAGATCAACAAGCATCGAATCTTGAGCGCTTTCCGGCCCAACAACAGCCTGGCGCGCATCGAGATCGCCAACATCACCAACCTCAGTCCGGCGACGGTGACGGTGCTGACCCAGGAACTGCTGGACGCCGGGCTGCTGCTGGAACGCCAGGTGGCCGCCGCCGGCCCGGCGCGACCGCGCGGCCGGCCCCGGGTGGCGCTGGGCCTCAACCCCGACGCGGCCTATGTGGTCGGCGCCAAGATTTCCATGCACCAGGTCGCGGTTTCAATCACCAATTTCGTCGGCGAAGTGCTCCACGAAGACACCAGCCTGGTGCGGGTCAACCGCCAGCCGCCGGAGGTCGTCGCCGACCTGATGGAAGAGCTGGTGAGCAAGGCCGCCGCCAGTTTGGGGCTGCCGCTGGCGCGGCTTTCCGGGCTTGGCATCGGGCTGCCCGGCTTCATCGATTCGGTGGCCGGTGTTTGCCATTGGAGTCCGGTGTTCGGCGCCAAGGCCATCCCCTTCAGCGCCATGATGCGCCAGCGTCTCAACCTTCCGGTCTTCGTCGACAACGACGCCAACCTGGTCACCCTGGCCGAGCAGTGGTTTGGCCGGGGCCGGGGCCTGTCCGACTTCCTGGTGGTGTCGATTGAACACGGCGTGGGCATGGGCGCCGTGATCGGCGGCGAGCTCTATCGCGGCCATCGGGGGTTCGGATCGGAATTCGGCCACACCAAGATTCAACGCAACGGCGCGCTGTGCCGCTGCGGGCAACGCGGCTGTGTCGAGGCCTATGTGGCCGACTACGCGATCGTGCGCGAGGCCGGGGCCTTCATGTCGATTCCCGACCTGTCCGATCCGGTCGAGCTTCGGCGCACCATGGTCGAGCTGATTGCAAAGACCCGCGCCAAGGAACCATCGCTCCAGCCGTTGTTCGACCGGGCGGGCGAGGCTTTGGGCGTTGGCGTCGCCAACCTGATCAACCTGTTCAATCCGCCGCTGGTGATTCTTTCCGGCTCGGGGGTCCAGGCCTTCGACCTGCTGGAAAGCCGGTTTTTTCAAAGCCTGAAGAGCAACGCCCTTAGCGTCGAACAGCAGGATACCGCCGTGGTGATCGGCAGTTGGGACGACGGCGTTTGGGCGCGCGGCGCCGCCGCCCTGGTTCTGCAGTCGCTGTATCAGGCGCCGCTTGCCCGGCCCATCGCAACCGGCAACCGCAGCGACGGGCAAAAAAGCTAGCGAACGATCGACCGGGAAACGAGCGCTTCGCGCCTGTCGTCGGGCGCCGGCAAATCGAGCGCGCCGGCGCGCCAGTCACCCGGTCAGCCCGCCATCGACGACAAAGCCCTGGGAGGTACAGGCCGACGAGGCGTCGGAGGCGAGAAACAGCGCCATTTGCGCCACATCCGCGCCGACCAGGCGGCGATGCAGGCACTGCTCCGCCTGAATGCGCTGCTCGTCCTCTTCCGAAATCCACAGCGCCCGTTGCCGCGGGGTGATGATGCTGCCGGGGATGATGGCGTTGACCCGAACGCCGGCGTCGCCAAACTCCCGCGCCAGCGCGCGGGTCAAGCCCTTCACCGCCGACTTGCAGGTCGAATAGACCGCCAGATTGCGCAGGCCCACAATCGGCGCGACAGAGGCAAAGTTGATCACCGAGCCGCCGGTCGAGGCCTGCAGCGCGGGAAAGGCCATTTGGGCGGCGAAGAACTGATGTTTGAGATTGACCGCCACCGCCCGGTCCCAGTCGTCGCTGCTGACCGACGGCGTCGCGCAACGGGTGTCGTTGGCCGCGTTGTTGACCAAAACGTCAAGCACGCCGCCTGAGTCGCACGCCGCGTCGAGCGCCGCCTTGAGCACCTGCGCACAGGTGACGTCACCGGCGATGAACCGTGGGGCCTGACCGCCGTCAGCGGCCAGGCTTTGCCGCAGACGCGCCCCGGCTTCGGCGTCAAGATCAAGGTAGGTCACCCGCGCGCCCTGATCATGGAAGGCCCGGACCATATCCTCGCCGATGCCGCTGGCGCCCCCGGAAATGAACACCGACTTGCCCTCGAGGTCTTGATAACGGGCGATGGTTTTGGCGGCCATGTCGCGGCATCCCTTCTAAAAGTCTTGCGGGCGGGCGGCTTGGAAAGAAGCGCCTGGCGCGCCCGATCCGCCGTGCGACACCCTTTGATGTGGCGATAAGAGGCGGCGCCCCGGTTTAACCCGATCCGAGCCTGATGATCGTCGCAGGCGTCCGCCAAGGCGCGGCGGCCAGGTCCCACGGCAAGCGTCAAGGGTGGAGTCGTCGCGCGGTTTTATTTATTTTGGTTATCAAATTTATTTTGATCAATCTCGATAATCAGGTCAAGCGGAAAGCCGCCGCTACGACCCGGCCAGCGGCAAGGTAATCTTTGCGACAAGCCCCCCCTCGGGTTGATTGGACAGCCGGATATCGCCGCCGTGGGCATGGATGATCGTGCGCGCGATGGACAGGCCAAGACCGGTGCCGCCGGTTTCCAGACTCCTTGACTGTTCGACCCGCACAAAGGGATCGAACACCCGTTCCAGATCCTCTTCCGGGATGCCCTGGCCCTTGTCGCTGACACAGACCTGCGCGCTCTCGCCGACCTGCGCAAGCCGGATGTCGGCCTGTCCGCCGTAGCGGATGGCGTTCTCAATCACATTGCGCAGGGCGCGGCGCATGGCATTGGGCTTGAGCCGCGTCTTCAACCCGGGCGAGGATTGCAGCGTCACCGCCCCACCGGTTTCCGAGATGTCGTCGGACAACTCGCCAAGAAAGGCGGACAGATCAACCGCCTGGGACGGCTCGGACGTGACCATACCGCGGGCAAACGACAGGGTGGTTTCCACCATTTCCTGCATTTCCTCGATGATCACCACCAAGCGCTCGCGGGTCTCATCATCCTCGACCATCTCGGCGCGCACCCGCATGGCGGTCAGCGGCGAGCGCAGATCGTGGCCAAGCGCCGCCAGCAACCTGGTGCGCTCGGCCAGGAATCGGGTCAGCCGCGCCTGCATCTCGTTGAAGGCGGCGGTCAGGCGGCGCATCTCGGCCGGGCCGCGTTCGGGCAGTTCCGGCACCGCTTCGCCCAAGCCCAGGCGCTCCACCGCGCCGACGAGATTGCGCAGGGGCCCGGTCAGGCGACTCAAGGCCAGCCAGACCACGGCAACGATCAACAGCGCGGTCACGCCGAAGATCGCCGTTGAAACCCAGGGCCACTGCAGCGGCGGCCGGTGAAAGCGGGTGGCGACGTTCAGCCAGCTTCCATCCTTCAGCGCAATCGCAAGCTGCATTTCAATCGGCGTCGACTTGCCTGCCATCATGTCGTCATGCATGCGTTTCATGCGGCGGGGCTGGGCCCTGTCGGTCGATGGAGCCGACGTCATCCGGTGCAGTTCCACCCGGACGTCACGCGCGCCCGCCCCTCCCAGCAAGGCCCGGATACGGGTCGCCACGACCGCGCCTTCCATCTGATCCGACGAATCGACCGAGGCGACGGGATCAATGCTGAAGCGCACCAGGGGCGACACCGCGGCGCGCAGAATCGCCGGGCGCAGTTCAACCGGGGCCTCTTCGATCAGCCGCACCACGTTGACGCTGCGCGCCGCCGCCTCGAGGCCGAGCGCCGCGCGCACCGCAAGGCTCCGCTCGTCGGCGAACAGCCACAGATTAATGGCCTGCATCACGATGAAGGTGGTCACGATCACCAGCACCAATTGGCCGCGCAGGGTTTTGGGCAACAACCGGTTCACGATATCGCACTCACATCCGTCGCCAGGCTGTATCCGCCGCCGCGCACCGTCATGATAATCTCGGGCAAACTGGGATCGCGCTCGATTTTTCGCCGCAGCCGGCTGACCTGGTTGTCGATGCTGCGGTCAAAGACCTGCGCGGCGCGCCCCGAGGTCAGGTCCAGCAGCTGATCCCGGCTGAGCACGAAACGCGGACGTTCAAGGAACACGGTCAGCAGTTTAAACTCGGCGGTGGTCAACACCACCTCCGCCCCGCGCGCGTCACTGATCAACACCCGCCGGTCGGTATCCAGCACCCAGTCGGCGAAGCGGACTTGATGGCCCGAAAGACGTCCGGCGCTGGGTTCGGGCCGCTCCGCGCGGCGCAGGATCGCCTTGATCCGCGCCAACAGCTCACGCGGGTTGAAGGGTTTGGGCAGGTAGTCGTCGGCGCCGATCTCCAGCCCGACAATTCGGTCGGTGTCCTCGCCCAGCGCGGTTAACATCAGGATCGGCGCGCTGCCGCCGGCGCTCAGCCGCCGACAAACCGACAGGCCATCCTCGCCCGGCATCATCACATCAAGCACGATCAGATCGAACCGGCCCGCCGCCAGCTTCGCATCCATCTCGACGGCGTCACGGGCCGCGGTGGCGCGAAAGCCGTTTTTTTCAAGATAACGGATGACGGCGTCACGAATCTCGCGGTGGTCGTCAACAACCAAGATGTGCGGTGTTTCTGTCATGCCTCTCTCATATCGCGGGCGGGGGCTGGTCCCCGTGGGGCCGGGAACGCGTCGGTCGCCGTTCCGCTGGTCTGCTTGTCATATAGCCCCGCCCGGCGGCGGGCGGCGCAAGGAAAGTGTCACCGACTGTATCATGCGCCGCCGCTGCGACAGACCGATACAAATTAGCACCTCACGCGGCATAGTGCTGTGACAATCAATGCCCAGATTAGCTTTACCGAAACACAGCAAACATTGAGGTACTGCTATGAAACGCAACACCGTATTTTCTCTCAGCCTGATCGCCGCAACCGCTCTCGGCACCGCGCTGGCGCTTCCCGCCCTTGCCCACAGCGACAACGGCGGCGGCCAAGGCATGATGAACGGCAAGGCCGGCCAGAGCATGATGGGTGGCCAGGGCAACCAGAGCATGATGGGCGGCCAGGCCGGTCACGGCGGTCAGGGTGGCCAGGACATGATGCAGAAGATGAAGAAGATGCACAGCCAGATGGCCGGCGGCAAAGGCATGATGGGCGGCCAGGCTGGCCACGGCGGCCAGGGTGGCGCGCTGATGCTGAAGTCGTTTGACGCCGACAAAGACGGGACCATTACCCCCGCGGAAGTCAGCGCCGGCCTCAAGAGCTTCGACAAGGATGGTGACGGCACGCTGTCGATCGCCGAGTTCGAAGCGCTGCACAGCAAGGTCATTCGTGAAAAGATGGTCGACCGCTTTCAAATGATCGACAACGACGGCGACGGCAAGGTGACCAGCGATGAAATTACCGTCCTTACCGATCGCATGACGAAGATGAACAAGCAGCGCGCCGAACACCACGGCCAGGCCGCCGACGGTGCGAAAGCGGGTCAGGGCATGGCCGGCGACGGCAAGGCCAAGACCAACAGCAACTAACACCAAGGCTGCAACAAGTTTGGGGGCATTCGACAGCGTTCGAATGCCCCCTTTCTCACGACAAAGTTCCCTCGATTGGAGGGCGAAGCCCCTTGTCTGGCGGGGTAAAGGAGTGAACAATGATTGACTTCGGAATGAGCAGCTTTGGGATGTTGATCGGCGGCCTTGGGATGCTGCTGCTGATTATTCTGGCCGTTCTGCTGATCGCTGCATTGTTGAAATACCTCCGCCGCTAGGTCGGGTCGGTTTCATTGGAATCACTTCCCGACCCGGTTGAAATCGCGCCGGCGCCGCCGGGCATAACCGCCAATCACAACCGCTGGTCAAAACC
>CAXBMB010000023.1:0-50508 GCA_963976695.1 uncultured Rhodovibrionaceae bacterium
CGCATCTACAGTCGCGCCCTGGCGGTTCTGCTGGCGGTTGCCGGAACCGTTGCCGGGGCGATGGGGGTCATCGGGTTTTCCGCTTCCGCTGTCGCGCAAAGCGACGCCTGGACGGCGGTGGAAACCCGGGCCAAGGGACAAACCGTCTACTGGAACGCCTGGGGCGGCGATGAACGCATCAATGCCTACATCGCCTGGGTCGGCGATCAGGTGGCGGCGCGCTACGGCGTTGAGGTCAAGCAGGTCAAGCTGACCGACACGGCCGCGGCGGTCTCGCGCGTGCTCGCCGAAAAGGCGGCGGGCAGGGACAGCGGCGGCTCGGTCGACCTGATCTGGCTGAACGGCGAAAACTTCGCGGCGATGAAAGAACAGAACCTGCTGTTCGGTCCTTTTACCGAATCCCTGCCCAACTTCGCGCTGGTCGATGTCCAGAACAAGCCCAGCACCCGGATTGACTTCACCGTCCCCACCCAGGGGCTGGAGTCGCCCTGGGGCATGGCCAAGATCAACTTCATCTACGACTCAAAGCGGGTCAGCCAACCGCCCGGCTCGATCGCCGAATTCCTCGACTGGGCCAAGGCGCACCCGGGGCGCTTCACCTATCCCACGCCGCCCGATTTCATCGGCAGCACCTTTCTCAAGCAGGCCTTGATCGAACTGGCGCCCGATGCCGACCAGTTACAACAGCCGGTGGTCGATGACGCCCAGTTCACCGCCATGACCGCGCCCTTGTGGCGTTACCTGGAGGCGCTGCGCCCCTACCTCTGGCGCAAGGGTAGGAGCTTCCCGGCCAACGGTCCGGCCCAGCGGCAACTGCTCGACGACGGCGAGTTGGACATCGCGATCTCCTTTTATCCCAGCGAAGCGGCAGCGCTGGTCGCCAATGGCCAATTGCCGGAGTCGACGCGAATTTTCGTGCTCGACAACGGCACCATCGGCAACACCCACTTCGTCGCCATTCCCTATAACGCCTCGGCCAAGGAAGGCGCACAGGTGGTGGCGAACTTTCTGCTGTCGCCGGCGGCCCAGGCCCGCAAACAGGATCCCCGCTACTGGGGCGACGACACGGTCCTGGCCATGACCGCGCTGGACAAGCAACAGCGCCAGCGCTTTGCCGACATTCCCCGCGGCAAGGCCAGCCTCACCCCCGCGCAGCTCGGCCCCACGCTGCTGGAGCCCCATCCCAGCTGGATGACCAAGATTGAAACCGCCTGGTTGGCGCGCTACAGCCGGTAACCGCCGCCGCCACACCCTGCGCCAGCCCCCGCGCAACAGAGGAATGCCGCCGCTTGAGTCGTCTGAAAAATCCCGCCGGCCGCCTGCGCCTTTTGCGGGCCGCACCCGCCCTGACCCTGTTGCTGTTCATCGGTCCGCTGCTGGCCGGCTTGCTGGGAACCTGGCTGCCCGCCCTCGGCTTTCTTCCCTCGCTGGGAGGCACCGGCTTCAGCCTGGCGCCCAGTCTGGCGGTGCTCAGCCATCCCTCCCTGCCCAAGGCGCTGGCGGTCACGGTGATCAGCGGCCTGGGCGCCACGGTGCTCTGCCTGCTGCTGGTGGTGTTTATCACCGCCTATTGGCAGGAAAGCCGATTCTTCGGCCTGTTGCGGCGCATTGCTTTGCCGCTGTTGGCCATTCCGCACGCAGCCCTGGCCATCGGACTGGCTTTTCTGATTGCGCCCAGCGGGTTCTTTCTGCGCCTGCTGTCGCCCTGGGCCACCGGCTTCGACCTGCCGCCCGACTGGCTGCTGCTGCAAGACCCCTGGGGGCTGTCTCTGCTGCTGGGCCTGGTGGTGAAGGAGTTCCCCTTTTTGCTGTTGATGACCTTGGGGGCGCAGGGCCAAATCGACTGCCAGGCGCGCCTCGCCACGGCGCGCAGCCTGGGCTATCGGCCGGCCACCGCCTGGCTGAAAGCGGTCCTGCCGGCGGTCTATCCACAAATCCGACTGCCGATCTACGCGGTGCTGGCCTATTCGCTTTCCGTGGTCGACATGGCGCTCATCCTGGGGCCGCAGACCCCGCCGAGCCTGGCGGTGCTGATCTTTCGCTGGTTCAACGATCCGGATCTGACGCTGCGGTTCCAAGCCGCCGCCGGGGCCAGTCTGCTGCTCGGTCTGATCGTCGTGATCATTCTTGCTTGGCGGGTCGGCGAAAAGCTGGTGGCACGCGGCGGTCGGCGCTGGTTGGCGGCGGGTCAGCGCGGCGGTCGCCAAGTCCCCGGCCGTCTGCTGGCCGGCCTGGCGGTCGCCGGTCTTTCCGGGTTGGGCCTGCTGAGCCTGGTAATTCTGGCGCTCTGGTCCTTTACCCGACGTTGGCGCTATCCCGACAGCCTCCCCAGCACCTGGACCCTGCTCAACTGGCAGCAGCAGGGCGGCGAGTTGGCGACGGTGGGCGCCACCACCTTGCTGATCGGTCTACTGACCGCGGGCGCGGCGCTGGCGCTGGTGGTGGCCTGCCTGGAAAACGAGCAGCGGCAAGGCCTGCATCCCTCGTCCCGGGGTATGTGGCTGCTCTACCTGCCGCTGCTGGTGCCGCAGATCTCGTTCTTTTTCGGTGTCCAGGTGCTGCTGGTTTGGCTCAGGATCGACGGCGGTTGGCTGGCTGTTATCTGGAGCCACCTGCTGTTCTCCCTGCCGTACGTCTTCTTGACTCTGGCCGATCCCTACCGCGCCCTGGACAGCCGCTACAGCCGCACCGCGCTTTGCCTGGGCGCCAGTCCCAATCGAATATTCTGGCGCATCAAGCTGCCGCTGCTCAAACGCCCGCTGGCCGTGGCCTTCGCGGTGGGCTTTTCGGTGAGCGTGGCGCAGTATCTTCCCACGCTTTTTGCCGGCGGCGGACGGATCGCCACCCTGACCAGCGAGGCGGTGGCGCTTTCCGCCGGCGCGGACCGCCGGGTGGTGGCGCTGTACGCCCTGCTGCAGGCGCTGCTGCCGCTGCTGCTGTTCATGTTCTCGGCTTGCCTGCCGGTGCGACCGGGTTTGCGCCGCCGTCAGTCCTGGGCGGCATGGTTGGCCAGGTTGCCTCGGCGCATGGCGCCCCGGCAGACCTCGGCCGCGCGTCCGCCCGACGTCTCCTGACATCCCCGACGCCCCGGCGCGCCGGGCCGAGGCTCCATCTTTTTCGACAACCAGACGGCAGTTCCATGACAGCAGATTCGCACTTTCGCATCACCGATCTTTCGCTTTGGCTTGGCCAACGTCGCTTGATCAAGGATCTCGACCTGGAGATTACCGGCGGTGAGGTGGTGACGCTGATGGGGCCGAGCGGCTGTGGCAAGTCCTCTCTTTTGGCGCACATCTGCGGCACGTTGGAGCGGGCGTTCACGGTCAGGGGCGCGCTGCGATTGGACGGCCAGGACCTGAGCGCGCTTCCCGCCGAGGCCCGTCGGGTCGGTATCCTGTTTCAAGATGATTTGCTCTTTCCCCACATGACCGTGGCGGAGAACCTGGCCTTTGGCCTGCCCGCCCAGCTCCGCCCGGCCCAGCGCCGCCGCGAGAAGGTCGAGGCGGCCTTGGCCGAAGCCAATCTGGCGGAGTTCGGCGACCGCGATCCCGGCACGCTTTCCGGCGGCCAGCGGGCCCGCGTCGCCTTGCTGCGGGTGTTGCTGTCCTCGCCCCGCCTGCTGCTGCTGGACGAACCCTTTTCCAAACTGGACACCGCGTTGCGCGACCGGATTCGCCGCTTCGTTTTCGCCCACGCCCGCGCCTCGGGTCTGCCCGTTCTTCTGGTGACCCACGATCCCGAAGACGCCGCCGCCGCCGGCGGCCGCACCCTTCGGCTCTGAACCTGCGGCGCCGCGCCGGCTACCATAGGGATAGGCGGCGGGGTCACAGTTCAAAAGGAATCACCCCGTGATGCCGTTTGAATCGACCCAACCCACAGGGGAAATTAGACCGCCCCCCTGCCGAGGGTCGAAAAAACCGGATAAATGTCGTGGAGAAAATATTCTCCTGCTCGCCCGGTCTGGGCGTCGTGAAGTTATTTCAAGGTCGCGAAACATTAAAAAATTGTTAGGAACCAATTGGTTGGGTGTCTTTTCGGGTTATTTTCCATAACAAATAGTCACGACTTTGTCCGGCAACGAACATAAATCGCCCTTTTTTGCGCAATAAACCTTCGTCTTTCAAGAGCTTCTCGCCGCGACGGCCCTTTGACAGAACCATCGTCCTTGCCTAGTCTGGATAAACTGTTTTTCTACAATGTGGGGTCGTGGCTACGCTATGCCCAACGATGCACAGCGATCTCAAGGGGAAGTTCATTCCTGTTATCCACCAGACCTTGGAAGGGATTAAGTTCATGCTAAAGATGAAAGTACTGGGTGCTTTCGCGGCGGTCGGCCTGCTGAGCGGCTGCGTCACCGGCTATGATATTGAGCAGGCACGCGTGACAGAGGCTCCCTCCAGCGCAAGTGATTTTAATCGCGCTCTGGTCGAGGAATACCAGGAGTTGATGGTTTTCGAAGCCGACCAAATGTACGACTGGCAATCCGCCAAGCTCTACGCCGATAAGTCGCTTGCCGCAGCGCGCGATGAGGACGTTCAGCCCGAGCGGCTTGAGGATTGGAGCCTGCCGGTCGACAAAATCGGCGAGTTGACCTTTGCCCGCAGCGAGTTGATCTCCGTTCTGGACAAGGGCGCGCGGACCAAAGCGCCCGCCGATGCGGCGCGCGCCCAGGCGATGTTCGACTGCTGGGTCGAGCAAAAGGAAGAAAACCACCAACCCGCGCATATCGCGCGCTGCAAATCGCGCTTCTGGGAGGCCTTGAACGCCGCCCGCGCCAGCTTGGTTGAAGCAAAACCCATGCAACCGGCGGCCGCTACGGTCGAACCACAGCGCTATGTGATCTACTTCGACTTCGACAGCGCCACGGTTCGCGAAGACGGCGTTGCGGTGTTGAAACAGGCGCTTTCGGACGCCCAATCCATGGGCATGATCGCCTTCTCGGTCACCGGTCACGCTGACCGCGCCGGCTCTGAAGAGTACAATCAGGCGCTGTCCCTGCGCCGGGCCGATGCGGTGCGCGCCGCGCTGGGCGCCAAGGGCATCATGGCGCAGAACGTCTCTGTCGCCGCCCGGGGCGAGTCCGAACCCGCCGTTGCGACGCCCGACGGCGTGGCCGAACCGAAGAACCGCCGGGTGGAGGTGATCCTCCAGTAGTCACCGGAAAGCCGACGACCGCAGTTTCTGGCGTGTGAGAACCGGCGTCCTTCGGGGCGCCGGTTTCCTGTTGCCGGACGGCGGCGATCTTTGGCTTTTGCGACGGTTCTTCACCTCTGGACAGCACGCGAACAAAAGTGGACACTTACCGCACGGACCTGTTTTGTCCCGCGCGGTGCCGTTCTGCGGCGCGGGCGGCGCAGCCGCTGTCCCGATCGACGCCGCGCCAACGCCGCCCCCGACAGCCGACGGACGCGATCCCCGCCAAAGGGTCGGCGCCGCGCCGGATAAGCACCCCCTGTTTCATCACACAGACAGCAGGAGATCTCGGTCTTGCGTTACGCAAAAACCACCCGCGCGATCACCGTGACGGTTGTTCCGATCTTTCTCGAAGAACAGTCCATTCCCGATGAAAACCGCTTCATCTGGGTCTATCAGGTTCGCATTGACAACGAGAGCCCGCGTCCGGTCCAGCTGTTGAACCGCTATTGGCACATCACCGACACCCTGGGCCGGGTAACCGAGGTGCGCGGCGCCGGCGTGGTTGGCGAACAACCCATGCTGCAGCCGGGCGAGAGTTACGACTACACCAGCGGCACACCGCTTTCGACCCCCTCCGGCATTATGGTCGGCCACTATGAAATGGTCGACGATCTGGGCGATCACTTTCAAATTGATATCCCGGCCTTCTCGCTGGACAGTCCGCACCAACCGATCCAGCTGAACTAGAGTCGGGCGCCCGGCGGCGCTGACGGGCGGCGCGGCGGAGGGGGGCTTTTCTTTCGCTTGATCCCCCTCTACAACGGCAGGCGTTGCTGCTAGAGTGTGACCGACAAAAAAGAAACCTTTCACGCTTCGACCCTGTCGCGTCTCACCCTCTAATCGGGTGGTCAGAGGCGGAGTCGCGGGTGAAACGGGATCACTTGGCAATTCCTTTTAAACCGATCCGACTGCAAACTCTGCCGCCCGCGACCAGGTGTCCAGCGGGCTGAAGAAGGGGGGCGATCAGGCGGGCGAGCAAAGCAAGCAGGCAGACGCGCGCCGCCATGACGACGGCCCTTTCCTTCTATTGCGGCGGCAATGCGCGGGCCCCTTTCATCGGGCCCAGGCCCCAATCCCAAAAAAATTTGGCAAGGCGACATGATCGACTTTAGACCGGTGCTTTTTATCAACGGCATCCTGCTATGTATTTTGGCGGTCGCCATGGTTTTACCCGCCTTGGTCGACATCGCCTCTGGACATCCGGACTGGCAGGTTTTCATGGCGTCGGCATCGGTGACGCTGTTTGTCGGGGTTTCCTTGATTCTGACGACCCGATCAGGCTGGAGCGGCTTTAGCCTGCGCCAGGCCTTCGTCATGACCACCATGGCCTGGGTGGTGATTGCTCTTTTTGGCGCCCTGCCGTTCAGTTTCGCCGGTCTGAGCCTGGATTTCACCGACGCATTCTTTGAGGCCATGAGCGGGGTCACCACCACCGGTGCGACGACCATCGTCGGCCTGGACTACGCGCCGCCCGGCATTTTGCTGTGGCGCGCCATTCTGCAGTGGCTGGGCGGGATCGGTATTATCGTGATGGCGGTGGCGATGCTGCCAATCCTGCAGGTCGGCGGCATGCAGATGTTCCGCGTCGAAGCCTTTGAAACCGACAAGGTGCTGCCGCGCGCCGCCCAGATCGCTGGCGAAATCTCCTTCATGTACGTCTTGCTGACCGCGCTCTCGGCCTTTGCCCTCTGGCTGTTGGGCATGAACGGGTTCGACGCCGTTGTCCATGCCATGACCTCCATCGCCACCGGTGGCTTTTCCACCTATGACGCCTCGGTCGGGCAGTTTGATTCGGCCGCGATCGACTACGCCATCTCCTTTATCATGCTGTTGGGCTCGGTCCCCTTCGTGCTCTATCTGCGGGCCGCCCGTGGCAACCCCAAGGCCTTTTTGCGCGACAGCCAAGTCCAGGCGATGATGGCCATCATGGTGACGGTGATCCTGCTGCTCACCCTCTTCCTGGTGCTTGGAGAGCAGCTGACCTTTTTGCCGGCGCTGCGCTATACCACCTTCAACGTGATCTCGATCATGACCGGTACGGGCTACGCCACCGCGGACTTCGACAACTGGGGCGGCTTTGCCATGGCCATCTTTTTCGTTCTGATGTTCATTGGCGGCTGCGCCGGCTCCACGACCTGCGGCATCAAAATCTTCCGGGTTCAGATCCTGGCGGCCACGGCGCTCACGCAGCTCAAGCGTCTGATGCAGCCCCACGGCGTGTTCATCGCCTATTACCAGGGAAGACCGGTTACCGAGCAGGTGTCGCTGTCGGTGATGAGCTTCTTTTTTCTGTTCATCACCACCTTTGGCCTTGTTGCCGCCGCCCTCGGCGCCACCGGCCTGGACTTCATCACCGCCATATCCGGCGCCGCCACGGCGATTTCCAATGTCGGGCCGGGCTTGGGCGACATCATCGGCCCCAGCGGAAATTTCGCCACCATCCCGGACTCGGCGAAATGGGTGCTGGGGGCCGCCATGCTGCTGGGTCGGCTGGAGCTTTTCACTGTGCTGGTGCTGTTCATGCCGAACTTCTGGCGCGGTTGATCAGAAGAGCTGTTCCCGAAAAGCAGGGCTGTCGACGGCCTTTCAGGGCTATACAGTCAGAGCTATATAGATCGTGGGGGGGATGGACGCCAGCGCCTGCCCGCCGCGTTCCCCGCACCCTTTCACCCATCCCGCAAGCAGCACAGGAATTTTCCATGTCCGCAGCCAGCTACAGCCCGCGTGAAATGATTGAGCGCCTGGTCGCCTTCAACACCGTTTCCGAGCACTCGAACATGGCGCTGATCAACTGGGTGGCCGACTATCTGGACAGCCACGGCATTGCCAACCGCAAGATCTTTTCACCGGAAGGCGACAAGGCCAATCTCTTCGCCACCATCGGCCCGGAAATCGAGGGCGGCGTGGTGCTGTCCGGCCACAGCGACGTGGTGCCGGTGAAAGGCCAGGCCTGGGACAGCGACCCCTTCACGCTGGTGGAAAAAGACGGCAAGCTGTTCGGGCGCGGCACCGCCGACATGAAGTCCTTTCTGGCCATCGCGCTGGCGCTGGCCCCCGAATTCAAGGCCTTGAAGCCGAAGAAACCGATCCACATCGCCCTGTCCTATGACGAGGAAGTCGGCTGCACCGGCGTGGGCCATATGATCAAGGACATTGTTGACAATCTGCCGCTGCCGCGCGCCGCCATCGTCGGCGAGCCGTCGGACATGAAATGCATCTCGGCGCACAAAGGGATCACCGCTTTCCGCACCACCATTCGCGGCGTGGCGGCGCACTCCAGCCAGCCCCACCGCGGCGCCAACGCCAACATCGCGGCCGGCCGGCTGATCGAGTTTATCTTCCAGATGGCCGAACAGGCCCGCCACGCGCGCAGCGACCCCAGCAGCGGGTTCGAACCGCCGTATACCTCCTTCCAGGTCGGAATCATCAAGGGCGGCGTGGCCAACAACATCATCCCGCAGGACTGTTTTTTCGAGTGGGAGTTCCGCAACGCCCCCTGGGACGATCCGGCGGCCTTGATCGCCACCTTCGAGCGCTACAGCCAGGACACGGTGTTGCCCTGGCTGCGGGAATTCGCACCCCAGGCCGGTATCGAAACCGTCACCCTGGGCTCGGTGCCGCCGCTCAAGCCCGAGGAAGAGGGCTACGCCGAGAACCTGGTGCGCCGCATCACCGGCGCCAACAGATCGTCGGTGGTCTCCTACGCCACCGAAAGCGGCCTGTTTCAGGAGGTCGGCCTCTCCACCGTGGTCTGCGGTCCCGGCTCGATCGATCAGGCGCATCAGCCCAACGAATTCATCACCGTCAGCCAGGTTGACGCCTGCGCCGAGTTCCTGCGGAAGCTGGCGACCTGGGCGGCCAATTCAAGCGACTGACCGGCGACGGCGCAGCGCATCGGCAGGGCGTGACGGCTTAACGGGGTCGGGTCGCAATTCCCGTTAAGCCAATCAGACTCTAGATCTCCAGGTAGGGGAAAAGATACTTGCGCACCGACGCCTCCATTTCCCGGTCGAAGTCCGCCAGCAGTTGCTCGGTCAGATTGAACCAGTATTCCTCGCGGCGACGCAGCGACGCGTCCTCCGGCACGGTGGTGGAACGCTGAACGGAAACCTGGGCCTGGGCCACCTGCTGGCCCAGCTCGTCGATCACCCGCGCCTCGGCTTTCAGGCTGGCGTCATAGCGCTCGGTCTGATCGGTGGTGAAGTAGCCGGTAACGCCTTTGGTGCGAGCCAGTTTGGTTTCGACCACCGGCGACTCGCTGATCAGGAAGACCAGCCGCGACAGGCCGCCCACCGCCTGCAAGCGTTGCTTGGCCCACAGCGCCGCCAGATCTCCCGGCGGCTGCGGGAACTGCGTTTCGACACGCCCCGGCAGGTCGCCGCCCCTGTCCTGCCGCTCGACCGTCACCGAGGCCACCCGCAGGCGAAGCGGCTGCAAGTGGGCAAAACCGAGCTTCGAAAAGCCGCTGATCGGCGCGGTGGTTTCACAGGCCGACAGCGCGAAAGGCAAGGCCAGGCCAAACAGCAGCAAGGCGCGTCGCCCAACAACTTTCCCACCAATGTTTCCGGTTATTTCTTGGCTTCTAGACAGCATCGGAGTCCCCCTTGTTTGACGGTTCGGCTTGCAGCCGCTTTCGGTGGTTTTCGGTGGCGTTCACCAGCGGCGGCAGCGGACCGCGCCGCCAACCGATAGCGCGAGATTGCGCCGGAAATAGGGCCAAAGGTCCCGGCCTGGGTCATAGCGCCCCTGACAGACCAAGCGGCGCGGTTCTTCCGGTCCCGCCGGCGCGCGGCCGATTACCCCTGACGCAGCGGCGCGAGATCGGCGTCGGAGAAGTTATAGGTGCTGTTGCAAAATTCGCAGGTCACCTCCACCAGGCCCGCCGGGGTCTTCATCTGCGCCAACTCATCGCTGGCAAGCGAGGCGAGAATTTTTTCAACCCGCCCGCGCGAGCAGCGGCAGCCGAAGACAACCGGCTTGATGTCGAAAACCCGGACCCCTTCCTCGTGGAACAGACGAAACAGCAGGTCGTTGTGGGACAGCGCCGGGTTCAACAGTTCCTCTGGCTTGCAGGACGACTGCAAAATCAACGTCCGCCGCCAATTCTCCAACTCCTGATCGTTCTTGTCGGCGCCGGCTGATTCGGGGATCTGTTCGATCAGCATGGCCCCGGCGCGCCAGCCGGCCGCCGTGCGGCCACAGGCCATGACGATGCCGGCGTTGATCTGCTGGGACTGGCGAAAATACTGCAGCAGGCTATCGCACAGCCGGGGGCCGGACAGCTCGACCAGCCCCTGATAGCGTTCACTGTATTCGCCCTGGTCGACGGTAAAGGCCAGGTGGCCCTCGCCAAACCAGCGGCCGACCTGATCCTCGTCGGCCGGACCTTCGCGCCGAAGATCTTCCGCCAGCAGCGTCGAGACCGCCTCGGCGTCGAAGCTGGCATAGCCGCGCAGCACCCCCTCGGAGGTCATGTCGGCGACCATGGTGCGAATGGCGCCGCTGCCCTTGATTTGCAGCACGAACACCCCTTGGAATTTCAGCGTCGAGCCGAGCAGCGCGCAGAGCGTCACCAACTCGCCCAGCAGCTGGGCGACCGGCTCGGGATAGCGGTGCGCCGACAAGATCGTCTCCAGGGTGGCGGCCAGCTTCAAATGCCGGCCCCGGATACCGGTGCTTTCCAGCAAGAAAGAAAGATTGCCGTCGTCCGCCGGCGACGCCGGCTGTTTTGCGAGCGGCGCGTTCATGCGCCAAAACACCAAAGAAGAATGCCCTTTTGCGCGTGCAGACGGTTCTCCGCCTCGTCCCAGACCACCGACTGGGGTCCGTCAATCACATCGGGCGTTACCTCCTCGCC
Source organism: uncultured Rhodovibrionaceae bacterium (assembly GCA_963976695.1). Lineage (GTDB taxonomy): Bacteria > Pseudomonadota > Alphaproteobacteria > Kiloniellales > DSM-21159 > CAXBMB01. The sequence continues at coordinate 11,054 of CAXBMB010000023.1, forward strand.
CCGATGGGCCGGCAGGCAGTGCATGAAGATGGCGTCCTTGTTCGCCAGTTCCATCATCTCGCGGTCGACCCGAAAGGGCTGCAGCAGGTTGTGCCGGCGCATCGATTCGCCGATTTCATCACCCATGGAAACCCAGGTATCGGTTACCACGCAGTCGGCCCCCTCCATCGCGGCGGCGGCATCGTGGGTGACGAGAACCTTGCCGCCCCTGTCCTGCGCCCACTGCAGCACGTCCTTGGGGGGCATAAGGCTTTCAGGACAGGCCAGGCGCAGTTCAAACTCAAACTGCACCGCCGCGTGGATCCAGGAGGCGGCCATGTTGTTGCCGTCGCCGGACCAAACCACCGTCCGCCCCTTGATGGGGCCGCGGTGCTCCTCAAAGGTCATGACATCGGCCATCAATTGGCAGGGGTGGGTCTTGTCGGTCAGTCCGTTGATCACCGGCACGGTGGCGTATTCGGCCAGTTCCAGCAGCTTTTCCTCTTTCGTGGTCCGGATCATGATGGCGTCGACAAAGCGCGACAGCACCCGCGCCGTATCCGCGATGGTCTCGCCCCGACCGATCTGCGAGCCGCTGGGCTCCAGCACAATCGCCTGGCCGCCCAGTTGATGCACCCCGCGCTCGAACGACACCCGGGTCCGGGTCGAAGGCTTTTCGAAGATCAGCGCCAGGGCCTTGCCGTCCAAAGGCTTTTCCTGCCCGCGCGTTCCGGCCTTACAGGCCCGAGCGTCGGCGATGATGTTCTTCAGGATCGCGGGATCAATCCGGTCCAGGTCGAGGAAATGATTGATGTCGCTCATCGTGCCACTCTTTCTTTTCTTGCGCCGGTCATCACCGTCGGTCGCCGCCGTCCGGCTTGGTTCGACGACCGACTTGGTCTGAATACTCTTGCCGGGATTTCGCGGCGGTTCCGTCCCCGCCAAGCGGGGGCAGTGAAGCGTCACGCCCGGACGCTGTAGCTCTGCGCCACCGACTCGAGCACGCCGACCGCTTCGTCGATCTCCGCCGTGCCGACGATCAAGGGCGGCAGCAGGCGGACCACGTTTTCCGCCGCGCCGACGCTCAGCAGTCCGGCCTCACGCAGTTGACCGACCAGATCCCCGCTCGGCACCTCGCAGCGCAGACCCAGCATCAATCCGGCGCCGCGCACCTCGGCGAAGACCTTGGGATAACGCGCCACCAGCGTCTCCAGCTTGTCGCGCAGTCGCGCCGCCCTGTCGCAGACCTGCTGCAGGAAACCCTCCGCCAGCACCACATCCAGCACCGCGTTGGCGCAGGCCATGGCCAGGGGATTACCGCCGTAGGTGGTACCGTGGGTGCCGGGCTGGAAGGCCTTCGCCACCGCCGCCTTGGCCAAGACCGCGCCGACCGGGAAGCCGCCGCCCAGGCCCTTGGCGCTCAACAAGATATCGGGTTCGATCTCGGCCCATTCGTAGGCATAGAGCTTGCCTGTGCGGCCCAGGCCGCACTGCACTTCATCCAGGATCAGCAGCAGGCCAAACTCGTCGCAGATCTCGCGGGTCGCCTTGAGAAACGCCAGATCGGCGGTGCGAATTCCCCCTTCACCCTGGATCGGCTCATAGAGGATCGCTGCGGTATCGTCAGTGATCGCCGCCCGCAGTTCGTTGAGATTGCCGAAGGCCACGTTGGTGTAGCCTGGGACATGGGGCGCGAAGCCTTCCATGTACTTTTCATTGCCCGCCGCCGAGATGGCATTGAGAGACCGGCCGTGGAAGGCCCCCCTGCAGGTGATAATCCGCCAGCGATCCGGCTGGCCGATGTCGTCGAAGTGCTTGCGGGCCAACTTCACCGCCGCTTCAAAGGCTTCAACGCCGGAGTTGCAGAAGAAAACCTGATCGGCAAAGGAATGCGCCACCAACCGTTCGGCCAGCTTCTCACCCTCGGGGATGCGGAACAGATTGGAGCTGTGCCAAACCTTGTCCGCCATCTCTTGCAGCACCGCCACCAAGGCCGGGTGCGCATGGCCCAGCGCGGTCACCGCGATGCCGCTGCAAAAATCCAGGTAGCGTCGCCCATCCTGGCCATAAACATAGGCGCCCTCGCCCTTGACGAGAGCCAAATCTGCACGCGCGTAGTTATTCATCAACGCAGAGCTCACAGTGCAAAATCCCTTTATCATGGCCGATTCTAGCCGGTTGCTGAAAATCAGACCTGTGGATGGAGCGGCAAATCTGCCGATTGGGGGGGACCCTGTCAACAAGACCAAGGCCGAACGCCTCTTCGTCAACAAAGAAGCGGGTTTTGCCAAGATCGAGGATCGAGATGTAATCGGAAAAAGAAAGAACGGGGGTTCAGCGGGCGGGGGACCAGGAAGCGCGGAACCAGAAAGCAAGGGACCAGAAAGCAAGGGACCACGGCGGTCAACTTCCCGGCAGCCTGCCGGAAGGCGCCTTTATCGGCGTCGTCGTCGCAGGTCTTGCGCCTGCCCTTTGGTCACCCTCACAGCCATCACGGCTTCACCTTATATCCAGAAGAAAGGAGCCGATGCGCCAAGACCAACAAAACCAGGGTCAAGGCCGCGAGCAGCGGCAAGCCAATTTCCAAAGCGCCTTCATTATAGCCCGCCAACCCGCCGCGCACCCCATCGATCAGATAGAAGACCGGATTGATCACCAGCAGAGTCTGGCCCAGAGGCGGAAGGCTATCAAGGCTGAAGAAACTGCCTGAAAGCATTCCCAGTGGCAAGACAAGAAAGGTGCTGATCATGGAAAAACGATCCCATTTTTCCGCCCAAAGCCCGGTAATAAAGCCGATGGTGGCGAACAGCACGGTCCCGAGGCAAGCAAACAGCAGCGACAGCCCCGCCTGCTGAAAGCTCAGGTCGACAAACAGCCAGCCCACCAGCAGCACCGCCGTTCCGGTAAACAGGCCGCCAAGCGCGCTGCTGGCAATCGACGCAACAATCAGTTCCCAAGGCTTCAGCGGCGCCATCAGGAGATCGCCGATCATCCCTTCCAGCTTGTCATAAATCGTGCTGAAGGCGGCGTTCTCAAAGGCGTTGTGAAAGCCGGTCATCGCCGCCAGGCCGGGCAGCAAAAAGTTTATCGGCTCGATGCCGGGGCCAAAAACATAGCCCTCCGGCAGGGCGAAGGCGAAGACCGACAGAAACAGCATGGCTGAAATTATCGCGCCCAAGACCCCTTCCGTGGCCGAGCGGAAATAGCGCTGCATCCCCCGCCGCAACAGCGTTGCCAGCCCCACCCAGTTACAGCCGCCAAAGCGCCGCGGCCGTTGCCCGACCGACAAACGGTCACCGCCGTTCGGTCGCGCCGGCTTGCGCCTGTTTGCCATTGCCGCGCCCTTCCTATGGCTTGAGCTTGTAACCGACCTTGATCATGCGGTGAACCAGCAGCCAGAGCAGCAGATTGACGCCCAGCACCGTCAGGGCGCCAACCAGCAGGTCGCTGTCGTTCTTGCCCAGGAAGCCATAGCGGAACCCGTCAATCAAATAGAAGAAGGGATTGAGGTGCGCGACGAACAGCCAGTTCTCCGGCAGCCGCTCAATCGAGTAGAAGGTGCCGGAAAGAAAGGACAGCGGCACGATGACAAAGTTCGTCACCGCCGCCATGTGGTCGAATTTTTCAGCCCAAATCCCGCCGAACATCCCCAAAAGGGTCAACATCAAGGAGGCATTGAAGCCGAAAAACAAAATCGCCCAGGGAACTTCGAGCTTGACCGGCACGAACAGCGACATCGCCAGGGCCGTCACCAGCCCCACCAGCAAGCCCCGGGTAATTCCGCCCGCCGCCAGCCCCAGGGTCAGTTCCCCCGGCGACAACGGCGGCATGAGAATATCAACGATGTTGCCTTGCACCTTGGAGATCAGCAAGGAAGAGGAGCAGTTGGCGAAGGAATTTTGCAGCATCTGCATCATGATCAGGCCGGGCGCCAGGAAGGCAGCGTAGGGCACATCGCCATACATGACGTTGCCGCGCCCCAGCGCCAGGGTAAAGATCGCCAGGAACAGCAACGACGTCACCATCGGCGCCAAAATCGTCTGGGTGAAGACGCTCAGGAAGCGCTTGACCTCCTTGAGGTAAAGCGTCCAGAGACCACGCAGGTTGATGACGCCCAAATCTCTTGGGCCCAACTTCTGCGTGGCGCGCGGCTTGATGGTTGTCAGCGAAGGTGGCGGGTTCGTCATCATGAGCGTTGAGATAGATCTCTTCCGCCGGTTTCACAAGCAAAAGCCGGTCAACTCAGCTGTTCCCGGCCGCACCCCGCCAAAGCTTTTGCCGGGACAGCCGATCCGCGCCATGGCAAACTGGCCGGCATGAGCAAACGATCGCCAAACGACCGCCCTGCAGCCCCGCCGAGCGTGCTGACCTTCGAGCGGCTGAACCGATTGCCGGACCCGGCCGCGTGCGCCGACGCCGACGCCGATCCTCACCACGGCGCGGAAGACTTTCTCCTGCCCAAACCGGCAAAGCAGAAAAAATCGCCGAAATCCGGCAGGCCGTCGGGCGGCCAAGGCTGGAACAAGCAGGTCGACCAGACGCCACGGCGCAAGCAGCCCAAGCCGGCCACCGCCAAGTACCTGGAACGCTATGCCCTCTGGTATCTGGAGCGCTACGCCAGCTCCTGTGAAAATCTGCGCCGCGCCTTGCAGCGAAAGGTGACCCTGTCGGCGCAAGCGCACGGCACCGATCCGCAAGAAGGCGCGGACGCCATCGAGGCGCTGATCGGGCGTCTGCGCCGGATCGGCGCGCTCAATGATGAGGTTTACGCCCGCGGTCGGGTACAGACCCTGCAGCGGCGCGGCGCCTCCCGCCGGACGATTCGACAGAAGCTGGCCGCCAAGGGCGTGACCGCCGAGACCATCACCCAGGCGCTGCAGACCCTGGCCGAGGAACAGGGCGGAAACCCGGAAATGACGGCGGCCCTGGCTTACGCGCGCCGCCGTCGCCTCGGCCCCTACCGCCCAGAGGCGGAGCGGGCCGACCACCGCGACAAGGACATGGCGGCGCTTGGGCGGCAGGGCTTTGCCTACGACCTGGTGCGCCGGATCATCCAAGCCGAAGATCCGCAAGCGCTGGAAGACGAGGCCCGCCTGGGATAGCCGAGGCCGCCCGACGATCAAAGCTCGACCCGCCGCGCCGGCCAAAGCAACCGGCCGGGCCGCCGCCTATCGCCGTCGAGAGGCGGCGCAGCTTAGGTGGAAAAACCACGCGCGGCTTTCCAAGTCGATCACCCGCTACGCCTTTTCTTTCGCCGGCTTCTCGGGCAGCTTCTCGGTGGATTCCTCGGTGGATTTCCCGGTCGACTTCTCAGTTGACTTCTCGGTTGGTGGAACAAAGGCTTCCGGCGCGTCCATGCCATTGGCATCCGATCCCGGCAGGCTTTCCACATAAAGCGAGGTGCTGGGAAAGGCGAAGGAGGCGTCGGCGCGCTCCACCACCTGCATAACGTGGTAGGCCAGTTCTTCCTTGACCTTCAGCCAGGCGCCCCAGTCGGTGGTCTTGGTGAAACAATAGAGCATGATGTCGATGGAAGACTGGTTGAAGCTATCGATCCGAACAAAGGTCGCGGCGTTCTCTGGACGCTCAAAGGCATCACTTTTCAATACGTAGCTCTCGATGCCATCGCGAATTTCACGCAGCTGGGCGACCGTGCTGCTGTAGGTAACCCCAATCAGCCAATAAATCCGGCGATGCGACATATCGCTGAAGTTGGTCAGCGCCGAGTCCGACAGCTTGGCGTTGGGAACATGAACCGGCGCTTTGTCAAACCGGCGGATCAAGGTGGAGCGGAAGCCGATCCGCTCCACCGTCCCCTCGACCACCCCATCCACGCGGATCCAGTCACCGACGTCAAAGCGGTCCTCGCCCAGCACCAGCAGGCCGGCGATCAGGTTCTTGAACAGATCTTGCGCCCCCAGGGCCACGGCGACCCCCATCAAGCCGAAGCCGGCGAGGATCGGGGCAACCTGGATTCCCCAGATTTCCAGCACCGTGGCCAAGCCGATTCCGGCCACCGCCACCTGCAGCGCCTTGAGCACCCAGTTGGTGAAGGAGGGATTGAAAAGCCGCTCCACGCCGCTCAGGAAGGGCCGGGCATAGACCAGGCTGTTGTACACCAGCCAGGCGATGCTGATCGCCACCAGCGACTGCACGACCCGATCCAGGACGATCTTCAGCAGCCCGGTTGGCGCAAGGATCTGGGCAAAGAAAAACAGCCCTAAGGCAATCGGCACCAGGGAAATCGGCCCGGCGGACGCCTCGACAAACCGCCGTTTCCAATGCCAGCCCCGGTGTTGCGCGAAGATCTTCAGCCGGGAAATGATCACCCGGGTGATCAGCCGGCGAACCAACAAGAAGATCACCAGAACGGTGATCGCCGATCCGACCCGCGGCCAGTCGATCGCCACCGAGCCGTCAACCATCAGATTTTGCCCGGCGTTTTTCAAAACCACGAACAGCGCCATCACCTGATCGGCGATGCTTCCGTCAGCGGCCCCATCGGGCAGCGCGCCGCTCACCGCGTCACCGCCGCCCACACCCGCGGTCCCCGCGTCGCCCGACCCCACGCCGCCCGACCCGACCCGGCCCAACGTCGCATCGCTCGACCCCGGGGTGTTGACGCCGGCGCCACTCGACCCGGTTGCATCGGCGCCCAGGCCCTCGGTCTTCGGATCAGCGCCCTGCGTGGTTTGCGCAACCTCAATCCTGCTCATCTCGTCTCTCTTTGGTTTGGACCCGCCGCCAACGGACACGCCCCTGATCACGGCAAAAATGCATCAGGCCGACGCCGCTGTGAAGCCTTCCGGCAAAGCCCGGCGCACCCTTGTTAGGACTTACGCCCGCGAAGCGCAAACACCCGGTGCGGCACCAGCAGTTCGCCGCCCGGGCGTTTATCCGCCCGGAAATGGCTGTCCAGCAACTGCCGCAGATCCTCATCGAGGCGCTCGGCCTCCGGCGCGGCCACCTGGACCGCCTGGGCCGACAGCCGGCGATGACAGGCCGCCCGCCAGTCGTCGGGCCGAAAGGGCAGGTCGAGATCGTAGGAAAAACTCTCGATTTCCGCGAGCCCGGCGCTGGTCATCTGCTCGGCCCAGTCCGGGAAAAAGCCGCTGCCACTTTCCCCGATCCAGAAGGAAAGGCGCATCTCGATCAAACGCTCCGTCGCCTCCACCAGGTTGCCCGGCCGACACAGCGGCGTCAGGTGCGCTAAGACCAGCGATCCGCCGCCGACCAATAGCCGCCGCGCTTCGCCCACCGCCCGGGCCTGGTCGAACAGCGGCCAGTGCTGCACCGCCACCACGGCGTCGAAACGGGCGCTCGGCAGGCCCGTCGCCTCCGCCGGCGCCCGGTGGCCGATAACCTGCAACTGCGCTTTCCCGGCCAGGCTTTCCACCCGCGTCACCGCCCGGTCGGAAAGATCCAGCGCGGTCACCTTGGCGCCGTTGGCGGCCCAGGCCAGCGCCAGCTCTCCCCCGCCGCACCCCAGATTTAGCAGCCAGGACTGTCGGCGCCCAATGCCCCAGTTCTGTTGCAGACGGGCCAGCAAACAGCCGGGATAGCTGGTTTCGATCCGGGGGCTCCGGTCGGCGGATTCGCTCGGCGGGCGCGACATCACAAGAAGGCTCCAGTCTCTGGTTTTTCAAGCGTGGCGCGCCGCTGTTGCAGCCGCCAGGCTGTACAGACTACAGTTTGCCGACCGCGCACAGAGAAAAGTTCATGTCGCAGGTGAGAGGGTGACATCATCCCGGCAAAGTCTATCTTCAGGGTGAGCTGTCCAGCGACGGTCGGATCGGTTTAGACGGAATCGGCCAGTGATCCGCCTGCGCCGTCGGTCACACTGTTATCAGCCGTTGGACAAAACAAGGAAGAGGCCATGAGCGAAGAATCTGCGGAGCAGCGGGCCGATCGGCGGCGGCGGCGTGAAGCCCGACGGACAACGATTGACGACAGCATCCCGTCGCCCTGCATTTCGGTTTGCCAAATGGATCCTCAGCAGGACTACTGTGTCGGCTGCCTGCGCAGCATTGCGGAAATCCGCGATTGGATGATCATGAACAAGACGCAGAAAGAAAGCGTTCTCGCCGCCATCGCCACGCGCGCCGCCGCGCAGAAAACCCCTTAGCGCCGGATCGGTTTGCGCGCCCGCGCGGCCCGGTGAGTTCCCGGTTTGGCTCAAGCTGCTCGGCAACCGAAAACAGGGCAGATCACCGAAAGCGTCCCGGATCAAGCAGCGCCACCGGCACCTCCGCGGCGGTCAGCGCCGCCGGAAGGCTGGACCCGGTTGCCAGGGCGGCGCCCAACTGCGCCATCGCCGGCGCGGTCTGGATGCCGTAGCCCCCTTGCCCGGCCAGCCAGAAAAACCCATCGCCGGCCGGATCAAAGCCCACCACCGGGGTGCGGTCCGGCGCAAAGGTCCGCAGGCCCGCCCAACGCCGCTCGATGCGGGTCACCTCCACCCGGGTAAAGTGCTGGAAGCGGTCCAGACCCTCGGCCAGAACCAGGTCGTCCACATAGGCGTCGTGCGGCGCAACGGGAATTTCATCCGCCGGCGAGACCATCAACTTGCCGCCGTCGGGCTTGAAATAGAAGGTTTCCCCGGCGTCGCCCACCAGGGGCCAACCGCTGCAGTCCAAACCGTCGCCGCCGGGAAGATCGGCCAACGGCACCATGGCGGCGGAACGGCGGAGCGGCTGCAGGCCGACCGGGGGCAAGCCGGCGCGCGCGGCGATCAGATCGGCCCAGGCCCCGGCGGCGTTGATCACAATCCGGGCGTCAAAGCGGCCCTGGCGGCAGGTCACCCGCCACTGGCCGTCCCGCCGTGTCAGTTTTTCCACGTCACAAGACAGATGCAACCGCCCGCCCCGCCGCTTCAACAGGCCGAGATAGGCCTGGTGCAAAGCGGCGACATCAATGTCCTGCGCCGCCGGCTCATAGCCGGCCAGGCCAATCTTTTCCACCCGCAGGATCGGCGCCAGCGCCACGGCCTGCTCGGGCGTCAGCGCCACCATCGCCTTGGCCTGGGCGAGGTCGGCGGCAAGCGCCGCTTCCCGGCCGGGCTCGGCAATCAACATGACGCCGCGCGGCGACAGATAGCTTTGGTGATTCAACGGCGGACTGCCTGTCGCCAATGTCTCGAAGCTGGCATCGGACAGCGCGCGGATCGCCGCGTTGCCATAGTTGCGAACATAGATGGCGGCGGAGCGGCCGGTGCTGTGATAGCCGGCCTGGCTCTCCATCTCCAGCACGCCCACCGACCCTGACTCCGCCAGATGGGCGGCGATCGAGGCGCCCGCGACGCCCGCGCCGATTATTAAAAAATCATAGACCATGAAACACCCTCTGCCGTCTTCCCCCCGGCGGCGGAACGCAGCGCCAAGCGCTGCTTTTTCGGTCGATCACAGGTTAGTTGACACCAAGCCGTCGCCACGTCCCGATGGCCGCCAATCCATTCTTTACCCGCTCCATCAAGCGCGTGCGATTGACCTCCGGGCTGAGCGGCTTGCCGTCTTGCCGCAGCTGGGTTGAAAACTTTTCCACCAGCTGATCCGCCAGGACGGCGGGATCGGCCTCGCACCCGTCGATCAACAGTGAAATCACCTGCCGAACCAGGCGATTTTCGTTCGGCAGGGCGGTGCCGATCGCCGCGCTGGCGACATGCCCCACCGCGGCCTCTCCCACGTTCAAATAGGGAGCCGCCCGGTTCATTCGCCGGGCCGAGGCGGTCGCGGCGGCCTGATCGGCCTGGGAACAGGGCGCGATAAGGTTCGATTGGACCAGCAGCGCCAACACCCGAACCAGATCCCGCGGCCGCAGTTTTTGCGAGCCCGCGAAGCGGGCCAGATCCGGGCCGCGAAGCGGGCTCTTCACGATCCACTTGCCAATCTCCCGGAAATATTCCAAGCCAATCACGCTGTGAAACACTTGGTTCTGTTTCTCATAAACCTGTTTGTTAAAAACACTGGTCGGCAGAAAGGCGATCTCCATCAAGAGATTGGTCGCCGCCGGCAGGGCCAGTCGGGTTGCCGACTTTGAAAAGATATCGCGGCGAAACTGGTTGTTGCTCAAGAAATCCAACACCGTTTCGCGCAACGTGGGATCGTCGACCTTTTCCGCCAACGCCAAAGCCTTGGCGGGGAAGCTTAACCGGGGAAAGGCGGTGACCGGCGTGGCCTGGCCGACGAAATCCAGCTTACCGCCGGCCATTTCCGTCATCACCTGCTTGAAATACAGGGGATGCCACGAGGCGTTCAGATACTCGTGAACCACATAGGCGGGTTTGTGGTGTTTCAGCTTGTTGAGCCGTTTCTCCAGGGCGTCCTTGTTGGCTTTGAAATAGCCAAAATCCACATCCTGCATTTCCGCAACAAACCCGAGGGCCTGTTGCGCGGCCTCCAAGGAGTTGCCCGCGTAGCCATGGCTGAGCGATTCCAGCAGCCACTGAACCGGCGCCATGCCCGCCCAACCCGGCATGGCGTTATAGCTGCAATAGACCAGCCCACCGGGCTTCAGATAGCGCCGAACGATCTCGACCAGACAGTGTCTGTTGGCCTCGGAAATCCAACTGTAAATGCCGTGAAAGGTGATATAGTCAAATTGCGGGAGCGCCTCCATGCCGGCGGCGATATCCTCGAAGGAGCGTTCGAGGAAGTGCACATTGTCTTGCTTGGCCTGGCCGGCCAGCTTGCTGGCGAACAGCACATGGGCGGGCATGAAGTCAACACCGTAGAACTGCCCTTCGGGATGCACCGCCGCCAGCATATTGGTGCTGACGCCATGGCCACAGCCCAGTTCAAGATAGCTGAAACCTTCCTTGGTCTCCGGCGGCTCAACGCCGTGAAGCAGCGCGCAGTAGTTCAGAAACGTCGGGCTCAGCTCACGGAAAAATGAATGGGTATAGGGAATGTCGGTGACATACCCGTCGCTCCACGCGCTCATTGATCTCTATCTCCCCTGGAAGTAACCGATTGTCCCCGCCGCGGCACTTCCATCGCGCCGCGCCAATCCAGCCCTAGCTATGCCAGAAGGCCGGGCGGCTTGCCACCGCTTTTGTTTTCGGCGATAGCCGGGAGCAAAGACAGCAGGCGGCGCGGCGGGGTCGCGACGCCACAACGCGGCGGCGCAAGGGTGACTGCGACCAGATCAAAAGGCCAGCGCGCCCGCCGCCTGGAGCTTGCGGTGACGGGACTTGATAATCCGGAAAATCTGCTTGGCGGCGAAGCGGGAGACCAGCCCCTGGGGGTTCAAGCCGGCGGCCTTGCAGGTCATCGCCGTCGCCCGGTCGATATACTTTTGTTGGTAATAGCCGTAGGCGCGCCCAAGATAGGCGTTGGAGCATTTCTTTCGGTCGTAGGCGCAGTCCGGCGCCGCATTGGCCGCCCAAAAAGCATAGGCCAGTTCATCGTCCTCCGCCTCGGAGATCCGGCCGAAGGCGATGAGGGTTCGCCGCCACTTGCCGACCTTTTCCCGCGCCAGGTAACGCTTTAGATAGACGTAGAAAAGCTTGTAGTGGCGCAGCTCGTCGGCGGCGATACGTTGGCAGATTTCCTGCAACACCGGTTCTTCCGTCGCCTCGCGCAACGAGCCGTAGTAGGAAGACGTGCCGACTTCCACGATACAGCGGGCCACCAATTCGGCCGACAGCGAGCCGCGCACCGACCTGTCGGCGCCGGTATCGACGCGATAGACCGAGCGGAAGCGCGCGGCGGCCCCGTCCAGATCAAACTCCGGATCGGCCAGTTGGGCCCAACGCCCCAGAACCGCGCCGTGCTGAACCTCCTCCGCCGCCCAGGCGCGCGCCAGCGCGCAGAACTCCGGGTCGCCGGCGAAAATCGAGCAAAGGTAATCCGCGTAGTCGTTGCCGTTATACTCGACCAACGCCGCGGCTTTGACCATCTTCGTGATCTCCGGGTCAATTTTACGCTGATCGAAGCGATCCCATGCGATGTCGTTTGGCGTCCAATGTTGTTCTGCCATGCGTCGGCCTCGCTTATCTCAAATCCAGTCTATCGAGGGACGTTGCGCCGGCTTAACCGCCATCGGGATTAGCAGCGCGCCCGCGACCGCCCGAAAGCGGCGAATTTTTCCTGCCGGCAAAGACCTTGGCCTTCCCGATTCGTCGAAGGTTAAAAGTTGATCTTCTTCGGTGCAACCCAAAGTATTTATTGCCTATTTTGCAAATATCAAGTGATTTCAGACGCCCGCCGCCAGTGCAACCCGGCGCGTCGGGAAGAGCGAACTAGCAGACCCTGTCGGCGCCGAAAGCACAAGAGCCCGGACTCTACCTGTCGGCAGAATCCGGGCTCTTGCTGAACCGCGCCGTTATTAGGAAACCGCGTGCAACTTCGCTTCCGCGATTGCCAGCCGCTCGGCCACATGCTTGCGTTCGATGTCGCCCTTGGCGTCGGCCAGGTCTTCGCGGGCGTCGGCCACTTCCTGCTGCGCGTCCGCCTTGTCGATCTCCGACAGCGGGATCGCCACCTGGGCAAGAATGGTGCAACGCTGTGGCGTCACCTCGGCAAAGCCGCCGGCGATGAAAATCCGGTCGCTGACCTGATGGCGATCAGATTCATAGACCGAAATCACACCGGGCCGAACGGAGGAAATCAAGGCCGCGTGCTGCGGCAAGACACCAAAGTCGCCTTCGCTGCCCGGCACCACAACCATGGCCACCGACTGTGACCGCAGGAGGCTCTCGGGAGAGACAAGCTCAAATTCAACCGTTTGCGCAGCCATGCCGCTTAATCCTCGTAATTCCAGCCGCGCATCCGGGCCGCCGACGGGTCAACGACCCCAATGCGCAACAACCGTAGGGTGGCAAAGCCGCTTACGCGGCTTCCGCCGCCAACCTCTTGGCCTTTTCGATGGCTTCGTTCATCGAGCCGACCATGTAGAAAGCAGCTTCCGGCAGATGATCGTATTCGCCGTCGACCAGGCCCTTGAACCCCTTGATGGTCTCTTCCAGGGGCACCTGGACCCCGGGCGAGCCGGTGAAGACTTCGGCCACATCGAAAGGCTGAGACAGGAAGCGTTGGATCTTACGCGCCCGCGCCACGGTCAACTTGTCTTCTTCGCTGAGTTCATCCATGCCCAAGATGGCGATGATGTCCTGCAACTGCTTGTACTGCTGGAGCGTTTCCTGCACCCGGCGGGCCACGGTATAGTGCTCCTCGCCGACAACGCCCGGCTCAAGGATGCGGCTGGTGGAGTCCAGCGGATCGACCGCCGGATAAATCCCCAGTTCGGCGATCTGCCGCGACAGCACCGTGGTGGCGTCCAAGTGGGCGAAGGAGGTGGCCGGCGCCGGATCGGTCAAGTCATCGGCGGGCACGTAAATCGCCTGCACCGAGGTAATCGACCCCTTCTTGGTAGTGGTAATGCGCTCCTGCAGCGCCCCCATGTCGGTGGCCAAAGTGGGCTGATACCCCACGGCCGAGGGAATGCGGCCCAACAGGGCGGACACTTCCGAACCGGCCTGAGTGAAGCGGAAGATGTTATCGACAAAAAAGAGCACGTCCTGGCCTTCCTCGTCGCGGAAATATTCCGCCAGCGTCAAGCCGGTCAAGGCAACGCGCGCGCGCGCGCCTGGCGGCTCGTTCATCTGGCCGTAGACCAGGGCCGCCTTGGAATCATCGCCGTCCAGCTTGATCACGCCGGATTCGATCATTTCGTAATAGAGGTCGTTGCCTTCGCGGGTACGCTCGCCCACGCCGGCGAAAACCGAGTAGCCACCGTGGGTCTTGGCGATGTTGTTGATCAACTCCATGATCAACACCGTCTTGCCCACGCCGGCGCCCCCGAAGAGGCCGATCTTACCGCCCTTGGAATAGGGCGCCAGCAGGTCAACCACCTTGATCCCGGTCACCAGGATTTCAGCGTCGGTGGACTGGTCGATGTACGCCGGCGCTTCCCGGTGAATCGGGGAAAGCTGCTTGGTCTTGACCGGGCCGCGCTCATCGATCGGCTCGCCGATCACATTGATGATCCGGCCGAGGGTTTCCGGACCGACCGGCACCTGAATCGGCGCGCCGGTGTCGGTGACTTCCTGACCGCGGACCAAACCTTCAGACGCGTCCATGGCAATGGTGCGCACCACACCTTCACCCAAGTGCTGAGCCACCTCGAGGACCATGCGCCGGCCGTCGTTGGTGGTCTCAATCGCGTTCAGAATGGGCGGCAGGTCGCCGTCGAACTGCACGTCGATCACTGGCCCCATGACCTGGATGATCTTTCCGACGAGATTCGCCATCTTGTCTGCTCCTTGCATTCCGCCTGATGGGATGAGGGAAGGGATCCCTCCTACATCGCCTCTTTGGCGGAGATGATTTCGATAAGTTCGTTGGTAACGGCAGCCTGTCGGGTCCGGTTGTAGACCTGGGACAGCCGTTTGATCATGTCGCCGGCGTTACGCGTCGCGCTGTCCATCGCGGACATGCGCGCGCCTTGCTCGCTGGCGTTATTTTCCAGCAGACCCTTGTAGATCTGCACCGCGAAGTTGCGCGGCAGCAACTGAGCCAAAATTTCTTCCTGTTCCGGCTCGTAATCGTAGACCTGATCGCTGGCGGCTTCGGTCTCTTCGCCCTCGGACGCGAAGGGAATCAACTGCTGGCCGGTAACAACCTGGGTTATCACCGATTGGAACTCGGCGTAGAACATCGTGCAGACGTCAAACTCGCCGGCCTCGAACAGGTCGAGAATTTGGGTCGAGATGGCGTCAACCTTGTCAAAGGACAGCTGCGGCTTGGCGATGTCTTCGACCGTATCGAAAATCAGATCGCCGTAGTCGCGGCGCAACAGGTCGCGCCCCTTGCGTCCAATGCAAAGAATCTTGACCGTTTTGCCTTGGCTCGTCAGTTTCTTGATCATCTCGCGCGCGCCGCGGGTGATCGACGAGTTGAAGCCCCCGCACAGACCACGATCGGCGGTCGCGACGATGATCAGATGAACATCGTCCTTGCCGGTGCCGCTAAGCAGCTTCGGCCCGCCGGCATTGTTGCGCGAGGCGGCCGCCAGAGACCCGAGCATCCGGCCCATGCGCTGCGCATAGGGCCGCGAGGCTTCCGCCTGCTCCTGCGCGCGCCGCAGCTTTGCCGCTGCCACCATTTTCATTGCCGAGGTGATCTTTTGCGTGTTCTTCACGCTGTTGATCCGTACTCGGAGTGCTTTAAGACTAGCCATACCGCCCCGAACTTAGTTTGTGGCGTACCGAAATCTTCGCAAAAGCGCCCCTGTCCGGTAATCCGGACAGGGGCATCACGGCTTTATGCGAAGGTCTTGACGAAGTTTTCAAGGAAGCTCTTCAGCTTTTCCTCGGTCTCCGACGTAAGGTCCTTGGACGTGCGAATCGACTCGAGAATATCAGCGCCCTTGTCCCGGATATCCAGCAGCAGTTTGTGCTCGAAATCCGTGACTTTCTTCAGCGCGATCTTATCCAGATAGCCGCGAACGCCCGCGAAGATCACCACCACCTGCTCTTCAACCAGCAGAGGCTGATACTGCGGCTGCTTCAACAGCTCGGTGAGACGCGCACCGCGCGCCAGCAAGCGCTGGGTCGCGGCGTCCAGATCGGAGGCGAACTGGGAAAAGGCTTCCATTTCACGGTACTGCGCCAATTCCAGCTTGACCGAACCCGCCACCTTCCGCATCGCCTTGATCTGCGCGGCGGACCCGACGCGCGACACCGACAGACCCACGTTCACCGCCGGGCGAACGCCCTTGTAGAACAGGTTGGTCTCAAGGAAGATCTGACCGTCAGTGATGGAAATCACGTTGGTCGGAATAAAGGCGGAAACGTCGCCGTCCTGGGTTTCAATAATCGGCAGGGCGGTCAAGGACCCACTGCCCGCTTTTTCACCCATTTTGGCCGCACGCTCCAACAGACGGGAGTGCAGATAGAACACGTCACCGGGGAAAGCTTCACGCCCCGGCGGACGACGCAGCAGCAGGGACATCTGACGATAGGCGACGGCCTGCTTGGACAGATCGTCGTAGCAGATCACCGCGTGCATACCGTTGTCGCGGAAGAACTCGCCCATGGCCGCGCCGGTGTAAGGCGCCAGGAATTGCAAGGGAGCGGGATCGGAAGCGGTGGCCGCCACGACGACGGAATATTCCATCGCGCCCATGTCTTCCAGCGTCTTCACGAACTTCGCGACCGACGAGCGCTTCTGACCCACGGCGACATAGATGCAGTAGAGCTTTTGGCTCTCATCGTCACCCTGGTTCTGCACCCGCTGATTGAGGATCGTGTCCAGCACGATGGCGGTTTTACCGGTCTGGCGATCGCCGATGATCAGCTCGCGCTGACCACGCCCAATGGGGATCAACGAATCGATCGCCTTCAGGCCGGTTTGCATCGGCTCATGCACCGACTGGCGCGGCATAATGCCGGGCGCCTTTACCTCGACGCGACTCCGGGTCACATCTTCCAGCGGCCCCTTGCCGTCAATCGGATTGCCCAGCGCATCGACCACGCGGCCCAGCAAGCCCTTGCCGATCGGCGTATCAACAATGGAGCCGGTCCGTTTGACCGTATCCCCTTCACCGATGCCACGGTCACTGCCGAAAATCACGACACCGACGTTGTCGGTCTCGAGGTTCAAGGCCATGCCCTTGACACCACCGGGAAACTCAACGAGCTCACCGGCCTGAACATTGTCCAGGCCGTATACGCGGGCGACGCCGTCGCCGACCGAGAGAACCTGGCCAACTTCGGCGACATCCGCCTCAGAGCCAAAATTCTCAATTTGCTCTTTGAGGATGGCAGAAATTTCTGCGGCGCGGATGTCCATCATCCAACCCCTTTCATCGCGAACTGAAGTCTTTGCAGCTTACTGCGAACCGAACTGTCAATCATGCGGGAGCCGACCTTAACGACCAAGCCACCCAACAGTTCCGCGTCCACGGTGAGATTAATTTTTACGGTGCCGCCGATGGCCTTGTTCAAGGTCTCGGTCAGCGTTTTTTGCTGTGCCTCGTTCAACGCATGAGCGGAAGTCACCTCGGCGGTCACCTCTCCTCGACGCTGTGCGAGTTCAGCCAAATATCCATTGATGATCTCAGGCAGGACGAAGAGGCGGCGATTGCCCACCACGACCCCGACGAAGCGTTGCGTCAGGTCATTGACCCCTGCCTTAGTTAGAACCGCAGCCACGGCCCCGCCTTGCTGATCGCGATCATAGAGCGGGCTGTGGATCAACCGCTGCAGCTCGTCGCTTTCGGCGATCAACGCTTTCAGGCCGCGCAAATCTTCGGCTATGACATCCAGCAAATCCTTGCTGTCCGCCAAGTCGAAGAGCGCCGCGGCATAGCGCCGAGCGAGACCGCCCACGAAGGTATCTTCGCCTGCCAAACCCCTGTCGCTCCCACTGAATATCGAGGACCGCTCAGCCCAACTGGTCACAAGACGAACCAAGCCGGATTGCGGCGTGAAAAACTAGACTGGCCAGCAGTTCTTCGCCAGCGCGAGCGGTAGGTATCACAGCCCCCACAGTCATGCAAGCCGAGTCGGGCGACAAATTCACCGCGCCGCACGCCCGGACTGTTGTTTCAACGCCGCGGCCGGCGCGCCGACAGCCAAACCAACCGCAGGCCAGCGGCGGCCCAACGCGCCGCGATCTACAGGCGCGATCTACAGGAAGGAATAGGGATTGATGTCGACCGTCAGGCGGGCGCTGGCCGGCAAGCGCAGCGGCGAGAGCCAGTCGCGAAGGATGCGCTGCAGCGGCAGATCCTTGCGCGCCCGAATCAGAAAGCGGCGGCGGTGGCGCCCGCGCAACACCGCCAGCGGCGCTTCGGTCGGCCCCAGCACCTGCAACCCGGCCAGCGCAGGCGCGCGGCGGGCCAATTGACCGGCCAGTTGGTCGACACGGGCGCCGTCGGGATCGGACAGCAGCAGGGCGGCAAGCTGGGAAAAGGGCGGCAGGTCGCCGCGCGCCCGGGTCTCGGCCTCCAGCGCATAAAAGGCGTCGCGATCACCAGAAGCCAGCGCCTGCATCACCGGATGGCCCGGATCATAGGTTTGCAGCAGCACCCGGCCGGGCGCATCGGCCCGGCCGGCCCGGCCGGCCACCTGATGCAGCAATTGATAGGAGCGCTCCATGGCGCGCAGGTCCCCGCCGGCCAGTCCTAAGTCGCCATCGATCACCCCAACGCAGGTCAACTTGGGAAAGTGGTGGCCCTTGGCGACCATCTGCGTGCCGATCACCAGGTCGATCTCCCGGTCATGGATCTTGGCGATCAACTCGGCGGCGGCCGAGGGCCCGGGCAGGGTGTCGCTGGACAGCAGCGCGCAGCGCGCCTCGGGAAACAGCGCCTCGATTTCCTCGGCCAGGCGCTCCACGCCCGGTCCACAGGCGACCAACGAATGGCTGTCCGCGCATTCCGGGCACTGCGCCGGCAGCGGCGACTGATGGCCGCAGTGGTGACATTGCAGCCGTTTGCGAAACCGGTGCTCCACCAGCCAGGCGGTGCAGTGCGGACACTGCAGGCGGTGGCCGCAGGTCCGGCAGAGCGTCAGCGGCGCATAGCCGCGACGGTTGAGGTACAGCAGCCCCTGCTCACCGCGGTCCAGCGTCTCGCGCAGCGCCTGGCGCAGTGGCGGGGACAGCCATTCCTGCGGTTTGCCCGGCACCCGCGCGGGCCCGTCGCGGCGCAGATCGATCAATTCGATGCGGGGCAAGGCCGCACCGCCGTGACGGGTCGGCAGATGCAGCGCCCGATACTTGCCCGCCGTCACGTTGAGCTGCGATTCCAACGACGGCGTGGCCGAGGCCAGGACGATGGGAAAGTCGCCGAAGCGCGCCCGCACCACCGCCATGTCGCGGGCGTGATAGACCACCCCTTCTTCCTGCTTGAAGGCGCTTTCATGTTCCTCGTCGACCACGATCAGGCCCAGTTCCCGGAAGGGAAGAAACAACGCCGAGCGCGCCCCCACCACCACGCGCGCCTCCCCCAGGGACACCGCGCGCCAGGTGCGGCGGCGCTGCACCGGGGTCAGTTCCGAATGCCAGAGCGCCGGGGCCACGCCGAAGCGGGTCTCGAACCGCCCCAGCCACTGCGCCGAAAGGGCGATTTCCGGCAGCAACACCAGCACCTGCTTGCCGGTTTCCAGGGCCGCCGCCACCGCCTCCAGATAGACCTCGGTCTTGCCCGAGCCGGTGACACCGTCCAACAGGGTGACCGAAAAGCCGCTTTCCGCAGCGCCGGCGCCCGCCGCCGCGTCCAGACCGAAGCCTTGGCGCAGACTGCGCGCCGCCCGGGCCTGGACCTGTGACAGCGTAACCCCGGTGCGCCGCCAGTCCGGCTCGGGAAAATATCGTTGCGGCGGCAGGGTCACCGTGACCAGCGCGCCGGCCTTCACCAGGCCGCGCACCACGGCATCGCCCACCCCAGCCTCCGCCGCCAGGTCCTGCAGGTTGTGGGCGAAACCGCTGTCCGCCGCCGCCAGAACCCGCTTGCGGGCCGGGGTCAGCCGCCGACCGGCGAGGAAGGATTCCGGCGCGATTGCCGATTGTCTTCCGGATTCAAGACCCTGGGCCAACCGTACCGCATGCCGGGGCTTGGGCGGCTCCAGGGCGGCGGGAACCGAAAGCGCCATGCGCAACACCGCGCCCGGCGACGCCAGGGTGTAGCCGGCCACCCAATCGATGAAGCGCCGCTCGTCGCGCGGCAGCGGCGGCAGATCAAACCGCGCCAGCACGGGCTTTAGTTTTTTCGAGTCCAACGCCTGATCGGCGGCGGCGTCCCAGACCACGCCGGCCAGCTCGCGCCGGCCGAAGGGCACCCGCACCAGGTCGCCGGGTTGCAGGGCCAAGGCCGGAGCGGCCAGGTAGGTATAGGGGGCGGCCAGGGGCAAGGGCAGCAGAACGGAAATTCGTTCTTCCTCACCGGCAAAGGTCAGCAAATCACTTGAATCCGGCCCGGCGGACCGGCGGGCGGCGGGAGAAGTTGGCGCCATGATAAAGCAGTTCCGTTGCACCCGTTCTGTTGGACCAATTCTGCTGTTGCGGCGGTCGAGGGTATCAAGCCGGCGGACGCAAGGCCACGTCGCGGCGCGGTGATTTTTGGCGGACAGGCCAAACTGGCTTATCGGCCGGGTCGGCGCGCGGGGCAAGAAGAAACGGGGATCAAACGCCGGACCCGCGGCTGGCGCCGGTCTTGAGGTGCGGCCGCTTTGATTTGCGCCGGTAATCGGTTAGCTTTGGCGGCGGGGCTTCCGGGCGCGCCAAATCCCCGGCTTGGCGCTATCGAAGTCCAGGGGTGAGTCTGTTTGAACCGATGTTGCGCTAGACCTAGCGGGCCGAAGCGACTAAGACCCCGGCAAGCAGAATCCAAGCTTTTCCCATTCCTCTGTTCAACGTTGAGGCAGTCATGAAGTTCTTCATCGATAGCGCCGAAGTTTCCGACATCCGTGACCTGGCCGAAAGCGGCCTGGTGGACGGCGTGACCACCAACCCTTCGCTGATTGCCAAGTCGGGCCGCGACATGGCCGAGGTCATTAAAGAAATCTGCGAGATCGTCGAGGGCCCGGTTTCAGCGGAGGTCACCGCCCAGGACCTGACCGGCATGCTGGCCGAGGGCCGCTATCTGGCCGGTCTGGCGGACAATGTTTGCGTCAAGGTGCCGCTGACCCCCGCCGGCCTCAAGGCCTGCAAGGCCCTGACCGACGAAGGCACCCAGGTCAATGTGACGCTGTGCTTTTCCAGCGCCCAGGCCATTCTGGCCGCCAAGGCGGGCGCGACCTTTATTTCACCCTTCATCGGCCGCCTCGACGACATCAGCGCCAACGGCATGGATTTGATCGCCGATATCGTGCAGATCTATCAAACGCAGAACTATGGCACCGAGGTATTGGTGGCGTCGGTGCGCAGCCCCCATCAAGTGCCCGACGCGGCGCGCCTGGGCGCCGATGTTGTGACCCTGCCCCCCGCCGTGCTGCGGGCGATGTTCAATCACCCTCTGACCGACAAGGGGTTGGCCGCTTTCCTGGCCGATTGGGCAAAAACCGGACAGTCTATTCTCTGATCCACTTGCTTCCTGCTAAGCTGGGGCGGGACGCGCCGCCCCAGCTTCCGAAAGACGGCGGGACCGACGAAAGAAGAAAATCGGCATGACTCAGCATCCTGGCGACGCAATGGACGAGCAACGAGCCAAACCGGACGCCGCCGGCAAGGAAGGCGCAAACCGGGGCGGCTTAACCGACGCGCAGGTCGCCACCTACTTGCGACGCCATCCCGATTTTCTAATTCGCCACAGCCAACTGCTGGATTGCCTGGACATTCCCGCGCGCGACGATCCCGTCTCGACCGCCGGCGGTGTGGTCGACCTGCAACGGGCCATGGTGGCGCGGCTGCGCACGCAAAAGCAGGCCTTGGCGGCGGAGCGTGACGCACTGCTGCTGACCAGTCAGAGCAACGCCAGCGTCCAGGACAAGGTCCACCGGGCGGTCTTGCTGCTGCTGTCGGCCGGGTCCTTCGAGCAGTTGATCGACCAGGTCACCCATGAGTTGGCCGCGCTGCTCGACCTGGACGTGGTGACGCTCTGTGTCGAGCAGGACGACGTCCGGCTGCCGGCGCGTGAGGTGGGCGGCGTGCGGCGGCTGTCGGCGGGAAAGATCGACAGTTTGCTGGCCCCGAGCCAGACCCTGCGCTTGCAGGGCGACATTCCCGGCGACAGCGAGATCTTCGGTGTGGACGCGGCCCTGGTGGGCTCCCAGGCGCTGGCCAAGCTGTCGCTGTCCCCCGCCACGCCGCCGGTGTTGCTGGCGCTGGGCGCGCGCCAGATCGACCACTTCGAGGAAAGCCAGGGAACCGATCTCTTGCGGTTTCTGGCGGAATCGCTCGAACGAATGCTGCGATCATGGCTCGAACTGCCGCAGAGCTGACCCCCTCCGCCCTGGGCTTTTCCGCCGCCGCCGACCTGCAGGCGGCGCTGGCGGACTGGCAAAGGTGGCTGCTGCTGGAAAAACGGGTTTCCCCCCATACCCTGGAAGCCTATCGCCGGGATCTGGCAACCTTTCTTAGCTTTCTGACGGGTCACTTGGCGACCGCGCCGAGCCTGCGGGACTTGAACCAACTGCGCACCGCCGACTTTCGCGCCTGGCTGGCCCAGCGCGCCCTGGACGGCAAAGCCAAAACCTCCACGGCCCGCGCCCTGGCCTCGCTGCGCAATTTCTTCCGCTGGGGCGGCAAGCAAGGGCTGCTGGACAATCCGGCCCTGACCAACCTGCGCAGTCCGCGCCTGCCCCATTCCATTCCCAAGGCGCTGACCGCGGAAGAGGCCTGCGACACCATTGACGCGGTGGCCGAGCTGTCGCACGACAGTTGGATCGGCAAGCGCGACAGCGCCGTGCTGCTGCTACTCTACGGCGCCGGGCTGCGCATCGGCGAGGTCCTGAGCCTGACCGCCGGGCAGGCCCCCAAGCCGGACCAGGACTTCCTGCGGGTGCGCGGCAAGGGCAATCGCGAGCGGCAGGTGCCGCTCCTGCCGATCATCCCGCGCGCCATCCAACTCTACCGGCAGGCCTGCCCCTATCTGCTGCCGCCGACCGGGCCGCTGTTCCTGGGCCAACGCGGCGGCCCCTTGCGCGCCCGGATCATCCAACAGCGGCTTCAGCAACTGCGCGGCTGGCTCGGCCTGCCGGAAACCGCCACGCCCCATGCGCTGCGCCACTCCTTCGCCACCCATCTGCTGGGCAACGGCGGGGATTTGCGCGCCATCCAGGAACTGCTGGGTCACGCCAGCCTTTCCACCACCCAACGCTATACCGCGGTCGACAGCGCCCGTTTGCTGGAGGTCTACAACAAGGCCCACCCGCGCGCGCGCGGCCAGTAGCGGCGGCGTCGCGGGTTGAGCCGCCCCGACGCAATCTAGCGCGTTAGCGCGCGCCGGACAGCTGCGGCGGCTGTCCGGTCAGCCAGCGCAGCAGCAACGGCCCCAGCGCCACGCCCAGGCCCATGCTGAGGAAGCCCAGCAGCCAGCCCAGCGACCGCGCCTCGCCGCCACCCAGATCAAGCATCACGCCAAACACCAGCGGCGACACAAACCCGGCGCCAAAGCCCAGCAGGGTATGCAGCGCCATGGTGCTGCCCTTGCGCGCCGGTTCGGCCGCCAGCACCGCGCCGGTGGTCAGCGCCGCCGAGTCGGCCATGACAAAACAGGCGAACAGCAGCAGCAGCGGCGCCAGCAGCGCCAGCGACTGGCTCGCAAAGATCCCCAGCAGCAGCGACAGCAATGCCGAGCCGAGCATCACCAGGGACACCACCCGACGGCGACCGAACAGCTGGGCGGCTTCGGCCCCCAGAATCGAGGCGGGCATTCCCAGCAACAGCAAGCCGGTTGCCAGTTGCGTGGCGCTGAGGCCAAACAGCCGGTCCAAACCCTGATTGTTCAGCAGGAAAACCAGAAACGCCACGATCCAGGCCCGGTAGGCGAAAAGCTCCCAAATATGGCAGGCGTAGCCGAGATTGTAGGCCAGCGCCGAACGGTTCCTGATGGCCGGCCCCAGGCGCAGCGCCTCACGGCTGCTGGTCAGCCGCCGCCCGTTGGGGGGCGGCGCCGCCAAACGGCGCCGGGGCAGAAAAAGCTGCACCAACAGCCAAGAGGCGAAGGTCACCAGGCCGGCCACGCCAAAGGCCCAGCGCCAACCCCACGCACCGGCCGTCTCGCCGGCCAGCAGAACCGAAAAAGACGCGCCGACCGAGAAAAACGCAGTGTAAAACGCCACGCCCCGCGCCTGCCATGCGCCGCTTAACCGGTCGGTCAACAGGCGCAGGCCCACCATGTAGGTGCCGGCCAATCCCACCCCCGCCAACAGCCGGAACAGCAAGGCCAGCCAGAACCCCTGGGCAAACAGCGCGAACGCCAGCGTGGCCAGGGCCCCCAGGCCGGTGGAAAAGAGATAGATACGTCGGGCGTCGCGCGAATCGGTCAGGGACACCAACAGCGGCACGGCGGCGATATAGCCGGCGTAGTAGATCCCGCCGATCCAACCGGCCTGGGTGTTGCTCAGCCCCCAGAGCTGCCGGAATTGCGGGATCAGCGCCGGAAAGGTCGCATTGCCCGCCATGCCCAGCACCTGAGCCAAACACATCAGCCCGATCAGAGCCCAAACCTTGCCGGCGCGCTGCCCCGCCGCCGCGCCGGCTGGGTCAGCCATCGGCGCGCTGGGCGGCGGGTCGCGGGGAACCTTCATCGACGAAGATCCAGTGCGAAAGGCGTCGCGCGCAAAAGCGAAAACAAAACCCGGCTCCCAAAACCACGGCGGGAAAATCCCCGTCCGCAAAAAACCTTACCGCCCCTGGCGGGGGGCGGTAAGGGGGGAGAGGGCGACAGAGCGACAAAAAGTCGCGGACCGGCGGCGGTTAACGGTAGCCCATTAGGCGTGGATGGCGCGCTTGTCGACGGCCAGCGCCGCCTCCTTGACCACCTCGTTGAGAGTCGGGTGGCCATGGAAGGAGCGCGCCAGATCCTCGGCCGATCCGCCAAACTCCATGGCAACCACCACTTCATGCAGCAGGTTGCCGGCTTCCGGGCCGATGATGTGCGCGCCCAGGATGCGATCACTGTTGGCGTCGGCCAGGATCTTCACGAAACCCTCGGTGGCCAGCATGGCGCGGGCGCGGCCGTTGGCGGAAAAGTTGAACTTGCCGATCTTGTAAGCCAGTCCGGCCGCCTTCAGTTCCTCTTCGGTCCGGCCGACCGACGCCAGCTCGGGCCAGGTGTAGACGATCGAGGGCACGGTCTCATAGTTGACATGGCCGACCTTGCCCGCCAATTGCTCGGCCAGGGCGACGCCCTCTTCCTCGGCCTTGTGCGCCAGCATCGGGCCGGTGATCACGTCACCGATGGCATAGATGCCGGCCACATTGGTGCGGAACTGGGCGTCGGTCTTGACCAGCCCGCGCTCACTGACCTCCACGCCCACCTTGTCCAGACCCAGATTGTCGGTGTAGGCGCGCCGCCCGATGGAGACCAGCACCACGTCGGCCTTGATTTCCTCCGCCGCGCCGCCGGCGGCGGGCTCGACGGTCAAGGTCACACCGCTCTTGGCGACCTTCGCCCCGGTGACCTTGGTCTTCAGCTTGAACTTCATGCCCTGTTTTTTCAGGATCCGCAGGAAGGCCTTGGAAAGCTCGCCGTCACTGGTTGGCACCAGACGGTCGAGAAACTCCACCACGGTGACTTCCGCGCCCAGGCGCTGCCAAACCGATCCCAATTCCAGGCCGATGACGCCCCCGCCAATCACCACCAGCTGCTTGGGCACCTTGGGAAGCTCCAAGGCCCCAGTGGAGGACACCACCTGCTGTTCATCCACCGTGATGCCCGGCAGGTCGGTGTGGGTCGAACCGGTGGCGATGACGATGTTCTTGGCCTTGTAGACCTTGTCGCCGACGCTCACTTCACCGACGCCGACGATCCGGCCTTCGCCTTTCAGCCAGTCGATCTTGTTCTTCTTGAACAGAAACTCCACACCCTTGACGTTGGCCTCGACCGTGCTGTCCTTGTGGGCCATCATGGTTTTAAGATCGAGGGAAACCTTGCCGGTCTTGACCCCGAAGTCAGCCAGTTGATGCTGGGCTTCCTCATACTTCTCGGAAGCTTGCAGCAGCGCCTTCGAGGGAATGCAGCCGATGTTCAGGCAGGTGCCGCCCAAACCGTCACGTTTTTCAACACAGGCCACCTTGAGGCCCAACTGGGCGGCGCGAATGGCGCAGACATACCCGCCGGGGCCGCCACCGATCACCAGAAGATCGTAAGTACTTTCGCTCATCTTTCCCTCCGGAGCCGCGCCCAGCCGGAACCAAGCCGTCTCGATCAAGGGCCAGGGGGGAGCTGCCGCGCCGCCCTGGCCGTCACTTGCTTGCAGAATTAAAAGCCCACGCCCGCCGCCGCCGATCGACGGTAGGTTGCACGGCTCAATAGGTCGCGCATTGATGCCTCAAAGTCGCGGGTGAAACAAGCACCCAAAGAACGGCGGGAAAGCACGCCCGCGCGCCCTGAGAGTCACCGCGCAGAAGACGACGCCACGGCGGACCAGGCCACCGAGGGATCGGCCGGCGGCACGGCCTGCAGCAGAGCGCGGGTATAGGGATGACGCGGCGCGGCGAACACCGCCTCGGTCCGGCCTTCCTCAACAATTTCACCGCGTTTCATCACCGCGACCCGATCGGTGATATGGCGAATTACCGACAGGTCGTGACTGATGAACAGATAGGCCAAGCCAAACTCTTCCTGCAGATCCATCATCAAATTGAGCACCTGGGCCTGAACCGAAACATCCAAGGCCGACACCGCCTCGTCGGCGACGATCAGCTTGGGGCGGGTGATCAATGCCCGCGCGATGGCGATGCGCTGGCGCTGGCCGCCGGAAAACTCATGCGGGAACTTCTGACCGTCACCGGCGCGCAGGCCCACCGCCTCCAGCGCCGCGGCGACCCGCTGCGCGTCCGGCTGGGCCCGGCGTTCTTCCGCCGGCAGGGTGGCCAGCGGCTCGGCCACGGTGCGGGCCACGCTGTGACGCGGATCCAAGGAACCGTAGGGATCCTGGAAAATAATCTGAAAATCGCGCCGCAAGCGCCGCAGCGCGGCCGGGCGCAGCGAAAAAACATCCTGCCCCAGCAGCGACACGCTGCCCGAGGTGGGCGGCTCCAGCGCCATTACGCTGCGCGCCAAGGTGGATTTACCACAGCCCGACTCGCCGACAATGCCCAGGCTCTCGCCGGCGTCCAGGGTGAAGGAGACCCCCCTGACCGCCCGATGCAGCGGAACCGGCCCAAAGAGGCTTTGGCGCGGCAGGCGATAGTCCCGCACCAAGTCTTGCACTGCCAGCAAAGGGGGGGCGCGCCGGTCGCTCATGATCGCACCTGCGCGGCTTCATGGGGATGATGACAGGCGACGTCGTGGGACGGCTGCCCGGTCTTTGCGCCGGACCCGCCCTGCCCGGCCAAGCTGCGAATTTCCGGCCGCTGACGGCAATCGGCCTGCGCCGCATAACAACGATCGGCAAAGGCGCAGCCCACCGGGCGGTGCAACGGATCGGGGACGATCCCCGGAATGGTTTGCAAGCGCGCCCGGCGCGCGCCCGCGACCTCGGCCGCGTCGGATGGCGGCGCCGGACGGCGGGCGGCGGGGTCGGTCAACTCCTGCGGCAACGACACAAACAACCCCCGGGTATAGGGATGGGCCATATGGGCGAAGACGTCGCGCGTGGCGCCGGCCTCGACCACCCGGCCGGAATACATCACCAACATGCGCTCGGTCGATTGCGCCACCACGCCCAGATCATGGGTGATCAGCACCAGGCCCATGCCGTCTTCGGCGGCGATCTCCTGCAGCAGTCCGAGAATCTGGGCCTGCAGCGTCACATCCAGGGCGGTGGTCGGCTCATCGGCGATCAGCAGCTCGGGCCCGCAGGCCAAGGCCATGGCGATCACCACCCGCTGGCGCTGGCCGCCGGAAAGCTGGTGCGGAAAAAGCCGCAGCGAGAAGCGCGGCTCCGGCAGCCCGACGCGGGCCAGCAGCCGTCGCGCGCGGTCTTCCGCCTCGGCCCGTGACAGTCCGAGATGAAGGCGCAGGCCCTCGGCCACCTGCTGGCCGATCGACTTGACCGGATTGAGCGCCGTCATCGGCTCCTGAAAGACCATGGCGACGCGCCGTCCGCGCAGCTGACACCACTGCTTTTCACTGTAGCCCAGTAGATTATCGCCGCGGAACAGCAGCTTGCCCCTGGCCTGGGCGATGTCCGGCAGCAGCCCCATCAGCGCCAGGGCGGTCATCGACTTGCCGCAGCCGGATTCGCCGACAATCCCCAGCCGCTCGCCCGGATAAAGCGCGAAGGAAACGCCATCAAGGATGCGGGCCGGCCCCTGTGGCGTCGGCAGGGTGACGACAAGATCCTCGACCCGCAGCAATGGCGCGTCACTCGACGCCGGTTGTAACGCCTCGCTCATCGCGTCCGCCTTAATTTCGGGTCCAGGATATCGCGCAGGCCATCGCCCAGCAGATTGAATCCAAGCACCGCCGAGGCAATAACAACCCCGGGGAAAATCGCCAGGTAGGGCGCCAGATAAATCATGGTTTGGGCTTCATTGAGCATTTTCCCCCAACTGGGTTGCGGCGGCTGGGTGCCCAAGCCCAGATAGCTGAGCCCCGCCTCCGCCAGAATCGCCAAGGCGAACTGGATCGAGGCCTGGACGATCAACAGCGAGGCGATATTGGGCAGGATATGCTCGCGGGTGATGCGCACCCCGCCCTTTCCCGCCGCCCGCGCCGCCAGGACGAATTCCCGCTTCCATACCCCCAAGGCCGCGCCTCGGGTCAATCGGGCGAAAACCGGAATGTTGAAAATGCCGATGGCGATGATCGAGTTGATCGCCCCCGGTCCCAGCAGCGCGGTGATCATGATGGCCGAGAGCAGCGCGGGAAAGGCGAAGGTGAAGTCGTTGAAACGCATCACCAGTTCATCCAGCCAGCCCGGTCGGGCGGCCGCCAGCGCCCCCAGCGGCACCCCCAGACCAGCCCCCAGGCCAACCGCCACCAGGCCGACGGCAAGAGAGTTGACCGCGCCGGCCATTAGCAACGACGCCACGTCCCGGCCAAACTGGTTGGTGCCCAGCCAGTGGGCGGCGGACGGACCCTGAAGCCGGTTCTTGATGTCGATCGCCTCCACCGGATAGGGCGTCCAAACCAGCGACACCAGGGCGACGACAACCAACAGGCCGGTGATCACGGCGCCAATGATAAACCCCCGATGATGCAGGCCCACGGCAACGATTTCCGCCAGCCGGGGGAGACGCTGCGCCGGCGCGGCCTGAGGATCTTCAAGCATGGTCGCCTCCGGTGCGCAGGCGCGGATCGACCAGCAGATAAAGCAGATCGACCAGGAAATTCACCACCACCACCGCGCCGGCCAGCAACAGCACCAGATCCTTCACCACGATCAGATCGCGCTGATTGATCGCCTGAAAGATCAGCCGCCCCAAGCCGGGCAGATAGAAAACGTTCTCGATGATGATCGTCCCGGCCAGCAGGAAGGAAAACTGCAGCCCCATGATGGTGACCACCGGGATCAGGGCATTGCGCACGGCATGGCGCCAGAGCGCCGCCGAGCGGCTCAGCCCCTTGGCCCGGGCGGTGCGCAGATAGTCCTCGCCCAGCACCTCCAGGACAGAGGAGCGGGTAACCCGAGCCAAGATCGCCGCCTGCGGCAGGGCCAGGGAAATCGTCGGCAACGCCAGCGACACAAGGGCCGGCCAGATCCCCGCTTCCCAGCCAGCAAAGCCACCGGCGGAAACCCACTGCAGGTTGACCGCGAACAGCAACACCAGCATCAGCGCGAACCAGAAATTGGGAATTGCCACACCCAGTTGGGAAAATCCCATGATGCTCAGATCGATCAGGCTGTTGCGCCGCGCCGCCGCCAGCACCCCCAGCGGCACAGCCAGGACCGTCGACAGCGTCATCGACAGCAGCGCCAGCGGCAGGGAAACCAGCAGGCGCTCGCCGACCAGTTCGGACACCGGCACGTCATAGGTGTAGCTGCGCCCCAGGTCGCCCTGCAGCAACCCCCAAACCCACGTCAGGTAGCGGGTCGCCATCGGCTGATCCAGGCCCATTTCGCTGCGCAGCGCCGCCAGGGTGTCGGGGCGGGCGTTGACGCCAAGCATCAAGGCCGCCGGGTCGCCCGGCAGCACCTCCATGATCAAGAAGACCAGCAGCGAGGTGACCAGCAGCGTCGCCAGCAAAATGACGAAGCGCTTCGCCAGAAGTAGGGTCATGGCGCGACCTCAACATCGTTGGGAAAAGACAGGCGCGGGCGGATCGACCCGGTTTAAAACGGTGCAAAGCGGTGTAAAACAGCCAGAAAGGGGGCGCGCGCCGGCAAGCGGGTCGCCGCCCCCTTTTTAAGCCGCGCCTCAGTCCGCCCAGTAAGCCTTGGTCAGATCGTTGGCCTGCACCGGACGGTTCAGCCAAATGCCCTCGACCTTGGCGTTCCAAACCCCGCCTTGGGTGAGTTGGAACAGGAAGGCATTCACCGCATCCTCGCTCAAGATGCGCTGGGCCTGCCCCATCAAGGCGTAACGGTCGGCCTGCACCACCGTCCGGTCAAGCTCCGCGATCACCGCCTTGAACTTGGGATTGCTGTAGTTGAAGTAGTAGCTGTCGCGGGCATAGATCCCGATGTCCATCGGCTCGGTATGGGACACGATGGTGAGATCATAGTCGGTCGCCTTGAACACCTGCTTGAGCCACTGGGCCCATTCCACCGGGATAATTTCCGCGTCGATGCCGACCTCGGCCAGCTGGGCGGCGATGATCTCGCCGCCCCGCCGGGCATAGGACGGCGGCGGCAGTTTCAAGGTGACCTTGAGCTTCTCCACCCCGGCTTGCTTGAGCAGCGCCTTGGCCTTTTCCGGGTTGTAGGGATAGGCGCCGGTGAGATCGACATAGGCGGGATGATGGGGGGCGAAGTGGCTGCCGATCGGCGTGCCATTGCCGAACATCGCGCCGTCGATGATCGCCTGCCGATCAATGGCGTAGTTGACCGCGCGGCGCACCCTGATGTCATCGAACGGCGGCTTGCCGTTGTTCATCGCCAGAATGGTCTCGCCTTCGGTGGAGCCGCGCATGACCTTGAAACGGGGATCGGCTTCGAACTGCGTCAGGGTCTCGGGCGCCGGAAAGTTCGGGAAGCCATCCACGTCGCCGGCCATCATCGCCGACGCCGCGGCGGCCGGATCGGGAATGAACTTGAAGATCGCCTGGTCCAGCTTGGCCGGCGTGCCCCAATAGTCTGGATTCTTCTCCAGAACGATCTTGTTGCCCTTGGCCCAATTCACGAACTTGAACGGCCCGGTGCCAATGGGTTTGGACTTGTTGCCGGCCGCCGATTCCTCGGCCACCATGACCGCGTCGCCCCAACCCAGGTTAAACAGCAGCGACCCGGCGGGGTTTTTCAGCGTGATCGCCACGGTCTTCGGATCCGGCGCGGTCACGGACTTGATGGCCGCAAACAGCCCCTTTTGCGCGTTGGTGCTGTCCTCGGCCATCGCGCGGTTGAGGGTGTAGATCACGTCGGCGCTGTCAAAGTCGGTGCCGTCGTGAAAGCGCACCTTGTCCTGCAGGCTGAAGGTATAGGTCAGGCCATCGTCGGAAACCGTCCAGCTTTTCGCCAGCGCCGGCTGCACCTCGCCGTCCGAACCGATTCGCGTCAGCCCTTCGAAGACATTGGCGTACACCACCTCATCGATGGCCGCCGCCGCGCCGCCGGTGGGATCGAGATGGGGTGGCTCCAGCACCACACCCAAGGTCAGGGTTGTCTTGGCGGCCTGGACCGGGTTGCCGCCCAGCACCAGGGCGGCCAGCGCAAGACCGCCGGCCGTCAACAGGGCTGTGCCTAAATTTCTCATGATCTTCATACCTCCCCCACGTTTACTGCGGATCGTCAATTGAACCTGTTCCCGGCGGACGTCGCGTCGGCGACCCGCCTTGCTTTTATTCAGACTGCCCGACCGGGGCCAATCTGCTTTTACGCGCGCGCACCATAGCACTTTATCGCGCCTTGCCCGGCGGTGTAACGCCCCGGATGCTTTTTTAGCGCGCCCGCTTTGTCACCTCCGCCTTCCGGCCGCCAGTTTGCCCCGCCTGATCGCCAGCCGGTCACGCCCGCCGATGTTTTTCCCGATAGCTGGGAAAGTCGCCGAGACTTTCGGCCTCATAAACCCCACGCGCGATGGCCCGGGCGGCGCAATCGGCGGCCAGCGCCCCCAGGCGGGCCAGATCCAACGCCGGATCGGCCAGCGCGCGCCTGGCCGTCGACAGCACAAACACGCTATCGCCGTCGAAGGGCGTGTGCACCGGGCGGATCGCCCGGGCCAGCCCGTCATGGGCCATGATCGCCACGCGCTGCGCCTGCGCCTTGGTCAACACCGCGTCGGTGGCGATGGCCACCAGGGTGGTGTTGGTGCCCGGCGGCAAGGACAGATTGAACTCGAAGTCGGCGGCGGCCAGCGGCTGGGTTGGCGGGTCTTGCCGGCCCAATTCGCCAGCCCGTTCCAACGGCCAGGCCCAAAAGGCGTCGCTTCCCGGCTGCACCACCGCGCCGGCTGGATTGGCGGCCGCCAAGGCCCCCACGGTCCAGCGTCCATTGGTCAGCGAGGCCGAGCCCAGCCCCCCCTTCAGCGCCCCGGCGGTCGCGCCGAAACCCGCCCCGGCATTGCCCAGGGCAAAGGCCGTTGCCGCCGCGTCGCAGGCCTGTTCCGCCAACAGCCGATAGGGCGCCGCGCCCTCGAATCCCGCCTCGGTCCAGGGTTTTTCGCCGCCGTTGAGCAGGTCAAAAAGGATCGCCGAGGGCACGATGGGAATCACCGCCGGCCCCAGTTGAAAGCCGCGCCCGCGCTTGGCCAGCCAACTCATGACGCCACTGGCCGCCTCCAGCCCGTAGGCCGAGCCGCCGGAAAAGACCAGGCCATGAATCCCCTCGACCAAGCAGGAAGGATCCAGCGCATCGGTCTCCCGGGTGCCGGGGCCGCCGCCGCGCACATCGACCGCCGCCACGGCGGGGTGGTCCGGCAGCAGCACCGTCACGCCGCTGCGCGCCCTTGGATCGTCGGCCTGGCCAACCCGCAGCCCGGCCACGTCGGTGATCAGGTTTAGCGGGCCCGGGGCAATCGCCGCCGCCTGCCCGGAGTCGGTTTTGCCGGGGACATTGTTCATGCCGGGGTCGCCACACCGTCGACCAGGGCCTCGGCGGCCGGCAAATCGCCGGTCAGCCGCAGCGCCGCCGCCGCCATAATCTTGGCCGACGCCACCATATCCTCGATAACGATGTATTCATCGGGCTGGTGGGCCAGATCGAGAATCCCGGGACCATAGGCGATACAGTCCTTCAACTGGCCGAAGCGGTAGACGTGTTTTTGGTCATAGGATCCCGGCGACACCACCTGCTGGGCCGGCCGGCCGAGCACCCGCGCGATTTCCATCTCAATCGCCCGCACCACCGGCGCGTCGGAATCGGTCATGGTCGGCAAAATCTCCATGATATCCTTGATTGAATAGGTAAAATTCGATCGCGTCATTTTCAGTTGCTCCAGCAACGCCACCACCTCGGCCTTGACCTCCTCCAGGTTTTCCTCGATCAGGAAACGCCGGTCCAGCACCAGACGGCACGAGTCGGGCACGCAGGGCGCGGGCGGCCCGGCGTAGCCTTCCTTCTGGCCGCCGTGCAGCGAATTGAGGTTGAGCGTGGAGCGCTGGGCTTCCGCCGGCACCACCGGCATTTCGGTTTTCTTGCTGGCCAGCAGCGGGATCAGCTCTTGTTCGATGACCGCCAGAAAGGCCCCCATATGGCGCACCGCGCAATCGCCCAGGAACGGCATGGAGCCGTGGGCGATGCGGCCGTGGGTTTCCACCTCCGCCCACCAGGCGCCACGGTGGCCGATGCAAACCCGGTCGACATTCAGCGGCTCGGGAATAATCACATGATCAACGCGGGGCTTGGAAAAATAGCCCTTCTTCGCCAGATAGGCGACGCCGCCATAGCCGCCGGTTTCTTCGTCCACCGTGCCGGAAATTTCCAACGCCCCGGCGAAGTCGATGTCGCTGTCCAAAATCGCCTCAACCGCGATGATGGCCGCGGCCAGGCCGCCTTTCATGTCGCAGGTGCCGCGACCATAGATCTTGCCGTCTTCGATCTCCCCGCCAAAGGGATCCTTGGTCCAGCCCTGGCCGACCTCCACCACGTCAATGTGCCCGTTGAAGTGAACGCAGGGGCCGGGACGCCGGCCTTGGTAGCGCGCGATAATGTTGGTGCGCGGATAGCGGTCGCTGTCCGCCGGATCGCCCAGGCCGCGCTCGTAAATCACCTCAAAGCCGCGCGCCTTCAACCGATTGCCGATCAGCTCGGCGCAGGGCCGATAGGCATCGCCCGGCGGATTGACGGTGGGGATCCGGACCAGCTCCTGGGTGAGGGTGATCAGCGCCGCGCGCCGGTCTTCTATCCGCTCGAATAATCTTTCCAACATCGACCCATACCTAAACAAACCATTCGCGTTGTCTCGAGCTTATCACGGGTTTTTCATCTGTCAGGTGATTGATTGCAGAAAAAATCATTTGCCCGCTAAACAACCATTCCGGCGCGGCGACGCGCGTCACAGAGGATGACAACAGCGCCCGGAACGGCTTAAAAAGACTCTCGCAGAAAACTCGCCGACCGGACCGGCCAGCCACCCGGCCAGCCGCCCAGCCAGGGGGCAGCCAGGGAGCAGCCAGCGGGTCGGATCAGGGGCTCGGGTCAGGGGGGGCGCGGCGCCCGGCCGGCCGGGCAAACGGCGGCAACAGACAAAACCAGGAGAAAGTCTTTGATCGAGCAACCAACCGCCTGGCCAACGCGGGAAACCTTGCCCGCCGCCGGGTTTCTTGACGCGCCGCTGCTGCCCAACCGCCTGGCGCTGGCCCAGCCCGAGATCCTCACCCACTTGGGGGCCCGGGCCGCCATTTTGGGGCTGCCGTTCGACTGCGGCAAGGATCCCTGGCGGATCGGCGCGCGCCAAGGTCCCGCCGCGCTGCGCGCCGGCGGGCGACGGCTGGACCGCTTCTTGCCGCCGGCCTTCCTGGAAGATCCGCTGGCCGCCTTGGGCTTGGTGGATCTTGGCGATTTGCCGCTGATTTGCGCCGATCTGGATGACGCTTTCGCACAAATTGAAACAGCCATCGCGGCAATCCTGGCGCAAGGGGTCACGCCGTTCACCTTGGGCGGCGACGGCGCGGTAACCCTGCCGTATCTGCGCGCGCTGGCGCAGGTCTATCCGGATTTGGTGGCGCTGCACTTCGACGCCCACAGCGACGCCTACCGGCCGCCGCGCCAGGGTCACCACGACAACGCGACCACCTTCACCACCGCCGCCAGGGAGCGCCTGCTGCGGCCCGAAGCCTCCTGGCACGTGGGGCTGCGCGGCCCCAGCAGTCAGGCGGATATTCAAGCTCACACCCTGGGGCTGGGCTATCGAATCCACACCATGACCGATTTCATGGCGCAAGGCGTGGTCGGCACCCTGGCAACCCTTCGACCAAGCCTTCAGGGGCGGCCGGTCTTTCTCTGCTGGGATTTAGATGTCTTTGATCCGGCCGCCGCGCCGGGGGTCTGTGATCCGACCTGGGGCGGCCTGAGCGCCCGAGAGGGGCTGGCCCTGCTGGAGGGGTTGGCCGGCCTCGATATCGTCGCCGTCGACATCAACACCCTGTCCCCGCCCCACGACATTGGCGGCATGACCGCCCATCTGGCCGCCACCGTGCTGCAACTGTGCCTTCATCTGGTGACGGCGCGCCCCTGAGCCAAAGCCCCCACGCGCCCCCCCCGGAACGGCGAGACGGCGAGACGGCGACGCGCCGGGGGCAAAAAGCCCGGACAGACGATGGGGATCGGTTGAGGCGCGGGGATCAGTCGAGATACTTGAAGCGTTCGGTGGCGGCCACCAGCGCGCAACGGGTACCCGGCTCCATGGCCGAATGGCCCGCATCGGCGATGATCCGCATCTCGGCGGCCGGCCAGACGCGCTGCAAGGCCATGGCGCTGTGCGGCGGGCAGATGACGTCGTAGCGGCCTTGGATGATGACACCGGGAATGGTCCGCAGCGCCGCGACCCCGGCCAGCAAGGCGGCTTCCGGCAGAAAAACGCGATGGATCATATAGTGGGCCTCCAGCCGCGCCAGGCTCAGCGCGGCCCGATCGTCGGCGAAACCGGCCACCGTTTCAGGACTGGGATGCAGCGTGGCGCAGGCCGCTTCGTAAGCCGCCCAACTTTTGGCCGCCGGCAGATGCACCTGCGGGTCGCTGTCGGTCAGCCGGCGATAGTAGGCCGCCAGCAGGTGGTTTCGTTCCGCCTCGGGAATGAACTTCGCGAACCGGTCCCAGGCTTCCGGAAAAAAACGCCCCATGCCGTTGACGAACCAGTCAATCTCGGCTTCCCGGCCGAGAAAGATGCCGCGCAGGATCAGCGCCGAGACCTGCTGGGGATGGCGTTGCGCGTAAGCCAGCGCCAGGGTCGAGCCCCAGGATCCGCCAAAAACCATCCAGCGCGCCACGCCAAGGTGCCGCCGCAACTTCTCGATATCCGCCACCAGCGCCTGGGTGGTGTTGTTTGTCAGGTCGGCGGCCGGCGTGGAGCGACCGGCCCCGCGCTGATCGAACAGCACAATGCGGTAAACCGCTGGATCAAAAAACCGCCGTTGATCCGTTCCCCCGCCGGCGCCCGGCCCGCCGTGGAGAAAAACCACCGGCTTGCCCGCTGGATTGCCGCAGACCTCCCAATAGAGCGCGTGGCCGTCGCCCACGCTGAGAAAGCCGCTTTCAAAAGGCTCAATCGGCGCAAAGAGATCCTTGCGGGGGGACGCCAGCGGTGCGGTAGAGGACATGAGACAGACCTTGTTGAAATCCCGACAGTGTCCGTCCCGGATTGGCGACGCCGGATCCGATAGTCTGGGCGTCGGCCAGGGAAAAGCAGCAAACCGGCCGGGCGCTTTTTCGGGACAAGCGGGGGGATTTAGTGAAACAGCGCAACTTTAAGGCTATGCTGGCGGAGGTGGATGGCAAAAGCCAAGTAAAGATTGCAGCTTGTGGCGCCCCAACGGCTTTCGGAGCGAATTGGTGCTTGGTCCGATCGCCGGCGGAACGCGAAGGAGGGTGGTATCGCACGGCTAGTCAACGGCGGGTTAGGGCGGCCCGGCCGCCGCCGGCAAATGCCGCCGCCGGTCCGACGGCTGGCCCCGATGCTGCTGGCGCTGGCGGGCTTGCTGGGCGGCGCAGAGGTCGGCGCGGAGATTGACGCAGGAGTCGGCGCGGGAGTGGCGCCCGCGCAATCCCGGCCCGCCACCGGTCTGATCGCCGCCGATCCGGTTTATATTGCAACGGTGGAAAGCGACCTTACCCTGGTGACGCAATCCGGGCAGCGCCTGCGCCTGGAGGGTCTGACCCCGCCTTTTCGACCGTTTTTTCTGCGGCCCGGCGACGCTTGGCCCTGGTTGCGGCGCGCCCGCCAGGCCCTGGCCCGGCAAACCGCGTGGCAAGCGCTTCAGATCACCCCGGTCCGCCTGGCGGACGGGGCGCCGGCCCGGGATCGCTATGACCGACTGCGGGTTTGGGCCCAGCCGGCAGGCGCTCACCCCGATCCGGACCGCAGTCTCCAGGCCCGCCTGCTGGCGCAAGGGTTGGGGCGGGTGTTTCCCCTACCCGACGCCCGCCAGGGGCTGACGGCCTTACTACGGGTGGAGGCCGAGGCCCGCCAGACCGGCCGGGGCGTCTGGCGAAGCTGGCCTTACCGGGTGCTGGCTGTCGACGAGGCGCGCAAGGGTCTGGGCAGCTTCGCTTTGGTTCAGGGACGGGTGAAGTCCGTTGCCGGCGGCACCAAGGCGACCTATCTCAACTTTGGCGAGGACTGGCGCCGCGACTTCACCCTGCGGATCCCCGCCGAGGGACGTCGGTTGTTTGAAGAGGCCGGGCTGGCCCCGGCCAGCCTGACGGGGCGGCGGCTAAGGGCCCGGGGCTGGCTGTTCTATCAAAACGGCGTCATGCTGGAGCTTCGGCAACCCGAACAAATCGAGCTGCTGGACTGACGCGGTCTTTGGCGCAGCAGGGCAATTTCCTATTTTTTATCGCCGCATTCGGCTTTATTGTAAGCTGCGGCTTGGCGTGTCAGCTAAAGCCGCGGCGACGAACACTCGAAGCATCGATGGAACCGGAAAACGGCGCCTGGGCCAAAAGGTGGGTAAGCTGAACAAAATCATCACCTCCTTGCTATTGCTTTCTTTTCTGGTCCTGGCAACGGGCTGCAGCAAGGCCCCGGCCACCGGGGAGACAATTTTCACCGGCGGCATGACCCCCGATCAGGAACGACAATTGGGAGCGCAGCAGCACCCTGAAATTGTCGCGGCCTATGGCGGCGCTTACGACAACGCGCCGCTCAATCGCTATGTGACCTCGATCGGCGAACTTCTGGTCGCCACCTCCGAGCTTCCCGATCTCCAGTTCACCTTCACCCTTCTCGACACCGACGTGGTGAACGCCTTTGCCCTGCCGGGGGGCTACGTCTATGTCACCCGAGGACTGTTGGCCCTGGCCAATGATGAAGCCGAACTGGCCGGGGTGATGGCTCACGAGATCGGCCACGTCACCGCCCGCCATTCAGCCCAACGCTACGGCTCCAATGTTTTGGCGTCGGTTGGCCAGATGGCGCTGGGGGTGCTCTTGGGCGGCCAGGCGGCTCAACTGGGCGGCTCGATCGCCGCCCCGACCCTCCAGGCCTTCTCGCGCGAGCAGGAGTTCGAGGCCGACACACTGGGCGTGCGCTATCTGTCGCGCGCCGGGTTCGATCCCCAGGCCATGGGCAGCTTCCTCAACAACCTCCAGGCAAAATCCCGCCTGGACGCCACCTTGGCCGGCAATCCCGATGTCGCCGACAGCTTCGATATCATGCAGACCCATCCGCGCACCGCCGATCGGGTGGCCGCCGCCGTTCGCCTGGCGGCCGGAACCGAGGTCAAAAACCCGCTGCGGGCGCGGGCGATCTACCTGAATAAAATCGACGGCATGATCTATGGCGACAGCCCCAGCCAGGGCTTTGTCCGGGGCCGGCGTTTCTCCCATCCGCAACTGCGCTTCACCTTCCAGGTGCCGGCCGGTTTTCAGCTCACCAACGCGGCCGACCAGGTCACGGCCCGGCACCCCAATGGCAGCTTGATCCTGTTCAGCGGCGCCTCAAAGCCCGGCAGCCTGGATCCGGCCACCTATCTGCGCACCCAATGGGGCCGAAAGCTCAAGTTGAGCGACCTGGAGCGCATCACC
The DNA here is from genome assembly GCA_963976695.1 of uncultured Rhodovibrionaceae bacterium. Lineage (GTDB taxonomy): Bacteria > Pseudomonadota > Alphaproteobacteria > Kiloniellales > DSM-21159 > CAXBMB01. Next base: position 49,869 of record CAXBMB010000023.1, read on the forward strand.
ATCAATGGCATGGCGGCGGCAACGGCCGGCACCCGGGTTCGCCGCAACGGCGCCCGGGTCGACCTCCGGCTGTTGGTGATCCGCTTTGACGACACAAGCCTGTTCCGCTTTTTGTTCGTGACCCCGGTCAGCCAGACCAAGGCGCTGTCGGCCGATCTTCGCCGGACCAGCTATTCCTTCAAGAAACTCACGGCCGCCCAGGCCGCCGCGCTGACGCCCTACCGGATCAAGATCCGCACGGCCGACGACAGTACCAGCCTAAGCGCCGAAGCCCAGATGCTGCCCTTTTCCGACCACCAGGAAGACCGCTTTCGGGTGCTCAATGGCCTGGACAGCGCGAAAGATCTCCAACCCGGCCAGCTCTTTAAAACCATCGTCGAATGACGCTTTCCTCCTCTGCTTTCCGCGGGGGCTTTCCGCGGGGCTTTCCGCAGGATTTTCCCGTAGTATCCCCCTGATCCCCAGTGATCCCCAGTGGTTTCCCCCATGAACAGTCAGGCCAGCCGATGCAGGAATCGATCCCTCTACCAGATCGCCGCTCAGCCGCGGCGACGGCCGGAACCGCCCAACAGACCGCCGCCGGTGAGCACACCGAGGCGCACACCGCGGAGCGTCCCGAGGGACAAACCCGGGAGCAAAC